>CAYUJR010000001.1:0-48182 GCA_964445095.1 uncultured Gammaproteobacteria bacterium
ATTAACGATTTTATCCCCCATTTGCGAAACGCCAGATAAATCATGGGCAAAGTGAAAAATAGAGCGAAAGGCTTAATCAAAAAAGCGCTAGCTGTAAAAAGGATAGCTAAGCCATAAAAGATTTGCGTTTTAAGATTTATATTTGAGATTTGAGATTTGAGATTTGAGATTTCATCAACCCATCGGTCAAAAAAGTATATCCCAGCTAGTATTGCCATCACCATAGACGGATCAGGCAAAATTGTTCTACTGTAGTATATGTTATATGGCAAAAAGGCAAAGAAAAAAGCAGTTAATAATCCAATTCTGACACCTAAGTATTTTTTGGTTAATAAATATAAAAAAATAAGCGAACCAAGTGAGGAAAAAATTGTCACTAATCTTCCCCATGCTTCAATATTAAATTTATTAAAAATATTAAACATAGTTGCCGCTACTGCGTTATAGAGAGGAAATTCAACAAATCTAAAGCCTTGGGGATTTTCTTTACCTGAAGGAATGGGAGAAAGATCGTCAAATTTCGGGTGGAGTAAATCAATACCGCTTTTGACAAAATTTCTGGTGACCGCTGAAGTATCTGCCTGGCGCCAAGAATGCCAATCGGCAACTGGATTGTCTATTCGATAGAGTCTGACCAGAAATGACCCCAGAACAATAACTAGCAATAACAATAGTTCTATTTTTTTCACTGGCTATTAAATATTTTTCTTCTCTCAATAACTCTACCGTTTTCTTTAAATTCAAATATTTTTTCATTAATGGGATCTGTCATTGCAGCCATAGCCTGATCTAGCTCCTGCCACTTATAGACCTGAATTTGCGGATTTCTAAAAATTAGCCACAGGGCATCCGGCAATCCCACGGGAAAAATCCATGCCTCTCCTACTCGAGTCGGCACATTAACAAAGTGAAACTTCATCGGTTCTTTTGCCCAATAGTCCGCATATAATTCGTCCATAGAGATAAAAAACTGTTGCGTTTTTTTACCGGCCTCTTTCCAATCGCCGTGAATCTGCTGCACCCAAATAATCTGCAACAGATAAAATAAAGCAACTATCAGTACTATAGAAGCCAAAGCAATGTCGCGGCCCTGATTTTGTAAATAGCCGTAAAGTTTTTTGATAAAAAAGACAAGCAGGATAACTATCCCAAAAGAAGCCAGGTAGCTATAGCGGGATGTAATATTGCCTAATGCTAAAAATGGTAATAAAGAAATTATGAAAAATAATACTCCAAAAATCACAATTCTTTTATCATCTTTATCCGGAACTTTAAGAATTTTTTTAAATAACCAAACTGCTATCAAAGATATTATTGAAACAACAATTAGGCTAATTACCAAATGCTCCTTGGAAAAATTACGTAACGCCTGAGCAACCGACAAGGAGGCGGGGCCAAACAGCACCAGAAAGAAATAAGAAAAGGCATTCCCTACTATGTTAAAAGGTAGCTTTAGAAGATTATAGTTATAGTCGCCGCTAAACCAATGGCTCTGTGCCAAGTATCTCATCGCTAAATATGGCAAAAGGGGAAGAAACAATAATTGGTAGTGAATTCTTCTAAATATTGCGGTGTTAAACATATCTTCTCTAATAAATTTATACAAAATCAACAGCAGAGGAGTAACTACTCCCAGCTCGTGGAATAATAGTCCCAAAAAAATAGAGAGTACGGATATCAACCAAAATATCTGTTTCTTCTTTTCCTCCCAAAGAATAAAGAAAAATAAGGCCAACAGTATAAACATGGCATTAAAAAGATGACCGGTGGCAGAAATCCAAAAAACGGCTTCGGAGTAGCCACTTAAAATCACGAATAAGGAGCTAGCCAAAACAGCAGATTTAAAATCTCGCAAGATTTTTCGCGCCAGCAGGAAAACCAAAACTGTGACTGCCAAGTGAAGTAAAATAGAAAACAAATGATAGACTGTTTGATTAAGCCAAAACGTCTGATACATCAGCCAAAAATAAATTTTTGTCCCTGGTCGATAAAAGAACCCATCAGATTGCGTCAAATAGCGAAAGATTACCGAGATCTTATCCCCGGAATCTGCCGCCCAACGAAACCAAGTAAAATCATCGCCCACAAAAAAATTACCAATCATGGGTGAAAATATTATTACAATCATCAACAATAAATAGACGATAATAGCAAATGGCGAGAGAATTACTTTCTTAAATTCCCGCAAAAGATCTATCTTATTTTTTTGATATAGACTAAGCGCCCCCAACGTTATTCCTGTTAATAACCAAAGAGTAAAAGCTACTTTGGAGGCTTCAAAAACATCTATCAAAATAGCATTGAGAGCTAGCCCTACTACGCCTGCTATAAACCCAAAAACAAAGCTGCGAACGACAGGTGAATCTGTCTCTGGCAAAACTTTCTTAATATAGATAGCCATTGTAATAAATATTGCCAAAAAGGAAAAGAGCCCCAATAATCCCACTTCGCCTAGTAAACGAAGATAGTTGTTGTCAACAGCCAAACTAACGGATCCATAGCCGCTCCCCCAAAAAATATTTCTCATAAAGGCCTGTAGCGCTTGTGGCCACTCTCCTTGAAATCTAGTGGTAAATGATAAATCATAGGCAGAGGCTCGTTTGATCAAGAAATTTCCATGGACAATGAATACATCCGGGCTGTCTGATACTTCATAAAAAAACTCTCCCATTCTTTTAATGACTGGAGAAAGCGATAAATTAATATAACCGGTTCCCTGCGGTAAATTTTCTCCGGTAGGAGTATCTGTTGGTATAATAACTAAAGATTTTTTGGGTAGCAACGTCCAGGAAATTACCGCAGAAGGACTAGCTGTCAGCAAGTCTTCTCTTCTACTCTTGAGTATTCCATTCAATTCTTCTCTGTTCCGAACCACCTTTTCTCTAATAATCTTGTCCTTAAAATTTTCTGAAGGAATCTCTTTAACATGACCTATGGCTTCTCCGCTAGTGGCATCTACTAAAACATCTATTTTTTTAATAGTATTTCCAAAACGATCCCGGAGGGCAGGATTAAAGCTCAAAAAGAATAATAAAACAAGGAAAACCATTGGGAGAAAAAGCAGGACTAGCTTTTTTTTATGAAGAAGAAATACCAGAACTAAAGAAACCAACAGAACAAAAAATGATATTCTAGATACTGTCATAAAAAGAAGTATAAACCCCAGAAATGTTGCTCCTAGAAGAACAACCTTTAATAACCAATTTTTAAATCCAAAAATTAAACTGGTTATAATCGGAATTATCAATACTAAGTAAGCTGCCAAATCATAATGACCACCAAAGGTGGAGGGGACGCGTGATAAAGAGGAGAGCCTGATAGCTATTCCCTTAGCAAATTCTTCATTCATTGTTAAAAATGCAGGAAAATCAAAATATTTTTGTCCAAAGCCATAGCCGATAACTAAAAAGAGGGTAATCACAATTGTTGCTATCACCCATGAGAGAAATCGTTTATCTCTCATTGCGCTATAAGAAATGAAGAATAAGCTTAAGTATTCTATCCTACGCAGAAAGCTTAAAAAAGCGATGTTAGGAAAGATATTAGCTGCATAGGGAAAGATTAGCAGCGCTCCATGAATAGTGGCTACTCCTCCTATTATCCAAAAAATAATAATAGGCATAGTAAGAGGAGTACGCAAGGTAATTTTCCGACGGAAAAGAAGGATTGTCCATATTAGCAGAGCAACTACCACTACGAAATCTTCCGCCCTAACATATACCCAAGTATTTACCACATCCAGCAGTGGCAATTTGGGATATAAGGGAATAAACATCAATAGAAAAAGGGTTAGAACAAAAAGAATATTATCGGTAATAAAGCGCCATATTCTGCTCATAAGGCTAGCGCCTTTCGATAAGTTTCCTTAAGATAAGCATTATTCGCCATTATTCCGATGACGACAGCCAGAGATGCCTTAGTCTTCAGCATTAATTTAACTAACAAATATTCTGCGGAACTCATATGTTTCTTATAAAAATAAAGTAACCCCTGATAAATACTAAGTATAGCAAAAGTTCTATTGCTACTACCCAGTTGCCTGTGGACAATAGAAATATTAGGATAAAAATAGATCTTTGTCTCATTCTTTTTTGCTCGCCAACAAAACTCCATATCTTCCATATACATAAAAAGTTTTTCGTCAAAGCCGCCGAGCTTATTAAATAAGTCTGCACCTACCATCATCGCTCCCCCACTGACCCAATCCACTTGTGAAATTTCCCTGGGGCTTTTTCTCACCAGTCCTAATTTTTCTCCTCCAAATAACATCGTCATCACATTAGCTAATGTATAAAATGGGCCAGTTGATGGCTGCACAGAACCATCATTATTAACTAGTCTTGCTCCTAAAATTCCTACTTGTTGATTTTTGTTAATAAAGTCAACCATTAATAGCAATCTTTTGTCTTTTACTTCGGTATCGGAATTAAGAAAAAATAAATATTTTCCTTTTGCCTTCTTTGCTCCAATATTATTCCCTTTGGAAAATCCATAATTTTTTTTGTTCTCGATAATCCTAATTTTGTTGAACTGTTGAATTGTTAAAACTGTGTGGTCGGTAGAATTGTTATCAACCACAATAATTTCAAACTGCCCATTCTGTAATTCTCTTTTATATTGATTAATAATTGACTTTAGACATCGAACTGTTAATTCTTTTGTGTTGTAGCTAATAATAATAATTGATAGTATGGTCATCTAAACCACCGTGCCCGGCCAAGTTTATAATGTAGACCATCAATTTTTCGCTCGCCAATGTGTTCTGCCGGCACTCCTCCAACTATCGTCATGGCAGGCACATCTTTAGTCACCACCGCGCCTGCCGCCACAATCGCTCCCTTACCAATTTTGACTCCCGGCTGAATAATTACCCGTGGCCCGATAAAAACGTAGTCTTCAATCTCTACCGTGCCGCAGACCGGCGCAAAATCCGTACTGTGCACATCATGTTTACAGTTGTAAATCATTACGTCCGTTGCAATATCCACGTGATTGCCAATCTTAAGCTTTCCTCTTCCATCAAGCACCACCTTCTCGCCAATAATTGAATCTTGTCCAATTTCAATGTTTCTTGGGTCATAAAAACGAGCCTCCATGTGAATGGTTGATCCGCTGCCGATTTTCACACCTGATAACCGATAGAAAAAGCGGCGTAAGTAATGCGAGGGTGTATAACCGACAATATAATGCAGGATCATTAACCAAAATTCCAATAAAATATTACCGATTCTATTGACGGTCTTCTCCATAACTTGACCTCCTGATAATTGCCTGCCCATTCTATCTTTCACTAGCTACCTCTTCTAAGACTTTTAATGTTTCTATGGCTGTCTTTTCCCAGCTAAATTTTTTAACCTGTTTGTATCCTTTCTCAATTAGCTCTTCTCTCAACTTTTTATTTTCAAGTACCAATTTTATTTTTTGGGTAATATCATCCACGTCTTCCGGATTAACATAGAGGGCGGCGTCTCCTCCTGCTTCGGGCAGACTTGATACATTACTCGTCACCACCGGACAGCCGTTAGCCATGGCCTCAAGTATCGGCAGACCAAACCCTTCATAAAGACTTGGCAAGACAAAACAAAGGGCGTTTTTGTAAAAAACTGGCAAATCATCCTCCGGTACAAAATCCAAAAATTTAACCCTATTTTCAACTCCGAATTTTTTGGGTGCCGCCAGAATCTCCTCGTAAAGCCAACCTTTTTTACCAACGACAACTAGGTAATCCACCCCGGGGGAGTCCATTCGGCCACCCCCGGGGTGTTGCGAAGCGACTCCCCGGGGGTGTAGGTTTATCTTCGAAAAGGCCTCAATTAAACGAACAATGTTTTTTCTAGGCTGTAGCGTCCCCACAAACAAAATATACTCTCCGCTAATCCCATATTTTTTTCTAAGTTTATCCATATTTGAGTTTTGCTTGCCCGCCGAAGCTTTAGCGAAGGCGGGAGTTTTCATCTTCATTCCTGGGTACGTCACTACTACTCTTCCAGGCTCAATCCCATACTCTTTTATTATATCATTTTTACTAGCCCGACTGATGGTTAAAACCTTCTTGGCTTTTTTAACGCTATAAGAAGTCCAGTTCTTTAACTGATAGAGGTCGCTTTTCTTAAACATTTGAGGAAAATGAATGTATGACAAATCCATAATGGATATGACAACTGGAATAGGAGAAAATCTCGGGGCGTAGTGCGTTGGTGAAAAAAACACCTGCGGCCGAGGTTGATGAAAAAACAGGTCAAACGGTAACCCAACCTGTGTCCAAAGCTTCTTTGGTCCAATAACTCGATATCGCCACTCCTTACCTTCCTCGGGTAATTCTTCTCGCGGCTGATCTTTTAAATAGATTTGAAATTTTAAGTTGTAGCTTTGGGTTTTTTTGAATTGCCGCAGCAATTCGAATGCGTATTCAGAAATCCCCACCCTTTTCTCTACATTAGCCTCATTACCATCAATACCAATAATCATAATTAAATTCCCGGATAAATAACTTCTAATCGCTTTTCTTCAATTTTAAGTATCTCTCTTGCATCTTTCTTTGTTGCTTCTGATATACAAAAAACTGTGTCGCATTCTTTTTTGACCCACTCCAATCTTCTTTTTTGGGTATCAACAATTACTTTGGCTGTTTCTTGCGGATGTTTATAAACAATTAAATCGTACAAAATCGTGGCCTTTTTAGCTTTGATCGTTGGTGGCTGAGTCCAGTCGGAAGAGATAAAAACATCAATATCTCCAATCAACCACTCAATCGGTAAAATATGTAATCTATTCCAAAGGAAATCAAGAAGCATTGGCGGAAATCTAAATTCTTTAATTTTTAAGTTTTGCGATGTAGATTTGAGATTTGAGATTTGAGATTTGAGATGTTTTCTCATCGAAGAGAAAAACAAAACATACTCATTCTCTTTATCTATTTTTAACAGGTGACTGACCAAATTCTTAATATATTTTCCTACTCCTGTTTGCTCATAGGCCATTTGACTGACATCTATTCCTATTCTCATGTTTTAATTGTATCATCAATATTCAACATTATCCTGACTGCTTCCTTCCCAAGCTCCACTCCCTGACTTAAATTGCGATCGTGAGGGTACATTTGGTCTATATTAACCAAATAAATGTTTCTTGACGGCGTTTTGATGGAAGGAAGACGAGCCAGCGCTCCCAGCTGGAAAATTGTTTGAGCGCGCGGCGTGCGGGAAACAAAAGCCCGTATAATCCAAGACTGGTCAAAATTTTTATTAAGCTTTTTCAAAAATGGGATATATTCTTTGATAATTTGTTTGTCTGTTGCTTGAAAGCGTCTTTCGCCGCGATGGAGGTAATTTGCTAAATAGACCAATCTTTTACCTTGATAAGCATTGCTATCAATCATATTGGTATGTTCAACTACTACCAGAACGGGTGCTTCCCCATCACAGATATTGAGCCAATACTGCGATTGAATTGATTGTTTAAGCACCAAAACTACACATATCGCTCCTAGATGATCTATTTGAGCTAGTCGCCGGCGGTAGTCTTGGCTCATTTTGTCAGTCATCAATCTCTCGGTAATGGGAGAAACCGTGGTCAGTAGAACTTTATCAAAAATAAACACCTTATTTTTTTCTCTAACGCGAACTTCTGTTCTATTAGAACTTACTTCTAAAATTTCCGCATTGAGCCTTAACTTGTTGCCGCCATTTTTGATGGACTTTATCAGTCGGTCAAATAATATCCTAACGCTGCCATCAAAATAACCTAATTTCACACTTCTATCGTGAATTCTTCCCCAAAACCACAGGGCTGGTATCCGGCTGGCATATTTAGCAAATTTTCCTCCCAGCAAGGGTCGCCAGACCACCTCATAAACTTTTTGGCCGGCATATTTTTTAATCCAGGTACTGGCAGAAATCTTATCCAAACTTTTTAAGGGAAAAGGCAAAAATTTCAAAAATGCCACTATTAACCCACATCTTAGTCTATCAAAAAACGACAGTGGACTAAATTTCAATAACTCCCAGGCTGAAGAAAAAGGATAAATTTTACCTTTCTTGTAGATGCCGGTTTTTGCTTGATAAAATTTTAATTTATCAGCAATATCTAGTTCCCCGGCTAAGGTCATAATGGCCTTATCTGACTCGAAAAAATGGTGGTAAAAACGCTCTAGGTAATTTTTCTCAATTTTAATATAGGTGCCCAGTCCCCCCGGAGTGCGAGAGCGTTCAAAAACAATTACTCTGTGTCCGCGCTTTGTCAACTCATAAGCAGCAGTCAGTCCCGAAATACCTGCTCCAATAATCCCAACTCTCATAACTCATAACCATTTGGGTGGTTTTTGTGCCATTGCCAGGCGGTTTTAATAATTGCCTCAAGATCATTATATTTTGGCTGCCAGCCCAACACTTTTTTAATTTTTGAAGCATCGGCAACCAGCTCATCCGCATCTCCCGGTCGCCGTTCTCCGACCTCAACTGGGAAATTAATGCCGGTAACTTTTTTAATTTGACCAATCACCTCTTTATTAGAAAAGCCAATTCCTGGCCCCACATTAAAAGCATCTGTTTTATGGTCTTTTAGCAGGGCGTCAAGGGCCAACAGGTGAGCATCGCAAAGATCAATCACATGAACATAATCTCTAACATTTGTTCCATCTTTTGTCTGATAATCAGTGCCATAGATGGTAAAGGAAGTATTAGTTAGGGCCGCTTTCATAGCCAGAGGAATAATATGCGTTTCCCCTTGGTGAGCCTCGCCAAATTGCCCATCAAGACTGGCTCCGGCCGCGTTAAAGTAGCGAAGAGAAATGGAGCGAAGATTATAAATTTTATCGTACCATGAGAGCATCTGCTCAACCATCAATTTTGACTCACCGTAAGGATTGGTGGGATTTTTAGAATCGTCTTCTCTGATTGGCAAATGCAGCGGATCGCCATAAACACCAGCAGTTGATGAAAAAATTAGCTTTTTAACATTGGCTTTGACCATTGCCTCTAACAAATTAAGCGCACCAAAGGTGTTGATATAAAAATATTTATAGGGGTTTTTCATGGATTCGGCCATCGAAATAACTCCGGCAAAATGCATTACCGCTTCAAACTTATGTTGAGAAAAAAGAACAGTGAGTGCTCCTTGGTCATTAATGTCACCGGTAACAAGAATTATTTTTTGGGGAATAGCGGCTTTGTACCCGCCCTTCAGGTTATCAAAGACCACTACTTCATGCCCACCCTCCAATAGCTGCCTGACCATCTGACTACCAATATACCCTGCCCCACCTGTCACCAAAACCTTCATATAAAGTCAATTATATCAAACTTACCTATTTGAGGCAAAATGGATAGACTCACTTTTGTGTAACAAGGAAAATTCCTAAAAGGGCAAGTACTCCTCCAATAACTATACCAACCGTCAATCTTTCTCCAAGCAAAATAAATGAGGTAATGTAGCCAAATACTGGGAGTAAATAGTAAAACATAGAAGCAAAAATTACTCCTCCGTGTCTAATTGCATATTGATGAAGTGCATATCCTAAAATAGTCGTAAATATTATGATATAAGCTATAGATGCTAAGCCTGCCGCAGTTACATCCCTCCACCACATACCACTTACGATCAGATCAAAGATAAAAAGTGGAAGAATTGCTATTGCTGTAACAAAGATAAAGCTGCTCGTAATCATAAAAGGGGAATAAATTTTTTGTAATTTTTTAGAGAAAATTTCATATAAAGAAGAAAGCACTACTCCTCCAAGAATCAATAAATTACCTAGCATATTGCCTGAAAATTGCTGTCCTTTTTCTAATATTGGTAAAAACACTATAATGAGCACACCAACAAAACCAATCAGAACTCCTAACAATTTTTGCCTATCAAATTTTTCTCCCCAAAAGTAATAAAGGAAGAAAACTGTTACTATTGGTATACCAGCATATAGAATTGCAGAAATTGTTGCTGTTGTTAGTTTAATTCCTAAAACAAAAAGCACTATGTTCCCTGTTGCTAAAAGTGAAACTGGAGCTAGTGGTTTAATTTCTTTTAGAAGACTATTTCTTTTTCTTATGAAGAATGGTAGCAAAAGAAATGATGCAAGGAAAAAACGCACAAATGCAAAGCTAAGAGGTGGTATTTCTGCTATGCCAATTTTTGTTACTGGCGATGTTGCTCCTGTTAAAAAGGCTCTTCCAAAAATTAAAAGGAATGCTTTAACTTTATCGCTCATTCTTTTTTAAGTTTAGTTAAATTAATAATTATTGCCACCAACAGAAAGGCGGCGGCGTACCAGGTGAGACGTTCGGCGGTAAAAAAGGTCCAACTGGCAAAAAGCGGAATTGCCAATACTAACGACGCTAACCCTGCCAGTACGCACCATCGCGGATTGTGTTTATAGAGCAGTTCTGCCAAGAGGATAAAAAAAAGCGCGTCTTGAATTTTCATCTATTTGCTAAACAGTTCTTTATTTTGAGAAATCCAGTCAAATAATTTTTTCGTCCCTTCTTTGATACTCACTTTGGGCTCCCAGCCTAAATCTCTCTTTGCTTTCCTCACATCCGAAACAAAGATGGGTTGATCACCTGGACGCCAAGACTCAAAGGTGACTACCGGTTCTTCTCCTAAAATACCCTTGAGCACATCTTTAAATTCCAGCCAGACAGACATGGTATTGCGAGATCCGCCGCCAATGTTGTATATTTGCCCTTTAACTTTATTTATATTTTTTATGCCAAGATCGAAAACACGAAGAAGATCATCTATGTAAAGAACGTCTCGGACTTGTTTGCCATTTCCGTAAATTTTGATTGGTTTCTTGAAAAATGCGGCAATGACAAACCAAGCCAGCCATCCTTGATCTTCAACTCCAAATTGATGAGGACCATAAATGCATGATTGTCTAAATACCAGAGTTTTTAACCCATATATTCTGGCGTAGTCTCTAATGTATTGATCGGATGCACCCTTGCTACAACCATAAGGAGAGTGAAAATCAAGGCAATGCGTTTCACTTATGCCAAATGGTAAGTTTTTAAATTCGTATCGGGTCTTTTTTTCTATAATTTCTATGTCTTTTAATTCTCCATAAACCTTGTTCGTCGAACTGTATATGATAATTGGTCTACTTTTTGACAAACGAATTGCTTCAAGTATATTTAGCGCTCCCATGGCATTCGCCTCAAAATCTTCACGGGGGTTCTCTACTGATGTCGTTACAGCAACTTGCCCTGCAAAATGAAACACCACATCCTTTCCTTCCACTTCTTTCTTGAGCTTAGTAAAATCACCGATATCGCCATCTACATATTGAATTTTTGGATATTGCTTCTTTATCCAAGCAAGATTAGTCCTGCTTCCTTTTCTTGATAGGTTGTCATAAAGAAAAACTTTACTGCCTTGCTTCAGAAAGTACTCTGCGGTATTGATACCGATGAAACCTGCGCCCCCAGTGATTAAAATTTTCATTTTTTTCTCCTAGATTTTATCAAAACAACTACACAAAAAGCGAGGGCCAATAGAGATACACCATATCCGTAATACACATACCTTTGCGGCGTATACGTAATAGTATACATGCCTTTTTCTGAAATCTCAAACTCCATGAGATATGGGTCAATCTTTTTATTTACTATTTCTTTGTTCCCAAATTTAGCCACCCAACCCGAATCATAACGTTGAGAAAAAATTAGTAAATCTTTATCCTCTAAATCCAACGTCAAGGTAAACTTGGTGGGATTTATCATCTGCCAGTTGACTTTTTTCCTTGAAGAAGCCAGACTAAATAAATCACTGCTTTCTCCCATCAGTTCATATAAGGCAATTTGAGTAAATTCCGGATGTTTTTTTAGCCAGCTGATTTTATCTAATTCTCCTTCTATATTAGCGCGGAGAGTATCACTATATTTTCTATCTTCTAAAAATAGCTCTCCTTGGGAATCGAAGGGAAGAATAACAAACTTCACTCCGATTGAACGCAAAGAATATTCTTCTAAATTAGCTAATACTGCAGACGGACTTGATAATTTAAACAAGTCATACGCTCCAACCGCCGGATGAAGATCTGAGTAATAACCAAAACGCTGTCTTTGAGGAATCCACAGCGTCCGGGAAAAATTTGATTGACTGCTCAAAAAATTTTTTAGCTCTATATACTCCTCTGGCACTTGGTAGAGTCTAAATGTTCCGGAAAGTTTTCCCAACCATAAAGGATGAATCAAAAATAATAAATAGCCAATAGCAAATAATAGGAATACATAACGAACTTTAGATTTATTCTTTTCAATTAGTAACCATATTTTTGTCAGAGTATAAGGGACCAGGACCGAGTAGCTCAAGGCAATTAATAGATACCATTTGGTAGCATCCCGAAAGGTGCCAAAGCCCACTAGGTGCTTAAACAGCCAAGAGTAAACCTCTCCCAAGGGCGGATTAGTCCCTTTTGCCAAAAATGCTCCCACCAGACCCAGAAAAGCAAAATATAAGATATACATTTTTTGTATTTTACTTTCATTGCGAATAAATAATAACGACGAGTACGCCAATATCGGTATTACCAAAAACTCCGGTCTCATAAAGTATATTTTTCCAAAGATATTTTCCGGCCAGTTTGGGTGAAGCAAGGCAATGACATTGGAAAACGAGGCAAAAGAAAGAAAACGAACAGATTCAATATTAAAAATAACGGGATTAACAGCTAGTGAAGTAAAAGCAATTACCGGAAGAAACCAAAATGCCAAAAGACCAAGAACGAGAAAACTAATAACACCAACAGATAAAATTAAACGAAAAATAGACAAACTCCTTATGAAAAAGTTGTGGAAAATACTAAAAATTCCTGCGGCAACTAGCGCTATATATGCTATTCGTAAGTCAAATAGCGCTAGCAGTGAAAAAAGCAGACTTACTATAATAATTCTTGGCCAGGAAAATTTTTCACGATTTTTTTCTATCAAATCTATTGTTTTTATCAAAGCAAGCGGAGCAAGAGTATAAGCCAATATCACTCCTAACTGCCCTCCCCCAAAAATCATCAGGATATAGGTATTAAGTAGAAAGATGCCAACTGTCAAAAAAATTAATTTTCGCTTTTTTGGAAAAAAGTATTTTCCAAACTGATAGGCTGAATAAAATCCAATAAGAAGTGCTACCCCAAAGAAAATTATCAGCTCTATTCCCAACCAGTTAAGACCTGCCACATTATGCAAAATCCATCTGGATATTACAGGATAAAAACGTAGTCCCAGTAGTGGGGCTACATTCTCTCCCAAGCCATTACCTCGAAGCTGATCCCAGATAAAAGGAAGGGCTGGAAGCTCCCTCAACTGTTCATTAAAAAAATAAAGCCAGTCTTTACTGCTAAATGTTAATATGCTTTCGCTCATGGAATCTCTTTTGTCAATTCCCTTTGGAATTCCCTGGTAATATCCGTAATGATATTTTGAGAAGAATTAAAGCGAAACGCGGTAATATCACTATAATTAAATTTACCCATCCTTATTTCTTCCCTAATCATCTTTTTATCGGCAAAAAATCCAAAACCTTGCTGCCCATACTCAACATATCCCTGACTACCTAGCTTCCAGAAATAATTGTCAGTTAAAAAAGGGTTAAGCCTTGGGTTGTCTATTCTATAGACATATGCTACCAATAGGCTGTAACCGATACCGTTTTGGAATGGTAATGGATTATTGGGAACAATAAAACTATGATCACTTTCAATATAAAAAACTTGTTTTGGCAAAAATTGCGGATGGTTTTTTAAAATTTGTGCCAAAAGGTATTTTTGAATACCGGCCCTCTCGTTCAAGAAATTTAATTGATCTTGGATAAAAGAAATATTTTTATATAAGTAGAAAAAACTAGTTCCTATTAATAAAACATAAGCAATATTAATGATAATTTTTTTCCTTAAAATTTTTGAGATAAATTTGGTAAAGTTTTCCAAAAATATCCCCAGTAGTATCCCTACAGCAGCTGCCGGAATATAGTAATATCGCGACTCGAGATAACCGTTTGGTTTAACTAAGATAATAAAGGGCACGAAAGTTAAAATATAAAATGATAAGATAAAAATGATTGGCCATTTATCTTTGTGGGTAAATAAAAAAATTATCACAGGTAAAATAAAAATTATAGTTGCTAAAACAGATATAAATTCTACCACTATCTGTTCTGAAATAAGCGCTGCATATCCTGAGGGTTCAAAATAGGGAAAGACAGCTTCGGTAATTTTTCTGGCTAAAGGAAATATTACCTCAGCAGGAAAAATTATTTGTGATAAGCTTTCCAAGGGATAAGTAATGGCAGCCCAAACTAACTTTAATATACTACCGGATGTAGCAGTATTTAAATATCTGGAACTACTGGTAGCAGCAAAAAAAACGTTGAGAAATTTTGAGGCAAACAACAGTAATCCCACTATCAAAACGCCTAAAGAAAACCGACTGATGATTAGCTTTTTATTCTTAATTAAGGAGTAAAAAAAGTCAGTAACGGGAAAAAACAAAAATAAGAAAAGCCCACTTTCCTTAAAACCCAGTGAAGCTATCAAGGCAACTATCGAACTCAATAAATAAAGCGCTTTTTTTCTTTCCAAGTATTTTAAATAAAGAAAAATAGATAAGAAAATTAGAGTGGCGGCAGGAAGAGTTCCGGTGGTTGTACCAAACCACAAAACTGCCTGTTTACTAGTAGCATTAACTATAAAAAAGAGCGTCCCCAAAATTATCCAGAGATAGCTTTTAATGAAATTACTGGCGATTTTATAAATCAAAAAGGCATTAGTAGTGTGAAGAAGTACAGAGAATAAAAAAAGAGGAAAAATATTTAGCGGAAACTGCCCAAAAAGAAAGTAGTTAGTTAACCTAGCCAAAGGCCTATTTTCTAAAAGCAGCATTCCTTTTAATGTACTTTCCGAAAGCAAATATGAAATTCCTTCTGTTTTTAATATCCCCAGGGTATGCCATTCATCTTGTTGGTAAAAGGTTTGTGACAGGTCTCTGAACACCACCACTACTACTAATAAGAAAAAAATGCCAATTAAAATGTCTTTTCTCATTTCTTCTCCATATAAAGTATCAGATTGGAAGCAAAAGATGGCAATAGAGAAAATAAATAATCTAGCGCATCGTATATCTGTTGTACTATCGGAGGAAATTCATATTTGATAGTCGCTCCTTTTATAGCCAACACCTTAAAGCCATAAAGATTAGCCATATCTTTCAGCGCCAGCTTGGTAAAAACCCTGATATGCCCAACAGGCTGGGCGTTATGGAGAATTTTTTTTAATATACCCAAGCCTATACTCCTATCTTTAGTGCTTAATTCATAAAAGGTAGGAATAATGCCTAAAACACAAAGTAGCCGCTGATACCAAGCTAACAGGTTTGGCGTAGTAATGACTACTCTACCTCCTTTTTTAACTACTCGGTAAAACTCCTCAAAATATCTATCCGTATCAATAATATGTTCGAGGACTTCTTGAGAAACGATGAAATCAAAATAATTATCCGGATAAGGAATTTCTTTGTTTAAATCGGCTACTTTTGTTTCTTGGCAATAACGTTTTGCCAGCCTACAACCTTTCCTTGAAATATCTATGCCATAAATCTTCAGATTAGAAAATCGTTCTTCAATTTCCTTTGCTAACCCGCCATCTCCACAACCGGCATCCAAAATATTCCCTCGTAATTTAAGCCCCAACTTTTCCATCAAAAGAGAAAGTCGTAGTGGGTAATAATGTTCTTTTCGCCATTTTATCATTTTTTTTTGATAGCGAGTTGTCTGATAATACTTATCCACTCTCATATTGTAGGAAAAGAAACAATCTGTGAATTTATGCTTTGAAAATATTTTTTCAAATATCTCTGAGCGTTAAATTTGGAATAATTATAGATATAAATGGTCGTTCCATGCTTGAACATTATAACGTGGGTAGTGTAGAATTACAACTACGACTGAAAAAAACGCTTGTAACTTTTGCTAGAAACAGGACTAGATATACAATTATTAAAAACCTTTCAAAAAAGGGAATAAAAACTGTGACGACTCAAAAATAAGACTAATAATAAATGAAAACTATTATTTTCACAAGTAAAAATCACATATTTGCAAACAAAGCTATTAAAGAATTATTTTTAGAAAAAGAACTCGATATTATTTGTATTATTGAATCTTCGATTTTATATCCAGAAAAAAACACGCTTGAGGCATTATTTTTTTTTATAAGTAAATCGGGGGTTTCCTATACATTATTTCAAATTGCAAAATTTCTTTTTTTCATTATTGGGAAAAACATCTATTCTTTTTTTCATTTCAAAAAAGAAAACAATATATTTTTTCCTTATCAGGTTATAGCAAGAAGAAAAAATATTCCAATTGTATCGAGCGACAACATCAATAATCCTCTGCTTGTTAAATATTTAAGAAGGAAGAAGCCAGACATATTTATTTCTTTATTTATTAATCAAATTTTCAGACCTAATCTTCTTTCTATTGCTGCGCTAGGAACAATCAATATGCATCCATCTTTTCTTCCTTCTTATCGTGGTTTAAGTCCTACCGTTTGGGTTCTTGCTCACAATAAAAAAACAACGGGAGTTACAATCCACAAAATTACGGATGAAAAAGTGGATGCGGGAATTATACTTGCTCAAAAAAAAATAGCGGTTAAAAAAACAGATACTGAATATCATTTATATTGGCGTTGTGTGCTTGAGGGAATTCCTCTTTTAAAAAAAATTTTGCGAAAAATTAAAAAGGGAGAAAAATTTAAAGGAGAAAAAAACGCCAGGACAAAACAAAGTTACTATTCGTATCCTACAAAAAATGCTATTAAGAACTTTAAAAAACATGGCAGGAAATTGATTGAATTTAAGGAGCTTTTTTATACTTATCAAGATTTTGTAAAATAAAATGAAAAAAAATAATTCAGGTGAAGTTTTTGATAACGCTGTTAGTTTTTTTCATGACGATGAAGAGGCAAAAAAGTTCATAGATTACTATTTTTCAGATGAAGAGATAAAAGATAAAAAAATCTTAGATGCCGGTACCAGGGTTGGAGATTATGCATTGCAACTCGTTAATAAAGGAGCACAATTTGTTATGGGCATAGATTTAAGTAAAAAATCTATCGATGTTGCAGAAAGAAAATTTGCTATCAATAAAAAGCTTAAGTTTTACCAAGGGGATATTAGAAAACTTAGTATGTTTCATGATTCGGAGTTTGATATTGTTCTATGCGTGGGCACAATAATGTATTTAAAACCCAAAGACATGAAAAAAGCATTTAATGAGCTTTTAAGAGTCGCTAGGCCGAGAGGAACGATTCTAGTAGCGTTTCAAAAAAATAAAAATTATCTTGCTCAATTGTTTACAATAATTGCGAACTTGATGCCTATGAAAATTTATTTAGGATTAATAAATATTCTTGCGATGACTATACAACCTTTTTCCCCAATTCTTATAGGGAGGAAGGCAGGAATTGATTATTTAAAATATGATGTCTTATTGAGTCTTCGAGGATTGCACTATGGGATTCCTTTTAGGATACCCAAAAAATTTAGAATAAAAACTGCTTCATGCGAGTATAGTTCAGAAAAAATGACGGCAACTTTTAAAATAAAACTCGGTAATAACAAAAAATTGGCTTAGGATTTATGAGTTGCAAGATTTATTGAAGTCTTCGTATACAATATAAATGTTTTTAATAGGTTAGTCTTACTTTGGCCATAAGACCGGTCTTTATAAAAAGAAGCCAACTCCGTAAACTTGCCTTGATTCAGGTTTATAAAAAAAATTAGCCTCATAAAATAATCTCCATATCCAACGAAAATTTTTTTTTGTTCATAAAGCATATTTAAAAGATATTTCCTTTTTATACAAAAATAGCCACTTAAAAAATCAGTAACCGGAATACCAAATAAAATTCTAAGGTATAAATTGTAGAGATGGCTAAGCCAATATCTTTTTTGATTCTTCATTCCTCCTGAACCTATATATCTAGAGCCAATAACGATATCTGAGTCTTTTATATTTTCGACCATTTGAGGAATTAATTTGGGATCATGACTAAAATCTGTATCCATTACTAGTATATATTTTCCCATCGCCTTTTTTATCCCATAGTATATTGCTGAAGCCAAACCTCTTTCTTTTTTCCTTACAAAAATTTTGACACTTTTGTCGCTTTTAAATTTCTTTTTGCAAATTTCTGCCGTTCTGTCAGGACTATTATCATCAACAATAATAATTTCAAAATTAAATTTTTTTGCTTTTAAATTTCTTTTTATACTTTCTATAAGTTTATTTACATTACCTTTCTCATTAAAAGTTGGAAGAATAATTGATAAATCCATGTTGTTAAAGAGACCTTTTTAACATTTTTTTTAAAGTTGCGCATATATATTCAATCTCCTTAACAGTAAGTAGTGTGCTTGATGGCAAACTAAGACCATTTTTAGATAAAAAGGTTGAATTTGGAAAATTTGCATCTTCTTTATACATCGGGAGTCTATGCAACGGTTCAAAAAATGGTCGAGTTTCTATCAGTGCATCTGCCAGTTTTAGGATTAATTTGTCTCTTAAATTTTTCCTTCGTAAAACTATTGAGTACATCCAAAATACACTTCTTGCCCAAGGTTCATTTGGTGGTAATATAATATCTTCTACATCTTTTAACAGAGTATTGTAAATATTGGCATTTTCCAGTTTCTTTTTAATAACACTATTAACATTCTCTAGCTGTGCTAAGCCTAGGGCGGCTTGGAGATTAGTAAAACGGTAGTTAAATCCAATTTCAGTATGATGATATATACCCTTTGCAATTTGAGAATGAGATTTCAAGAAATTGGCCCTTTTTATAATAGACTTGCTATTCGAAACAATCATTCCTCCTTCTCCGGTTGTTATTATTTTATTACCATAAAAGCTGAAACAAGATGCAAGAGATAAGGAGCCAACTTTCCTGCCTTTATATAACGCGCCGTGAGCCTCGCATGCGTCTTCTAACACCAGGATATTATGAGATTTTGCTAAAGAATTGATTTGATCCATGTCTGCAGGATGACCATAAAGGTGAACTACTATAATAGCTTTTGTTTTTTTTGTAATTTTTTCTTCAATTTTTTGGGGAGCAATATTCCATGTCTGTCTATCTACATCGACAAATACTGGTTTCGCACCAGTGTAGGTTACGGCGTTAGCTGTCGCCACAAAGGTCAGATCGGGAATAATAACCTCGTCTCCTTTCTTTATCCCTAGGGTGGTTAAAAGAACATGAAGTGCTGCAGTACCATTAACGACACTAGCTGCATATCTTACCTCGCAAAATTTTGCAAATTTTTTCTCAAACAAATCCACATATTTGCCAGAAGATAACCATGTTGACTTAAGACAGTCTTTCAGATATCTAAGTTCATTACCGTGAATTACAGGCTCTACTACAGGTATCATTCTCATGCCTCGCTACTTCTTTTTTTCAGACAAGATATAAATTTCATAAGGGCCGAATGTTTCTCTTAAAGAATAATGCTCCTTTAGAAAGTTTGTATATTTCCAATTT
Organism: uncultured Gammaproteobacteria bacterium; assembly: GCA_964445095.1. Lineage (GTDB taxonomy): Bacteria > Patescibacteriota > Microgenomatia > Levybacterales > JACOYD01 > CAYUJR01. The sequence goes on from CAYUJR010000001.1 coordinate 19,535, forward strand.
TCCAATATTTTCCATCCCTTCGGCAGATTAGTATCATATACAACAACTCTGGCAGGATTTTCAGTAATAGTTCCCCAATACTGTTCGAGCGGATAAAACCCGAAACTCATTGAGGTATCATATTTATTTTGAGGAAATCTGTTGCTAAAAAATAGGATTAAATTATTCCCAATCGTATTAAAAATTCTTTCATTTTCACCGGTATTATTTTTTAACCAAGCAGTAACTTTTTTCTCATCTTCTTTATAGGCCTCCAGCAGATATTTTTGTTCAAAAAAACCTCCATGATCACTTATATACCTTATATTTTGTAAGTAATACGATCTAAACTGTATAAGAAAAGCAATAAATCCAAGTACTACAATTGTGGTTCTTAGGTAATCTTTACCTTTTTTGATAACTGAATATCCCTGAAGCAAAAAAAATGATGTCATAATTGAAAACATGGGCAAGGCAGAAATCAGCCTATACGACCAAAAAGTTGGAAGTAAAGTCCCAAATAAAGCTAGAACAAAAAAAATAACTGCGGTTTTTGTTTGTTTTGAAATGTTGTTAATTTTTATGAGGGCAAATGGGATCAAAACCGCTAAGTGAAGTCCAATTAGCCTTATGCCTTCGGGAAGTCCCGAAAGTGGTGCATTTTGTCGATAAGGAAAAAGAACAACATAAATGGTGTTAAAATATAAATCGTAAAGAGCATTATTCAGTGCAAAATAACCCACATAACCCACTACGGGAACTGCCGTACCTAATAGATAAATCTTAGTATTTGTTAGAAGTTTTCGCTTTGAGTATATCAGAAGGAGAAATAATGTTGCTATAAATACGAATATAGATGTTTGTTTTGTGATTAAAGAAAATCCTGTGGCTATTCCTGCAAAAAAAAGAAATTTAACAGATTTTTTATCAGTAAATTCCCAATAAAAATAAAATATTAGAAATACAAAAAGACCAAGTAGGATTTCTGCCGGTTGACTGATGGTGCCATAGACGAAAAAAGCAAACAAGATATATAAAATATATGATGTTACTGCTAATAAAAATGATTTTTTATATAGCAATAAAATCATCACAATTCCAATTATTGCTTGGGAGATGAATATAAATATCTGGAAATTTAATGGATCTACACCAAAAAGCTTATAAAAGCCTGCAAGAAGATATAGATCAAACCCAGCTCTATTCCATATAACGTCCCTAAAGAGAACAAAACCGTTAAGAAAAAGCCAGGGCTTATACACTCCTTCAGACCAGATCAAGAAAGGAGTATAGAAAATATTTAAAAAAAACCCAAAGGTTCCCAAGGCTAGTAAAAGTAATATCCAAAAAGTTTTTTTCATATTTTCTTTATAATGGATGTCTGATATCAAAAACTAATCGATCCTTCATACTATTTTCAATTTGCTAAGAATAAAAATCAACGTATATATTATGACCGTTAGGAAAGAAATAATCGGGTGCCAAAACCAGACTGGATTCTTGCTTTTATTATACTCCCTTATCGACTCGACCAAAGGACCAATAATTAAAACATTATAAAGTACTGCTATTAAAAAATCTACCTTTGCCGTTTTATCGACCCATGTCTCTTGTCCCCTAGCTTTTCTGGCCATAAATTTTTTACCTATTTTAATTCTTTTCTTAATATAATCTCCAATAGAAGAGACATAATGATGATAGATACCAATATGCTTAGGAACGGCGTAACGAAGAAAACCGCTGCTGACGAGTCGGGAAACAAAATTAACTTCTTCAAACTTTTCCCCAAATCCTACTTTGGTAACAAAGCTTTTCCGGTATAAAAATCCATTGGCGCCAATTACTGGCGCCTCGCCAATTTTCAGCTGATAGATAAAATAATTTTTGTTGTCTATAATATGTGCTCTAGGATGAAGCTTTCTCGCTAACGGATCAGCAATTCGTAGTAGAGAAAAATATTGATTTAGTGAAGAATCATTTCGACGTACTAACCAAGGAGATTCTACGCCGAAGACTTTTTTATCTTCCAACAATGGCTTCGTCATTTTTGATAACCATGTCTTTTCCACCAATTCATTATCCGCATCAATCAAAGCAATAATTTCTCCCTTAGCGAGATTTATTCCTATTGCCTTACCGCTTTCGGCATCGCGATAAGGATTTTTTAAAATACGTGCTCCCCATTTTTTAGCTACCGCCAAAGTTTTGTCATTACTTCCTCCATCAATAACTAAAATTTCATATTTATCTTTTGGATAATCCTGTTTTCTAATACTCCTAAGGCACTTCTCAAGAAGTTTTTGAGCATTATAGGTAGGGATAATAATCGAAACAAAATACTTTTTCATTTTAAAATTATTTGACCCAAATATTTATGCTTATTTTTAATCTCTTGATTAACTAAAAAAGTGGTGATATTTTTGTAAACGTTCTTTAAGAGTCGCAAGAGATGAACTGGTAAATAAAAAGTTATAATGTATGGAATAGCTTTCCATCCTTTATTCAAATTTAAACATTCCTGATAATATTTATTAATATTTTTTGAATTTTGGGAATAAATCTTAAAATTTACCAGTTCGACGACAGATACATATCTTTTATAAGATTTGCCCAAGAGTTTAAGGGATTTTTCCAGTGCATCTTGATTTGACACACTTTGGTTATAAAGATCTCGGGCTAGTTGTGAATGCTCAGTTTTAATAAACATGGTGATTTTGTCAGACAGGAAAGCAAACTCTTTTTGAGTAAGAATCTTAAGCAGTGGAGCCATTAGTGGGCTAACCAAGTCATCAAATGGGCAAAAATACGGTTCGAGCATTTCGTTTCTAAATAAAATTCCAGAATAAGAGGTAATATGTAATACTAGCGCCTTATCAATTTCTGATAAACCTGAGAGCTTCTGACAATAATTATCATCATGAATAGTTATTCTAGTAAATTGAGGTAATTTATGAATAAATTCAGCATATCCGCCTCTTACTACATGAGTATTTTTGTCTTTATTCATCAAGACTAAAAGATCTTTAAGCGCATTAGAATAAGCAATCATATCATCATCCCCTAATAAAAACGATAATTTAAAACCTCTATCTTTAACATATTTAGTGGCAAATTTGAAGTTGGCGGCAAAACCTATATTTTTTTTATGCCTGACGTAGGTTACTTGCGGGTTTTTTCCAATAATGGTAGAGACGGGTTTTTTTGAACCATTATCAAAAACAAAAATATGAAATAAGACATTTTTTTGCATGAGAGCCGATTTCAACGCTAATTTAAAATCTTCAAATCTATCGTAAGTAAGGATAATAACAGCAATTTTATCGCGGTTTATCATTTTAAGGTAAGGTGGTTAAATACCTTGCTAATGCTTCCCTCCAATGAGGTAAAATTATACCTAAAGATTTTGCTCTGGTATTTTCCAGAGTAGAAATAATTGGCACTCTCACTTCTTGAAAGACTCCCTTTCTGTCTACAGAAACTATTTTTAAATCTAGATTTTTCAGGTTAACAATTTGTTGGGCTAATTCTGACCAAGAACAATAACCCTTATTTACTAAATGATAGATGCCTCTAGCGGCTTTTTTTTGCACAAGCTTTAAGGTAGCTAGTGCTAGATCTTCGGCATTGGTAATGCTAGTCGTTTGTTCTGCTGAAACCTCTAGGCTCTTTTTTAATCTAGCCTGGTTAAGAATGTGTAAAATAAAATTTCCCTTTTTTGCTCTGCTCCCCTTCAAACCGCCAAAGACACCGCATGTCCTTATTATAATAGTATCTGCATTATAATTCAGGGCAGCTATTTCTCCAGCTAACTTTGATAACCCATATGTCTGAAGTGGATTAAACAGATCGTCTTCTCGATATGGTCTACCCATATACCCATCAAAAACCCAGCTAGTACTAAAATGTACTAATCTAACTTTTCTCTGACTACATAAAAACGCTAGATTTTTTACAGCCGATGCATTAACTTCAAAGGCTTTATTGGGATATTTCTCGCAACTAGCTACCACATGATATGCCGCAGTGTTAATCACAATTTCTGGCTTAATCTCATCGATCTTTTTTCTTACCTTAAGATAATCAGTAATATCAAGCTCTTGCTTACTGAAGGCTGCCGTCTGGTATCCCAAAATGTTAGAAAGGCGCTCTATTTGGGCGCCCACTTGGCCTTTTGCACCTAAAAGTAAAATTTTCATTATGTTTATTTCATGACAATATTCCAAGAATAAGGAATTTCTCCCCGTAAGGGGTCTATTCTGATCATCTCCCTTTCCTCATGCGGATGAGTCGAACAATTAATTAGTATTGAAGGTTTTGCTCCAATTGTTTTATAACCATTAACTACTCCCGGGGGAATCTGTACCAAACAATAATTATCTTCCCCAATAAATATCTCTTGAAGTTGTTGATAGGTTTTTGAATGCTTTCTATCATCGTATAAAACTAGTTTAATCATTCCCTCAACCACACAATAATTTAAGGTCATTTTCTTATGTTTGTGCCATCCTTTAACCACCCCAGGATAGCTTTTCGAAAAATAAATCTCTCCAAAACGCTCGAATTCGGGATCGTCAATACGCAACATATGCATGATTGTCCCCCGCTCATCAGCAATTTTATTTAATTTTTTAATGTGAACTCCCTCTATCATAACCAGTAAAGCTTTTTATCTATTTTATGATTATCAAGTAGGTATTTCAATCCTTTTATCCGTGAGTATTTCTCGCTCTCTAAATCTTCTAACTGGAGTTTAGTCTTCAGAAAAAACTTTATTAATTCACGGATGCCATCGGATAAACCTACCTTAAATTTAAATCTGGGAAAAGTATTATTAAACTTAGCAAAGTCTACTTTGTAACTTCTCCGGTCGCGTGTTCTTTTATTGGCAAAAACTATTTGACATTTCGGTAATTGTCGATGTATCTCGCGAGCAATATCGATAATTAAATAATTTTGATTGTTTACTCCTACCAAGAAGATTTGGTTATGAATAAGCGTTTTTGGACTGTCTACTATTAGCATAAAAACTCGCGCCAAATCGCTAATATGAATTACGGGTCGCCAGGCTCTCCCGTCGGATAAAAGAACTATTTTACCGCTGGTCATTGCCCAGGCCACTAAATTATTAACTACCAAATCCAGTCTCATATTGGGAGAGCGACCATAGACGGTCGGATTACGCAAGATTACAGGAGAAAAATTATCATCGGCCATTGCTAGTAGCGCCCGTTCTGTCAGAACTTTCGTTTTAGCATATTGAGTCAAAGGATTAACTAAGTCCTGTTCTGTAACCGAAGTTTTGAATTTATTTCCGTAAACACTACAAGAAGAGGAGAAAATAAATCTTTTAACCCCCATCTTCTTACTAAGTTTAGCTAATCTGACTGAAGATCTAAAATTAATATCTTGAGTTAAAATAGGATTTAGCTCACCTATCGGATCGTTGGATAGAGCCGCCAAATGAATGACTACATCCACTCCTCTCAAATCTTTTTCTTTTATTCTTCGAATATCTTTTTTGATCCTCGGGTAAGAAAACCTTTTATTGCTAGTAAAATAATCCGCATCATATCCAACAACGGCATAATTTTTTTTAAGAAGCATTGGCGCCAATACTCCCCCGATATAACCTTGATCGCCTGTAATTAGAATTCTTTTCATATTAATTTCTTACCAAATCTTCCATTGGGGATTATTTCGCCATTGCTTGTTTAGCTCTTCCAGATCTTGATAGGTATCAACAGCCGACCAGAAACCAGTATGGATATAAACAGCCAATTGCTTCATTTTAACTAAACGTTCCAACGTGGTTTCTATCGCCTCATCGGGCTTCAAAAATTTAAAGATTGTTTTTTTAAAAACCATAAACCCACCATTAACATATTGGTTAAGAAGCGGTTTTTGCACAAACCTTTTAATAATATTATCTTTACTTGTTTCTACTAGACCCCATTTTGATTTAGGATGCACTCCGGTAATAACACCCATTAAATTCTTAGATTTAAAATAAGACAATAATTGCTTAATGTTTATATCGCCAACTCCATCACCATAGGTAGCCATAAAAATATCTGTCTTGAGGTATTTTTTGATACGCAGTAAGCGTTCTGCTGTTAAAGTCTCCAGTCCTGTATCCACAAATGTTATGTTAAAATCTTCATGCTTCTTAATGCTTTGGCGATAAATTGTTTTTTTACCTGTTTTAACATTAATACTAAAGTCATGAGCTAGATATTCTTCATTAAGAAAATAATTTTTGATAAAATCTCCCTTGTAACCTAGGGCGATAACGAAGTCTCTAAATCCATAATGGGAGTAAATCTTCATGATATGCCAAAGAATTGGCTTTTCTCCCACAGTTACCATCGGTTTGGGACGAAATTCCGTTTCTTCCTTCATACGGGTTCCCTGCCCGCCGCAAAAAATGACTACTGGAATTTTCATAAGCTTTCTAGCTCCGACGATTATAGCACAGGCTATTTAATATTGTAAATTTCTATAAGATAGGTATAATACAGCCATGAGGATTCCCTATGCTCTGGCAGTATATGACGATAAAGAACTAAAACGTGTAGTTAGGGTTTTAAATGAACATCGTACTAATCTCGGCCGAGAAACGGCCGAATTTGAAAAAAATGTCGCCCGACTCTTTGGTAAAAAATTTGGCGTGATGGTTAATTCCGGCTCTTCTGCTAATTTGTTAGCCATTGAGCTATTAAACCTGCCGCCAGGTTCAGAAGTTATTACCCCTATCCTGACTTTCTCTACCACAGTTGCTCCTCTTCTGCAGCATCATCTTGTTCCTGTATTTGTTGATGTTTTACCGGGTAAATATATTATCGATGTTGACAAAATTGAAAAGTTGATCACTAAGAAAACAAAAGCGCTTGTTATTCCTCTACTTTTAGGTAACGTCCCTGATATGAAGAAGCTTAGTGAATTAGCTAAAGAATATCATCTCTACTTAATAGAAGATTCTTGTGATACTTTAGGAGCCACCTTTGGAGGAAAACCGACTGGCTATTATTCAGATATCACCACCACCAGTTTTTTTGGTTCGCATATTATTACTGCCGCTGGAAATGGTGGGATGCTCTTGGTCAATAAATCTCGCTTTGCAGATAGGGCCAAGGTATTGCGAGGTTGGGGTAGGAGTTCTTCTTTGTTTGGCGAATCAGAAAATATCTCCCAACGTTTTAAAACTAAGCTTGGCTCTATCCCTTATGATGCTAAATTTATTTTCGAGGAGATCGGATATAATTTTCTGCCATCGGAGATGGGGGCTGCTTTCGGTAATGAACAAATTAAAAAGTTGTCCAGATTTAAAAAGAGAAGAAAGCTAAATTTTGATAAATTACGTAATTTTTTTTCGCAGTACGAGAAATATTTTGTTCTACCTCAACAAGAACAGTATGTAGAAACGCAGTGGCTGGCTTTCCCATTAACGATCAGAAAAAATGCTCCTTTTACCAGACTGGAAATTACCACGTATCTTGAGAAAAATAATGTCCAGACTCGTCCTATCTTTACCGGTAATATTCTGTACCAACCAGCTTTTAAAAAAATTCTCCACCGTCCTCTCAAAGCTAATTATTCTGTGGCCAATGAAATTATGGCACAAGGCTTTTTGATAGGTTGTCATCATGGGCTGAACGACGAGCATATTGAAAGATTAAAAAAGTTATTTAAAAATTACCTTTATCGCTTCTGATAAAAAATGCGGTGAGAAATACTACCAAGAAGAAGTATAACTAAAGAAAAAAGGGGAGTCATGCCTAAAAGTAACCAAGAGCCCGCAGTCTTTTCATAATTACTTCTCGATCTTTTGCTCTTCCCGATCGTTCGTCACCGCCACTTTTTGCTGGCTTCGTAAACTCTTTTTCGCCAAGCGAGCGGTAGCCCAAATCATAAAGTGAAACATAGGGAACGTTATTACCCCTAATGTATTCCCAGATATCTTTTTCCGTCCAATGAAGAAGAGGATGAACTCTCGCATGATCCTCTCTTGGGGAAAAATATTTTTCTCCAATTCTTTCTTTATGTTCATCCCATCTAATACCGATGACTAGTGCCGGTAAATTATACTCCGCAACGGCTTTTTTGAGCAAAACAATTTTCATCATGCTGGCAAAAGTTACTCGATCTTTTTTAGTTTTCTGCTTTTCATACTCCGTTGCCAATTTTTTTGATGGCTTAATAGTTAACAAATTGAGTCCCCACATTTTATTAATACGCTCTATAAAATTATACATTTCTTCAAATTCCAAACCGGTATCTAAAAATAGTATGGGGAAATTTAATTTTTTTCCAAAAATCTGTCGGACTAGATGAAGTAAAACTGTTGAATCTTTGCCGCCGGTCCAAAAAAGCGCCATTTTCTCTCCATATTTTTCAAACGCCTCATTAATAACTTTTTTGCTCTTGGCAATTTTTTCTTGAAGGGCGGTGGTATTCATGGGAACCATGATAGCATGGGTGGATTTTAGTGTCAATCTATGGGCATAATATTAGTTGATGTCGCTTGTCATAGGATTATTTGCCGTTTCTATTTCAATTTTGGGGTGGGGTTCATATTTTGTGCCTATGAAGAGGATTAAACAATATGATCCTTTCTACTTTCAGCTTCTGATGTGTATGACTATTCTTATCTCAAGCATTTTAGTTTCCCTGTTTTTTAACTCTTTTATTTTTTCCTATTGGGGATTTTTATCAGGTGTGCTCTGGGCGAGCGGTAACATTTTGTCGGCCCAAGCCGTCAAATATAGTGGACTTTCTAAAGCCGCTCCTCTGTGGATGGGGGCTGGCATTTTGACATCTTTTGCCTGGGGTTTAATTTTCTTTAATGAACCGGTCAATTCTATTGTCTTGGGGCTCCTAGCCATAATATTTTTGATATCGGGAATCTTTTTTATTTCTTCAACAAGCGATAGCGGCAATATCTCAAATCCAAAAGGGTTAATCTTTACAATTGCGGCAGGAGTAATTTTCGGCAGTTATTTAGTGCCGCTAAAATTATCTGGACTCGATCCTATACCATTCTTATTCCCCATGTCACTGGGTATTTTTACCGGAGGGGTGTTTATATACTTGATAAAGCGACCAAGTCTTAATAGGGGGATTTTGATACCGGGAGCTGCCTCGGGACTTATCTGGAACGTAGCTAATGTAGCCAGCTTTTTTGCCGTCAAAAGTCTGGGGATCGCCATTGGCTTTCCGCTAGCTCAAATAGCGCTTTTTGTATCGGTACTCTGGGGATTGTTATACTTTAAGGAAATTAAAAGTAAAAAATCAATTCAGAAATTAGTGCTTGGAGCAATCATTCTTTTTATTGGAGCCATACTCCTGACACTTTCAAAATAAACCTCCCAACTCAAGCTTGCAAATTGAGATATTTTGGGTATAATCCCTTTATGGAAAAGAGATTATCGACAGTATCTATTATCATTCCCGTTTATAATGATAAAGACTATATTCTGGAAACATTAAGGAGGGTAGAAAGGGCTAAAATTCCCGGATTTAAGAAGGAGATTATTGTGGTTGATGATGCATCAACCGATGGCGGACGGGAAATACTCAAAAAACTGATCAAAAAGTACAAAATTGTCTTTCACAAAAAAAATCGTGGAGTGGGTGGAGCATTAAAAAGCGGAGTCAGAATATCAAACGGCGAATACATTGCCAGACAAGATGACGATTTAGAGTATGATCCTTCGGAGATTTACTATCTTCTTCACCCCCTTATTACTAATCAGGCCGATATTGTCTATGGTTCTCGAACTCTCAATAGAAACAATACCTATTCCAAAAAATCTTATTATTTGGGCGGCCGATTTCTCAATCTCCTCTTTAACATTCTTTTTTTTAATACTATAAGCGATTTTATTACTGCCTCAAAAGTATTTAAGAAACGGGTCTTTACCGATCTTCATCTGGAAACAAATGGCTTTGAGGTCGAATCTGAAATCTCCGCCAAAGCCCTAAAAAAGGGGTATCGAATCGTCAGTCTTCCTATCTCTTATAATCCTCGTGGTTTTGAGCAAGGAAAAAAGATTCGTTGGCATCATGCTTTTAAAATCATCGTAACTCTGTTAAAATATAGAATAGGATGAAAAAAAGATTATTCCTTATCATTTCATTGTTGATAGCTTTAGCTACCTCCCATCCTTCCTTTGCTCTAACTTCTTCGCCTTCTGCTGAAATTAAAGTTGAGAGTAAGTATATTCTTGCTTATCCTGGCATTTTGCCAGATAACCCTCTTTATAAATTAAAGGTTTTACGCGATAAATTAATTCCCATATTTATTAGTAATCCGCAGAAAAAAATTGAGTTTTATCTCCTACAGACAAATAAAGGGATAGCCGCCACAGCCGCACTGGTCACTAAGGGAAATGTCAAACTTGCTAAAGAGACTGCTCTCAAAGCAGAACATAACTACACCCTTCTTACCTACGAGGTAAAAAAGAATAAATGGAAAATAGACAGCAACTATTATGCTACATTAGAAGAAGCTGCGCTAAAGCATCAGGAGGTATTAAATGGTATTATTGAAAAAGTTCCGTCGGCAGACCAAGAAACTTTTAAGACTGTGCTCTATTTCTCTCAAAGAAATCTTGCTGAAATTCGCAATACTAATGAGGAAACTAAGCTCTAACTGGGAAAAAATTGCCCTGGGAATACTTATTCTAATTATTTTGGTAAGCCATGCGCTTTATGTATTTAAAACTTACCAATTCCCTCATGAAGACGAACATGTCTATCTTCAGTATGCCGTAGATATCTTGCCATTTCTGAAAAACCTAACCTTTGATTCTTGGAATCAGATTTTAGAGGTAACCAAGTATAGACAACCGCTTTATCCTATTCTCGTTGCCATTCCTCTCTTAATTTTTGGAACTGGCGATGCTTATAAACTGGCTTTACTTTTAAATGGAGTATTTTATGCCATTACCATACTTGCCACCTATTTTTTAGCTAGGGAATTTGTAAGTAAAAAAGCGGCCTTTCTGGCTTCATATATCTTTACCTTCTATGGTTTTCCCCTCTTCTATCTTCATTTTACCTATAGCGAAACTGCCACCACCATGTTTGTGGCGCTGGCGCTGCTTTTTTTAGCTAAAGCCAGAAACTTTTCCCTGCAAAAACATACTCTCTTCTTTTCCCTCTCTATTGCCTTTGGAGCTCTCACTCGTTGGGTAACCCTTATTTTTCTAGTTGGTCCTTTTCTTTTCTCTTTTTTACTTGCCGTCAGAGAAAAACTGATCCTAAAAAGAAAAGTAAAAAGTTTTTTAATTAATATAGCTATTTTAATCCTCGCTGGCCTTATTCCTATTCTTCTTCTTTATTATTTACCTAGAATATCTCTCTTTATGGAGTATATTGGGGGAAATCGATATTACGGCTCGCAATGGGCCGCGCAATGGACCGCAGCCTCTCTCCAAAATCCCCTTTCTCCTTCTTCTTTAGTCTGGTATATGAACATATTTGGGCAATTAACGGTTTTCTTCTGGGCACTATTTATTATTGGCCTTATCTTGTCTCTTCGGTTTTTTAAAAAATATGGTTTTTTAGCACTAGCATTTATCATCCCCTATCTTATTTTCACTCTCGGTTCTACTTGGAAAGGCGATCGATTTATTGTCCCTATTTATCCTACTTTAGCTATTCTTTCGGTTGTAGTAGTTGAGGAAACGCGAAAACATTTATTAAAATTAATTATCATTGTTTTTATTCTCGTGCTTGGTTTTTTAAATTTCTTGGGTGCCAGTTGGGGAGTAGGCCCAATGAAATTCAGTATTACTGGCGGAACCTGGACGGTCCCCCATTCAGTTATTTTACCTATGCCTATTGGACATCCGCGTCGAGTCTGGCTGGCTCCTATTTCCTGGCCCCCTAGGAAAAACGAAGGTAATGCAGATTTAATCTTAAAAACAATTATAGAGAGCCACGATAAGCCTACTAAACCGACCGTTCTCCTAACCTTTTTTATACCACAGATTGAAGGGCCTTTATATACTACCGTCCTTTACCAACAAAGAGGCTTAATTAATCTTAAAGCACTGTGGGGATTTGAGGCCAACGATTACGACACATTATTTGACAGAATAAAAAGCGCCGATTATGTCTTGATTAAAGAGGGAGGTGCCTTTGATGATCAGTTTGACGGCCGGCCGGATTTACTACAGACTTTTAACGAAACCGTGCGATCTTCCAATGCCCGTCTTCCCATGGCATTCAAAAAAATAAAAGAGATAGATATTCCTTTTGATAAAAGTCAGGTAATTATTTATAAAAACCTGCAGGGTATTTCTTTACTGGAGTGGAATGATTTTACCGCTTTATTTCTTCCTCAAGGAGATTAAGAATTGAATAAAACCTATCGCTAAAAAGGCATAAAGAAGATTACCCATTTGCTCTATCAAGAATTTACTCTGTACCAGACTGAAAAGCACCAATAAAGAGAAAACGGTAATTATAATAAAGAAAGTTGTCTGTTTAATTCTGGGAGAAAAAAGGACCATAACCAGCAAAAAAATGAGAAAAAATTCTATTTCCGGCCTGACTAAAAGAAGATTGAGGTATGGAACTGTTTTAACAAAGTTCATGATGATTACCCCAACCAAAAGCAGAATGAGCTCCGTAACATACTGCTGAATAAATATATATATTTTTTTCATTAACCTCTTAACCTCCTAACTAAAAAAACAAGTAATAAGAGGCTTACGCCAATACCGATAAAGGTAATAGCAAATCCCGTATAAGCAAAAAGTTGGGGAAAGTAGAAAAATGCCACATAAAATTTATCACGCTCGCTATTCTCGACAAACCAAGCATTCGAGAAACCATAAGCCTGCAGATGATTCTCGTCTGATATTTTTTCTCCGTCCCTTAGAATTCCGACTACCGTCTTGATACCGCAAAAGAAACCTTGACAATTAGTCAGTTTATCTTTTATTATATATGCTTTCCAGCCTTTGGAAAAACCCTCATTCAAAATAAGATAAAACTGACCCTTGCTACTACTTATGTCTGCTGTATAAAGAACGGGATTAACTTTTTGATATTGTTCTACTATACCATTCTCTTCTTGAGTATTTGCTTTTTTCTCTTTTTCTTGTTTGGCAAGTAGCAGCGGATTAACTAGCGGACGAAGCGTGATGTTTTCCAAGATAATTGGAAATGGTAGAGAGGTTAAACTACTATGGTCGATCATCAGAGTAACTTCCTTTATCTGATTTAAGGTAGAGGGAGTAGTTAAAAGGATTTTTTGATGCGATAAATAGTTATCTGTCAGACGGATCATCTGTATATCTATTGTCTTCCCAGTCTCAAGTCGCGCCACAGCCTTATAATTGATGCCGCGTGTGCTTTCAGAAGAATAGTCAAAATCCAGCTGATATAAATTATTTGGTGCTAGATTTTTAATGGTGGTCACAAATGGCTCCCCGTAAGAGGGAATTTCTATTTTTGGGAAGAAAGATACATTTTTATAGGGAGGCATTTGCAAAAAAATTCTATATTGGCCGGCGGGGAGATCTATTTTGCCAAAATCATATCCGGTATCTGTTTTTTTGGTAGCGCTTAAGCTGGCGGGTGTATCCATAATGCGGAGATTTCCTAAATTAAGAAAATCATTTTGAAAAATCTCGTCATAGTTGACATGCCGCTCTGTGAGTAAAGACAGCGAATATTGACCATCAGTAGGAATCTGCAAGACAAAACGTGGTTCTTTCTCGCTGACTGTCACCCAGAGCTTCTGATTTGTTATCTTCTGAAGCGTATTTAAATTATTGGTTATTTCGCTAAATTGCTCGTCAATATCATCACGTCTGGGCAGGACATATTTAAGCTGCTGCGTTTCTCTTTTCAGGGTATTTATAAAGGACTGCATATGCTTACTATATGGATCGTTTAATCCCTCGGCTTGGAGGCTGTTTTCTCGCAAAGTCAGTATTTGCCTCAATTGACTATTTACTTCTTTAAGCACTCTTACCATCAAAGCCAGTTCTTCAAAAGACAACTCCTGACTACCTCTGCCTCCGATAACTTTTTGCAACTCCAGTACTCTTCTGGCCACATTACTTGACATCAGCACTGCCTTTTCTCCACCAGTTTTGACTCTGGCCAGGCGTGTTTTTTCTTTAAATAAAACATATTGATAAAATATCGAGTTGGGAAGAAGATTAACGACTGGCGTAGGATAGCTTTCAATCTCCCCTTCTAAATCACAGTTGATACACCCAGTTGTGATAAATCTTTCCTTGGGCGATACGAATTTAACATCTACTAGATCCACCTCTAAAAAGTAGAGAGAACTATTTGGTAATGACGATATTATCTTATCTAGGTGCCCTAATCCTGTAAGGTTAACATTTGTCTTTTTAATAGAAATAAATTCTTTTCCCTGATCATCAAATAAGACGCGATAAAGAAACCATTCCCCAAATGTTTTTTCCAAGGATAACCACGGGGCAGTTTTAATAACCGTTTCATACTTATCAATGGTGGTGGCTAGAGGCAACCAGGGAAGATCTGTCTTACCATCTCGCCGGAAAAGAATGTGACTGATATTAAGAAGTTTTGCCAGTCTAGCAACTTTTTCTTCATCTCCTTCCTCTATCGCTAAATATAATTGCTCAATTAAAGTCTTTTGACGTGGGCTCCAAAATCCATTATTGGAAACTATGCCTTTTTCCGAAAGTAAATTAGGAAAAGGCGTCAAACTCCAATAATTCCAGGTGTAGGCATCTGCTAAGTGCGGCTCCGCCAGTGGAGGGTATAAAAGAATTCTTCTAGTATTATGTACCTTCATCCATTCTTTAAATTCAAATACTTCAGGGGGTGGATTTACCATGGTGGAAAGAGGCTTATTCCAAAGAAAGAAAGAGCCGGTAAAAAAGGGGAAACTATAGGCAAGGACAACTATTAACAGGAGGCCTAACGATAAAAAGGTAAAAATATATTTCCGCCTCTCGTTTTTAACCTTATCCCAAACGAATGCCAAAATATGCGACAGCGAAAATGCTATGAGGACCGCGTAGGCAATCCAAAGCACATAGCCGAATTTATAAAATGGCGAACGGAAGATGGCGAAGCCTGGGATATATCTGACAAAATTTTGATAAATAATCCCCAGTGGAGTACGAGTCCCGGACATAAAAAACAATGCCACCAGAGTCAGACCAAAGAAAAACCCCATTACTATTCGAGTCTGCTTGTCAGCCTTTTTAAATAGATAAAGTGAATAAATAACTAAGGCTGGAAAAATGAAACTAATCAAAATCAGCAGAGGGTTTTTGATATAAGCAGCAGAATATGGATGGTTCACTATTTCATACCACCCAGAAAAACCTTGTAATCTAAAAAGATTGGCGAATGTGGCATGTTTACTTACTGCATCTATCCAATTGAGTATACCGGCTGTTCCGCCCGATCCTACAAGCTGTTCCGTATAGTTCCGCAGAGCATAATAAGTAAATGGCAAAATCCAATAAGCATTAAGAGCTAAAAATGTAAAAATCAAAACAACCACAAACATGATGAGATTTTTAATTGATACATCAGGCACTCTCATAAAACGTAGAATTAAAAGATAGACAAAAAACCAGAGGAGGACAATCATCAATCCGCCAAATAGAGCCACTCCCGTTGCTCCACTGGCGTTGAAAAGGGTCATTAAAATGGCGCTCAACAAACCATAAAAAATAGGATTTTCTTTTAGAAAAAGTGTTTTTAGTAAAAAGGTGATAATAAAAGGTGTAATAATCACTACGCTGAATTCTGACTTGGCTGCCACAAACCATCCCTGCAAGAGATAGTGATTAAACATATAAAAAATACTGCCAAATAGTACGAAAGGCAGTTGTCCCTTTTCCGGTAGATGGATTATCCGAGTAAGAGTTTGCAGTAAATAGAGCATAGCTAGTCCAGGCATGAGAAACCAAAATACAAAAACTATCATTTGAACTTGCTGTTCTGGAAATCCTACCCAATCTAGTATCGCTTCTGGAAGATAAAGTGGAATACTGCCAACATCCCAACTACCATCTAGGCCAAAATTAAATGCATCAGACCAGACATAGAGTCGGCCGAGCATCCGCTCTAAAGGACTAAAAGAATATCCCATATCGTGCCCGGCAGCTACTGAACCATTTCTATACCACAACAGAGGAACTAGTCCCAAAAGAATGATCACCGCATATAAAATTTTCGAAAAGAACTTATTGCGCCACATAAAAAATAGTTGAATTAATAAAAGGTAAATTACTGTTAAAAGGCAAGATCAGCCCTAATCTTGGGTTAATTCTATAAAAAAAAGGCAAAAAAGTCACGGGTTGAAAATCTATTTTTTTAAAACCGGCTTTTTTCATTAGTTGATTCCATTTCTGTGGCGCTAAAACATTAACATGAGTGTTAATATTAAGATACTTTTTAAATGGATATGGAGTAGTGGCTATCAATTTGCCGTTCGCGTTGAGAGTTTTTTTAATGTTAATTAGGCCCGCCAATGGATTTTCCAGATGTTCCAGAACTTCGAAAGCAAAGACAAAATCAAATTTTTCCCTAGTGGGAATTTTCTTTTGAATGTCGCAGATATAAAATTTTATGCCTGAAGAAAGTTTTTTTGCTCTATCTATGGCAAATTGGGAAATATCTAAAGCATAAGAGCTAACGCCTTTGGCTTTGAAAATATAAGCTATGCCCCCAATCGCACAACCAATTTCCAGAATTTTTCCAGCTGTATTAAAATCCAATCCAAACCTATTCTCAAAAAACTTTAATTGACTGATAAACCAATTAACGTTACGGGTAAGATCGTCTTTACCAAATTTCCCCACAGCATTAAACTGTTCTGTAAAATATTTTTTCCCATAATCATGGCTAGAATTCTTTTTCATGTTCTTTTTATTATCTTCTTATTAATTTTGCCTTCAATGCTCGCTGGTATTGGTAGATTTAAAATATACAGTATATACGCTGCAATATCAACTAGCTTCAATTTTTCTTTTTTACCGGGCGTGATCTTCTCCCCATAAAAGACAAACATGCCCTCTCTGGAATGTTCGGCGCTTTTTGGCACCCCGGCTTCTGATGCCAACCCAAACTTTCCCCGACCAATACCTTTCTGCAAATGATACATGCTGTCGGTTTCTATAATGAGATCCTGGGCATTCTCTACATATGGACCGTCATAGATATTTTCTCTTTTATAGACATTTTTGATAACTTTTCTACCATTGCTAAGATCCTTTAAGACGAGTAGTTTTTTAATAACATAATTTCTCACCAAGTCATATTCTTCTTTTGCCACAATTCCCTGCTCTTCTCTTCCTCTTAAGTTAACTCTCAACCCTTGGCTTGATGGGACCGAAAAATAAACCTTGCTCTTTGTCCAGTTAATGTTACCGACATTTTCTTCTCGAGATGAGGATAATTTGACCAAAACTTGGAAAAATCTACCGGGTAATAATTTTATAATCATCTCAGCCAGACTTAACTTATAAACAAAACTTCTAGCTTTCCAAATAAGATTTGAGATTATCCGAGAAAATAAACCTTTAGCTGTTTTTCTAAAGGCCAATAAACCCCAATCAACCAGAAATTCTTCTATAAATACATCACGACTCAAGGCAGCGCTTCCATGGTCAGAGAAAACCAATAATGTTGTTCTTTTATAAGAAGTAAGGATTTTTTTTAATAAAACGTCTAATAATTGATAATACTCTCTTAGTCTATTTTGATCCCGAAAAAAATAATGATGGACCCGGTCCAACTCAGTAAAAAAAATCAGTGCCAAATCCCAAGGATATTTCTTCAGTAAATATGAGGCTGCCCCAAAATGCGTTTGGGTCAGATGTTTTATTTCGGCAAAATATAAATCATCCCGTCCATTGATAATATGGTCTCCCAAGACGTCTATTTTATAATCGGGTATCTTTTTGAGTATTTCTTTCTTGATAGCTTGAGGAAAAGTAAAGTCGGTATTTACGCCCGGGGTATTCATTCCAGAAATAAAAATTCCTTCAATTTTGGGCGGCGGGTAACCCATGGGATAATTAAAAACAATAGATTTTTTGCCAAAATGCGCTAAATAGTCCCAAACTGCTAAAGCGGCTCTATCTTTTGAGGTGAGAACTTCTACTTGATAATTGGCAGGATAAGAGAAGAAGTCAAAAATATTATGTCGTCCCGGGTTAACCCCGGTCATGGCTGTCTCCCAAGCGCAGGGAGTAATTGGAGGAATGGTACTCTCGAGTACTCCATATGCACCTTCTTGTATAAGTTTTTTAAAGGTAGGAAGAAGGCCATCTTTTACCAATGGTAAAATAACATCCAAAGTGGCACTATCTAGTCCTATAGCAATTAACCTATTCATCTTTCCTTAAACTCCATTTCCGCAATTAAAGGCAAGTGGTCGGACACATCAATAACAGGCGCCCGAAGAGATTTAATCTGAAAATGTCTTGAAGTGTATATATAATCAATTACTAATCCTGCTGGAATAAAATCCTTTGTTTTATGAAAAGTTGGATGGGTTGTCCGTTCTATGGGAAAGTCGTCAAATGAATTTTGAGCTACTTTATTTATTATTTTAATTACTCGAGAGTCAGGAATAGCATTAAAATCCGCGCCAATAATAAAGGGCTCTTCTCCCAGTGATTTAATGTAACTGCTAAATTTTTCTGCCTGTCTGATCTTTTTTGGCGAGTCTCTCCTATCGGCTCGGACAGCCAATTGGGCAGAAATGATATGAAAATGTTTTTTGCCCATCTCGATTTTCGCATCAAGTAAACTCCTGGGGATTTTTTCCAACTCATTTTCTTTTATTTCTGCCAATGGTCCTATTTCTATATATTCATTTAACCTAACTACATGCCTTGTTATAATCTTTCCTCGAGTCAATACAGCATTCCCTAAAAAAATGTGATTTTTGAGTTCCCTAAAAGGCGTTGTCTTATCTAAATATCCGCAAAGATTGGTTTTTTTTAAGATTATTTGAAATGCCTCTGGGGTGACTTCCTGCATGGTCACCAAGTCTGGTTTTTCGTCCAGCAAGAAACTAATCAGATTGTCTGTATATGTACCCAAAAAAATATTAAGCTGGATAATCTTCATTTTCTAAAAGCACCTCCTTTTTAAGAAACATATTTAAATAATAACGTAAATTTAGCGGTCGACTGACTAAGGAAAGATAGACTTTATCGTCTAGTACTCTTATATTAGCCTGGATGTTTTGACGCTTTTTCAATGTAGTCCTAATATTGGTGACATTCCATATAATGGCCCGCATGACCGCAAGAGCTAATCTAAATTGCCATTTAATTAAATAAATAATGAGTAAAGACAAATATATAATAATTAGTGACGGAATAATTCTAGCGAGGGTTGCCGCGGAAAAATTTTTGATACTGCTGGCTAATCTATTTTTGAAAGAATGAAAAAAAATAAAATCTTCCGCCATCTTTTGACTGGTTTGGCCCCCTTTATGATAAATGACGGCTTTGGGTTCGTAGATAACTTGGTAACCGGCTAACCAACCCCGGTGACAAAAATCTGTCTCTTCATAATAAGCAAAAAAATCTTTATCAAATAAAGTAATTTTATCTATCACTTCCCTTCTGATCAAAATGCAGGCTCCATTGGCAGAAAATATTGGCATGCTCTGATTATATTTTTTCTCCTTAGGATTTTGACCATAGCCAAAATAATAAAGAAAGCCAGGCGGAGTTAAAAAGGCACCGCCGGATTGTAAACGATTAGTATCATAAAAAATGATTTTGGGCTGTACCACACCAATAGAATTATCTTGGTTAATGCTCTTAACTAAACTTTTTAAAAAGCTTGGTGTAACCACGGTATCATTATTAAAAAGTAGTATTAAACGTCCTTTAGCCTCTTTAACCGCCTGATTATTAGCGTGGGCGAAACCCATATTCTGTCTATTTTTGATTATCTTTACATTCCCGAATTTGAATTTGAAATTTTTTATGAACTCTACCGAGCCGTCCGTTGACCCATTATCTACTATAATAACCTCGATATTTTTATAAGCATTACTCTCCAGCGAGGCGAGACAATCTTTTAGTAATTGTTTACCGTTTAAATTAACAATAATGACTGATACAAGAGGTAATCTTATCATTCTATAATAGGAATTTTAGGCGCTAGCTTAATATTGTTTATGGTAATAATGCCGGGAAAATCACCAAAATCAAGGTCAATTTTTTGTATTTTTCTTTTTAAAAACTGTCCCGGCAGACTATAATTTTCCGATTCGTAAATTGGTAATTTATAAATATGGTACTCTCCATCAATCGTAAAGGGAAAATAGAAGCTAGTTTGGTCGCTGGGTATATTTGTTAAATTAGTCTTCCAGCCAAATCTAGCAAAGGAAAAAGGGAGAGAAGAATCATAAATTTGTAGTTTATATAAATCTCTAGTTAGATTTTCTCTACTTTCCCAAAAATTAAAGATATCAGCTGCGCTTTCCAAGACAGGCTCTGCTTCATCCAGAATTGCAAAACTGCCATTTTGAGTCGCCGAAACGCCTACCCGAACATATCTGGCATTAACAGCTTGAGGCCATTTATCTATCACTTCCCATTTAGTATTATCCTTTACCTCAAAGACTCTAGTCCAATTCTTATTATCGGTCGAAACTTCATAAAAGTAACTTCGAGGAGAAAGAGGATCGTCTTTGACCCCACCCATCATAAAACCGGATAATGAGTATTCTTTCCCCAAATCCAAAATCAGTAAACCTGGCATACAATCAGCCCACCACAGCGAGCGATTACCAAAATTTCCATCGACTAAATGACCGGGGTCAAACATAAGCATATTTCCCCGTGTCCTGCAAACGCTCTCCACTTTTCTTTTTCTCATCTCCATATTGCTTTTAGCATATTGGATAAGAGCTTGAAGTTTTTTTTCATCAAAATTGATTAAGGAGAACTGGGCTAAGTCTGCTTTCATAGTAATTTCAGCTACATAAGGTATTTCAACGGGAGAAATATCTTCAATGGGCAAAGACAGAGTGGCAAAAGCCGGGAGTTGACGCTCCAAATTGAAATCAACAGTTTTTTTATTTCTAATTACTTCTTGAGCTTTTTGGGTATGATCTCGCACGCCGCTTTGGGGATCAAAATCTATAAAACGGGTTTGAGAAAGAGCGGATGGATCGTCTTTAAGTAAAGCCAAGACCTTTTCCATCTCTCCATAATTCCAATCACGACGAATAGAAGAGAGATTGGGATAGTAAAATTCTTTTAGAGAATACCATTCCCAAAGATAATCTCCCAGTTGATAAGAATAGGGATAGGAATAAAGAATTGTGTCATTAGCATATGTAGGAAAAGTTTCTTGAAAAGTTTTATAAAATAGTTTTTGTGACTTAAACATGTCTTCATACATCTGGTCCTGCTCTTTCCATAAAAGCGATATGTTTAATATTAAATTGCCTACAAAAATTATCATTATTAATAAAGAGAAATTCTTTTTAAATTTCTTTTTTTGTAAAAACTCATAAAAAAATAGAATGAGAAAAAGAGACGTTCCCACAAAAGCAAAATACCTCCATCTATTCTCATCGTACGAATAATCTCTTAAGAAAAACCCCTTAGACATGGTGACAGAGAATGAATAAAAGAAGGTGGGAACTCCAATCATGATTAGGGAAAAAACATAAAGTTTGAACTTCGCGGAGTTTCTTTTTAAATAAGTGATGAAAATAAGCATAAAGTAGTAAAGATATCCCAAGAAGGAAAAAAAGTATACTTTAACAAAATCTGCAGAGAAGAGGGTGGTAAAAACATCACGAATAATATTAAGAAAAGGATAAGGAATAATCTGCGGGGGGAGATATGTTCCAAAAGAAGCCAGAGAAATCATCAGATATTCCAGATAGCGTTTTTGTGATATTAGCGCATATTGAAGCTTGACTCTTTCATCGGCAAAGTAATGCGGGGCTTCACCAACTGTTTTAACAAAAATAAAATAGGCAATTGCCAAAAGGATAAAAGGGATTTGGGGAATAAAGAATTTTAAAAAAGTTTTTCTTCGAGCCCAAGAAAAATACATTAAGTAGTCAAAAAAGAAAAGTATGGGAAAAAATATTAAACCAAGTTCGCGCAAGGGTAATGTTAATAATAAGACCATCAATGAGACAAAATAGCTAAATTTAGTTTGTATTTTTTCTCTAAATCGTTTATAGAAAAATAGAGAAACCAAAAAAAGAGATAATTGAACAGCATACATCGCCTCTTGACTGCCAAAAGTAATCACATCATGCCAAGCCAGACTTACTCCGAACCACAAACCGGTTAAAAAACCAATCGCCTTGTTTTTAGTCAAATTGTTAACAAAAATGATCAGCAAGAATGTAGCTAATATATGAAAAATTATTCCTGTTAGATACCAACCGGCGGGATTTGGCCCATAAAATTTGTAATTAAAAAGCGAGATAAAACCATGGCTTTTAATGAGATTGATTAGGCTAAAATCACCACCGGTAATACCGATTAACCAACCAATCTCACGATTGGCATGAAAAGAAAAGTTAAGGGTTTTATAAAAACCTATAAAAACGAGAAGAGTAATAATTATAAATTGCCAGAAAAGCGTAAAATATTTCATTATTTTTTACAGACGAAAACAAACGAATAGGCTAAATTAATAGGAATTAATTTATAAAAAATCGTATTATAAAGAAAAAGAAAAAATTGGTTAGTAAACTTGGTAGCTCCGATATGAGGATACGTATGAATAGAAACTATTTTTAATCCTCCTGCCTTTAATAGTTCTTTCCAACCTTGATAGGTAAAAAATTTTTCGTCGGTATAATCATAAAATTTTTCTCCTTTTTCGTTAGTACCTCCGTGAGTCGGCATTAGTCCATAACGCCAAGCCAGCCAGATGTAACCTATGAACATAAGGTTAGGGACAAATATGACAGCCCGGCCGCCTTTTTTTAAAACACGGGTAATCTCCTTTATCCCCTTTAATGTATTATCATAATACTCAATTCCACCCAAGCTAGTAACATAATCAAATTGACTGCTCCGCCAGGATAATTTTTCCCCGTCATCCACAGAAAATTTTGCTTTAACTATTTTTTTGGCTACAGAAATAGCATAGCTAGAGATATCAGATCCATAAAGATCAAGGCTTTTGTTTTTTTCCTTTAAAATTTTTAAAAGTAGTCCCTTCCCACAAGCTACATCCAAAAGCTTTCCTTGGGAATTGCTGTCAATCCCTAAGTATTTCATAGCAGTACGGTAAATTAGCTCAAACTTTTTAATACTACTCTCAATATCTATCTGATAAAGGCTTTGATGCCACTTGTCGTAAATTTTTTGCCTTTTTTTTATATCTTTATTCATTTTTAATAATAGCTAGATTGTAAGCTATAAAAGGTCTAAAAAAGGGAATCTTTTCCATTATAAATTCAAATATTTTAAAAGGGTATAGAAGAAAAGGAGGATAGGAATGGGCCTCAAAATATTTAAATTTAGTATTGGGGAATTTAGTTATAACAATTTTTTTAAAATAATCTTGCCGGAAATGATTATGCCCTCGCATTTTTACCATGTGCGGATAAAAAAGAGGATTGTAGCGATTGGCTTCTAGAATAATGATCTGACCTCCTCTTTTACAAATTCTCTTCAGTTCATCAAGAGCCCTAAGATGCATTTTTTGACTTTGCTCTCCCTCATTAATATGATGAAGAACATCATGTAAAAAAACATAATCAAAAAAATTATTCTTATAAGGAATTTTAAAAATACTTCCCCTTTTAAAGGTTAATTTTTTTATTTCTTCTATGCTTTCGTGTTTGTAAATATCAATTCCATGAGTTTTAAGCCCATACTTTTCTATAAAAATTTTGCTGTCAAGTCCATCGCCGCATCCCACATCTAGTAGCATTTTACCCTTGGTAAAAGTAATTCCCATTTTTCGAAAAACATCTTTTTTATATTGTCCGATCGTTATCATAGATAAAATTCTTTCTAAATTACTGGGAAAAATTATATTATAATCAAATTGTTTGGCAAACTCTAGGGCATTTTTTTTGTACTCCTGCCAGCGTTTTTTATCCTCAATAATATTAATTATGGCGCGGGTAATATCCTCAAGGTTATTTTTCACGACAATTCCCGCCCCGGCGTTAGCAATATCGTGCGCATTATAAAAGGCATTGGTCATCACCACCGGAATACTACAACCTAAATACACTTTAGTCTTGGCCGGATCGGCATAGAAGGTCAGCCCGCTTTCATCCTTGGTATAAGTAGCTATTCCCACAGCGCAGGAAGCAATCATTTCCTCTACTTCTTGATGGTCTTTGATGTAACCTTTAAACTCCACATGTTTTTCCAGTTTAAGTTTTTTCACAATTTTCTCTAGTTCTTTTCTATAATTGCCTTTGCCTATAATAATAAATTTAAAATCGGGAATCTTTTTTATTATTAGAGGTATTGCTTTAATAACAATTTGCACTCCCATTCTTTTAGCCAAGTGCCCTACAAAGATAGCCGCATATTGATTAACTCCTGTCGGTTTCCTGTTAATTCGATCTATCCAGACCCCTTCTGGAACTAAAATTTGCTTTTCGTCAAAAATTTTATCTAGCCCCAAATACTTTCTTCTACCTTCCCTGACCCGCGGCGAGAGAATCCATGTTTCATCGGCATTAATAACGGCAAATTTTTCTACCCAGTGGTAGAAAGCATTAAGTAATTTATTATCAAATCTCTGGGGAACAAAATCTACCGTATAAAAAACTACTTTTTTAACCAAGCCTAGTTTTTTGAGCCAAATAGCAGAAAAGGCATTAAGATTATTAGCCGCAATACATAAATCCCATTTTTCTTTTGTTTGCCATATCCACCACGCATTAAGAAATACGTCTTTAAGATAGTGGAGGAGCTCCGGAAGCCATAAGACTCCCAACTGATGTTTTTTTTTAACCCGACCCCCTTGGCAGATATAAAAGTACGATCCTATCTTATCTTTCTGGGGATGGAGAGGATGAGTAATTGTCAATAATTTACTGACCCTGTGGCGTATTAAGAATTCTTCCAAATGTTGCATAAAGGCAGTGGCAGAGAAATGGCAAATCAGAATTATCTTCTTGTCTTTTAATAAGCGGAGCTTATTGGGAGTCATAAAATTCCTTAATTATTTGGCAGACATACTTGATGTTTTCCCGTGTTAGATAACCATGAACGGGAAGAGAAAAACCATGCTCGTAGGCATAGTTGGCATTGGGAAATTCCCGATTATCATATTTATACTTCCCAAAACAGGGCTGTCTATGCAATGGATAAAACATGCCTCGCGTTTGAATTCCCTTCTGTTCCAAAGATTTCATCAGCTCAGGCAGTTTTTCAACATAAACATTGGTCCGAAAAGGAATAAAGGTAGAGCTTGAGGCCGCTCCTAAGAATCTTATTTGTTTGACGTTTTTAAGATATTGCTTATATAGAGAATCGTTTTTAAGCTTGATGTTTTTAAGTTGATTAAATTTTTTTAACTGTGCTAAGCCCACAGCGCATTGTAAATCAGTCATTCTAAAATTATAACCTTCATGTTTATGAATAAATGTACCGCTATGAGGCCTGCCGTGATTTCTAAATAATAATAGTTTTTCATAAAGTTTTTTATTATTGGTGATTATCATTCCTCCTTCTCCTCCGGTAGTAATAGTTTTATCGGCAAAAAAAGAAAAACATCCCAAATCTCCGAATGTTCCCGCGTGTTTACCCTGGTAATAGACTCCCAGTGCCTGACAAGCATCTTCCACTATAAACAACCTGTGCTTTTTAGCAATTTTTAATATTTTTTCCATATCTGCCACCTGACCGTATAAATGAACTGGCATAAGAATACGAGTTCTGGAGGTAATATATTTTTCTATAAGGCCAGAGTTAATATTTAAGTCATTAAGACGAACATCAACAAAAACCGGTTTAGCACCCGTCAAATAGACTGCCTCGGCCGAGGCATTCATGGTAAAATCCGGCAGAATTACCTCATCGCCCTCTTTAATTCCCAATACTTTTAGCGCTATATAAAGAGCCAGAGTACCATTGGGAGCCAATACCCCATATTTTGCCTTAGTTATTTTTAATATTTCCGAGACAAATTGTCTGCTTTTTGGCCCTTCTGTGACCCAACCACTGCGTAAGGTTTGAGAGATTTCTTTTATCTCATCATCGTTAAAATACGGATTTACTTGGGTAATCTTATAGTCCATTGTAGGTAAACTTTATTCCTTGCTCGAGATCAGTTTGGGGCAGCCACTTAAAAATTTTCCTACACAATGATACGTCCATTACCTTATAGGGAGCACCATCGGGCTTTGTTCTATCAAATACTAATTTACCCTTATAGCCCACGATTTGTTTGATTAGTTGGGCCAGTGCCTTAATAGAAATTCCTCGACCGACACCAATATTTATGGGTTCTGTATAATAACTAATGTTCATTGCTCGCACCAATGCCTCCGCCCCATCATCAATATACAGCCATTCTCGTATGGGTTTACCCGTTCCCCACACTACAACCTCCGGTAGATTTTTCTTCTTGGCATTTACTATTTTCATGAGGAGCGCTCCTAGAGCATGCGACCGCTCGGCATCAAAATAATCGCCGGGACCGTACATATTGGGCAAAACCAAGTTAATAAATTTCATGCTATATTGTCTTGTATAAGCCCAGGTTTGCGCCCATTGGGCTTTTCTCGCCATACCATAGACCATGACGGAGGGGTGAAGCGGCCCATTCCAAAATTCGCTTTCTTTAAAATCTTTATTTACTACATCAGGATAGGCGCAGTTGGCAATGGGGCTGATAAATAATTTGACGTTTGTTAATCTGGCCGCCTCTATTAAGTTTGTGCTAATTAGAATGTTATTAAAATATACTTCTCCGGCATGATCAAGTCCAAACTTAATTCCTCCAATATAAGCTGCGGCATGGATGACGATATCGGGTTTATTTTTTTGGAAGAAATTTAGAGTTTTTTTAAAATCGCGAAAATCAATTCCCAGACTAAGCGAGGTAGTAACGTAGGGTAATTTTCTGTCTGCCAGTTTTTTTATTAAGCGTTTACCTAAAAAACCACTTCCGCCAGCTACCAAAATTTTTTTCATGACCGAGTAATTATACAGCACTTTTACTTCATCTTTCAAGCGGCACCAGGGGAAGGACTAAGGGAGATCTCGGCAGTTGACTAAAATCAAAAGTATCTAACATAGTGGCTGATTTTCCATCGCGCTCGGTAAGGGAAGGTAAATTATAGAGTGTCTGAAAAAATTTTAAGATAGAGCTGGTGTTATAAGTAGTATGGTCAATAAAACCTTTTTTACTGTAGGCAGAAATAACCAGCCCCGGCACTCTCGGACCTGGCCCAAACTCGTCTGTCAATTCTGGCTTGATATGATCATAATAGCCTCCAAAATCATCCCAAATTACAAAAATAGCCGTATCCTGCCAGTAGTTGCTTTTCATAATTGAGTTGACTATTTCGGTCACAGAATTCATTCCCCTTCTCACGTCAGCCGGCGGATGTTCGCTTTCTCGCGCTTCCGGAAACACCCAAGAAAATTGAGGTAAGACACCTTTTTGAATGTCATCAAAAATCTTCTCCTTTGACACAATATTTTTAATAACTTCCGGATCGTCTTTATGTTGTTTAAAAGCAAGAATATAGTCAAAGTCTCGGGGGGCGCCTGTCAGTTTATTAAAAGAGCCTCCCGAATAGAGCTTCCATTGTATGGAATATTCTTTAAAAAGATCTACCATGGTTTTACTCGTTAGATAAGGTTTCTCCATTCTGTTGGTCATCCATCCTTCGGCTGTAGCGGCAATTAAATAAAAATGAGACGGCACCGAATACCTTACCTTTACCGCGCTAAAAAGCCTGTCTAAAAGTACAAAGTTTTTGGCATAGGCCCAATAGTTGGGAATATCTTCCTCCTCAAAATATTTCATGGCGACCATACCATTAGCATCTTCTCTACCTGTATCAAAGTCCTTGAGATATGCTCTTTCCCGTAAGCTTGGTGTTTGAGTATTTTTGGTATGCATTAGTCCAACTGATGGTTCCTCCCCAGGAAGTCTGGGAAGTAATGTCTGTAAATTAAATCCATCGGCTCCGGGAAAAGTCCCAAAATAGCTATCAAAACTATGATTCTCTTGAACTATTAGAACTACCCTTTTAATTGGATAGTTGGAAACGGCTTTTATCTTGCTTGGGGGAAGCGGAGGTGTAGGCTTTGCTAAAGACCAAACCACAACAAAAATAAATAGAGGGAATAATAACAATAACTTTTTTTTCATGATGTTCTATAATCAAAATACTCTAGTTTGCAATTTACAAATGATATTTTGATTACATAATTGTTTAACGAGTATATTATAATCTATTATAACAATTTCGTCATTCCCATAATTTAATTTATTAAACTCTTCCGGTGATAATTTAGCAAAAAACATGGCCGCGCAACGCATTACCCCCTTATGGGCTACCACCAAAACATTACTCTTGTTTTCAATTAATTCTTGAAAAAAGGGGGTGCATCTGGCATATTGCTTTTTATAACTTTCTCCCTTGGGAGGAGTAAAGTTAAAAAGATTTTTCTTTCGTTTTTGCCACAGCGGATTTTTT
>CAYUJR010000001.1:48282-103695 GCA_964445095.1 uncultured Gammaproteobacteria bacterium
GGGAGGAGTAAAGTTAAAAAGATTTTTCTTTCGTTTTTGCCACAGCGGATTTTTTTTGAGCTCTTTTCTTTTAATCTCTTCCCACTCTCCGTAGCAAACCTCCCGAATTCTTTCTTCTATTAATGGTCTTATCTTTAAAGAACGTCCGACAATCTTGGCAGTAGTTAAAGAACGGGTCAAAGGACTGGTATATATTTGGACAATATTATTTTCCCGACAAAATAAAGCTAGCCTTTTGGCCTGCCTTAAACCAAGCGCTGTTAAAGCCGAATCAACACAACCCTCAAGCCTATCCTCTTTACCAAAAACTGTCTGGCCGTGACGTGCAAAAATAATCCGCATATTTATTTTTTATAGAAGCAGTAAAAATCTTGGGTCGGATAATATTGTTGTCTAGTTTGTGGTTTTAGCCTGCCATCTTGATAGGCGTACATTTTATATCCCATTTTCTCCAGAGAATCATAGAGCTCGGTAGGATGAAAGCCAAAAGCCCGGGCAGTTTCACTGGAAAATTCCACAATCAAGATTGGCTTATACTCTGCTAAAATTTCTTTGGAACTAAATAGGATATCTTTTTCTCCTCCCTCCGTATCAATTTTTATAATATCTATCTTGTTAATGCTATTTTCTCGACAATAATCCGCCAGCCTAACCATCTGGCTTTTAGTTAGTCTAGATTTATCTTGATAAGAGGTTTTCCGGAGACTGCTAACGTCGGAGCTTTCGTCTACATAGAATTTAACTACTTCGGATTTCGCTCCTAGACAAAGATTATTTAGCTTAATATTTTTTATCTTGTTTAATTGAATAGTTTTTTTAAAATTTTTATAGGTTTTTTGGACTGGTTCGAATGCATGAATGAAGCCATTTTTAGCAATTGCTGATGCCAGTAGGGAAAAGTAGCCGCTATTTGCTCCGATATCAAAAAAGATGCTATCTTTAGTTAAATTCTTACTTAAAAACTTATAAAGATTTATTTCTACATTTTCTCCGAAAAGCCCGCTTAAAAAAATACTTCTATCCATATGTGAATTTAGGTCAAGAACCATTTGATAATCTTTGAGTGTTGATGGTTTATAGATAATGACATTTAGGCCGATCAATTTATAAAAAATGTATAAAATCGGCCGGTATAAATTCAAGGGGTTTTTCAGAATGGCTTTGACAAAAGAGAAAGCAAATATTAAAAAATGCTGATAGCTCATAGTCAGCATTGTACTATGAAAACAGAGAACAGGCAATTGACATTACTAACAACTAATCTATAATTTAGCTGGGGTATGCTACATCTTAGAAGACAACAGATTTTTACCCATCGAGGGCTGGAGCCGACCAAGTCTGACTTTTTCCCTGAAAGCAGCTACGAAGCATTTGCCGACCATTTAAAAAGGGGGTTTGGCATTGAATTCGATCCAAATTTTGCCCGTGACGGCATAGTTGTTTGTCATGACTCCTCGCTCAAACGATTGAGCGGAGGAGAGGACACCAGAGACTTCCGCGAGATGACTCTAGCGGAAATTGCCCAAATTCGCTATTGGAATATTAACCATACCGCACAAGGAAGAATCCCTACTCTTGACCAGGTGTTAGCCCTTATTCGACAAAGCACATCCCAAATTAACGCCCTGCACTATAAAGGAAAATATCAAGACGAGGAAGATCTACAAAGACTAGTTACCGCACTCGGACAAAATACTGACATACTGCCGCGATTACTAATTTTTGATGTTAAGCCGGAGACTGCCCTAAAGTTACTAAGAGTTTTTCCGGAAATACAACTGGCTCCTTCCGTAGCCCATCCCTATGATGTCGAGCGTTATAATAGTTCAATTGCTAACACCCTACTCGCGGTTGATGACGCGGAAGAATTATTAACAAAAGGAGCATATGGAAAGCATCCCTGGGTGTGGCTTGATGAATGGGATTTAACCGCTAAAGATGGCGGGCAAAAAAAACTTTATACCAGAGAGGTGTTTACCAGAATGAGGAGTGCCGGTGCCAAAATTTCCCTGGTGACGCCGGAACTACATGGAACATCTCCCGGACTATATGGAGGAGAATCTCATCCTGATGCCCAAACTCAAGAAAAATTGTTTGCCAGAATTAGGGAAATTATTTCTTTAGAGCCTGACGCCATTTGCACCGACTACCCCGAACAATTTACCAAACCAATTTGAACTTCTTTCTTTTTTATAGAAAAACACAGAATGTACTTCGCAGCGACTGAAGTTCGTCTAGCACTCGCCTGTGCTCTTCTTCTCCAGACTTTTCCGTTTTACCTCTCAAAAACTCATCTGGGTCAGAACTTATGCCTGCCCTTATTAACCCGTCCCAACCAACCTCTTCCGCATATTCAATGGTTTTTAGATAATATGTCTTTTCTTCATTGCTATCACTAAATGGAAAACTTTTAATCGTAGAGATTGCTGTTTCTAAAGAAACTCCCAATCTCATTTTAATAAGATGAGCAGATATATAAAGCCTATAAATATCAGCATAAAATTCGTCAAGGAAAGTACCATAATATTTACCAAGGGTAGGGAACATAAAAAGTCTCTTGCCTTCTAAAGTAATAAATCTATTGTTCCCTTGTCTTCGTAATCTTAGTTGAGATCGGTCTACGCCATATCCACTTTCTTCTACCACCCGTAACTGCCCTTGTAAATCCTCTACTTCCGGGGCCGAAAGTGTTTCTTCAATTTTTCTTGATGCAAGGTGACCGACCTCATGCGCCAAGACCCAAAAAATTACTCCCGGACTAGTGCTTTCAAACCCGGGTAACTTCCTAATAACTACGTGAGGTTCTTGAAACCCGTCGAAATCCACTCTAGCACGCACTGTTTGGATTTGCTGGGCAAGAGTATTTTCTATATTTGGATCAATTCTCTTTAATTCTTCCCATGTAAAAGGGTGCTTATCCCCTTTTAAGAAAGTGACAAATGCTTCATCAAACACTTCTGGCGTTTGTACTTGTATCGCGCTCGCCCAGTTTTCCGGAGGGACGAATTCACGGGGAAAAGACGACTGATCAAAAACCATTTGAAGCGTAGAAATAGCTACGCGTAAATTACCATCGGGACCAGGCAAGTATTCATGACCTCTACTCATCATAGCCAAGCATTATACCACATAACAAAAGACAACCTATAGGCTCTATTGACAATTTTCTCTACTTGGCCTATAATTCGTCGGTTATGAGAGAATACCGTCTAGGTGAAATGCGACCAGAGTGGGAACCGGATTTTATCCGTGCACTTATTTCTACAGAAGGACTAAACAGTCGAGAAACTGCTGTTGCTTTATACGCCGGTCTTCAAGGTGCCAGAATAGCCCTATCTTATTGGGGAAAAAGCCCTGAAGAACTGCAGACCACCTATAAACTTGCAGATGGATATACCCCTGTAACTCAAGCAGATAGAGAATCCGAGGAAGCAATGGCAAAAGCTTTCGGTACTTATTTTCCGGATTATTCAATCTATGGTGAGGACACGGAGCGTAAAACGGGAATAGATCCCGAGAATACAGTGGTTATGGATGGGGTAGATGGAAGTTTAACTTTTGCCAGAGGTGATTATACCTGGGCTGTAGCCCTCGCTATTTGTCGTCAAGACCCAATCACGCTTGAAAAATTTCCCATATCATCGGTTATTGTTCTGCCTGCTTTAGGAATAGCTGTGGTTGCACAAAAAAACAAAGGAACAGTTAGCTTAAGACTAGGCCTAAGAAGGCCAGGAGATCCAAGAACACTAGAAATAATAGGTGGAGATAGAAAATGCCATGTTAGCAAACTCCACCAGGATCCAAATAGGGCATTTATGCATGATTTGATAATCAGTCCCGACGGTATCTTTATCGAAAAATCTAACGGTCCAGAAAAGGACGATTTTCTTACCACACTAAGGAGGTCTGCAGGAAAAATAAATATTCGAGCTGGGGGAAGCAATTCCCATTCTGGAGCATTAGTGGCAATGGGGACGGCTGACGCGACTATTATGGATTGTATCGGAGGTGTCTTTGATGCCTTACCGTCTGCTCTCGCCGTGGAAGAAGCTGGAGGAAATTATACAGATAAAGATGGCAATAGACTAAGTATAGAAAGAGCAGAAAAAGTTCATCTTACTATTGGTTCAAACGGGGCCTTTCACGATGAACTACTGGCCATAGCTAGAACAAGTTATCCCAATTATTTAGGTTGGAGAACAGAACGATAACTAACTTAGCTTGGGTAATTCCTTTCGAAATATTCTACGTCTTTGGGGGTGCCAAGACCCCAGACTTGAGGAATAATGGCTGCCTTTACCTTTATCCCTTTATTAATCAGTCTTTGATACATCGGCGCCACATAAAATTCCTGCTTACCCGCAGCTCCGTACATATCATTTTGAGCTATCATTTCTTCTGCTTCTTTAACAAACACATTTCCGTGCGTAAAATAATATCCGCCAATATTGGCATAAGCTCCTTTAGCAGCCAGCTCCGGATCTTTTTCTCCCACGGCTATTGCAGTTTTATTCTTGTCAAACAGCGTATAGCTCCATTTTACTTCTTCGTCAGGTGGTGGAAATACCGGAATTATTCCTTCTATATCTGACTCTTTTTCTTGGATAGCTTGATATAAATTTGTGCCATCAAAGTAGTGATCGGAATCAGAAACAATAATATCCTCGTTACTGTTAATATATTCTTTGGCCTGGAGCGTTGTCTCAACAGCTCCTCGAGTCACTTCCGGAATAAGAATAATGTGAATGCCAGGACCAAACAATTGCTTCAATAAGTCAACAATTTTGTATTCCTCCTGTTGCTCTTGTAGAGAGATAAAAATTAGATCTCGGGGAGATACTTTTAATTCGGTCTTGGCTGGTCTTTGAGGTAGATCAAGAAATGGTAAAGATTCCATTGCCCAGATGATCATGGGTTTTCCTTTTACTAAAATTAGAGGTTTGGGTTTTTTATATTCCGGGTTTTGATCGGCTACTGCCTGGAATCTCGAACCTCTTCCGGCCATTGGTACGATAATTTTCATACTTTATAATATTTTTCAAAATAAGCTACGTCTTCGGGAGTGCCCATACTCCACATAAAATCTGTCTCCACCGCCTTAATTTTCTCTCCCCTGCCAATAAGCTCATTATACACCGGACAAACATAAAACTCATTATTGCGGCGAATGTCTTTTCTAATCATCTCCTCGGCCGCCCAAACAAAATCCTTCCCCTTTTTAAAATAATAAAGGCCGACTGTGGCGTGATTTGAAATGGGAACTTTCTCTGCTACTTCTGTAACCATTCCTTTTTCATTGACTTTGGCAAAACTCCAGCGAGGATGGGTAGCTTCAAATACCGGGATTAGTCCGACATATTTTTTTCTCTTCAACTCTTTCTCAAAATCTTTAGCGCCAAAATAGTGATCGGTATTAGAGATTATTAACTCCTCGTCATTGTTAATATAATCCTTGGCCAGTAGGGCAGATATTGCCGCACCCTGGGTCACTCCATCAGTCAACAAAACGTTAATCTTTTTGCCAAAAAGCTTCTTCAAATTCCCCACTATGGCATGTTTTTCTTCATGATCTCTTAGGCAAATAAAAATAATTCGGGAATTTTTAATAAATGAGAGCGAATCTACTGCCCAGGCAATCATTGGCTTGTCTCTCACGACAATAAGCGGCTTTGGAGCAGTAAATCCTGCCTCCTTAAATCTCGATGCTCGTCCAGCAGAAAGAAATAAAATGTTCATAAGTTTTCCAGCGCTCTTTTTTTATAATGCATTATTTCCCTATCCACTTCTTTTTTTAATTTGAAAATATCTTTATTGGCATTATATAACTCTTTATAAATAATGAAAAGACTGGCATAACAATTATGATGGTGCATATTGGGAATGTAACTGATTCTTATCTTAATCATCCCGCTGGCTTCCTTCACGCTTTTAATTACTTTTCTGGCTTTTAAGGTAAAAATAAATGCCCCAAAAGCTGTTGTTTCTACTTCCGCAAGCACATTGACCGGTAGGCCTAAGAAATCTGCTCTAAGTTTGGCGGCAAAAGGAATTTTAGCTACTCCTCCGGAGAAATTAATAGAAGATATTTTAAAGCCGTTTTTCTCAAATTCTTCTAACATCATCTTGGCCTGAAAACCCATTGCCTCAAAAATACTTCTAGCAAAATCCTTTCTGCTATGAAAACGCTCTACTCCAAAAAACATGCCTCGGACGTCTGAATCAAAGAAGGGTACTCGCTCCCCTAACAAATGAGGTAAAAACATCAGACCATTTGCTCCTAACTCACTTTCTTGGGCTTCTTTTTCCATTAGGCTATAAAGAAAAATTTCGTCTTTAAGAAAATCACTGTAAAAAGATTCTTTAAACCATTCTAATGCTCCACCCTCTAAATTATTAGAGCCACCAATAATAGACAATTTTTCACCCGGGAAGTTTTGCGTAATCAGCTTGTTGGAGAGGGAAAGAGTATTAGTTTTTGAAAATAGTCTGTAAGAAGAACATGTTCCGCAAACATTATTTAACTCACCCTCTTCATAAGTACTGCTGCCTACCAGCGCACAAATAGCATCATACGTACTAAGGATCACTTTGACCGAATGAGAAATCCCTAATTGCTTTTTTAACTTATCTTCCATTTCTCCCAACACCGTGCCCGGTCTAGCAACTCCAGGGAGATTATTTGCCGATATACCGATGAATCTTAAAATTTGCTGAGGATAATTTTTTTTGCCAGGTTCAAAATAAAACTTCTCCGCGTTTAAATTATCTGTCACAAACTTATTGGTGAGTTTATATATCAAAAAGTCATTGGCAGAGAGGAACTTTTTGGCTTTGTGAAAAACTTTTTGTTTATGTTTTTTAAACCAAAATACTTTAGGTAACATATAGCTAGGGTCTATCTTGAAAGATTTATATCTTTGGAAAAAATCTGAAAATCTCCCTGCTAATAATTTACTTTCTTGCTCGGCCCTTTTATCGGAAACCATGTATGATTTATCCAACACGTTTCCGTCTTTATCAAAAATAACTAAACAAAGGGCTGAAGAAGTCACGGTGATGTAACGGACGCGGGTGGAAAGTTTTTTATTATTGAATACTTTTTTGAGCAGTTCCTGCAACAATTCCCACCATTCATTAGGATCTTGCTCTATGGTTAAATTATTAATATAAGTTCTAACCGGCAACCAATCCTCATAAACCTTCTCTCCGCTATCATTAAAAATAATGAGGCGGATGCTTCTTAGGCTAAGATTAACTACCAGAGTCAATATTGATAACATAATTTAATGGCGGGTAAGAAAATTATATATCTTCGTTTTGGTGATCATTGGGAATATCAAACGTAAAATTTTGGCAGTTATTGGTAATCGCGAGCTATAATAATTGGCTAGACGAATTATTCTCCGCGCTGGAACATCGCTTAAATTATACCAGAGCTGCCTCTTTCTATTAGAGAACTGACGTCTAGGAAGTCTACCAAACCTCCAGGAAAGAGAAAGACAGGAGGAAAATAGATTAAATCTGGGAAGAAAGCCATATTCGGTCAAATGATGGCTGTATTCTATGTCTTCACCTTGCCCCCAGTATAATGTCTCATTCCAAGGAACTTTTTCCCAAATATATTTTTTGATGATGGTTAGCATCCCCCCAATGTAAACAAATTTATTCCAATCACGATAATCCAACTCATCAATTTTATAGACTACGTTTGCCGTCTTAAACGACTCATTAATGCTAACCCAATCTCCAGTTCTTGTCCCATCTGCCAGCTTTTGCACACAAGTCAAAACCTCGAAATTGTTACCATATTTTTTCATTCCCCTATACCAATCTTTATTAAAAACAATTCTGTCATGGAATATGCAAAGATTGACATATCTAGCATTCTCTGCAATGATATTCTTTTTTCTGGTAATCCATCCCCTATCATCTCTCTCGATGAACTTGATATATCTAATATCTTTTGCCTTTTTCCCATTATAGAATCCACAAACTATTATCTCGTAATGGGGAATTTTAAGATCTCTGATTGATTGGATTGCCTTTTCTATAAAATCGCGCCGCACGCCATTAGTTACCATACCAAATGTCCAATAATCTATTCCCTGCTCAGGTCTTACCAAACTGACTGCTTTTCGAATAATAAGCTTATAACTGTTTCGCTTAAGATCGTGCTCGATGATTTTATACTGTCTTTTAAATAACCACCATAAAGTCTGCTCTAGATACCCACTACTTAAATCAACAGTTTTGGGAGAATAAAGAATGTTTAATTCTCCGTTTTCTTTCAGGAGAGAAAAAAATTCCTTCAATAGAATTGGTAGAAATTTACTATTGCCCCTATTTAAGCAGTGCTGCAGGTTGATAACATCGAAACTCTCCAGCCGGAACTGGGTGGTGGGATGATAAAGATTATTAATTTTTTTTCCATCGGATTTCTTTAACGTTAATACTTTCATTTCTTTTTAAGAAAGTCAGAAATACTCTCGGCTATATAATCTATTTCTCTGTTTCCCAATCCTGGATAAATACCCACAAAAAAGTTGCTATATAAAACTCTGTCTGCATTTTCCAGCTTTCCTATCTTTCTGTAATTAACCCGAGTATAAGCTGGTTGACGAGTAATGTTACCAGCAAATAAAGGTCTAGTTTGAATCATTCTACTTTCCAAAAACATGGTTATTTCGTGTCTGGTAAAACCTACGCCGTCTCTGATTGTCAGAGGATAAGAAAACCAGCAGGGTTTGGCCTTTGGCAGTGATTTAGGAAGAATGAAGTATTTTTCCCACTCTCTGGCATATTTATCAAAACGCTCAAAGTTCATTTTTCGCTTTTTGATAAAATAAGGCATTCGTTTTAGCTGCTCGACTCCCATGGCCGCTTGTGGCTCAATCGGTTTTAGATTATAACCAATTTGATTAAAAATATATTTATGATCATATGGCTTACCATTAATACTGTAATTAAAACGAACTCCGCAGGCTCCCAAGGTCCTTTTTTCATCTCCCCTACACCAACAACCTCGACCCCAATCTCGTAGCGAACGGGTAATCCGCTCAAATCTAAAATCATTATAATGAATAGCTCCACCTTCTCCCATAGTCATATGATGCGGTGGATAAAAAGATTGGGTAGCTAAAATACCGAAACTACCAGTCCTTTTACCATCGTATTCCGACCCCAAAGCATCACAATTATCCTCAACTAATAATAGATTATTTTTGTTGCAAAAACTTACAATCTTTTCCATTTCATTTGGATTACCCAAGGTATGCGCCAACATCACCAAACGGGTTTTTTTAGACAGAGCTTTTTCTAGATCATTAGCATTTATATTATAAGTTTCTGGATTAACATCTAAAAAAACAGGTTTTAAGCCATATACTACCAGTGGATTAACCGTGGTTGGAAAACCGCAGGCAGAAGTAATAACTTCATCGCCTATATTTAGGTGGCCGGTAAACATATAAGACATTAAGGAAGCTACAGCTAGAAAGTTGGAACTTGAGCCGGAATTAGTAAGAATACTTCCCCGAGCACCAACAAATCTTGCTAGTCCATTTTCCAGCTCTTGGGCTTTTTTCCCTAAACCAAACCAACCGTCAATTAGTACGCTTACGCTGGAGTTAATTTCTTTGTCGTCAAAAACCCCGCCTGCATATTGAATCCATGTTTTACCGGGGATAAACTTCTTTTTTTTCTTACGCAAAGAAAAAATTTTAGTAATCCGCTCTCTAATTTGTTTTCGTAATATTTCTTCGCTGTCCACTTATGAGACCTCTTTTCTAAAATAACTCACCATTTTCTTTAATCCCTCTTCCAGGGTAGTTTTAGGCTGCCAGCCCAAAACTGATCGAGCTTTGGCATTATCAAGTAACCATGTATCTGCCTCAAGACTCCTATCTGGTAATACTCCCGCCATGATTTTTGACTTGCTTTTAGTTATTCTAATGATTTTTTTAACAAGATCCAGGAGGCGATAAGATTTGCCACCTCCCAAATTTACAATAGTTACTAAATCTTTAAATTTTTTCTCTTTTGCTACTGTCAACGCCTCTACTACATCATCCACATAGATATAGTCTCTTTTTTTTGTTCCAGAATTAATATTAATATTTTCATTTCTCAAAGCCTTTATTGTAACTTGAGATATGAATCGCGATAGGGAATTTTGTGGACCATACATAGTCCCCACTCTTAAAATAAGAGCGGGAAATCCTACTTCTTGAGCATAGATAGCAACTAAATGTTCTCCGGCGACTTTTGATACTGCATAAGCAGAGGGTGGATTGATTAATTGATTTTCCCGATAAGGGACGATTCCTTCTCCATAAACTTCTTCTGTGCTTAAAAACACAAACAGTTTTGGAGGATAGTTTCTACATGCTTCCAGCAGATTAAGTGTTCCTTTAATGTTAATTTCTATACACTTTCGGGCAATTTCAAAATCCCGAGATAAATCTACCAGTGCTCCCAAATGATAAATAACTGTGGGCCCAAACTCCCTAATTGTTTTTTGAAGTTCGTCTAGATTAGCTAGGTCTATCTTGTGAATATATAAATTCTTAAGCTCGTGGCCACCGGAAAGATAAACTGTTTCTTGCTCGGCAAGTAATCTCTTAGTTAATCGTCTTCCCAAGAAACCGCTGGCGCC
The DNA here is from genome assembly GCA_964445095.1 of uncultured Gammaproteobacteria bacterium. Lineage (GTDB taxonomy): Bacteria > Patescibacteriota > Microgenomatia > Levybacterales > JACOYD01 > CAYUJR01. The sequence continues at coordinate 58,937 of CAYUJR010000001.1, forward strand.
CGTAACTAAAATTTTATTTTTCATAACTTTCTTGCTAAATTCTTTGAGATATGTTTAATTGTTGCTACAGAATAAGCATAGAAAAAAATCCAACAAACCAGGGGATGTAAAAACCATGCTAAGTCCCGTTTTTTAATAAATCCTCGTAAACTATCCCATAATGGCTTAATCAGGGTAATCGTATAGATAATAAAGAGAACCAGCCTAACATTGTCTTTTATCTTTCTAGGATTATAGACAAAATATCTTCTGGCGATAATTCTTTTTTGGTCAAAGTAATAATTCAAAAGAAAAGCTGTTCTTTTTTTAATTAACATGCTAAGATTTGCTGCAGTATCATGGACTATGTCATTCTTCGTAATTGCAAATCTGTTATACCCCTTTTCCACTAAATCTGCAAATATATCTATATGTAAAAATTCTTGAGGACTACTTTTGGCATGTCGTAGTAAGAGATCTTTTTTGTAAACTACACCGTTACATCCTACTGTTGGTAGGGTTTCCTGGTTAAATTCAACGACATAATAATTTTTAGTTTCTTTAATTATATTACCCAGGCTCCATTTTTCTTCTATCCAGGAAAGTCTATCCGGCTTACCTATATAATATACGATTGGATCGTTAATCCCAAATAAGGCAAAATATCTGTTGGAAAAATTATCATTTGGTCTATATGTGTAATGCATAGTATAAGCATGAACGATTTTATCGTCAGCTAAAAATGGCTCTATCATTTCTCTCAACCAATTGTTTTTGGGCAAATAATTATCAGCATCAAGAGATACTATTAGATTATGTTTCGCTTCGCGCAATCCAATTGCTCGTTGAGCTTCTGCATTTTTTTTAATTGGGCTATTGATAATTCGGAAATGATATTTTTTAAAAATATCTTTAGTGGAATCAGTTGATCCTCCATCGATTCCCACATAATCAATCAGTCGCTTTGGATAATCTTGCTCTATCACTTTCCTTAGGCATTCTGACAAAGTCCTCTCATTATTTAAGGTAATTATAACAATACTAATTTTGGGTAAGTTTTTCATAAAATGATTTAAAACTTTTCTCCCAAGAAAATTTTTTGCTCCAGAAAATTGCTTCCCGCGATAGTTTTTTCCTTAATATCTGATTTGTAATAAGTCTAGTTATAGCTAGAGCTAACTCTGGTGGTTTTGGATTTTTACTAAGAATAAGACCAGTTTTATTGGCAACTACCGAATCTTTTAGTCCTGTCACGTTAGAAACAATTGCCGGCGTACCGCAAGCAGCTGCTTCTGTCACCACCATTCCCCACCCTTCTTTGACTGATGGTAACAATAATGCCCAAGCCCCCTGCATTAATCTTACCTTCATATCTTTAAGGTTTTTTTCCAAAAATAAATTATTTTTGTTTATTATAAAAACATTTTTACTCAACCTTAACCTATTAATTAAATCTTTTAAATTATTTTCTTCTTCACCATAACCGACAAGATAAAGACAAGCTTTGTGATTTTTTTTAACAACTGCTTTCATGGCATAGATACAGATATCTGCTCTTTTGTAATTAACAAAACGCGAAACAAAGATAAATGTGGGATTAGAAAACTTTTTCCCAGGCTGATATCTTTGGTGATCAATGCCTAGGGGAAAAACACCGATATTATTTCTGGGAATCCCAAAAGAAACTAAATCGTCTTTGATACTCTGACTATAACAAATCGTCTTAGTATTTTTGTAGGTCAAAAATTGAAGCGGTTCAAGTAGATATGTAATCAAAGATATAGGCAAGGGATACTTATAGAAAAAAACTTCTCTAGCTGACTGATTGGCATATAAAATTCTTCTTCTTTGATCAACATAAAGTGGGGTTTGCCAGCATATGGTATTGACGCAATCTAAAACCAGATCGGGTTTCGTTTTCAATGATTGGTAGTACAAAAAAGCACGAAAAAATACCGAGTATTTACTACCGCGACGAATTATCTTTATCCCATTTAAAACCTCTTCGCTCGAGGCACCAGCAAACATTTGAGAAAACCAGTCGACAGTATGACCATTTTCTACCAATCTTTTCGCCAGTTCATAAAGAATAATTTCTGCACCACCCTTTTGGGGGTTTTTGATATCACGCCAGTTAAATATTAGAATTCTCATTTAAGTAAATCAACCACTTCTCTCAGATTTCCTACTATGAATAGATTATGATCAATTTTTTTGGGCTTTTTATGCTCTTCCACCAGAATACCTGCTCCAAAAGAAAGCTCTCTTAGAGGAACATCAAGATCGTCTTGGTAGGAATTACCAATCATTACCAGATCGTTAAAATTAACTTTTACCTTAAGACTTTTCCTTATATGCGCAACTCCTTTTTCAAAGAAGGCTTTTGTTGGTTTGTCTTCGGGATCTCCAATTATCAGATCTTTAAAGCGTAAACCATCTTCCCGTAGTCGCTGCAATCTTTTTCTTTTAGTTTTTTCTGAAAAAACTGGATCATAAATAAATTGTCTATTAACCAACTTCAACCTGCCATCGCTACTGGTAAGAATGAAAACAGAAATCCCTTGTTTTCGTAATTCTCTAAAAAGAATTTTTGCCTCCACAAATGGCTTGACGCAGCTAATAGCTTCCCAATATGCATCCACTATTTGTCTTATAATATTATTTGTCAGTTTTACTCCTATATCTTTGGCGGCTTTTTGCAAAAACACTTCACGGCTCCATTTTTTAATAAAGCCCCATTTCTGCAAAACTCCTCTTTGATAATATTCAATATCTTGTAGTAACTCTTTGTATGCCTCCTTACCACCAGGGACATAGTCCCATTCCCGATCATTAGTTATTAGAAAACCGGCTATCATGAGACTTGTTGAGTAATGGACCCCTTTTATAATATCCTTAATTTGTTGTTTTTTAAAACCTAATTTCTGCATTACTTTTGCCATTTCTTTCATGGCTTTTCCATGGGCAAGAGCCGTATTAACTAGAGTATGATTATAGTCAAAGACGAATATCTTGTTCTTGAAATTCATGAAGACTTTTTAAATTTATTGTTTTTGTAGTAGTTAAGGATTTTAAGGCGATAGAAAACTGCCATCGTGTCCCATAACATCAGAAAAATTATTTTAATAAAATTTTCCCACGTAATATTACTACCTTTCTGAAAATTTATTTCTATCGGAGCTTCATAAATTCTCTTGAAGCCCAAACTATAAGCAACTGCCAAGATTTCTACATCAAAGGCATACTTTTTAACTAATAGTCTAGGTAATACATTTTTTATCACTTTCCTTTTAAAAAATTTAAGACCGACTTGAGTATCCCGAACTTTAAAGCCAAAAAGAATTCTAGTCAAAAGCCTATATCCCCAAGATAGAACTATCCTATACCAAGGGTAGTTAATTTTGGAAACAGGGTGTAATTTTGAACCTATAATTATATCCGCATTATACCAATCCAAATGATTAAGTAACATGGAAAAACCACTAGGATTAATATCCATACCACTGTCTATAAAACCAACGATATCTCCCTTTGCTCTCATCATCCCTACTCTTACAGCATGTCCTTTACCTTGATTTTTTTTATAGCCGATTATTTTTACATTATCCGAGGCTAGTTTTTGGGCGTTTTTAAAGGTTTTATCTACCATCCCGTCAACAACAACAATTACTTCAAAAGTATATTGAAGACTTTCTAGGATAGATTTTATTCTGGTCAAATCCCTAGCAATAGTTCTCTCTTGCTTAAAAGCCGGAATGATGACTGATATTTTTGGCATATAGCTTCCAGTAATATAGCAGAAGTAAAAAAAGAAGTAAACTTGTGATTGTAAGGGAAATAACGATGATTTGGAGAAATGAATCGTGATAGAACCAAATTAGTACTGCTTGCGTGAGGGCGGCGATTGTCATTGGTATAAAAATTTCTGTTCTTTTGATGGAAAGATAAAAATAAGTAAATATTGAAACCAGCGAGTAAAAAGCAATAAAAATTCCAAAAGGGCCTAGTAGCGATGTGACTGCCAAGTATTCTTCATTTTTAATAAAAAATTTAATTGTAAATTCTGGAAAAAGAAAATAAAAAACGGTGAGGGCAATTGAGGTAACTGCGACTAATAACAAAGCTAAACCAAAGATGTGATGATAATTCTCCGCTCTTGCGTACTTCTGAGTGACTAGGGGAAACATGACAGTACCCAGTGGCGCAGAAAAAAAGAATATCACTCTACCCACTACTGAAAGGCCGGCGTAAATACCTGCTTCGGTTGGATTAAAAAAATGCTTGACTAAAATTATATCTGTGTTGACCAAAGACATAAGACTAAAAGTAGCTAGCGCTGCTGGAATACCATAGCTAAATAGTTTCTTTGAACTAACTTTAGGTAGACTAATTCCCTTCTGAAAAATAAACTTCAAGGGGAAAAAATTAAGCAGATATTGGATTAGAGAAGAGAAAAAAACCGCCCATAATACGCCGCCCACGGTAAAACCCAAGAAAACTGTTAAAATTCCCCCAGTCAACTTTAAAAAACCAGAAAGTAGATTCGTAAAGGTAATATAATTAAAAGCGAGTTTTGCTTGAAGTAATGGTATATTTAGAGCCGCTACAAAACCAAGAAAGACATTCAGTCCGACTAAAATAATTAGGGCGTCATTTGAGATATTAAAAAATTGCCCAATGATTTGGGTAAAAAGTATGAAAATAATAAAAACCGTAAATCCCAACAAAACAGTCAGCCTGTTAATTTTAAAAAAAAGTCCCCGCACCATATCGAGTTCATTCTTGGCAAAATAAGAAGCAGCAAAAGCGACTACCATCGGAATTACTGCATTAACCGGCAATGTAGAAAGAGTAACTAGAGATATTAAAGATATTAAAACTCCATAATCAGAAACTGCGAGGTTTCTAGCCATAAAAAGATTAAAAAGAAAGTTAAGCAAACTGATTAATAACGAGCCAATAAAAATTAGACTTGCCCCGTTAATCAACTCATGGCTCAAAAATTTTTTAGCTAAATTTACTATCATAACTTTAAAAATTATGCCACCCAATAACCCCTGGTAAAAAGAGCTGTCAGAATTAGCAGTAATATAGCATATAATATTAATAATGTAGCTTTTAATAGTTGATTTTTAATTAAACTCAAGGCTAAAAATATGGGAAAAACAGTCAGTGTGTATCTGGGCATAGAAGACAAGGTGCCGCTAAAAGTCGGGCTAATAATTGATAAAAAAGAAAAAAGAAGATACGACAGTCTTATTCTTCTCCAAAATATCACTAGCAAAGCTACGGCCGAGAAAAACATCGATAACTCAAGTACGGCAATCCATAATTGATAGGTAGTAATTGGTACCGTCAAAAATATTTTAATATAGCGAAAGATGACTTGAGGGAGTAGTATTATTTCTCCTCCGCTGCGCTCGGCTCCGAAAGCCGGCTGAACATGAATAAAAGCCAATAAATCATTAATAGTAACCTTGAGATAAATTATATAACTCGCAAGACCAGTTATCGGAAACAGGAGTAACCATAGCCATTTCGTCAAAATGGTTTTTAGGTTAAAATTTAGATATTTGAACCCTTCCAATACAAGTGCGGGCAATAAAAATATCCCTGCTAAACGGGTAGCACTGGCTAGTCCCCCTAATACTCCTGCCATTAGCCACTTCTTCTTTCTGGCGGCTAAGAAACTTCCCAGAAGAAAAGCTAGAAACAAGCTTTCTGTATAAAAAGAGCCCAAAAAAAATGAGGTAGGAGAGAGAAGTAAAAATATCACTGCCCAACGGGCTACCCGAGGTTCAAAATCTAGATTGATAAGTTTCCATAACAACAATAAGGCCACCAATAGGGATATATGGATAATCACCATACCAGTGATAAGATAATTACCTCCAAAGACGGGCGTTGATATCTTAACTAACAAAGGAAATAAAGGGAAAAATGCCTGTTGAGATTCTCCATACCCATTTGTTGCAATAGCTAAATAATGTATTCCATCAAAATTTGCCCAGGAAATAGGACCTAAAAAGGTAGTTATGCGAGGCAAAATTAGCGTTGCTAACAATGCAACTACGATAAGAGCCAATCTCCAACCGATAATAGATAAAAGAATAAAACTCCACATAAAATTATTTAATGGCTAATATTTTTTTATATACATTACTTGTTTCCTCAGCGGTTTTTCCCCACGTAAATTTTTTCGCTTGCGCTAAACCTTTTTTAATAAGTTCTTGTTGTAGTTTTTTATTGAAATATACTTCCCCTATGCCATTGGCAATATTGTTAATATCATACGGATCAACTAAAAAAGCTCCTTCGCCAGCGACTTCCGCTAAGCTACCTTTTTTACTTGTTACCACGGGAGTCCCGCAAGCCATTGCCTCAAGTATTGGTAATCCAAAACCTTCGTAAAGAGACGGCATGGTAAAAACTGTAGCTAGATTATAAAGAGCCACCAAATCTTCATTAGGAATAAAACCAAGCGGTATAAATCGCTTATCATTTGCCATCAATCGCTTTACTTTTATCCGGTCTTGATTCCATGAATTATTTTTATCAAACTCTTCTTCTATAATTGCTTTTCCTGCTAAAACCAAGCTAAGGTTAATTTTTTGTACTGCCTCTATTAGTCGCGGCAGATTTTTATTCCAAGTAACATCACCAACATAAAGAATAAATTTTTCCGGCAGATCATATTTAATCCTGATCTTTTCTAAGAATTTGCTATTTTTGATAACTCTAAATTTATCTGAAGACGCTAAATATATACTGTTGATAGCGCTATCGCGAATATTAGCAAACCGCACTATATCTTTTTTTGATGAGTTTGAGTCGGTGATAACAGCCTTGACGCGACTTAAGGCAAATTTTTGTATCTGCCATTTAATCGTTCCTCTAATTCCTATTGGAAAATGTTCGGGGAAAACCAGCGGCGTGAGATCATGTATTGTAACTATCGTAGGAAAATGATTCCAAACTGGCAGAGTGAGGAAAAAAGGTTCAAAATACGGATAGTGCACTAAATCAATATTTTTGGGTAATTTTTCACCTCGAATAAAAAAATTGTACGTATTCTCTGGAAAGCTCTGCAATAAAGCCTTTTTTAGGTTTTCTATGTAAAACCCTGTTCCTCGAACTCTATGCTGCAAGAGTGAAGGCATTTTAAGCGGAGACACGTCAATGGCAATATTCATACTGGCTTCATCATTCTATCATGCCATCTCCTGTAGAACAAAATTAATATAAGTAAAAAGGAGAGCATGCTGATAACTGTAGCTATATTCCTTGTTTTAGTATTTTTTAATTTAATTTCTATTTTGCCGTAAGAAGAAGGCTTGACAAATTCGATTAAGCCATTCTTATTGATCTTTGTTTCTGTTTCTATACCATCTACAAAAACTTTCCAACCGGGAAAATAGGCAATGTTTACCTCTAAGGTAGTTTCTTTTTCTTTAATTTTGGCGGTAGCTTTTTCCAGACTGTCGTTAAACCAGACAGTATTAAAAGTGTTACCTGGACTATTGGTACCATCAATAAAATTTGAACGGCTAGTATAATAGTTATCATCTCTTAAATGGTAGTAAGCCGGCTTGGAGTATCCCCACCCTAGAAAAACTATTATCAATATGAATATCGGCAATAATAGTTTGAATTTCCAAAAATAAACTACGCTTCCTCCTAAAAACGAACTAAGTAAAATTACCAGGCTTAAGAATCTCCAGGGAAATTGGAAATATTGCATTAAAGGTATTCTTTCCCAGATAAAAGAAGAGGCTGGTAACATCAAAAATATTTCTAAAATAACCCAGCCCAACATAAAAATGACCATGCTCGCGTATTTCAATCTGGCTCGTTTAATAACAAGGAGAGTAATACAAATTGCGAGAGCGATAAGATTAGCAATACCTATTTGAAAAGAAAGCCCCTCGGTGGTTAAGTCAGCTGAAAAACCCGATCCCCAACTGGGAAAAATTAGCTGATAAACTTCTACAAAATGCCGGGTAAAGTCGTATACTTCTAGACCACGAACATATTGACGCTCAAGGAGTGCTGGCAACCAAAATATGGCAGAGATACCAAGACCTAAAAGTATTAGATTAAAAGCATTAAGTACTAAGCATTTTTTGTCCTTAGTTTTATATATAAGAAAACCTATGTAAGAAATAGCAAATGGAATAAACATCAATGCCAGTATGTTGTGGGAAAAAATTACTAGCGAGAAAAATAATGATGATATTGGTAAAAAGACCAGTTTTTTTTCTTTAATTAACTTAGTTACTGACCATAAAAATCCTGGAAATAATCCCAGCGCCCAAACTTCACCCACCGAGCCTCTAATATAGATATCTAGAAAATGATAGGGTGAGTATGTATAAAATATACTAGACGTCACTCCCGCCCAATTGCCCCAAAATTGCCTTGACCATAAATATATAAACATGGCACCCAGAATTGTGGCAATAAACATTTCTAGTTTAAAAGCGTCAATAAAACTTACGCCCAAAAAATGTAGTAATGAGGCAACGTAGTTAGGTAGCGGGTAAACATAGTTAAAAAGCGGCACTCCATAACCTTTGTTGAGATCAGGTGCCCAACGAGGATACCATTCTCCATTTTGCAGGGCTTGATTAAATTCGTAAAATCTTATCACATGGTACTCTCCATCGTGGGTTGGCGGAAGCCCTGGACGAAGAAGATTTCCTGCGGCAATAATTGTCAAAAAGAGAACGAGAATTATCCGAAAAATTTCCGCTGAATGAATTTTTGCCATAACCATGCAAATACTATTAGGATAAGTGGGATAAAAGTAGTTGTTTCTCTGATAATTGGCGTTAAGCCGAAATAACTGCCGGTATAAAGAACCGGTATGTATCTAGTTAAACTTGTCAATGATAATGCTAGAACTAAAATAAAAATTAAGGACTTCTTGGTAGTCAAAACTATAAACACCATCGCCCAAATAATATACCATGGGTAAATTTCCTCTCTTAGGGGTGCTACTAAAATTACCAATATCATAAAAAGCGTGGAGATTGTGTATATTTTTTCCCAATTAATACTTTTTTTTAAAAAAGTCAGATAAATAATATAAGCAAAAACCGGCAGTAAAATGATGGTGGAATATTTGACGAGAATTGAGAGTGTTAACGCGATAAGGGATAGCATCGTTTTATTTTGCCCAATAAGATAGAAGGCAAGAAGGGCAAAAAACATCATTACAATATCATTATGAGCGCCAATTAATGTTTCAATTATAACTAGAGGGTTTAATGCAAATAGCAAAACAGGAAAAATATTCTTTGAAAATTTGTAGATTAGTACTAACGTACCAAGATAAAATGGGACAATTAATAATTTGAACATCAAAATTGCCAAAACTACGTTATCAAAACTCAAGGTATAAGGAATTGAAGTCAACCCAATCCAAGAAGGACCATAAAGGGCTAGCTTATTGGCCGCTCGAGTAAAAGCTAAATTTGCCTCGCCTAAAAATTCTATCGGCATGACAACATAAGGGTTCTCATGATAAAAATAGGCTACCTTGGCCGTCAAAATGTAATTAAAAATATCATAAGAAAAAGCAGGATAGGATAACAGGAGAATTCCCACGGTTAATCCTATCAGCCATCTTAAATCTCTCATTTTTAATTTTTTATTTATTCCCCGCCATATAAAAAGACCATAAAAAATAGAAAATAAAGAAATTATGGAAATAAAAATTAATGTTGAAAATAGACGACTATGGAAAACTAGATCGGTAAGCGCATTGTGAAAGTTTTGAAAAAGTGGATGCACCAAGAGAACCAGATTAGGGTCGACAAAACCGTAGGAGTAGATTGCAGCGACTACTAATAAGAAAGTGTAAAAACTTATTAATAATTTCATTCTATATCCAATTCTTTCCCAAATTTAATTGCCTTATTGATGATTTCTCTAATTTCTATTTTCTTTGATTCACTTTTTTCCGGTTGCCAAAGAAAACTTGCCGGCAAATCCTGACTTAAACGTTCAAGTATCTCCTTATGTCTACTAATTGCGTTCCGGAAGAGTCTTTTTTTCTCTGTTACATTTTTATTTTCCTCTGCCGCTCGATTTAAATAAAAACTGGCTTTTGTTAAATACTTTTCATAGCTAGATAATGCTTGGCTAGCAAGTAAATATTGTTTATATTCAAAAAGTGTTTTAGCTTCAACTAATTTTTTATCGGCTAGGCCGAGCTGGTATTTAAATTGAGCAAAGCTCCCAAAACTCCACCACTCTTGCATATTGTCAATAAGTTCAGAAACTTTATATAGGGGGTGACCAGGCATAAATCCCGGATAGGGTAGCACATATTCCTGCGCAAAGGATTTTTGCGGTAAAAAAAATAATAACATCAGAAAAACAAATATGTAACGCTTCATAAAACTCTTTACTGATATTGATTCTTGAGGTATCTCATGCATGCTGCTGGAAAACGAAGGGAAGAAAAAAAAGAAAAAATTAATCCCTGCCAGGAGTCCATAAAGCCTTTATGCTTCACGTAAGTTAATAAAAACCACCAAATTGGTTTAATAAATAGATAATCCAACAACATCAGAGGCCCGGGTTTATCTACCCGCAGTTCATCTCTAATAAGATTTACATAACGATTCCAGCGTAATAAATATCTGCTGAAAGTTATATCAGCCATATGAATTAGCGGGTTTTTAAGATAACCAACTTCACCCTCAACAACTGCCTGTTCATGAACGCTTTTTTGTGGCAATCTTCCTTTACCTCGCTTGTATAGTCGGAGAGTATAATCGGGATAAACTCCACCCTTCATCAAAAATCTTCCTAAAAACCAATTTTTTCGTGGAATCCAATAACCAACGACTAATGACTGGTGACTAATGGCTGACTTAATCTCTCTGACAAGAGCTGGAGAAACTCTTTCGTCTGCGTCTAATTGTAAAATCCAATCCTTTGTCGCCATATCTATGGCTATTTGTTTGTTAATATGAAAAATTGGCTTATTACTAACTACCCTTATTCTTGCTCCATATTTTTTGGCAATTTTAACGGTTTTATCAGTTGACTCCCCATCAACAATAATAATCTCATTTGCTAAACTCTTAACGGAGGAAAGACAATCCGATAGATTCTTCTCCTCGTTATAAGTCGCCAAAACCACTGACAAGCTCATATAATTGGTATTATACCTTTTTTAATAACATTTTTTCTCCCGATTGATAAAGCACTTCAAACTTATATTGGGAAAAATATCCTCGTAGACTCTCCAGTTCTTCTCTAGTAGTAATAATAAATACTCTATCTTTCTGCAAAATTTTTATCCAATCGTCTTTTGGTTTAATCCACCAGGCAGTATTATGCTGATTTTCGCTATAAACAGCATGAGTTTGACGTTGACTATAATAAACAATAGTGGGGTAATAATAATTGGTTAAATATAAAACATCATCTGCTGTTGTTAGGTCTCGTGCCGCCAGGGCCACTTTAGCCTCATCGCCTGCTATATCGGGTACAATATAATTATCACGATAAAAGAAAAGTTGTAGACTGCTAATGAAAAACGATATCATGATAATGATAACCGTTCCCTTCTTTCCAATTTTTTTTCCCAAAACATTCAGGGAGTAGGCAATCGCCAGAGCGGTAATTGGATAAAGTGGCATAAGAAACCAATTACTTTTATTTTCAGAGAAAGATAAGACGATAAATAAAGACACAAAATAAATAATGAGTATTATCTTATGACTATTTCTCCATTTAAGGAAAACGTAAATAAACCCTGCAATAAATGGGATAAACCACAGTTTTAAGCCGCTCTTGAGATGCCAAATATATTCTAAGGAAAAGTTTTTCCAGAATAATGAAGATGTAGAAATTTTACCTAATTGATTAGCCAAAAAACTTTCAATAAATGGATAGCCATTATTCAAAAAAGTAAACAATACCCATGTTAAAGAAATAGCGATGCCGATAAAAATACTTCCTGTTAAAAATGGTAAATTGAGCAATCTATGTCTCCTCCTTGGAATAATATAGAGAAGAGAAAGAAGAGGAAATAAAAAAATAAGAGCTCCCTTCGTTAAAAAACCTAATCCCAATATAACTCCCATAGCTATAGACCATTTCACCAACTTCTGCTGATAAAATTTATAAAATGAAAGAATGGAAGCCAGAATAAAAAACGTGAAGAGCGCATCAAGATTACCAGTTCTTGCTCTAAATAAAAAGCCGATCGTAGAAGTAAAAACTATGAAAGCTAATATGGCAGTTGATTTATTAAATAGGACTATTGCTAAAAAATAAAGGACAACGCCGGTCCCTAATCCTGCCATCACTGATGGTAGTCTGGCAGCAAACTCTCCCACTCCAAAAACCTTCATCGTGGCTCCCGATAACCAAAAATAAAGAGGCGGCTTATCAAAAAATGGCTCCTTGTTCCAAATAAGAGTTGCTATTTCTCCATAAGCAACGTTGCGGGATATATCGGCATGCCAAGCTTCATCCCAATGAGTTAAATAATTGCTATCAAACCTATAGAAAAGAACGAATCCTAAAACAATAAAGAGAAAAAGGATTAAGCCATTGGTTTTGCTAATAATTTTTTCCATAAAGTGGGAATCCCCAAGAGTAATAAGATGTTCGCTAAGCTGATTAAATTAGCAACCAGTCTTAGTCTAGTTTCGCCAAAGATTATTTCAACCGAATGTTTTCCTCCGTCGACGAAAAATGTCACAAGTCCCCTATTGGCCGGATCTTGAAATTCAACAGCTACTTTTTTACCGTCAACTAAGACCTCCCATCCCGGAAAATAAAGAGTATTTTCTCTAATCCTAGCCCTAGTGATTACTCCTATTTCATATTGGTGATATGTTGAAGTTCTCTTCCCTTGTCTAATTAAAGCGTTTCCGCTGATAACCTCCATAGGCATCTCTGACTCTTTCTCCATAAAACGCACTGACCAAATGGGACTACTCTCTCCAGTATCAGTGGTACTAGAGTAAATACCCTTAAAGAAACTCTCGGGTTTTTTAAGATGGTCTTTCGCATGCCAATAATCTTTATTTACCAGCAGCAAAACAACAAGCAACAGGAAACAGGCAGCGAATTGAGCTTTCTTAGGAATTGCTGAAATTACCAGGCCTCCAAGAACAGCCGTAGTAAAAACGGTTACTGATAGTAATCTCCAGGGAAATTGGAATTTTTGCAAAGTAGTCAAAGTTTCCCAGATGAATTGCGAGCTGGGAATCATTAGAAAAAGTGTTATTCCAAATATCAAAAATAAGGCGGCTCCAAATATCCAATTTTTATCTCTTTTCTTATATAGAAGTAGCGTTATGGGTAAACTTAATAAAATCATTGACCATTGAACAATCCCCACCTGAACAGAAAACTGTCCGCTGATACCATAATTCCACGGACTAAAAATAAAATTTCTAAAATCAGCAAAACGTGAAGCATACTCTCCGGCTGTAACAATATCCCGCAATGTATATTTACCTTCCAAAAAAGCCGGCACCCAGAAAAATGCGGATAATCCAAACCCTAAGACAGCCACTAACCCATAGCCCATAATTAATAACCATTTTCGTTTTGATTGCCAGAGGAGAAATAGTGCATAAAGAAAAATTATAGGTAAAAACATCAGGCTGATGGCATTATGGGACAGGATTAATCCGGCGAGTGAAAGTGCTCCGCCAACTATATGCCAGTAACTGTATTTTTTTGTTAGCTGCAAAAGAAAATAACAGACTAATGGAGGGAATATAAAAGCTACATGCTCCCCTAGCGCACCACGAACATAAAGATCGATAAAACGATAGGGGGCAATTAGATAGAGCAAAGCGGATATAAAAGCTGCTCGTTTTCCTAAGAATTCATTAATCCAAAGATACATTGTTAAACCGCTGAACATATATGTTATTCCAAAGACTAATTTTGTACTGTCAATTAAGGAAAAACCCAAAAAATGAAAAAGCGAAGCAATATAGGACGGTAACGGGTAGAGAAACATCAAGATGGGATGACCGTATCTCCAATTTAAATTGGCTGCCCATCGGGGAACGATATTCCCCTCGGTAAGATTTTGGTAAAAATTGGCAATGCGAGCCACATGATCCTGACCATCATGTGTTATCGGAAGGCCGGGATGTAAAAGATCAAAAAGCGGAATAAAGGAGAGAAAAATTAAAAAAACAAATAAGAGATAGCCATTCTGTTTCTTCATAGACTTAAAATTTTAATGGCCTCTACTCCATCAAGATTATTAAAAGTTTTTAAGATAATCTGATTATTCGTAACCTCTTTAGCATTGACTACATATAAAACTTCCCTCTCCATGCTTTCTTTTTGTAGATCAACCGATCTAAACTCATATTTTCCAAATTGATGACTTTCCGCAAACCCACCGGACTTAGTTCCTCCCTGCTTTTGATAAAGCAATGGATCGTAGTGACTATAGTATAAAAAAAGCATATACGATTGGTAGAGATTATCTTTATTTGAGAAAACTATTTTCTGATAATTCTCCTCTCGGGAAAGAACATAAGGAATAGCTTTTGATAGTACATAATGAAATGAATTGGATTGCTCTCTGGGAAAAACAATAAAATAATTTTTATAAAAAGTGACTAGGCTAATTAAGACAAGTAGCCCGAAGATAGTCAAGGTTATAAATTGAAACTTTTTTAGCTTGGTCAAGATGTATACCAAGCCAAATGCAGCAAAAATTTGCCAAACGACAACGAGACTATAAGAACGCATGGCATGTGGAGTTTGGGTAGCAATAGCCGCTGGCAGAGGCGCCAAAAAAAGCCAAAGAAAAATCAATTTTTTTATCCTGCTATCCAAAAGGCGACTAAAAATAATAGCTAAAAACCCTATAATTATTAGTGGAAGCTCCCATAAATAAAGCAAGCCCATATTGGGTACTTTGTGCGGCTGGGCTCCAGAATTAGCAAATAGCCATTCGGGTTTAAAGTGAGAAAGATATCCCTCCGCCAATACCTGGAATTGAAAAAAATATTTGTTATAAACTAGGGTGCCAATAATATCATTGTTATTAATGGCATTACTCCAAAGCGCTAAACGCTGGTTAAACCTTTCCAGGTGTGCTTCCGGTCTAAAAACGCTGGTACCTTGAAAGCGGATTAAAGCCTCGGGAGAAAATATCTCTTTAAAAATAGGAATAAGTAAAATCGCTAAAACAAGAAAACTAATTATTATCTTTTTATCCGATAAAACAAACGCTAGTAGTTTTTCCCTGAAGATAAAGAATAAACCTATTACAAACAACGGTATGAAAGCTTGCCCCGAATAATAGCTAATCAGGGAGAGAGTAAAGAAGATTATTGAAAACAAAAGTCGTAACTTATCCTTTTGACCTTGCAAGAAAAACAGAATTCCAAAAACCAGGAAGGCCAAGCTTGCATTAGATTCATGCCCAAGACGAGAAATATAGATATGCCAGGGACTAATTGCCAATAAAAATGAGGTAAGAAGTGCGAAATTTGAAGAGAAGACTGAACGTTTCGAGAATAAAGATAGCGCAATGTGGTAGGTTGCTAGAATAGTTAGAATCGACAGAACGACCGCTGGCAGACGAACTGATATCACATTTAAATCAAATAAGGCTACGAATGGAACGACTAAATAAAGATATGTTGCTCTTCTCCAGTCATCATAAGCGCGGTGAGACAGAATAGGCAACTCTTTATATTCATCACCGCCAGTTTTTAAGAGAGAATAGGCATTGTAACCAATTGAGGCTTCATCCATGGAAGTGCTGGGAGGAACACTCCCCAAGCTCCACAGCCGTAGAATTGCCGCTAATACCAGTATGGCAATTAAAATAATTAGTTTTCCCTTCATTGATTAAGAAAACAGCTTTACCAGTTTAAGAATTCCCATTTTAGGTAAGCTTCTATTTTCGGAAACACTGCTTGAGCCAATTACCGTAAATTTCCCTTTATTTTCTTTATACCATTGGTAATTTTCTAAAAATGTCTCCACATTGGTCTTTTTAGGCTTCCAACCGAACTTCTTTTTTATTTTATTGGTATCCATGTAGAGGGAGCGACCTAGCATGGTATATTGATAGACTCCCAGAGGCGAAGTATTCAACTTATCAAGAAGGGATAATAGAAAAAGTAAAGGAGCTTTGGGTAATGAGATTATTTTTGATGTGCTTGTGGCAAAATTAATTACTTTTTGATAAATCTCGCGCAGTGTGAGAATCTGATCGGCACCAATATTATAGATATCAAAACCGTTTATGTAGCTTGCTTTTTCTAGTGCCGTAGCTACATCCATCGCATCAACAAATTGATACTTATTTTCTCCATCTCCCAAAAGATAGATGTTCTTATTTTCACTGATAAACTCGAAAAGAATTGCTTGAAGTCCTAATCTACCAACTCCAGTAATGACCGGACAGCGAAAAATCTGGATATTGATGTCTTTTTTAAATCTAGCTAACTCCTTTTCCGCCTGCGCCTTACTCCTGCCATAAATCTCGAGGGGTTCTAGTGGAGTTTTTTCTGTAACGGGAAGAATAGACGCAATACCATAGGCTACATTGCTGGAGGTAAAAATAAAGGATTTAGCTTTATTTTTTACTGACTCTTTTATAATGTTTCTGGTGCCAAGGACATTAGTTTTCCAAAGAATATCATCTGAAACTGCTTTATTGGGCATAGCTGATGCTAAATGATAAACTGTTAGAAAAGGGCCGTACATCTTAAAAACTCCTCGCACATCTTTTTGGGAAATAATATCGCCCTTGACATAGGTAACACTACTTTTAAAGTTTTTTGGCTTGTGATATTCAAGTTTATCAAAAACGACTATTTTATAATCACCCTTACGTAATAAATACTCGACCAGGTGCGACCCGACAAAACCTGCCCCCCCCGTAATAAGGATTTTTTGCTTTTTTATACTACTCATTGTTTATTGCTTTATTTTTATAAATATAGTAGTAATAGATATACGATTCGGGAACTCCTTGCCGAAACTCTACTACTCTCTTTTCCCTAATGACTCTTTCAACCTCTTTTCTATGATAGTCTAGCCCCTGAATGCTTTTGGAAAAAAATTGTTGCGCATTGAATATAGCATAGTAGAGCAAAAAACCAGCTATGCCAACTTTAGGGAAAAAATGTTTTCGGCCGACTATCCAAACAATAAGACAGGCAATAATTATTACGGCTATTGGCCGCGAAAGAGCAAAATAGTAATTGGTAATTTCTCCGCTATAAGTCGTGAAACCTACCCATGGTACCAGTAGCCATAAAACAATCAGATAGCATACAAGTAATCTCTCCCTTCCATAACCTCTAGCTAGATACGTAATTAAAAATAAAGGCAGGAAAATATATCTAAGAGATGACAATACTGGAATCGGCAGGACTGTACTAAATTCTATAAATGCATCACTGGCTATTTGTAGCATCCTGGTAAGATGAAATCCATGAAAGTAAGCGCTGATGTATAAAGCTATACTTTTTGTAGACGATGCTTGACTTCCAACTTCGGCAATAATATTTGGGACTAACCAGATAGCAAAGATTAGTAAGGAAATTAATCCGTACTTGATCGTTTCTCTTGTTTTTGGTAAAAAGGGCAACGATAAAAGAGCTATTATGGGGAAAAAAATCGAAGTAAAATTAAGACTAAAAGAAAAGCCTAAGGCCATCCCTAACAAAAGTAAGTATTTTACTTTCCCCAATAAACTATTGTAAAGAGCATAAAAAATTACCAATGAGGTTGCGGGGATAAGATTTATTGGCCATTGATATCGATCGGCAAATATCACTTCAAATGAAAAAGTGTAGAGAAAGATTGCAATAATAGCAATGGGTAATGAAAATAGCTTTTTTGTAATGTAAAAAATGGTAAAAAAGGTCATTATGCTTGATATACCGGCGATAACTGTGGCGGCGATGGGATCAAGATTAAAAAAAGCGTAAAAAGGGGTAATAAGATAATAGTAGGCCGGACCGATAAAGAAACCGGAGTTTTGCTTGGCCTGCATACCAACAAGAGGTAGTTTATGATCAACCAAGATATCTTTGACTGCCCAAGCATTATCAACCTGATCCCAGCGAAATTCGGTCCGAGCCTCCAGCTGGTAAAAGCGGAAAAATACTAAAGCAAAAAAAATAAGTAGTACGATAATCCAAGCTTTACGTTTCATCCTTCAACAATTTTTATAGCAGGTTTACCATTTAAAAAGTTTATAATTTTAATAACTTTAGCACTATCCGGAAAGTCTCCTGGTCTGCCGATATAAAGAATTTTAGAGTTTTTTTCTTCTTTTTCCCAACTTATTGGTCGAAATGTATACTTAGCAAATCCGCGATGAGGTTCGGCAAAACCGCCTGATGCCGTTCCCCCTTCTACTTGATATTTCCGGGGGTCATATTGCGTGTAGAAAAGAAAAAACATATATGATTGATCCAAATGCGGCTTGTTGGTCACAATAATTTTATCATATTTGCTATAAATGTCCTGATTATTCACAAAATCAACAGCTTGTTTATAGCCGTACTGCCAATCTTGCGAATTAAAATAGTTTTGCTGAATAAAATATTGATTTAAGTAATATAAGAAATTAAAAATAGAAAATGAGAAAATGAGAATATATATCGGATATCTAATTTGTATATTTGATATTTTTTGCATAGCAAAAATGATACCTATTGCAGTAAAAACTTGAAATGTCGGCAGAAAGTTCAAAGTCCGTACCGCGTGAGGGACTCCAGTTGTAATCATAGCCGGAATCGGGGTAATTAAAAACCAACCCAATAACACCAATTTAGTCTTTTTATCAAACTTACCAAAGACTAACTGGTAAACTCCCAGTAGTAAAAATGGCAACTCCCACAGATATAATAGGCCCATGTTAGGTGCATGATGTCTTGCCTCGTCTCCGGTAATAAATAACCAGTTTAAGTCAAAATGAGAAATATAGCCGCTCACAATTGCCACAAAGTAGGTAATTCTTCTGTTATCTAAAACCAAGCCCATTACATCTTTAGCGGCATTATCAGCTTTTAATCTTTCGACCGTCCGAGCAAGAAATGGTGTTTGATCAGAAAAAACACTCACTCCGCGAGCGCGAAGAAAAACTTGTTTTTCTGTCAATAAATATAACAATAATGGCAAAATTAATACGAAACTCACAATAATCGCTGTTGCTAAATATTTTTTAGGAATCCTTAGTAAGTCTTTTCTCAAAATAATTGCTAGCAATAATGTCACTATTGGTACAAAGACCTTTTCCCCTTGATACATATGGATATTCAGTCCGGCAAACACGGCAGCAAAAAGTAGATACCAAGGCTGGCGTAATCCTTTTAGGAAAAACACGATAATAAAAACATTAAATGCCATACCAACATTTGCCTCAAAAGCAATTCTAGAAAATTGAATATGCCAGGGAGAGATAGCCAAGAGAAGGGAAGCAACAAGTGCAATGCTAGACTTCTTAAATAGCTCTTTAACTAAGAAGTAGGTGGCGATAACTGTTAGTATTCCAAAAATAGCAGATGGTAGACGCACTGCAAAAACTTCAAGGCCAAAAAGTTTGATAAAAGGTATCATGAGATACGTATAAAGTCCTGGTTTATAGTCATCAAACGAACGAAGGATTAAGGGGAAAGATTGTCTGTATTCATCTTTCCCTGTCTGCATTATTGAATAAGCATTATATCCTAATGATGCCTCATCCCAGTCGGGCGAAGGAGGGATATTACCCAGCTGCCAAAGTCTTAATACCGAAGCTAATACAATAATGAAAAAAAGAATTTTATACTTCATATGGAGTAAGCCGACAGGACGGGCTCACCATTTAATAAATAGAATGTTTTCAAAACTGTAGCACCGCCTGGAACATTTTCTGGCGTATCAATAAAAAGTGTTTTTTTGCTATTGAGATGCTCCTTGGGGTTCTTGGTAAAAAGATATTTTTTATATCCCTCAACATGGACAAATCCATAAGCCTCTCTATAGATTTTAGCCGTCTCTCGAAAAACTTTGGGATCTTCTTTTTTGTAAAAAAGGACGTAAATATAAGGGCGGCCCAAGCTTTCTGTAGCAACTATTTTGTCGTATTGAGATTCGACTCTTTGCGTATAGGAAATTATCTCACTATACCCATATTGCCACTCTCCGGAAAACTCTCTGGGATAATGAGTATAGTAACCATGATAATAATAAAGAAAATTAGCAGCTAGCAACAAGCAACTAGCAATTAAAAATAACTTCCTAATTCCTGATTCATAATTTCTAATTCCTGAAATGAATTGATAAAACCCGTATGCAATAAGTATCTGAAATGTAGGAAGAGTTGTTTCGATTCTCAAGGCATGAGGAGTTTCCCGGGCTGTCCCTGCTGGAATAATTCCCACCAATAACCATAAAGGAACTATCCACCAATTGCCTTCACGCCTTCTTAAAAGTAAGAATATTCCGAACACTAAGAACGGCAAATCCCATAAATAAAGTTGGCCAACATCTTGCGTGGAAAATTTGGGATTACCGTCGCCCTTAATAAACAGAAAGTTTGGGTTAAGATTGTCAAAATAATGTTTTAGATATTCTACTCCATAGGCTAAGCGGCGATTGTGAACTATTTTTGACCACCAAGCATTACTATCGTTCGCTATTAGCTGATTAGTTCTCTCTATAACTCCCACATCGGAAAAAATATTTACCTCTTGAAATCTTAATTTTGCTTGAGGACTAGTTAGAAATTGTGCCAAGGGCGTAATTAGAATAACCCCTATTATTATCGCTATCAAGACATGCGTTCTTATCTTTAACAGTTGTTCCCGAAAACCTACCCCTAATAATATAAGCAAAAGAGGGGCTACAATTCTGGCTGTATTAAATGCATACATCGAGAGAATAAAAGAACCGGCTGATAATAATAGATACCATTTCTTATCCTGTACTGCGGCTAAAAATAACCAAACTCCGGAAATAATAAAAAATGTTGCAATATTTGCTTCAAAAGCCGCTCTGGATAAATTAATATGCCAAGGAGAAATAGCCAAGAAAAAACCACTCATTAAAGCCAAGGCTTCTACACGGAATAAACGTCTCACTAAGAAATATGTAACAAGCACAGTTAATACTCCAAAAAATGCAGAAGGGAATCTTACGGCAAACTCATTCAACCCCAAAATCTTCACTGGTAAGATATCAAGATATGCATACACCGGCGGTTTAAAATCACCAAACGATTCCAGATATTGAATTGGTAAAAATTTACCAAATTCATCCCGTCCATCGATACCGAGAGAATACGCGTTATATCCCCACGCCGCCTCATCCCAAGTCAAGGATGGCGGATTAGCTCCCAATTGATAAAAGCGTAGAAAAACGGCCAGTAAAATAACTATCCCTAATATAATTTTGTTATTTATTATCTTTTTCATATATTTATTATCTTTCTTTTTGTACAAAAAAATGCAGCACCCATAGATGCACCTAATATCATTATCGCAACAATAAACCCGTATACTACGCTAGTATTATTATAATACATCCGAACCGTGTGTTTACCAGCCGGAACTGCCATCGCTCTAAAGCTGTAGTTAGCCCTTAAAAGAGTTGACTCTTTACCATCAATTAGTACTTTAAAATTGGGTGAATAGTTATCGGATAAATATAAAAGTCCGTCCCCAATTGAATCTGTTTTAAATTCTATGCTATTTGGCGTATAACTTATAAGCTCAACGTTACCTTTTGGGTTGGAATTATAAACTAATCCCGGATATTGTTCCAAAACTAGAGTTGTCGGATCGGAATTAGGAGTAAAAAGCGTTTCCAGTATTTTATCTTCTTCTTTTATCACCTGGTATTTATTGGTCCAAAAAAAACGAGGTAACGCGTTTCTATATCTAAATATTTGCCAAGTATCGTTCTCCCACGCTAGAGAAAAAGTATCAGATTCTAAAGTATTGATATCTAGTGTTCCTTTTTCTTTTTTTAGCCTTACCACATATTTTATCCCATCTATCTGCATAAATCTTAACAAATAAGGGTTTTTCTCGATAAAAAGTGCTTTTGATGAAGGTGAAATTTTTGCCTCAACCCGAGACGCTTCTCCCCTTACTCCTCTATCCTGAATATATCTTAGAATCTTGGCGTATCTCCTTGGGTACATGGATCCTTCTCCATCCGGAGAAAAGAGTCTAAACATTAGGGGAAAATTGGCTGCGATATAACTTTCTTCTGTACTGATAAATCTATCTAAATCTACTTTTTTAAAGTAAGAAAAGACCGGGTGTTGTGGATAAACAAAAGAAGGATTAGAAAAGGCCAAGGCCTTATTGGCAAAATAAGCTTGACCAAAAAAGGTTAAGACAACTATCAGTAGAAAAAATGTTTTTCCTTCCAATTTCTGTCTAGCTAAAAAAATTAAAGCCGTGAGAAGAAATAGGAAGCTAGGTAATATAATATTCCTAGCTTGGATTATTAATTGACATTTTTTATTTGCCGTACTAAGTAAAGCACAAATCTCTAAAGAATGACGTAACTCCCCAAGCGTAATGGACTGCCGCCAAGCAGATAGAAGAACATATAAATCTGTTATTAGTATTGCAGAACCTACAAAAGCCAGCGCTAAAACTATTTTCTTAGTTGCTAATATTTTATAATTATTTAGCAACCATTCCATCCCAAATGCCGATAAAACTGCTAGTCCAAATGAGTTAAGTAAAAATATTCTATTGGGCAAAAAGGAGGAAACAATCGGTATAGGCAAACGAGCTACTAAACGCGAAAGAGGCGTATCCAAGCCCATAAGCAACGCCACGATTGAAGCGATCAGAAAAAATCTAGCTACGCTACTTTTCCTAAACCGCCACAGAGAAAATAGAAAAACAATAAAAGGAACCAGTCCTATGTAAAGAGTTGTTCCGTACATGCTTTTACCAAAAAAATTATATGAACCCGGATTCCCCCACAAATCAGGGAAAAGGTAGGTTAGTAAATGCGTCAGGGGCATCAGATGAAGATCTGCTAAGACGCTCTGTTCTACTTGTGTACCTCGCAGCGAATCAAAAAGAGAAACGAGCGCTGGCAATAAGTGGTAGAGTGTTACCAAGGGAAGTAAAAGATAAGGAATAAAAACTAGTAGCCTTTTTCCCAGATAAAGATTTTTCCTAATTCTAAAAATTATATAAATTAGGGAAAAAATTAGAATATAAAAGGTGAACTGAAACCAACCAGCAAGTAGAGAACTAACCAGAGAAAATAGGAGTAAAAAAAGATATCGCAATTTATATTTTTGCAGATAACCCTCAATTCCATAAAAGATGAATGGTAGCCATAAAAGCGCATGTCCGGCGCTCAAACCTTCTTCTAATCTTGTTATGACAACTCCCGAAAAGGCAAAAGTTATCGCGCCAAAAAATATGGCCCTTTTATCCTTTAGAATTAAGCCTAAATAGAGATACATCCCCAGAGCAACTAAAATTGGTTCCACTATTATGAGAATTGTCCAAGCAGTCAGTTGAGGCAAAAAAGAAAAAAGCAAAGAGAAAGGATAAAAAACTGCAGTTTCAGAAAGTCCGATGTGATAATTACCGGAAGCACTATATGGATTCCACAAGGGAAACTGTCCTTGACGCAATATTTCTAGGGTAAAATTACGTTGAGGATAAAAAATTCTCAAATCGTCAATTCCCACTGGCTTATTGGGAATACCCACTTCCCATCCGGGGAATTTTTCTTGAGCCCAGGGATTAAATGCCGAAACAAGCAGGTTGGCAGAAAAAGGAACAAGGCCAGTAAAAATTGGCCGAAAAATAAAAATTGTCAAAAAGATAAATACTAGAAAAACCAAAATCCCCTTAAAATTTTTCTTCATAAGATTTTTTAGATTCTAGTATCTTGAAGACTGCCGTTCCATCGCTTCTTTTAATTTCTTCCAGTTTTTGGCTATTTTGGGGAACCGCACACGCACTATAATTCACATAAAGCACGTTCTCTTTCCTAGTAGTTCCTTTCTCTTTACCTGTTTGATCTTTCAGTTCTCTTAAGGGACACTCTTCTTGGGAAAAATCATACTTTCCAAACCCAATCCTATCGAAATCTTGTATCGCACTTCCTCTTGTTTCTTCTTGAAAAAGATGTGGATTGTATTTACCAAAAAAGAGGAAGAAGATGGCTGGGGCTGACTCGTGATCGGTAATAACTATCTTGTCGTAATTTACCAGATATTCCTTTGTTTTAGCAATAAGCTCTTTGTACCCATCGTGTCTGTACCATGGTCTGTAGCGCGGACCATGAACATAATATTGGTGTAAGTAATATGAAAAATTAAAAATAAAAAATAAAAAAGCAAAAAGATATATTGGATATTTTATTTGTATATTTGATATTTGATGTTTAATATTTGATAATGCAATTAATCCAACCCCTTCAATTATTGATAGTGCCGGAAAAACAAGTAAAGTTCGCTGTAAATTTGGAACATCATCAAATGTCAATGCGCTTCCAAACGGAGCTAATAATAACCATCCAATGAGAAATGCTCCGGCGCTATTTCTCATTCGTAATAAACTCCATATGCCAAACGTAAGTAAAGGCAGTTCAAAGATTAATAATAATCCTGTAAGAGGTATTCTATATCTATCCGGAAGACCTTTATCTGTAAAAAGAAAATCATAGGAGAAGTGCTTAAAGTAATTCTGTAGTACTTGAAAGGAATAGCCCAGTGGCTTATTATGAAATGTTCTTGTAAGAAATCTTTGCACATTTGATACCCCATCCTCACGGAGTTGTTCATCGATGATAAGTTGTGACTCTGCAGTTGCAAAAATACTAACAGTTCGTAATCGTAAAGTTAGTTCTTTTGAAAGAAAAATTATCGAAAGCGGTATGAGTATTACAAGAATAAATAGGATTAGGATAGATGTAAGTTTTTTTCTGTCGAACTTTACTTTGGGTAAGATAAATACCATGAAGGGAATAAATATCGGAAGAAAAGCGCGGGATGCTTGGTAAATAAAGAGAGTCGCTCCAAACGATAAAAAGGAAAAAAGAAGCAGATACCATTTCTGTTTTTCTCGCCAAATAAGAAAAAGTAGAACTCCAAGACTTATAAAGAAAACTACAAGTACATTTTCATTAGCAGTCCTGGAAAGATTAATATGCCAAGGACTAATCGTAAGTAGTATCGCAGCTATTAGCGAATAGCCAATAGCTAACGGAGACCTGCGAAATAATTCTTTAGTTAAAAAATAGGTAACTAAAATCGTTAAACTACCAAAAAATGCCGAGGCGAAACGAACTGAAAAAGCATTTAGATCAAAAATCTTTATAAAAGGTATTGAAAAATACGAATATCCGGCGGGACTGTAGAGAAATGACTCTAGATGCAAAGGCAAAAAATTGCCGCTCATGTCACGTCCTGTCTTTAAAATGGAATAGGCATTATAGCCAAGGAAGGCTTCATCTCGATGAAAGCCAACAGGAACATCGCCCAGCTGATAGAATCGTAAAAATAATCCCAGAATAAAAATTATCCCCAGAATAAAGACTGTTCTCTTCATTTTATTCTCTTAAATATTCATTAACTGTATAAGCGGGTGTTTTATCTCTTCTTTCTATTGTGGTAATAAATTTAAGTTCTTTAGGGTTATCTCGGCAACGAGGATCCTGCACTATCAGTACTCGGCTCCCAACATTTAACGGCCTTGACTCAAATACTTTTACCGGGCAGGAATAGGGTACAAAAGTATATCTACCAATGTTTATTTCGTTATTGTATTGAGATTTATCAACTAGCAAAAAACTGGTTGAGCTTTTTTTAAAAAAGAGGTAATACAAGGGTAAATCTTCATATATGGGAAGATAAATAGCGGTAAATTCATTCTCGCGACTGACAATGTAGGAAAAAAGAGCTTGATTGCCTTCATGTCGGGCAAATGAAACATTGGTTGCTTTGTGAACAAAATACTGGTGAAGAAAATATATAATAGAAATAATAAAAATAAGACTAATTCCTATAATAAAAAATCTTCTAATTTTTACTGATAAAGCGCTCAACAAAAAGTATAAACCGGCAGCTCCAATAATCTGCAGAGCCGGCAACATAAACAACGCGCGCTGAATATTAGGAGTGTCCTCTAGGGTTAGCGAGGCGGCAATCGGCCCAGTTAAAAGCCAAACTAACGGTAAAAAGGACAAAGCTCTCTTAGTGCGAAAAATATAAACAATCCCCAACAAAAGAAGAGGAAATTCCAAATAATATAAGAGCCCTACGTCATTTACGACATAACGATCCGGAAGTCCACCTTTTTGAAAAAGAAATCCGGTAGAAAAATAGTTTAAATATTGATCAAGTATGGCTTTTGTAAAAACGATCGGTTTATTGTGAAAAATTCGCGCTAGAAAAATATTCCCCTGGTCGCCATCTTCTAAATCTTTTATTTTTGTGAATATTTCGTGACTTGTAAAAATTGAAGTCTGTCCAAAACGCCCTTTCCCAAAGTTTGTAAAACCGATCACTACAGTAATTATCACAATAGTTAAAGTCAATAATATGAGATATTTCCCCCGTAACAAGCGCAGGATTGGCAATGAGAATAAAAGAAAAACCGGTATAAATAGTCGCGGAGTGTGATAAAAAAAATAGCTACCCATAAAAAGAGCAAAAGACATAATAAGCAAAATAGGCTTCTTCTTAAGAGCGAGTATAAGAAAAATTGCTCCATACGCAGTCAAAAACAGAGCAATAATAGATTCAGATGTAGCTCGGCTCGCCACGATATGCCAAGGGGATAAGGCTATTAGTAGTGAAGAAAAGATGGCTAATTCCCTTTTTTGAAAAATTAATAAAGAAAGCGTAAAAGTAGGAAAGACCATCAAGGCGCCTACTAAAGCTGCCGGAAAACGAATAAAGAAAGTCTCCAGTCCAAATAAAGATGTGGCTAGTCCTGAAAGATAGAAGATGCCGGCCGGTCTAAAATCCCCAAATCTATCAATATAAAGCGGTAAGGTGTTACCGAAAATGTCGCTACCGGTTTTGATAATTTTGTAACCTTGATATCCGGCATTTAATTCATCTATATGTAGCCCATTAGGAATATTACCTAAATCGTATGTTCTCAAAGACAGCGCCAATATAAAAACTAAGATTAATCCAAATTTAAACATCTTATTCTTCATCCTTTGGCCAGAAATATGCTGTGATAAAAACTGTTGATAGATATCCCAAGTGACTATTATTTAAATATCGGGAAAAATACCAAAAGACGAAAAGGAAAACTCCATAAAAAAGAATTAATCGAGAAACCGTTGGTATTTTGCGAAGATATATCAGTAGCCATACTAATACTGGGGCGCCGATTCCTATTTGCCAAATAAGAAATGGGTAATAATTATGTATATCTTTAATAATGCCTAAACTAACAAGTATCATGCCAAAACCATACCCCGAGACCGGATAGCTATTAGGCGCATTTCCAGAAAGATAAAAGACAGTGCTATCTAGTAAGGCTTTCGTATCCCACAGCAAAAACGGAACAAAAATAGCCGACAAAACTATAATAGATAAACCAAGCTGCTTAATGGTCCAAGCAATATTTCTATTTTTAAAATATAAAAAGGCTATATATAGGGGGAAGATTGGCCAAACCGATTGTTTGACAGCAAAAGCCATAGCCATGGGAATACCGGCTAATAAATATCGTTTTTTATGTAAAAACAGAAAAGCAAAGAAAAGAAAACTAAACATAAAGAAATCCGATCTGCCCTCCAGCATATAAAGTAATGTGGCGGGATTAAAGGCCAATAAAATTAAAAACAATAAACGCTGTCTCTCGTCTTTTACTAGCTTAGCTACCCCCATCAGTAGCGCCAGGAATAAAAAGAGCAAGGGCATTCGCGCGTCAAAAAAACCAAAAATAGGAATACTAAGAAAATAAAAAGGTAAAGCAAATAGGATGTATAATGGCGGTAATACAAAATGGTAAAGCGCCGGATTGACTTCTTTTTCTGAATAGTGCCACTGTTCTAGAAATGTGCCAAAATAAGTAGTGGCGTAAGGATTTTTACCATCGAGCAAAAATCTCATGGCTATTTCTTGCTGCAACGGCATGTCATGAATTTGATAGGTCGGATGGGCTTGACGGCGAACTATCATGGCCGAGGCAAAAGCGCTCCCAATCACCAAAATTATTAGCGACCATAGCAAAATGTGTTTATACTTAAAATATTGTTTCTCGCTAATTTTGATGATATCTAGAAGTAAGTAAATAAATAACCCCAGAAAAATTATCCCAAAAAGCCAGTAGGGGGTTTTGTCCGGACTTAAACTAACAGTCATAATAAAGGGAATAATTAAGGTAAATAACAAGATTGAATCTAGTTTAATAGTCATCTTTTTTCTTTCCTTCTAATGAAAATAATAGCCACCACGAAGAGAAGGCTTATTCCACTAACTAGACTACCATAAGTAAAGCTTTTTGGTCTATAAGTAAATACTACCTCGCTTTCTCCGGCTGGCGCCAAAACTGCCCGCAGCGCATAGTCGGCACGATAAATTTTAGTCGGTACACCATTTATCGTCGCTTGCCAACCAGGATAGTATGCATCAGAAAGAACCAAGAATTGAGGAGCGTCGGTTGAGGTTCTGATCGCTACCCTACTGGGTTGGTATTCTGTAATTTTGACTGCGCCTTGAGAAGAATAATCTGGTATTAATCTCTCTGTTTTTTCCTGAAGAATAATTTTTTTGGATAGATCTGTCTGCGGATCATAGATTAAACTAATTGCCTCCTGATCAGAAGTCGTAGAAATTACCTCTGACACAAGGAATGCCCTCGCAAATGCTTTTTTATTTTCAAAGATCATAAAACCGTTGTCTTGCCAAAGCAAGGAAAATCTGTCGTTGTTTTTATCTTCTTTTTGTTCTTGATTATAATAGCCAATAAATTTTACCCCCAGTAGGTCAAGTAATCTTAGACGCTTTTGGTTAGTATCCTCCAGCGGATAAATTTCGCTTGTTGGAATAACAGCATCAGATCTCGAGGCAATACCGCGTAGATCGCCGGTATTTACCGAAGAAATAAGTTCGTTGTAGTTCTTGATGTTAACCGGATCATACCCTTCGGGAGAATAAATCTCGTAGACTGTGGCAAAATTATTTGTCAGACTAGCCCTGCCATAATAACTCCAGTATCGATATAAACCTTGATGTGCTTGCAGGTAGGCAAGCAATGGATGCTGTGGGTAAATAAATTTGATCTCTGTAAATGCGGCATATTTCTGAAAAAATATTAAAGAATGAAATAATAAAATTACCGTTAAAGCAACAAAGGCTGGTTTTTTATACCGGGGGAATTTTATCGCCCCTAGAATAACAACCGTAGTTACCAAAAATATAATTAAGGGCAGTATCAAATTTCGCAGGGAAATAATATACCAATTAGGCGGGAAGGACAGTAATGAGCTTTTTTGCATAAAAGACCACATGAGCCAGACGGCAATAGCTAGATAAAGAGCTAACAGCGGTAGTAACAAAAAAAATGCTTTTTTAATTCTGATGCCACCCTTGAGTAAAACTTCCATGCCCAGGGCAGAAAGGACAGATAGAGAAAACGCCGTAACAAGAATTATCCTGATGGGAATGGCTGTCGATAAAAATGGCACGTGAAGTTGATAAATTAACCGCGAGGTTGGTAGATCAAATATGCTGCTTAAAGTCGCGATTGCCGCAATAAGAAAAAAAATTACATACGAACGTAGCTTAGCGTTAAACAATGCCAATAAAGATAACACTAGTGGCACTATTCCAACATAAGTCATATTTTCATAGTACTGACCGGGCCTTTGTAAAAACCAGTTCTGTGTTGCTATGTGGCCAAAAATATCAGGAATAAAAATTGTTAGCAATTGAATTGGAGACAATAGAAAATCTAGATTGACATCAGATAAGCTAATCTCTTTTCTGGGAGACAATAGGAAGGCCTCCGCCCCAGGTATTATCTGTATAGCTGACAAGCCAAGACCTAAAATTAATCCTCCTGCAAATAGGGCTAGCGTCTTTTTAGTTATGGCTTTAGCCCGAAAGATTAGATAGGATAAAATAAATATAAAAAGGTAAATAGTTGGCTGGATATATCCAGCCGTAATTGAAGCAGCGATACTGAATGCCAATAGCACAACGTAGAATAGTTTTTTGGTATTAATTAATTTTTCGATACTAAAAAGGGCAAGCGGTAACCAAAGCATGCTATGAACCGCCTGCCAAATTTCCGCCCCCCAAATAAGCATGGGAGCAGATAAGGCAAACGCCGTTCCTCCAAAAAAAGCGGATAATTTACCAAGCGTAAGACTGCGAAGGTAAAGATAGGTAAAAAACCCAGACAGGATAATAGCGCTTAATTTTAAAAATATCAAAATTTGAATTTTACTTAATAATAAAAATGTCATGCTTAAGGGATAAAATATGGCGCTGGCCCAGTTGGCAAAATGCGGATAGCCAGAAAAATTATAAGGGTTCCATAATGGAACAGAACCAGTCCGCATTAAATCATAGGTAAAATCAAGCAGAGGATAGAATTCTCGTATTTCATCAACTCCTATGAGCTTAAAGGGTGTTAGCTGTCGCCATGGATTAAAAAATGCCACCAATAAATTACCATTTAGGGGAATTTTCCCAAGAAAAATTGGAAAATAAAAAACTAAAGCGGTAACTATAAACAGTAGGAAGACAACTGCCAACCCTACAACAGTTTTTCTACCCATGTGATAGGTGTATACTTGTTAACAATCTCTAAATCTTCTAGATAATGGAATTTTTGTGGCCCTTTCTTTTTTGCCCACTCTATCATTTTTTTTACTCCGTCCTGTAGTGATACTGTAGTTTGATAACCCAGCACTCTCTTTGCTTTATCTACCGAACACCAAGCTTCCATTACTTCCATTGGGCGATGAGGGAGGTATTTTGGTTGTAAATTAGCGGGGACATTGCCATTTGGGAAAAATCTATCCAAAACAATTTTTGCTAACTCATTAATCGTGTACTCCTCTGTAGGACCAATATTAAAAATTTCTCCTTCTGCTTCTTTACCAAACGCTGCCTTAATAATGTAGGGGGTAAAATCATCAATATAAGAAAAGGCTCGCTTTTGCTTTCCCTCTCCATAGATATAAAAGTTTTTATTATTGAGAAGGCAATTAATGAAAATTGCCACTACGTTTCTATAGGGATCTGATAAATTCTGTCCTGGGCCGTAAACGTTGTGCGGACGGATGATCACATATTTAAATCCGTGAACTTTACTCATGACTTCTGTAGCTCTTTCCATAGCGGCTTTGGAAATACCATATATATCATCAGGCAAATGAGGCATCTCTTCTTTAAAAGGAGGTTTTTGAGAACCATAAACACTCATTGAGCTGGTCAAAATCATTTTTTTAAGACCGTTTTTGATGGCCGCTGTTAGTAAATAAATATAGGCTAGAAAATTGCGCTCCGTACAACCAATGGGAGTAAACTGACTTCTTCCTTCTGTGGCATCTGCTGCTAGATGAAAAATGATTTCTGGTTTTATTTCCGCAACATATTTTGCTACTTTTTCCCTTTCTCGCAGATCAAGCTGAGTAAAATGGCTTTTAGGATTAACATTATCAAGATATCCTCCCGACAAGTCATCTACGCTAAAAACTTCGCTGTGGGCCATCTCAATAAGTTTATTAACTAGATGGCTACCCATGAATCCTGCCGCTCCGGTAACCAAAATTCTTTGTTTAAGCATATCTTCTTTATTATCTTAAAGTATTATGATAAATATTGCAACAGCAATATATTGTATAATAGTTTCAATTTATGTTAAATCAGAAGAAAATTTCTTTGGTTTTTCCTGCTTTTAATGAAGCCGGTAATATCACCCAAGCTATTGATAATTTTAAAGCTCTAAAACTTATCGATGAGATTATTGTTGTTGATAATAATTCAACTGATAGGACTGCTGAGATCGCAAAAACTAAAGGGGTAAAAATCATTAAAGAGGTACGTCAGGGATATGGTTTTGCCCTAATACGTGGTCTTAAACAAGCAACGGGTGATTATATTGTCCTTACAGAACCCGATGGAACATTTATGGCAAAGGACTTACTGCGACTTTTAAAATACTCCAGCAGTTACGATATGGTTACGGGAACTCGGACAAATCCTCAATATTTTACCCGAGATGCCAATATGGGATATTTCCTGCGATTTGGAAATATTTTTGTTGCTAAACTGATACAAATTCTTTATAATACCTCTTCGTTATCAGATTGCGGTTGTACCTTCCGAATCATCAAAAAATCATTAATTACCAAATTACTTCCTAAATTTACCGTTGGAGGGCAACACTTTTTAGCAGAACTGGTTGTACTTACTGCACTTACTGGCGGCAGTATTTATGAAATACCAGTGCGTTATAAAAAAAGAGTGGGTAGATCAAAAATAACCGGCTCGCTTAAAACTTCAATTTCCGTAGGACTTCATATGATAGGGACATTAATCAAGTATAAATTTAATTTAAAAATCTAAATTTAATCAGCGTCCAAAGAGCAATCACGCCATCCCTAATAGTATTTAGTTTTTTACCTTCAGCATATCCTCTGGGGTTGGTGCTGATAGGAACTTCCATAATTTTATATCCCTTTTTTAGTAATTTGGCAGTAATTTCAGGCTCAAAGTCAAAACTTTTTGCCCGAAGGGTAATGCCGGCGAGGGCACTTTTGGGAAAAAGCTTGTAACCGGTCTCCATGTCAGTCAACCATTGACCGTAAAGAAGACTTGTCAATAGACTCAATAATCTGTTGCCAAAATAATGTAACAAGAAGCGAAATGTTTTTTCATCTCGACTAAGATCTGGCCATCTTCTTAACCTAGTGCCATAAATTACTTGAGTCTGGCCGTCAAGAATTGGCCGAATTAACTTTTCTATATCGCTAGGGTGATATTCCAGATCGGCGTCCTGAATAATAATATACTCTCCAGACGCATTATTAATGCCGGTTCTGACCGCAGCTCCCTTCCCCTGATTATTTTTATGCTTAACGCTTTTAAGATTTGAGATTTGAGATTTTCCGCCAGAGGCGGATCCGCCTTTGGAGGAGATATTTGATATTACCGACGCGGTAGCATCGGTCGATCCATCATCAACTACAATTATTTCTATAGTAATCTTTGCTATTTTGAGACTAGCTATAGCCCGCAAAACTTGCCCGATAGTTTTTTCCTCGTTATACACTGGAATAACAATAGATAATTTCATGATAATACTTCGTTATCAGATTTTATAAACAATTTTCGTACCCTTAGGCCTTCTTTAATAATAGCAGGTAATCTAATCAGAGCTAGAAAAAATCCTATTAAAAAATAAAGATCGCCCCGCATAAAAGCTCTTACAACATGATATGGCAACCACAAAAGATGCCATAACCGCTTATTAAGATCAGTTATATTCTTCCAGACAAATATAAACTGATTTCGATAGGCGATAATTTTGATTTTGAAATCCGGTTGATAATGTTTAATGGCACCATATGCATGCTCATGGACAACAACTGCTTTTGGTTCAAAGAAAATTTTATGTCCCGATTTCAACGCTCGATAAGAAAGGTCTATGTCTTCCCAATAAAATGGGTTATAAAGAGAATCAAAACCGCCCAGCTTCTCCCAGGTTTTTTTTCTAAAGGCACCTGATCCTCCAGAAACCCACAACGTATCTGTCTTATCAACCTCACCTCTTCTGTGGATAAGGAAACCCCGCTGAAATTTACCAATTCCCCGACCTCTCAATACAATTTTTCTACCCTCAATGCTTTTGTCAAGACAACCCACGGCAAAAATATTGCTATCGTCAAAGTGGGAAATCAGCGGGTTTAAAAAATCTTTTTGGGGAGCCACATCCGTATTAAGTAAAACAACAATTTCTCCCTTTGCTTCTTCTACTCCCCTATTAATCGTCGAGGAAAAACCTAAGTTTTTCTCGTTACGAATAATTTTTAATTTAGGGTATGTATTTTTGATATATTCTACCGACCCATCCTGCGAGGCATCATCTACAATGATTATTTCAGCTATACTGTCTTTATATGCCGTAGTTGCGTCTAGAACTTTTGATAAATTTTTTCTTAGAAGTTCTTGACCATTGTAATTTGGAATAATAATACTTATATTCATAATAATGTTGAGTAAAATATTACCGTATGCCTACCTTTTGGTACAACGACCCCTCTAAAATTATAGTCTGTTCTATAAATTTCGGTGGCGGCTCCATCAATTGTTGCTTGCCAGGTGGGATAAAAACTATCAGTTAAGACCAGAAATCCCTCGCTCCCATTTTTTGTCTCTATAATTACCATGCTTTCACTATAAGTAGCAATCTCCGCTTCGCATTTTATACACTTCCAGGGTGTACTAGATAGGACACCTCGATAATTCTCGACAACGGCAGTCTTTCTTGGGTTAAAATTCTGCTCAAAAAGCTTCCTTATTGCCTCATTCTTACTTGCTACAGAATGTATTTCTTCAACAAAAAATGCTCGCGGTAATATCTTCTCGTTCTCATAAACTCTAGTCTCCCCTTCTTGGAAAACTTTTACTAGCTTGGGTGATTGTAAATCAGCAAGACTTAATACATATTTTACCCCCAGCAAATCAATTATTTTTGATTCGTAATTTTTGGGCGTAATGATTCTATTAAAACCAAAGGGAGAACTGATATTGGGTTCTCCCCGTTCTGATGCGGCAATAAGTTCTCCGTAACGTTTTAGATATAAAGGATCGTAACCATCAACACTTTGCAACCGATACATCACCGAAAAGTTGGGCGGCAAAATTCTGTCGTCTGTTGTCATAATCCGAAAAATTCCCTGCTGCTTTTGTAAAAAGTTCAGCACTTCTGTTTGGGGAAAAAGATACTCCCGATTTGTAAAGGGCAGGAACTTCCAGCCAAAACGAATCAAATCAAAAGTAACCACTCCCGCCATAATGATGTATATTATTAAAGTAAATACTCCTTTTTTTAGGCGGGATAAGACGAGAAATATAACTATCGATATGGCAAATAGACTTGTTGGCAGAATGAGATTATTTTTGGCTACTGAAATATCATCTTTAAAAGCAAATAGCCAAAGCACCGCCAGAATAAGTCCCACAATAATAACTGGATAGAAAATTTGCTTTTTTCGACGCATAAAATAGTCAAATCCCAGAGCGGCCAAAATAGCTAGTAAAAAATCTGCTAAAAAAATTAGTCTGGTTGGTTGAGCTGTTGAAAGAAAAGGGATATTTAAAATATAAGGAACTTTCGCAATGGGAGTAGGCAGAGCTAAAAGCAATACTACAAAGAGAAATAGTCCAAAAAACATGGTCTTTTTATCGCGTCTTGTGATAATAGCAAAAAGGGCAAGTATTAATGGCAGGATACCAATGTAACCGATAAACTCTCCATAATTCCAAACTCCGAGGTAATTAAGCGTGGTGGGATTACCAAAAAAATCAGGGGCGACAAATTGGGCTAAATGCTGCCAGGGAATAAACCAACCATCACGTTGCCAATCTACCTGATCAATACTTCTTGCGCTCTCTTCAATTAACTGCAATGTCGGCAGCCACTGAATTGCGGTAATTACCATAAATAATAAATAGCAAACAGCAAATAATCCTAGAGTTGTTTTGTCTTTACCGTACTGCCACCAACGAACTATTAAATAAACTAAGGATATTACAAAAACATAAAAAAAGGTCTGTAAATGTCCGGCAAAGAACGAGGAAATAAGTGAAAATAAGAAAACAAAAAACCAAACAGTATATTTTTTGCCAAGATTAAGAAAAATTTTATCTATCGACAGGAGTATTAAGGGTAACCATAATGCCGCGTGTAGTATCGTTCCCCACTCCATCCAGGCAACGAAAAACCCAGAAAAAGCAAATGCTATCGCCCCTAATAAACCGGCTAATTTCTCTAAATTTAGACTTCTTAAATAAAAATACATTAATATACCTGCCAGTAGCGGTTGTGCAATAATTAAAAACGACCAGGCGACGAGAAAAGGTAATAAAAAGAATAAAATATTAAAAGGATAAAAAGCGGCCGTTTGAAAGTTAGCCAGTAAGGGTATTCCAGCCATATTATAGGAATTCCATAACGGGATTTCTCCTTTTTTAAGCATGTCTATCGCTAAATCCTTCCATGGCAGCAACTGCCGGACGGGATCGGTAATTAAGAAGTTTTTAAAAGGAATGCCAACTGGGTATTGCTCGGCATAAAGGTCACGGAAAGGGTGATAGAGTGCGACAATAGTATCAGCCGGTATAGGTAAAAGGTTGGAAAATAGGACAGCCCGGAAAAATATTACAATAACTAAAAAAATAGTTAGTATTGGCCAGCTAGCTTTTAATAATGTCATCAATTTTTTCATAGAAATTTTCTTTACTATAGGTTAGCGATGAAGTTTTAGCGCTTACGGACAATCTCTGCCAAACACGCTCCTCTCTAATAACCCATAGTGTTTTATCCTGTAGTTCAGGGAGGGTGTTCCAGAGTAATCCGTTCTTTTTATCTTTGACAATTTCTCTTTGACCTCCAGCGTTAATCACGATTGGCACAGTACCTGCTCCCATAGCTTCAACTGTAGAAATGCCAAAATGCTCCGCATATTCCGGATGTTTTATCAAATCTTCGCCGAAACCGCTGGCATGCCAATAAATTTTAGCCAGATTATAATAATTCCACAATTGTCTGTTATTCTGGTTAACTACAAACTGAATCGGTAATCCCTCTGTCCCTTTTTTCATCTCTTCTAACACATTTTTATCTTGGTCTTTTACGCTTACTGCTAACACCAGCTTCCAACCGCGTAATCCTTTTTTGAGCAGTTGCTTAAATGCTTTTACCAATACTGTTTGTTTTTTATAATCGCTAATAGGCCGACCCTCAATAGTAACATCTTTAACTCGCAGCCTGCCTACATTTAGGATAATATTTTCTTTTTGTATTTTCTTGGCATGTGTATCAACTGGAGGATATATTACCTTGGTATTTTTGCCAAACTTTTTGTCAACAAACGATTTAGTAAAATAGGAATTGCAAAATATATCAGCAATTCGAGTCAGTTTTAATTTTTCCCATAAAGAGAGTTTACTCAAATGCTCCATTGGCTGCTGAAAATGGAGGAAAAGCTTGTGACATAGGAGAAAAGGAATACTCCCATCGCTTAAGATAATAATTATGTCAAATCTTCTGGATATTAGAAGTCTTTTCCAGATGGTTACATCTTTAGAAAAAATGTTTTTGACAAATTTAACTCGAGATAGATCAATGGAAAAACGCTCTAGAAATTCTTTAATGTCTTTTTTACTATCCCAAAAAACACTCACTTCATGCTCTTTTGATAAGTACTCCGCTATAGACATCATGTATTTCTCGCCACCGCCTAAATCATCCATGTAGGGATTATAAATACCAATTTTCATAGATAAATTCTATCTGGCTTTCTCCGGCTGGAATAACAACTGCCCGAAAGGTGTAATCTGCTCTATAAATTTTAACATCTTCTCCGCTTAATTTTGCTTTCCAACCGGGGTAAAAATTATCCGAGAGAAATAAAAATGCTGGACTGTCGGTCTTGACGGCAATAATAATTTTATTCGGGGTATATGAAATAATTTGGGCGCTTCCGCTGCCTTCTTTGCTTGGCGCAAAAAAAGGCTTATCTTCTACAATCAATGTCTTTCTAAAATCAAAGCTATCGCTGTAAAATCTTTTGATTATTTCCCGATCGCTTTTTATCACCTCAAAATTATAAAAGAGTAAAGCTCTGGGTAATGCTAGATTATTTTTAAATAGCTGATGCTTGCTGTCTTGATAAGCCAATGTATATCTTTTTGGGTCCTGCCAAACCGGATAAGCCCAGCCGGCATTAGTATCGCTGATAGGATTAAAAATTAAAGAAACTCCTAATAGGTCTAACGCTCGGTCGGTAAATCTTCCCCGCCTATCAAGGTTTACCACCGACCGTTCTCCCTGTAAAAATTCTCCTGTACCCGCGCTTCTTATAAATTCGCCATAGCGGTTGACGTATAAAGGATCATAGCCTTCAATAATAGGAAAACCGTAATAAGAAGAAACCCCTGCTCCAATATTGCCAAAGATTCGCCCGCCCCCAATATTTTTTTTAATCGCCTCAATAACAGGAACCGGCGGATAAACTAATCCTTTTGGATCAAACGGCATCCATTTTTGGGCGAAGCGAAGGCTGTCGAAAGAAGCAACAAGTAACAGGTAACAAGTAATAAGTAATATAAATTTTTTATTAATTTTTAAAAGACCAACAAAAAATACTACGCCTATAAATAATACTGTCGGCAAGACTAAATTTCTTTTTGCCACAATCAGCCATTCCTGTGGATATACTTTTCCAAAAAACAGCAGAAGCCAAATGGAAGCAAAAAAAACTGCCACCAAGGTAAATAATGCTATCATCTTTTTATTTTCCCTAACATCTCTAATTCCCCTAATTTCCCCAATGAGCCGGTCAAAACCAAATCCCGCCAGAACCGCCAGCGAAAAACTAAACAAAACAATAATTCTTGATTGAGCGCTTGTTGATAAAACAGGAATTTTTAAGGAGACTATAATATTAGAAATATTAAGATTAATAGGAATATTATAAATATAAAAAACTGGGATGTATACAGCAAGAAGAAGTGATACTACTGCTAAAATTACAAAAAATGATATTTTCTTTATCTGTATTCTCAAAATTGCATAAATGGCAAGCATTAATGGGATGATGCCGATAAACGACGCCCATTCGGCATAATGCCCAAACCAGTCATTTCGAGTAACAGGATTACCAAAAAAATCCGGCGAAAAAACAGTAACAAGATATTGAAAAGGTATCGCCTCGCCTACTTGAAAAAGCTCACTGCGAACCGATTGACCATAAAGTCTTATCGATGGTAAGAGCTGTGGCAGTGAAAGAACTAAACCTAATAAAATAGCAACTAGCAATTGGTAATTAGCAATTAGTTTTTTAACCGATAGTGCATTAAAAAAAGTATAAGCAATAATTGCTACTAGAAAATATAAACCTATTTGAAAATGACCGGAGAAAAACGACAGAGGAATTGTCAGAGCAAGTAGTGCCAAAAAACGTATTTGTCTTTGCTGATAATATTTTTCAATAGCAAAAAGAGCAAGCGGCAAATATAAAATTGCAAAAGCCAATGTTCCATAAGCCATCCATACCACGATGAAGCCACAGAACATAAAACTAATACTACCAATCAGTAATCCCGTAGCGCTTATCTTAAGCGTTTTTAAAAACATCGACATGAAAATTCCTGCTAATAATGGTTGTAGAAGAATTAAAATGCTCCAGGCATCGATAAAGGGAAGTAAGGAAAAAAGAGCATTTCCAGGGGAAAGTACCGCCGATTGAAAATTGGCTAAATGAGGATTGCCGGAAAAACTATATGGGTTCCATAAGGGTATCTGACCGTTTTTCCACGTTTCGATAGTAAATTTCTTCCAGGGGTATATTTGGGTATGAACATCAGGCATGGCATTATTTTTGACCGGTCCCCAAAATTGTTCATAATGACTCCAGGGGGCAAAAAAATTTACCTGATAAGTCGAGGCATAGGGAACTTTTTCCTTAATAAAATAAGGACTGGCAAAAATAAACCAAAGCCCGAAGATAAAAATAATCGGCCAGAATCTTAATAAAAAGTTTTTAGTTTTAAGTTGTAGTTTTGACATTTGAGTTTTGCGATTTGAGATTATTCTGTAACTCCCAAAGTCTGGCATAAGTAATAAACATACTAAAAGCTTGATATATACTCTCAATTAGTCCTACCGTCCCCGCCTTCCAACCGCTCTGTCTTATATACGAATCAAAAAATGCGGTAAGCATTACACGCGGAAACCGCCACCATGTCATTTGAGGATGTCCCGCTTTTAGCCGTAGCTCTGCCTCAATTTTAGACCACTCGATAGTTTTCTCAACCATTGAAGTAAAGTCTTTGTGCGTATAATGCAGTAGGAATCCATCAAGCTCCCCTATTTTTCCATCAATAACCGGACTTTCGTGAAGCTGCCCTCGCCATTCTTTTAATGCATCTTTTCTAAAAAGCCGCTCTATTTTCTCAATATACGGCCACTCGTGCTTTCCGAAGTAGAAATTTTTCCTGCTAATCCTAAAAACAGCATAATTTTGATATTTGATATTTGATATTTGATATTTGATATTGTCGCGAAGCGACGTTGTTATCCGTTCATCCGTATCCACATACAAAACCCATTCCCCTTTTGCCTCTTGTAATCCCTTATTTCTCAACTGGGCAAAACTGTCTGTATTAATAGTCAAGACTTTAGCCTTAAGATATTTAGCAACTTCTGCCGTCCTATCTGTCGACGAGTTATCAACTACAATTACCTCATCGGCAAAATCAACAGAGGTGATGGCATCAGCAATCTCACCCTCCGCATTTTTAGCAATAATAATAATTGACAGCTTCATAACTCGTAGCTTCCTCTACCAAATTTTCCCAGGTAAAAATCCAGCGCTCCTCTTTTTTGCCATAATCTACCATTGATTAATAACCCGAAACTTTCTCGCAAAAGTGCTAGTTTTGACCGAAGCGGTGCATATCTTATGCCAAAAAGCAACCGGTTTCTGGTAATGTAATAATCTTGAAGTGAGGAACCAGAACCGCCTGCTGAACCGGCGTTTTTGTGCCAGAGCACTGCTCTTGGATTAAATACTATTTTAAAACCGGCTTTTTTTGCTCGAAGAGAAAAATCACTGTCTTCATAATACAAAAAATATTTATTGTCTAACATCCCAATTCTTTCAAAAACGCTTCTTTTAATCATCATGCAACACCCACTGGCGAAATCCGTTTCTTCTTCTTTTTCATATTGACCACCGTCAACATCGTCAACGCCCCGGTGTCTACCAACGACATTTTCCCAATCAACTATTCCTCCCGCATACCAAATAACTTTCCCCAAATCTTCCTTTTTATATCTGTCTTTATGAAATTCAAAACTAGGGGCAAAGTAAATTTTGGGGGCCACCATTCCGATCTTTTTGTCCGATTCTGCAACTTTAACAAGTTCGTTAACCAAATTTTTATCAACAACAGTATCATTATTCAGAATAATAACGTACTCTGCCCCATTTCTTAGTGCATAATTAATGCCAACATTATTCCCTCCCGCAAATCCTAAATTCTCTTTATTTCTAATAATCTCTACCCTTTCCCCTTTACCCTCTACCCTAAACTCTTCTTTTGATCCGTTATCAACAACAATAGTTTGTAGTTTGTAGTTTGTAGTTTGTAGTTGACTAAGGCTCTCTAGGCACTCCAGTGTATCTCTAGTCCCATTCCAATGGAGGATGATTATAAAAACAGTTTTCATTCCGTAGTAATTTTTACTCTGGCTTGAATAAGTTGAGTGCGGGCTCCTAATTGAGTTTTCATTTGCACCCGATAAAGCTTGTTGCCACTACCTAATCCCAAGGCAGTAGAAATCAATAGCTTTGGCTCTCCTCCTTCTATAGAAAGCTCCGAGGGCCATACCATATTTTTATCGCTCACATTATATAGTCTGACATAAGTTGTCTGATTACCGGTGGGAGTATAAAGCGAGGCTTCAAAAACTGCACTTTTTATCCGACCGTATTTAGTATTATCTATGTAGGTCTCAACTCCTGGAACATCTGTCCAATCCTTGGCTGTACTCTCGCCTGAACCTAGCGATATCAAAAATTCCCGAGCCGGCCCAGCTACTTGACTGCCAATCGCACTAGTATTTTGCGCAGGAACAATATTAATAGATGCTGTAGCTATTTTTACTATCTCTTCTACTTCCTGCCGAGTAATACCTATAGCATCAGCAGAAGCTGTCGCTACCGACTGCGATCCTCGTTCCACAAAAACAACTTGCTTTTCCGGTAGATTTTTTTCCTGAACAAAAAATTTATAATCTAATAATATTAGATTACCTAAAGCGAGCAGTAAAATTATTCCCGCTAAAGCCAGTAGAACCCTTCGTAGTTTAGTCATAAAAACTTCCTTTGCAGTTTTAATAATAATTTTTCCCAAATATTTTTACTGTCATTTAAGCGTGCTGTGATTAGCCAAAAATTTAACTCTCCTCTTAGCTTTTTTGACTCATTCTGGAGCGAATTGAGGGAAATTTTGTCCGTCGGCGCAAAATTTTTCTTCTCCCAAACAGTCACAAAAACAATCAAATGATAAAAGGCCATTAGTAGGCTTAAAACTAGTCCATGAAGTCCATCTTTATAACCTTGTTGGGCAAAAAAACGATTAATGAACTCTTTGGCCGGCATCCTAATGCTATCCAAGTAGTTGAATTGATAATTATTTCTTAGCAGGTTTTGAGCTTCGTTGGGAGTATAAATATAGGTAAGTTTATTTAAAAATTGACTGACATTATCGTAGTTTAAGTGCTCGAGATGGTTAGTCAATTTTTCTGTGAGGCCGGCAACTTCTACCATTTCATGAACATGCCGTTCGGGAAACTTACCCTTGCCTTTCTTGAATAACCTTAATTGATAGTCCGGATACCAACCGGTGTGACGCATCCATTTGCCAAAAATGATATTTTTTCTGGGAATCCAGTAGCCACTGATGGCTGATGGCTGATGGCTGATGGCTAAGAGTATTTCTTTTTTAAGCTCTGGTGTAACTCGTTCATCCGCATCCAAACTAAGAATCCAATCTCCCGTGGCTTTAGTAAATCCGAAGTTCTTATTGACATTAAGCATTGGGTTGTTGGACCGGGCATAGATTCTTGAGGTGTATTCTTTGGCAATTTGGGCGGTTTTATCGGTTGAGGAGTTATCAATAAATATTATCTCATCCGCCAGCTGGCAGATTGACCCTAGACAATCGCGAATCTTGTCTTCCTCATTAAAAGCAGAGATAACTACCGACAGTCCTATCACATCTACAATTGTATCAATTTGAGGGATTTTTTCAAAATGCGGGATTTAAACTCTTAAGTGGGGGAAGAAGTTTTCTAGCAATCAGAAAGGATAATATATGTTTAACCACAAAATAGGATGCAGAGATACCAAGAGCAAAAAGCAACCGTTCCTGTATGACAATTGGGATAAGATTATTCCAGACCGAGGCCGGCAGATTAAACGCCCAAATCCAGGCGGCTCCCCCGACTGCGTGGGCGGTAAATGTGGCACCCAAGCTTTGGATAAGAAGCTTATCTCGTTTAAGATACGCGAGAAGTGGAATGGTCCAAAAGAGAGAGTAATACCAAACCGTTCTGCCTATGGGATGAGCAACAAATGCAATTATAGCAATAAGCGGTACGAGCAAAATCCACCGATTTTTTCCTCCCCAATTTTTCCTACTTCCCTTACCACTCACTACCCCGAAATACC
The DNA here is from genome assembly GCA_964445095.1 of uncultured Gammaproteobacteria bacterium. Lineage (GTDB taxonomy): Bacteria > Patescibacteriota > Microgenomatia > Levybacterales > JACOYD01 > CAYUJR01. The sequence goes on from CAYUJR010000001.1 coordinate 102,368, forward strand.
ACACCGCAAAAAGCATGGGGAAAAGACGGATAATCGCGCCTGTTGTAAAAGGGACTTGTTTAACAGTGTAATTGACAACCTCAACCACCAATACCGAAATAACTCCAAACAACGGTCCCAAGAAAGTACCGGCTATGGGGCCGAAGAAGTCAAACAGAGTAAAAGAAACATTGCTACCCGCGAGTCTTGTAAATGGCACTTGAAAAGTAATAAAACCAATAACCGAGAAGAGAACAAAAAAAATCAACCGAGCATTTTTCTTTATCATAACTTCTTGATATTAGTACAGTAATCTAACCTTGTCAAGAATTTTTTAACACCTTATATTTGACAAGTAATGTCCCATTACTATTAAGCTTTTTAATGCTTAATAGTTTTAAACTGATATTCAAAGGGCTTTCAGAAACCAGAGGTTTACCGCTGCCAAAAATTCTTGGTTCAATAGTCAACCATAATTGATTGACAAGCCCTTTTTCAAGAAATGTCCCAGCAAGAATTGCTCCGCCTATAAACAACATCTTTTTAAATCCCTTTCTTGTCAATCGCTCTAATAACTGCCTTGGGGTCTCATTTACAAACTCAAGCTGACCGGCTACAAAAATCTTGCTATACTTTTTAGGGTTTTTAGTAACTACAACTCGCAGTTTCCCTTTTTGAGGAGCGGGTTTGCGAGCCTCATAAGTATGTCGTCCCATCACTATTAGATTATTCTGCTCTATAAGCGAAAAGAAATATTGTGAATCTTCTGGCGAGGTCCACTCGTAAATATTATTCGAATCCCATTTTGTAGTTTTCCCATCTATTGATGATGCCATCACTAAAATTATCCTCATAGGTAGTTTAATTTTTAAGATGGGTCAAAATCGTTTTTATATCGGAGGACATTTCTTGCTTGGCAATAAGAAATAACAGGCTGAAGTAAATTATTCCGCTTCCCAAAATTGCCAGCAGGAGAGTTGGGATATTAGCTACAAAAAGCGGAGCGCTAATGTATAAAACTGCCGCCATTAGAAATGAGGAGATGAGAGGCTTAATGATTATTTGCAATATTTTAAATTCTATATGTTGTCTTACTATATAAATTACCACTATAACTGATAAAGCAATCGTGGCCGAAGCAATAGCCACGCCAATAAAGCCAAAAAACTTAATAAAAACAAATGTTAATATCCAAGTACTTACAGTCCAAAACACCATTAGCCTAAGCGTTATCTTAATCTTTCCCAAGGCATTAAGGATGTTTGTCAGAGGTGTGGAAACAGATGAAAAAATTGCATTGATGCCAAAAAAAGTCAGCGATAAAAGAGCCGGCTCCCATTTATTGTATT
>CAYUJR010000002.1:0-69687 GCA_964445095.1 uncultured Gammaproteobacteria bacterium
TACCAATTTTTCGTAAGAGAAACTACTGCTAGAGCTTCTTTAACTTGTTTTAATTACTTCATGGAGTCTTATCAACAATCATTACTTGACGAGTGGCCGAAGATTTCCTTTGAAGAAATAGAGGACATTGAAATAGAGGATAGAACTGTGAGGATTTTTTATAAGTCTTTTTTTGGTATTCTTCATCTGCCGGAAACAACCATCAAAGCCTTCTGGACCATACTAAAATATGATGCTTGACAAATAGTAAAATGCGCTGTATTGTTGAGGGAATTATTATCAGTTTATGCCAAGTTTGAAAGAAGCGGGACGACGATTAGGATGGGTGGGACTGGCGGGAACTGTGCTGGCAGGAGGGGGGGCAGCAGCAGTCTCTACCCCCGATACCTCAAATATTCCAGCTGCGTATGCTTCGGGTAATGGTTATCATATCGGACCCGGCTGGATTGAAAGAGATAGCAAGGCTCCATTTATCCAACTTGATAAAGGCCATTTCTACTGGTTGAAGGAAAAAATCAACAACAATCCCATGCTGCTGGCGTTAACCCGCGATTTTTTTAAGTATCTACTGGAGTGTGCACAAAAAGGCGAACGGTTGAAACTGGGTGATGCTTTTGCCTATAATATTTTGCGAGCTCGGGACAGGATTCAAGCCCATGACTCTTCTCATATAGATCCTAATACTAATCTTCATTTGGAGATTATACGGACTGCCTCATTTCCTTTGGCGGCTGGTTTTGCCGGTCAATGGTGGGAGGCGGAAGATTTGGAAAAATTTGGTATTTCGCTAGACGAGCATGGGTATAAAGATATTGATGATTTTCATTGGGGGCCGCGAGGAATAGGAACAGTTGCCTATCCAAAACTGTTTGGAATAGATAGGGAAGAACCAAAGGAAAGTTCAACTGCCAAGATAAAAAATGGCGGACAGGATCGAGCTATTCACGTAGCACATCATGCACTGGTAGTTTTTGAGCGGCTTTACTCGCAATATTACGGATTATCTACTCATGAAAGCATGCCCAATATTCTTAAACTGCATTTAGGTTGGGTGGCGAATGGCTATCCTTATCAAGAGGCTATTGCTTTGAGCGAAATTACCGGCCGGGGTTATGAAGTAAGCGGACTTAAAGATATCAGAAACTGGCCGATTAATGGAAGGACTGCCGAGATTATTCCTGAAGGAATTTTTGACAGCATGGTCGATGCAGATCTTAAAGGGAATAGGTTGGGAGCAGAAATAGCAATTGCTTTATTTGAGAGAGTTCGCAAAAGACAGTCTGTTGACGATATAATCGCCCAACTTAATGACCCGCGGTATGCTGATTTTGCCACCCCGCCAACATTAAACCTACCGCGATAAGTATTTGTAGTTGATTTAAAGAGATAAAACTTGATATTATTAGCTTATGGTTAATAATTTAATGGATAAAATTGTTGCCCTCTGCAAGAGGCGGGGGTTTGTGTTTCCCGGCAGTGAGCTTTATGGGGGACTGAACGGGACCTGGGATTTAGGGCCGTTGGGAGTAGCCTTTGCCAATAATATTAAGCGAGAATGGTGGAAAGTTATTGTTGATACTAGAGAAGACGTGGTGGGGTTAGACTCGGCAATTTTGCATCACCCCAAAATTTGGGAAGCCTCGGGGCACGTCTCTTCTTTTACCGATCCTTTGATTGAGTGCAAAGTCTGCCATGAGCGTTTTCGGGCCGATCACACAGGGCAAATTAAAAAACATGAACAAACGCATAAAAGCCCTTCTTGGACTAATGTTAAACCATTTAATTTAATGTTTAAAACCTATGTAGGTCCAATTGATAATGAAGAGAACAAAACCTACCTGCGACCAGAGACGGCCCAGGGAATTTTTATCAATTTTCAAAATGTGGTTGACTCAACGCGGATAAAAATTCCCTTTGGTATTGCCCAAATCGGTAAGGGTTTTAGAAACGAGATCACGACCGGTAATTTTCTGTTCCGCGTGCGCGAGTTTGAAATGATGGAACTTGAATTTTTTGTTAAACCGGGGACAGAGAAAAAATGGCATCAGTATTGGCAGCAAGAACGGCTCAAGTGGTATTTGGACTTTGGAATCGCCAAAGATAATATTAAAGTAGTCGATCTTCCCAAAGAGGAACTTGCTCATTATTCTAAAGGTACCGCAGAAGTCTGGTACGATTGGCCATTTATGGGGTTTGGCGAGCTGGAAGGTATTGCCAGTAGAGGAGATTATGATTTAAGTCAGCATGCTAAGTATTCCGGTAAAGACTTATCCTATCTTGATCAGGAGACCAAAGAGCGGTTTGTGCCATATGTAATTGAACCGTCAGTCGGTGTTGGTCGGGCCATGCTGGCCTTTTTGCTTGACAGTTATGCCGAAGACTCTTCGACAGGCTCAGGGCAAGTGCGAGTGATATTAAAACTTCATCCTAAACTGGCGCCGTACACGGTGGCGGTATTTCCTCTTCTGGCCAACAAAGAAGAACTTGTGGGGAAAGCAAAAACTATCTATGAAAAGTTACGGAAACATTTTGCGGTCGCTTTTGATGACCGCGGTAACATTGGCAAGCGCTATTTATCACAAGACGAAATCGGCACGCCTTGGTGCGTCACCGTTGATTTTCAAACTCTTAAAGATGACACGGTGACAGTCCGCGACCGCGACACCACCAAACAGGAAAGAGTTGCAGTAAAAGCCCTTTTATCTCACATCGCCTCAAAGTTAACCTAGTTTGGATGGCATTTACTTGACAAGCTAGGCAAATTCTATATAATATTTACATGGATAGAGAACGTTTTTCCAGAAGAGGAAATTTGGTTAGTCACCATCCCGACAGACCATCGGTAGTCACGGAGACAATACAAGGGGGTTTGGGGGTTAAAGAGGTAGACAGTGACTGTTACGCATAGAGTGCCCTTAACTGAGCCAAGAGTTGTTCGTGGACACACTATAGGTGGGGGGACAAGTAACGAGGCAATACATAGAGCCAGAAAGCATTTAACGAGGGAACATTAAAGCATGAAACATTAAAGGGACGGTCCTCAAGAGTATTGACAGAACCTTCTAAATAGTGCATAGTTTAATTAATGCCTAGAGGTCCAAGATTTGTTTTTCAAAATGCCTTCTATCATGTTTTCAACAGAGGCATTAATAAGCAGCCAATTTTCTATTCAAAGATTGATTATCTATTCTTTTTGCAAAAACTGAAGGGTTTAAAGAAAAATTACGACCACTCCCTTTATGCTTTTTGCCTGATGCCCAATCATTTTCATCTGTCCATTCAAACCCGCAAAGCTCCAATATCAAAGATTATGGCGTCTTTAACAACCAGTTATTCAATGTACTTTAATCGAACGCATAAGCATGTTGGTCCGGTTTTTCAAAATAGGTTTAAGAGTATTCTTATTGAAAATGATTCATATTTTCTTAAACTTTCACAATATATCTATTTGAATCCAGTCAAGGCTAAGTTAGTTAATGACCCAATACTTTATCCGCATAGTAGCATCAGAGAAGCACTGGGAAAGGAGCCATTACAGTTTCTTGATCAAGATATTGTCAGATTAGTCGGTGAAACAAAAGGTTCACGAAAGGAGTATGAGAAATTTATTTATGATGGAATCTCCGATGATTTATCTGAAATTGAGATACTATTTAATAAGGAAGAATCGATTTTGGGTTCTACTAAGTTTTCCACTTTAGCTCAAAAGAAATATCTTCGAAGAAGAGCCAAGAATTAGGCTGTATTTATAAACTATGTTTAGCCTGGATTGTTACAATAAGAAACTTGAGGACCGTCCCCGAACGGGTCTCTAAACTGGTTAGCATTCACCCCTTGACTTTGGCGGATTAACCATGATTACATGTTATTACATACCTTAATATGGATGGTAAAAAAGTTTTAATTATCGGGGCGATTATTGTCACTGTCGCCGGTTCGGGAATATGGTTTATCTCTGCCAACAAGCAAGAAAAAAATAAAGAAGTTAGTCAATCTTCTATCGTGGAAGAAAAAATTGAGGAGATTTCTACAGAAGAACTCGGACTAACTCTGACTGCCAGGGCAGATAAAAAGGCAGTCAAATTTGAAATAACCAATACCCGAAATATCGCCTCAATTGATTATGAGCTTTCTTATCTAGCCAAAGGCGATATCCCCAGGGGCGTCATCGGTCATATTGAAACTAAAACAACCGATAGGAAAATTACCAGCGACTGGCTAGACCTGGGAAGCTGTTCCAGGAATGTTTGCAAATACGATGAGGGAGTCACTTCAGTCAGCCTTATTTTAAAAATTACTACCAAAGACGATAAAACTCTTCAAGCTCAAAAAGAACTAGAGCTTTAGCTCAACCACTAACTACCAACCCATAACTAATAACTAGATTTAGTGTTTCTTCTAAAAAGAAACCCTATTGTGGTTAAATACCCACTTGACAACTCTGTGAAAACTCTTCAAAATGGAATAAAGTGGGATAAAATGGAACAAAGTGGGAAATGGAGGCAGGAAAAATGTTACTTGGACAATATGAAGGTAAAGTTGGAGCAAAAGGCAGATTGGCTTTTCCAAAAAAATTTAGAAGTGTTCTTGGCGATAAATTAATCATTACTCAAGGATATGAAAATTCGCTTATTGTTGTCTCAGAAGAAGGTTGGCAAAAACTCCTTGAAGGAACAGAAGGAAAACCTTTTACTGTTGGTGCAGCCAGACAAACAGAACGCTTTCTCTTGGGGGGAGCCAGCGAAGTCAGGCTTGACGCTAAAGGAAGGTTTATTGTCCCTGCATATTTACGAAACTATGCGAAAATTACGAGCGAGGTCATATTTATAGGTCTGGCTCGGTACGTTGAAATATGGGACAGGGACCGGTGGGGAGAATACAGTAAGGAACTGGCTGGTAAGGCGGCAGTAATTGCCGAACGCTTGAACAGGGAAGAAGAGGTAAAAAATGAGTAGCATTTACCATACGCCTGTTCTTTTACAATCGGTAATTGGTTATTTAAATATTAAAAAGGGTGAGAAGTATATTGATGCGACGTTGGGAGGAGGAGGACACGGGATAGAGATTGTAAGAAAAGGTGGAAAAGTATTGGGAATTGATGTCGATGAAGAGTCTGTTGAGTATGTTAAGTCAAAAATTCGAAATTCGAAGCACGAAATTCGAAATTCAAAATTAGTGCGGGGGAATTTTAAGGATTTAGGGGAAATTGCACGTTCAAATGGTTTTGATAAGGTGAGCGGCATAATTTTTGATTTGGGAGTTTCCAGTCATCAATTAGAGACTGAAGAGAGAGGTTTTAGTTTTCAGAAGGATGCGCCGCTTGATATGAGAATGAATTCGTCAGCTGACGAACAAGCGGTTACAGCGGCAGACTTAATTAATGGCTTAACTAGAAAGGAGTTATATGAGCTTTTTACTAAATTGGGTGAGGAGCAGTTTGCTGGGCCCATTTCTGACTCTATTATTAGGGCCCGTCAAGTAAAACCCATTGCGACAACCGGTCAATTAGCAAAAGCGGTAGTAGATGTTTATAAAAAATATCATATGAAAAGAGGAAAAATTAATCCGGCAACAAAAGTTTTTCAAGCTTTACGAATGGCTGTTAACGACGAGCTTAACAATTTAAGACAAGCCTTGCCGCAAGCCTTAGACCTGTTATTGCCCGGCGGCCGCTTGGTGGTAATTAGCTTTCATTCCTTGGAGGATAGAATTGTTAAAAATTTTGCCAAAGAACAGCAGGCATTGGTCTTAGCGCGTATTTTAACAGAGAAACCAGTTACGCCCGATTTTACGGAAATAGAAAGTAACCCCAGAGCTAGAAGTGCCAAGATGAGAGTGCTGGAAAAATTAGCATGAATAATCGTCATATTTTATTATTAAGCCTGGTTGTAATTTTAGTAATAGCTCTAACTGTGATGCAGGTAATTCTTTCCAATAAGCTGTCAACGGCAGGAAAAGAATTAGCCAAAATTCAAAACGTGATTAATGAGCAGGAGTTAATTGGCGAGGAGTTGAGGATTAAAATAGCCAGCGCCAGCTCACTTACCGCCATTGCCCAAAATGCGGGAAAACTGGGATTTGTCAAAGATAGCTCGCCGCTGGTGGTGGGCGGCAGCGAATTTGTGGCTCAACGATGATATGGCGAACACAAACCCTGTTTTTCTTTTTCTTATTTTTATTTTTTCTCGTAATTGCCAGACTCTTTTACTGGCAAATTATCCGAGGGAGTGAGCTTTTCCTGCAGGGTCTTTCCCAATACACCCAAACCACTGTTCATTTACCCGAGCGGGGGAAGATCTATACTTCCGACAACTTTCCCTTGGTAGCTAATTCTCCCGGATATCTAGTTTTTGTTCAGGCAAGTCTGGTAAAAGACCAGGACAGCAAAAAACAGCTCATCAATAAACTTTCTTATCAGCTTAGCCTAGAGGTGGCTTCTGTAGCTGCTACTTTAAATCAAGATTTGCCCTGGATTCCTATTAAGCAGCGAGTTGATAGATCAATAAAAGAGCAGATAGAAAGTTTAAAACTAACCGGAGTCGGATTTAACAGGCAGGATTTCCGCTTTTATCCGGAGGCTTCTCTGGCGGCTCATCTGACAGGGTTTACCGGTAAAGACGAGAGCGGGGCAGATAAGGGCTATTTTGGCCTGGAGGGATATTATGACAGAGAACTGCGCGGTAGAGTTGGCCGAGTCAAAGAGACCAAAGATGCTCAAGGAAAGCCGATTTTAATTGCCGAGCGGCTGGGAGAGAATAAAATTGACGGGCAAGAACTAGTTTTACACCTTGATAGGAGAATTCAATTTATAGCAGAAAATGCCTTAAGAGAAGGCGTAGAGCGCTACGGGGCCAAGGGAGGAACAGTGGCGGTGATGGATCCTCAAAGCGGAGGAATTATGGCCTCTGCCTCCTATCCCAATTATGAGCAGGAGAAATACTTTAATTATGGCGAGGAGCAGTTTCGCGATTCTCTAATTTCGGATACTTATGAGCCGGGTTCAACCTTTAAGGTTTTGACTATGGCGGCGGCGTTTAATGAGAATGCGGTGACGGTGGACACTAAATGCGACTCTTGTGGCGGTCCGGTGACTATTTTTGATTACACTATTAGAAATTGGAATGATAAGTATTTTCCAGATACTAATATGAGAGATGTGATTATTCATTCCGATAATACCGGCATGGTCTTTGTCTCCAAAAAATTGGGACTGGATAAAATGTTTACTTATCTCGAGAAATTTGGTATTGGCAGTTCAACCGGCATTGATTTACAGGGTGAAGCAAGTAGTAAGCTGCGGCCAAAAGACCAGTGGTATCCGATTGATCTGGCGACAGCCGCTTTTGGTCAGGGAGTGGCGGTTACTCCGATTCAAATGCTGACGGCGGTTTCGGCTCTGGCTAACGGCGGTCGCCTGATGGAGCCCCACGTGGTCGCCAAAATTAAAGATAGCGGCGGTAAGGAATTTAATATCAAGCCAAAAGTGGTGCGAGAAGTAATTTCTCCAAATACCGCTCAACTCATCACGGAGATGATGGTAAACGCGGTAGATAATGGTGAAGCTAAATTTGCCAAGCCTCGCGGTTATCGCATTGCCGGAAAAACCGGTACCGCCCAGATCCCGATAGCCGGACATTATGATCCCAACCGGACCGTGGCTTCTTTTGTCGGTTTTGCGCCGGCGGATGATCCTAAATTTGTGATGATTGTGATAATTCGTGAACCAACCGCTTCAGTTTTTGGTTCGGAAACCGCCGCCCCCATTTTCTTCAAAATCACCCGAGAATTATTAAGTTACTACAACATCCCCCCGAAGGAGTAGTTTTAGGGTGAGTAAAATAAAGACAATGCTCAATCCTACAGATTATTTAATCTATTGAAGATGGATCAAATTTGGGAAAGTCTTCATTTAAATATGCAGAACGAGGATCCCTTTTGGAGAAACCAAAAGTCCTCCCTCTCTCTGGTTGTCGCCTGACCACAATCTCAACCTCTTCTCCTGCTCTTCTTGCTGCTTCTTCCAATTCTGCCACACCTGCTCTTAATGTTCTTTCTCCTGCTCCAGGGGTACGCTCATAGAGAGTAGTAGGTTCTCCTATAAATTTAATTGAGCCATCTTCTCCCCTTTTTGTTCCTATGGGTCTTAATCCCACGACTGCGTTTAAGGCAATATTATCGCCTGTGTGTCGCCGCCTGGTTTAGCTTCTTTTCTCATGTAGAAGAATTTAGCAAATAGTAATTCAAAAGTCAAGTGTATGTCTTGTGGCGTTGAGCTTCAAATGGCCTGTGATGAGTTCTATCGAACCATGCCATGGCTCTGAGTTTATCGAAGGGTTATAGCATTGAGCCTGCCGAAATGCTTGCCCTGAGTCCATCGAATGGGGTAAAATATGGGAAGAAAATATGAGTTTATTTTTCCTCTTGACAGACTGACTATTTAGTCAGTATACTGGATGGGTTATGGATAAAATAACTGCCCGTCAGGCAGAAGTTTTGAAACTGATTTATAAATCGATTTCCGATTCCGGTTACCCCCCGACTTTGGCCGAACTGCGTGAGTCTTTGGATGTTTCTTCCAATCAGGCAGTTTTGGATATTCTAAAAATTTTAGAAGATAAAGGTTATATACAGAAAGAGGAAGGAACAGCAAGAACCATTAGAATTTTAGATAAAGGCATTAAAGAATTGGGTTTAAAGCAAGTTGCTCCTGTTGCAGGTATCAGCGCAGCCGGCCCATATATGCAAGCCTATGAAATTAATGAATGGAAAGTTATAGACGATGTACAAGTAACCCCAAAAGACCGTCTGGTAAGAATTTCCGGGGATTCCATGATTGAGGCAGGCATTAATGATGGAGACATTGTCATAGTTCGTGAATCTAAAGAATTTAAAAACAGGGATATAGTTTTAGCCAGAAATAATGATGAAACAACAGTTAAAAGGTTTGTGCATGATGACGGTAAGGTTTACTTAAAACCGGAAAACCCAAAATATAGAAATATTCCCATATATCCGGAGACTAGATTATTGGGTAAAGTTGTAGGTATACTTGGGAAAAGTAAAATTAATGACTAATGTTATGATACCGCAAATTATAAACAGAACAGGATTAGACCATCAGCCTAACAGAAATAATGCTAAAAAGCTTTTATATCCGGAAGATTTTATAAATAAAATTATGTGTGGGGATGCTATCGAAATAATGAAACAAATCCCTAATCAAAAAGTAGACCTAGTTGTTACTTCGCCTCCTTATAATCTCAAAAATTCTACCGGTAACGGAATGAAAGACGGACGAGGTGGTAAATGGGCAAATGCTGCACTACAAAATGGATACACACATCACGACGATTGTATGCCCCATGATAAATATGTTAAATGGCAAAAAGAATGTTTGAATGAAATGATGAGAATAATTCCAGAAGATGGCGCAATTTTTTATAATCATAAATGGCGTGTTCAGGATGGCTTATTACAAGATCGCCAAGATATCGTGGCTGGATTTCCTGTCAGGCAAATTATTATTTGGAAGAGAAAAGGAGGTCTTAATTTCAATTCCGGTTACTTCTTGCCTACTTATGAAGTTATTTACCTTATAGCTAAACCGAAGTTTAAATTAGCGCCAAAAGCAAATGCTTATGGTGATGTTTGGGAATTTACCCAAGAAATGAAAAATGAGCATCCCGCTGCTTTCCCTGTCAAATTAATTGATCGTATCATTTCTTCAACCAATGCAAAAATAATTCTTGATCCTTTTATGGGTTCAGGTACAACAGCTATTTCTGCGATTAATTTTAATAGAAAATATATAGGTATTGATATTTCACCGGAGTATTGTAAGATGGCACAGGAGCGAATTGAGCGCCACAATGCGCAAATAAAACTCCTGTAAAACTATGGCAAGTAAACCGATTATTTATACAAAACAAACGCTAATTGATAAACTTAAAGAAATTGTGGTTATGGGTTGGATTCCAAACGCCCGGCGAGGTAATTCTGGGGGTATAGGAAATACATTAGAAGATTTACTTGGTATTAAAGAAAATAATTTACCAATTCCAAACGCCGCTGAATGGGAGTTAAAAACTCAACGTATTAATTCTTCTTCATTAACGACCCTTTTTCATTCAGAGCCCTCACCTCGAGCTATTCGTTTTGTTCCACAAGTTTTGTTGCCAAAATATGGATGGGCTCATCAGGAAGATGGCAAGAAATATGCCAAAGGTGAGATGAGTTTTCGGCAAACAATTCATGGTCAATCAAGAAGTGATCGTGGTTTTATGGTTATTATTGATCGTTCAGAGAAAAAGATTTTAATTTCCTTTGATTCAAAAAGTGTGGCCATAAAGCATAAAGACTGGCTCGAATCAGTGAAAAAACGTGTTGGATTAAAAGAACTTGACCCCCAACCATATTGGGGGTTTGATGATTTAGAACATAAAGCCGGAACAAAATTACTTAATACCTTCTATGTTCAAGCTGAAGTGAAAGTTGAACGTAAAAAAGAATATTATAAATATACAAAAATTATGATGCTCCAAAAATTCAGTTTTGAAGGATTTTTGAAAGCATTGGAAGAAGGAAAAATTCTTGTAGATTTTGATGCTCGTACAGGACATAATCATGGAACAAAGTTTAGGATGAGACAGGATTGTTTACCAATACTTTATGAAAAAGTAACGGTGATTATTTAAACATTAATCAGAAAAAGAAATTTTGGAGAATTTAAGAAAGGTAAAGATATGAATTCAACAACAGAAAAACTCATAGAACGAGTTAGCCAACTTTTGTCTAAGGGGCAATCTGTCGCTGGGACACGATACAATGATAGTTCTGAACATGTTTTCGCTCCAGACGAAGTAAATAGTACCCCATTTCATGCATGGAAGAATAACTCACAAAACTGCGTTTTAATGGTTTGTGGAGAAAACAGTCCTTATTATAAAAACTTTATTGAAGGAGTGAAAATAGCTCGCCCTAGCGATGTAGATCGTGGTATTGGCATACTCACAGCACTGAAAGAAGATTTGGAGTTAGGTTATTTAACCAAAGTTAGAGATTTGGTAAGCGCTGAAATCTTTACAGATTTTATCGAAATGGCTCAGCACCTCTTGGATAATAACTATAAAGACCCTTCCGCTTCCCTGATAGGTGCTGTATTGGAAAATGGCTTGAGACAAATCGCACAGAAAAATACAGTTGAAGTCAAATCGGGCGATGACATAGGATCACTTAATACAAAGCTCGCAGACAAAGAAGTTTATAGTCGCTTGTTACAGAAACAAATTCAGGCCTGGAAGGCAATAAGAGATAGTGCTGATCATGGTAAGTTTGAGGATTACAAAACAGAGGATGTTAAGGCTATGTTAGAAGGTGTGAAAAGATTTTTAACGGAGAATTTGTAGATATGCAAAATCAGATACCAATAACAAATAAAATAAAAACCATCAAACTTGAGAAGATGCCAACTCTTATTAAAGAGTTTATGGTTGATAGAACTCCTCGCAATAAAAACTTCGGCCAACTCTTAAAAATTTTCAATTCTTGCTACAAATCTTTTTCTCCTGATCCATCTAACGATTTGCGAATACTGAAGTACGTCGAGGATATGAAGAGTGGGGAATGGAATGATTTGATAATTATAACTTTTCAAAATGGACAGGCTATAGACGGTGTGCATAGAGGTATTGCATATCTAAAATGCGTAAAAGAAGGAAGTAAGGAGGATACTCTTCCGCAGATTTATTTAAGTAGAGTAAAATAATATGCAAAATCAGATACCAATAAATTGGCAGTTGAAAGCTGTAGAATTAGTAAGTAAATCGCACGAGGCAAGAAAGAAATCAAAAGAGCTTTTGGAAGAAGCGAAAAGAAAAGTTGAGGAAATGGTTGAAAAAGGAGGTGAGAATTAGTGAAACTTGATGAATTTATAACGAATGTTTTAATGGATATTGACAATGGATTAGCAGTCGCAAAAGAAAAAGCTAATAGAAATTATTATGTGTCATCTACAGATAAAGGGGGAGTTAGTTTCGATATTGCCGTAACCACAACTTCTTCAAGTGGTTCAAAAGCCGAAGGAACAGCAAAAGTAGGCATAATCCAAGTTTTGGGTGCTGGTGTTAATGCCGGGTTAGAAAGTAAGGAAGAAAATAGTCATGTAAGCAGAATACGGTTTTTTGTTCATGTACCAAGTAGGACAAAAACTGAAATTGAAGAGGATTCTAGAGAAATAGCAGAGTTAAATAGAAGACAAAGAGAAGAATCTAGTTTTGGAACTTAGCTGGATGACCTCCCTCTTTCATTTCTCCTTCGTCCTTTGGGACTATGGAAGGACACAGTAAAATTACGGAAGGGCAGGCACGCCGGTTTGCCCTGAGCGAGGCCAAAGGAAAGAAATTGCAATTGTGGAGGATAGTGTAGCACAGTAATTTTATGAAACAGATGAAAATTAAATTAGCAATTTTTGAAGGAAGTGAGTCGGTGACAAATTGTCACCGTTTGAAAATGTTGGCTGTTTACGAGATAATTATTTACCAAGTAATATAATTAAAAAACTAAAATGAGCAATTATTACAACATTTAAATTCCCGAGGTGTTTTTGGTTGCATTGCGGATATATTTCCATAAATAATACTAAATGAATAAAGACAAAAGTTATACATGGAATGCCCCAGACAAAGAAGTTAGCCAGTTAAGCAGTAAAGAGATTGTAATAATATATATTCTTAAAAAGATTAGTCCCTATCTAACAACTCTAACAAGATTTTTCCCATTCTCATTACTCTGGCAGGATCGAAGATTTCATTACAAACACAAAAAGATTGCTGACGCCGATGATCTTATTATTAAAATTGCCGGAGAAAAAGACTTTTGGTTTAAATTATTTTCTTACGATGAAGATGATCGTTTTTTAAACATTATCGGTAAATTTATACCTTTAAAAAAAGACTCTAGCAAAGATAAATTGTTCCAGTATTTTAGAAAGAAAATGGAGAATGAAGACTTTTATATAAATGACTTGGAGGATGGGAGAGTTAAAATTTCCTTAATGCAAAAGAAATAGATATGAGATTATAATCAAAACAAGCTGGTCCTTCGGTAGACTCAGGATAAAGGGATTTTGGAAATGTTTTAATTTTCGTTATACTTAAATAGTAGAGAGGAGGTGAGGAAATGAATATTAAGAAATTGTTAATAGGTGGTGCGGCCGGGGCGATCATGTTTGCTGCGGTAGTCGCACCGGCTTTGGCAGCGGGTGGATTTGACCAGTTTGGCTATAACAGAACTGCCAGAAACTTTGTGGGTACCTGTTTAAGCTGGGGCATGGGTAAATATGGATGGACCCAGGCTCAAGCTCAAGCTTACTGCGGAGTTTACTCCAATGATAAACTGGTGATGAAATGGAATGCCGAGTGGGACCGGGGTAATGCCGAGGGTTGGGCAAACGGCCCGTATGATGCCTGGATTGATAATGAGTGGAATGGCAGAAACAATGGGTCAGGGGAAATCTGGCATTATAAAATAGCCTGGGACAGGGGTTGCGCAGACTCCGGTACTCCTTCGGGAGCGGCTGTCAAAGGAGGGGCCTATTGTATTTGGGGGCCTTTTGCCATGCTGCAAAGCCAGGGGTCTGGTGCGGATAAAGTGCATTATTGGGATGTGCTGCTGGCGCCTGCCGGTTACGGAGCATATTAATATAAGGAGAAATGGAGTTTTGGGGCTTTCTGAGGTATAATAGAGCCTGATGTGGCAGAGCCTCAAAAACATCTATCACTTGGCCATGGCGGTGGTGGCTAATTTGTGGTTTGGTTTTCCCTCAAAAAAGCTGACGGTCATTGGCGTGACCGGCACTGACGGTAAGACGACTACTGTTAACCTCATTTACCATATCTTAAAAACCGCCGGAAAACAGGTTTCGATGATTTCTTCGGTGGGGGCGGTTATTAATAGCAAAAATTATGAGACAGGTTTTCATGTGACCACTCCCTCTTCCTGGAAACTGCAAAAGTTTATCAAGAAAGCAGAAGGTTATTTAGTTCTCGAAGTTACTTCGCACGCTCTTGACCAGTACCGTGTTTGGGGCATAGATTTTGCAATTGGGGTACTGACTAATGTTACCAATGAACATCTTGATTACCACAAAACCTGGGAACAATATGTGAAAGTCAAATCAAAGTTGTTAAAAAACGCCAAGATAGCAATTGTTAATAAAGATGACAACTCCTACGGAGTAATTTCCAATTTCCAATTTCCAATTTCCAATAAATTAATTACTTATGGATTAAAAAACTTTTCTTTTAAGACAAAATTGATGGGGGAGTTTAATAAATATAATATTTTGGCGGCGGCGGCGGCGGCAAAGACTTTAGGAATAAAAGATCAAGTGATAAAAAAAGCAATAGCCAGTTTCCAATTACCGATTGGCAGGATGGAAGTTGTTTATAACGGCGCGTTTATGGTTATTATTGACTTTGCTCATACTCCAAACGCCCTAGAGCAAGCTTTATCGACAGTGAAAAAAAATGTTAGTGGTCGGTTAATTCATATTTTTGGTAGTGCTGGAGAAAGAGATTTTCAGAAACGGCCGGAAATGGGAAGAGTTTCTAGCAAATACGCAGACATTATTATTTTGACTGCGGAGGATCCACGTTCGGAATCGGTTGATAAGATTATCGAAGAGATTGAATCAGGAATTAAAAAGTCAGGAGTTTTGAGGGTTCAAAACAGGCAGGAGGCGATTAATACTGCTATTAAAATGGCCAAAAAAGGAGATGTGGTGTTACTTACCGGTAAAGGGCACGAACAGTCGATGAATTATGGTCGGGGGGAGGAGCCGTGGAGTGAACATGAAGCAGTTAAACAAGCACTTAAAAAAAGTTAAACGCATCCATTTTGTCGGGATTAAAGGCGTAGGGGTGGCGCCGTTGGCAATTTACGCCAAACAGGCCGGCGTTATTGTTAGTGGAAGTGACATTGAAGATGAGTTTATTACAGACTTGCCTTTGAAAGAAGCGGGCATATCCTGGACTGTGGGATTTGACTCCAAAGATTTACCTGACAAGTTGGACTTGGTAATTGCTACCGGTGCTCATGGTGGGATGACTAATTCGCAAGTGGCGGAAGCCAAAAAGCGGGGGATTGCCGTTTGGATGCAGGGCGAGGCAGTGGGTAAATTTATGGAGGATTTTTTTGGTATTTCGGTCACCGGTTGCCATGGTAAAACTACCACCGCGGGCATGTTAGCCACGTTACTGGTTAAATCTGGTCTTGATCCCTCATATATTGTCGGTTCGGGAACAATCCGGCCCCTCGGAGCGGCCGGACACAAAGGTAGGGGTAGATATTTTATTGCCGAAGCGGACGAGTACGCCAATGAACCGACATTTGATAAAACTCCCAAATTTTTATATCAAGACCCCAAAATGATAATTCTCACCAACATTGATTTTGACCATCCGGATTTGTTTAACAGCATTGATCAAATTAGAGAAAGCATATTAAAATTCTTACAAAAACTGGGTAAAGACGGCGTGGCTATAGTTAATGGCGATGACAGTCAAATTCAAAAAATCCTTCCCCAGATTGGAGCTAAAGTAATTACTTTTGGCACTACGCCCAAAAATGATTTTTATCTAGCCCGCGTAGGTACCATTCCCGGTAAAACTACCCTTAATATTATCAATAAAAATGTCAGTCTGGGTGAGTTCTTGCTTAGTCTGCCGGGAGTTCATAATGCCAAAAATGCCTTGGCGGTGGTGGTGGCGGCTTTGGAGCTGGGTATTTCTGTAGATAAAATAAAACAATATCTGCCGGTCTTTGCGGGAGCCAAAAGACGGTTTGAGTTAGTCGGTAAGTTAAAAAGCGGCGCCCAAGTTTACGATGATTACGCTCATCATCCCAAAGAAATTACCGAAACGCTTTTATCTGTCAAGCAATGGTTTCCCAAATCAAGAATAACTGTTATTTTTCAGCCTCACACTTATTCCAGAACCAAAGCCTTATTTATTGATTTTATCCACGCTTTTTCCCAAGCCGACCAGGTTATTTTTACCAATATTTATCCATCTTTGCGGGAAGAGCCGGATTTAACAGTTTCCTCTCAAAAACTGGCTGCCTCGACCGGTAAATTTCATCCCAGCGTTAAGTTTTTAGCCCAGCCTCGGGATGTGATAGAATATATAAACAATCAAGAATGGACGGAGAAAGATTTAATAATGACCATGGGAGCGGGAGACGTGTATAAGATTGCAGAAGCAATCTTGCGCGCATAGCGCTAAAAATTGCCGATGCAATTTTGTCAAATCCTAAATTCTAATTTCTAAATCATGAACATTATGGATAAAAAACTACAAGAATTGGAGAAAAATTTAGGGGCGGGTAGAGTTCGTGTCGGTGAGGTGATGAGCGCACATACTACCTTTAAAATTGGCGGGCCGGCCCAATTTTATTTTGAAGCAAATACCATTGACGATTTGGTAAATGCAGTCAAAACAGCCAATAAATTAGATCTACCTTTTTTTGTTTTTGGCGGAGGTTCAAACATTATAGTTTCCGACAATGGCATTAAAGGTCTGGTGATTAAAAATAACTGCCGAAAATTCACCGTCTCTAAAATGAGCGGAAGCGTAAGGGGTAAAAAAGTGGGAGTTGATAAGGCATTGGTAGCGGCAGAAAGCGGAGCGCTAATGAATCAATTGGTGCGTTTTACCATCGACCAGGGTTTACAGGGTTTGGAATATCAATTGGGATTGCCGGGAACAGTAGGTGGGGCAATATATATGAATTCCAATTTCCCCAAAAAGGGAGCCTACGCGGGAGACTCCCTATATCAGGCTAAGCTCATAACTCGAGAGGGAGAAATAAAAGAAGTTAGTAATTCTTATTTCCAGTTTGGTTACGATAAGAGCATCTTGCAAGAAACAGGGGAGATAGTTTTATCAGTAGTTTTTCGTTTTAAACCGGCCGATAAAAAAATATTGTGGGAAAAGGGAATGGAGGCCTTAAATTATCGCAGCCTAACTCAACCTAAGGGAGCATCAGCCGGTTGCACCTTCAGAAATATTTCCGTAGTTGATGCGGTTAGAATTCCCACCCCGCAGCAAATTACTTCCGCCGGATACTTAGTTGATAAGGCTGGGTTAAAAGGAAAACGAATAGGTGACGCCATGATTTCTCCGCTTCATGCCAACTTTATTCTGAATTTTGGTCGAGCTCATGCTCAAGATGTGACGTCGCTAGTTAAGCTCGCCAAAGACGAGGTTTATAAAAAATTCGGCGTAAATTTACAATTGGAGGTTAAAACCGTCGGTTTTAGTTAGATAAGCTCACTATGAAAAAATACATTGTTAAGGGCGGAGTCCCATTAAGAGGTGAGGTGAGCGTTTCCGGAGCAAAAAACGTGGCGCTTAAGGCACTGGTGGCGGCCGCTCTAACCAGGGAGGAAGTAGAGATTGATAACGTTCCGCTGATTTCCGACTTGTTTATTATGATAGACATTATTCGTGAATTGGGAGGCGAGGTCAAGATTTTAGATCATCAGTTAAAAATTAGAGTAGGAGATATTAAAAAGCATAAAATCTCGCTTGACAAAGCCAGCGAAATCAGAACTTCTTCAATGTTTCTCGCGCCACTACTGGCCAGAACCGGTCAGGCGATTATTCCCAATCCCGGCGGTTGCAGAATCGGCGCCCGGCCAATAGACAGGATAGTAGAAGGTTTGAAAAAACTGGGATGCGATATTATCTATGACAGTAATGATGGATACTTTCATGCCAAAACCAAAGGTTTGGTAGGCGCTCATCATAAATTTGATAAAAATACCCATACCGGAACGGAAACGATGATTTTGGCCGCAGTGCTGGCTCGTGGCCGGACGGTGCTGGAGAATGCCGCTCAAGAGCCGGAAATAGATGAGCTGATAATTCTGCTTAACAACATGGGGGGAAAGGTTATTCGAAGCCGCTCTCGCACTATTGTAATTGAAGGAGTAGAAAAACTTCATGGAACGAAATTTTCGATCGGCCCGGATAGAAACGAAGTAGTCACCTTTGCCCTGGCTGGATTGGCGACGGGTGGAGAGGCGACAGTAGTAGGTGCCGAAAAAAAATCAATCAAGGCTTTTTTAGATAAACTTTCCCAAGCTGGAGCAAATTGGCAGGAAGTTGAGAGAGGAATACATTTCTCGGGTAAGAATCTGCGGTCTACAGAGGTGACGACTTCTTTTTTTCCGGGTTTTATGACTGATTGGCAGGGACCCTGGGCGGTGTTAATGACCAAGGCTCAAGGCATATCAATAATTCACGAAACAGTCTACGAAAATAGATTCTCATATATTGGCGAGTTGTTAAGAATGGGGGCCAAAATTGAATTGTTTAACCCCAAAGTTAAAAACCCGCAAGAGCTCTATAATTTTAATTGGGCAGATGACAAAGATGAATACTTTCATGCTGCCAAAATTTACGGTCCCACCCCGCTGCATAATGCCGCTCTGTCAATCTCTGACTTACGGGCCGGAGCGACGTTGGTTTTAGCCGCTTTGGCGGCCTCGGGCGAAAGCGTTATTCATGGCATAGAGCATATTGACCGCGGATATGAAGATTTTGCGGGAAGATTAAAAAAACTTGGCGCCAATATCAAGAGGTTAGAGGATTAATATGCAGGCAATTTTACTAGCAGCTGGCAGTTCCAGTCGTTTTTATCCTTTTAACGGGACGCATAAATCAATGGTTTATCTTTTGGGCAAGCCGATACTAGCTCACGCAATTGATGGACTAAGAAGTATTGGCATAAAAGAGCTTATTATTGTAGTAAGAGATGATGGAATAGTTAAAGATTATTTTGGCGATGGTAAAAAATTTGGAGTAGAAATTAATTATGTTGTCATAAATCAACCCTTGGGAATGGGTGATGCCCTACTTCAAGCTAAAAAACACCTTAAGGGTGATTTTATTTTTTTAGGGGGAAACCATGTTAATAGTAACATTTTAGTTAGTAAATTATTGACTAACAGAAAAAATACTGATGCGGTAGTATTAATTAACCAAAGATTAAATACTTGGGAATATGGAGTTGTTAAGCTGGTAGGGCAGCAGGTTAAGGGAGTGGTGGAGAAGCCCAAGAAAGGTCAAGAACCGTCAAAATTTTGTTTAGTCAGTATCTATTTATTACCTATTAATTTTTTGGCGGTTTTAGAAAAAACTAAAGTGCATCAGTATAATTTTGAAGAGGCTTTGGATGAGTTTACCAAGATAGCAAAAGTCGCGGCAGTGGAGATTAAAGAGGAGATAGCCACCTTAAAATACCCTTGGGATTTATTAAACGTTAAGAACATGCTGCTAAAAAAGATGAAAGACTATCGGGGAAAAAATGTCAAAATTGCCAAAAGCGCGGAAATTATTGGCGAAGTTTCTATTAGTGATGGTGTAGTAATTATGGAAGGAGTGCGTATTAAAGGTCCTGCTTATTTGGGAAAAAATGTGACAGTTGGTAATAATGCCTTGTTGCGTGGTGGAGTTGACGTGGAAGAGGGGTCGGTAGTTGGTTCTTATATGGAAGTTAAAAATAGTCTGGTAATGAAAAATAGTACTACCCACTCCGGTTTTATTGGAGATTCAGTAGTTGGAGAAGCTTGCAAAATTGGCGCCCAATTTTGCACCGCTAATGTCAGAATTGACAGAAAAACTATTCATGATAGTGGTCGTAAATTCTTAGGCGTAATTATGGGAAATAATGTTCATATCGGTATTAAATCATCCACCATGCCGGGAGTTATTATTGGTAATAATGCTACCATTGGCCCCTCTACCACAGTTTTGCAAAACGTGTCTGATGATTCCCGTTACTACACCAAATTTGAAAAAATAGTGGAGGAGAAAAATTGAAAAAGAAACTAATACTTTTTGATTTGGATAATACTCTTTTTAATTCTGCTTCTTTAAGAGAAGCGATTTTTCTTAAAGTAGGGCAAGTATTGGCCAGTGATAAAAGTGAGATTGGCATAATAAGCGCCGTTGCTTCACGGATTTATGACGAACTAATGCGGGAGTTTGGCATATTTGATCCAACGCTTTTTTTGGAAGAAGTATTCAACCAAACCGGTAAGGGTGATGCAAAAGAAAAAAGAGAAATAATTCGTTTTATTATGGATAGAAATACTATCAAGGGACATTTCCATAAAGAGGTGATGAATATTTTACTGCAACTATCAAAAATCGGACATTTGGGGATTTATTCCCAGGGAGAGAAAAAATTGCAGCGCCGAAAAATATCTTTTATCAAACACTTGTTGCAACCCAAAATAATTCATGTCACTCGAAGTAAAAAATCGCAAATGAGAAGAATTTTTCGAAAATACAATAACTATAAAATATTTTATATTGACGATAGATTACCGATGTTACAGCTTGCCAAGGAGATAGGAACAGATGTGGTTGGCGTTTGGGTTAAACGCGGTGGATATGCTAAGATGCAGCAACCAATCGCCGGTTTTAAACCTGATGCGCAATTTAGTGATATTAAAAAAATTGTGGAACTAGTTGCTAATTATTAATTTCTAATTTATGTGTGGAATATTCGGTTACGTAGGTAAAAAAAATGCCTCCGATGTTGTAATAGCCGGTTTAAAAAGACTGGAATACAGGGGTTATGATTCGTGGGGTATTGCCGTAGTAGCCGATGAAATAAAACTCAATAAAAAAGTGGGAGCGATCGGAGATATGCTTCCGTCATCCAACTTCCAACTTCCAGCCTCCAACATCGGTATTGGCCACACCCGCTGGGCTACTCATGGGGGAATCACCGAAACTAATGCTCACCCACATTTTTCCACTGATAAATCTTTTGCCCTAGCCCAAAATGGAATTGTGGAGAATTATCAAGTATTAAAAGATGAACTTAAGGAAAGGGGTTACAAATTTTTTACAGAAACAGATACGGAGGTAATTGTCCGGTTAATAGAAGATAAATTGAAGCTAATTAAAGACCTGCAGGAAGCTGTCAGAAAAGCTTTTTTGGAGCTTGAAGGTAGAAACACAATTATTATTTTGACTAAGGATGGTCAAATTATTTCTGCCAGAAATGGTTCTCCCTTGGTGGTTGGAGTTAATCAAAAAGAAGTATTTTTTTCATCCGATACTTTATCTTTTGCGCCATTCGTCAAAAAAGTAATAGTGATAGATAATGGCCAGATGGTTTATTATAACGGTAAACTTAATGTAGTAGATATTAAGTCCGGCAAAAGTCTCCAATACCATCTTGAAAAGATCGATTTTAAAAACAGTAAGGTTGATAAAGAAGGCTACGACCATTTTATGTTAAAAGAAATTCATGAAAGTCCTTATGTGATTGGTCAAGTAATCAATCAAGCTCGTGGCTTAGACGCTCTTGGTAGAGCTATAAAGAAAGCTAAAACTGTCTACTGCGTCGCTATTGGCACAGCTGGTGGTGCTGCTTCCCAAATAGCCTTCTATTTAAGGGTTCATTCTGGGATTAAAGCCTTGAGTTTAACGGCAGCTAATGCTCTTGATTATTACCCTTTGTTTACCACAGACGATTTGATCATTAACCCCTCCCAATCCGGAGAATCAGCTGATGTTTTGGAGGTTTTGGAAAAAGCTAAAGAAAAGGGAGTAAAAATCGCTTCTTATGTTAATATGCCGGGTTCAACTACGACCAGAATGTCAGATTTTAAGTTCATGTCTAATGCCGGACCGGAAATTTGCGTGATGTCCACAAAAGTTTATGCTTCTCAAATAGCCTGGGGGTATTTGCTGTCAAAAGTGGTAAGCAGAAAGCAGGAAGATGGACAGACAAACCTTAAGTCTTTATCTTTGGAGGTGGAAAAGTATTTAAATACCGAAAATAATCACGATTTGATAAAAAACCTGGCAAAGGAGCTGGTTAAAAAACAGCACATTTTTCTTCTGGGTAAATACCAAAACTTAAATATAGCTCGCGAAGGTATGATTAAAATTATCGAGGGTTCATACATTCATGCTCATGCTATGCCGGCAGGAGACTTAAAGCATTACGCCATTACTCTAATGGAAAAAGGGGTGCCAGTGATTGTAGTAGTTTCTGAAGATATAGCAAGAGATGATGTGATAAACGCCGTAAATGAGGTCAGAGCCAGAGGGGCTTGGGTAATAGGCATTGCGCCCAAATCACACCCGAGTTTTGATGTCCATCTACCAGTGCCTAATACAGGGGAAACATCAGCCATCATGAATATAATCCCTTTACAGCTTTTAGCTTATTATATGGCAGTAGAACTGGGTCACAATGTAGACAAACCCAGAAATATTGCTAAGAGTGTAACAGTCAAATGAAAAATATTCTTATTCTGCATGGTTGGGAATTGCGCGGCAGTGTTTATAATCAGTTAAAAAAACTTCTGGAGAAAGAGGGTTTTACAGTTTTTGTTCCTGATTTGCCGGGGTTTGGTGAACGGCCATTGTCAAAACCGGTTTTAACTCTTGCCGATTATGTTAATTTCGTGAAAGATTTTATTAAAAAAAATATCAAACAAGATCTGGTTATTATTGGTCATTCTTTTGGGGCGCGGGTGGCGATTGTGCTAGCTTCACAAAACCCAGAAAATTTAAAAAAATTGGTATTAACCGGAGCGCCGGGAATTCGCCGACCCCTGCCTCTTCGTTCAAAAATTGCTTTTTTTCTGGCTAAAACTGCTAGTGGAATCTTTACTGTACCGCCATTCTCTTTTCTCCAAGGTTTTTTTCGAAAATTATTGTATAAATTTACCGGAGAATTTGATTATTATAAAGCCGGAAACTTAAGAGAAACTTTTAAGAATATAATTGCTCACGAGCTGACAGATCATTTAGCAAAAATTAAAATACCAACATTACTGGTATGGGGAGAACAGGACTTGATTGTACCTGTTTCTGATGGTCAGGCAATGCGAGAGTTTATATCCAATGCCAAATTAATAGTTATTAGAACAGCCAATCATAAATTGCCCTATCTTCAGCCGGATATTTTTGTCAAAACAATTTTACCCTTTCTCATAAAATGATAGACAAAATTTTTTCAAACATTGTTATTATTGCTTTTACAATTCGCACAATTCGCAGTGCTCTATTGCTGGTCGGGCTATGGCAAGTAAAAGAGTATCGTTTTGATAGATTGTGGATTCATTTGCGAGAAACACAAGTCGGCAGGGAATTTCTCTTTAGTAAAATATCAAACCTCAAATGGCTGCTCGTTATTCTTTATCCTCTAACTTATGCGATGCAATTTCCTGATTGGTTTTTTCCCTTGCTGGTGGTAGCTATTTATGGTTGGGAAATAATAACTACAAGGCAAATTAAACGTCCAGTTTTAACCGCTAAATCAGTCGTTTTAGTTGGGTTAACTCTGTTTATGGCTTTTGTTTTTCTTAACCTACCGCTCTTTGAGATCTTTTTTTGGGTGTTGATACTGGATAAAAGCTTACCTTTGATAGTAGCTATAGTAGTCTTTTTGCTATCGTTTCCGACGGAAATCTGGCGAGATAGGATAATTCTGCAGGCAGAAGAATTACTGCGCCAGCGCAAAAAATTAACTGTTATTGGTGTTACCGGTAGTTTTGGCAAAAGTTCCACCAAGGAGTTTGTAGCTCAAGTTTTAAGTGAAAAATTTAAAGTCCTAAAAACTCCCGGTTCACAAAATACTCCAATTGGTATTGCCAAAACAATCATTAAAGGACTAAGAAAAGATACACAGGTTTTAGTAGTAGAAATAGGAGCTTATAAAATTGGAGAAATAGAAGAAGTTTGCCAAATTATCAAACCCTCGATAGGTATTTTAACAGGTATTAGCGCGCAGCACCTGTCTCTTTTTGGCAGTATAGATAATATTATTCAGGCTAAGTACGAACTGATAAAATCTTTACCAAAAAACGGCTTGGCAGTTTTTAACAGTAATAATTTATATTGTCGGGAGCTTTATCAAAAAACAAAAATTAATAAATTAAGATATGGTTTTAGTCAGGAAAGTGATGTTAAAGTTAAAGACTGGAAAGTTAACCCGCAAGATTTGAGATTTACTTTTCAGATTGGCCGGACTCGGCAGTCGGTAAAAATTAATTTACTGGGACGCCATAACGTCGAAAATCTGCTGCCGGCGATTCTGGTGGCTCATCATTTAGGCATGACGCTAATACAAATAAAAAAAGCTCTGGAAAAAATTTCTTATCTGCCCCTGACCATGCAACCGATTAAGTTTATGAACGCCATGTTTATTGATGACACTTTTAATGCCAGCCCCGAAGGAGTCAATGCCGCCTTTGACTATCTAAAAGTTTTCAAAAAAAGAAGAAAAATTCTTATTCTTACTTCCCTGATTGAATTGGGAAAAGAAGCGGATAAAGTTCATGAGAACTTAGGCCGAGAAGCCGGCAATATTTTTGATATCGTATATCTAACTAATAATAATTTTGCTCAAAGTTTTGCCGATGGCCTAAAAAGAGGAAAAAAAACAACTAATTTCCGAATTGCCAGAAGTAAAGAAATTAAGGAGATGCTTCTGGGAAATATAGAGAAGGGCGATGTAGTGCTTTTTGAAGGAAAAGAGGCGGGGACAGTTCTAAAATTACTATGATTGCTATTTCACTTTCTCCAAATACGCAAAAAAAGGATTATATGACAGCTCTTGCTCAGCTTTTCTCTCCCTGGTCTTATATCCATGGGCAATACGTCAAGAAAGTTGAGCAATGGTTTCAAAAATATTTTAATGCTCGTTTT
Source organism: uncultured Gammaproteobacteria bacterium (assembly GCA_964445095.1). Classification (GTDB taxonomy): domain Bacteria; phylum Patescibacteriota; class Microgenomatia; order Levybacterales; family JACOYD01; genus CAYUJR01. The sequence goes on from CAYUJR010000002.1 coordinate 24,744, forward strand.
GCCATTAGTTTTGACAGCGGCCGCTCGGCCCAATACGCTATTCTCTCGGCGTTAGGGATAGGAAAAGGGGACGAGGTGTTAATTCAGGCTTTTACTTGCGTGGCAGTACCTAATTCTGTGTTGTGGACCGGAGCAAAACCCATTTTTGTTGATATAGAAAAAAATTCTTATAATATGTCGCTAGGGGATCTGGTAAAAAAGATTAACAAAAATAGTAAGGCCATAATTGTCCAGCATACTTTTGGTCAGGCGGCCAAAATTAGTGAAATTTGTCAAATTGCCAAAAAACACAAATTAGTATTAATCGAGGACTGCGCTCACGCGCTGGGCGCCAGCGTTAATAGTCAAAAACTAGGAACATTTGGAGAGGCGGCCTTTTTTAGTTTCGGACGCGATAAAGTGGTGTCTAGCGTTTTTGGAGGAATGGTTGTTACCAGGGATAAGAGGATAGAGGAAAGGGTTAAGGAGTTTCAAAAAAATCTCGCGTATCCCTCAATTTTTTTGATAGTTCAGCAACTGCTTCATCCGATATTTTTCTCCATGATTCTGCCAACTTATAATTTTTTTAATCTTGGTAAAGTTATTTTGAAAGTTAGTCAGGCGCTCCACTTATTAGGTAAACCAGTGATAGAAATGGAAAAGAAGGGACAGAGGCCCAGGTTTTATCCCCGAAAACTGCCTAATAGTTTGGCCAGACTAGCTCTAGTTCAGTTAGGGCGACTGGAAAGTTTTAATAAAAAAAGAAAGGTAATAGCCGCTGTATATGCCAAAGAGCTTAGTATCAAGATAAAAGACCAAGATATTCATGTCCGTTTTCCGCTTTTGGTTAATCGTCGAGACGAGTTATTAAAATCGGCCAAGAGTAGGGGAATTCTGCTGGGTGACTGGTATTCTCACGTGGTCGACCCCAAAGGTGTAGATTTGACAAAAATCGGTTATGCTTTCGGTAGCTGTCCGATGGCAGAACAATCAGCAACCAAAATTGTTAATCTGCCAACCTATCCCAGGATGTCGGTTAATGATGCCCAAAAAGTTGTACGAATTGTCAAAAACTATGTTAATAATAAAAACAGTTGATAATAAAGACAATTGGGAAAAATTTTTGCTTGCTCAACCCTATCAGCCTTTTTTCCAGAGTTGGAGTTGGGGAGAAATACAGGAAGGGTTAAGGAATCGTGTTTTGAGACTTGGTGTTTATGACCCTTCAACAAGTTCAGGGCTGGTGGGTATTTGTCAGATCGTCGAAGTTAGGGCTAAACGCGGTAATTACTTTCACCTGCGGCATGGTCCGCTATTGACAAATTTTAAGAAACAATTCCCCTTGTTAATAGCTGAAATTATTAAGATAGCCCGCGCCGCCAAGATGGACTTTATTCGGATGTCACCATTATTGACCGAAGACTTTGAGATTAAGTTTTTACAAAAACGGGGGCTTCGTAATTCTCCAATTCATAATATGGATGCGGAAAATGCTTGGGTTTTGGAACTTAACATTAGTGAAGAAGAATTATTAAAGCAGATGAGGAAGACCACTCGTTACTTAATTAAAAAAGGGGAGCGGTCAGGTTTAGAGATTACCCCAGCCAAGTCAACGGATGATACTAAAACTTTTCTTAAACTTTATCAAAAGACTGCTCAAAAACACGGCTTTGTCCCCCACGGGGGGATTGGGGAAGAAATTGAAGTGTTTAAAAAGGATGGGCAGGCAGAATTGTTTTTGGCGCGGTACAAAAAAAAGATAATTTCTGGGGCATTGGTGATATTTTATGGTAATTCGGCCATTTACCATCATGGGGCGACAGACCCAAAGTACGAATATCTCTCCCCTTCTTATTTACTGCAATGGGAAGCGATCAAAGAAGCTAAAAAAAGAGGAAAGAAAATCTATAATTTTTGGGGAGTGGTTCCCCCATCAAAACCTCACCATCCCTGGCAGGGTTTGACTCTTTTTAAAACCGGCTTCGGCGGCCGTCGCGTCAACTTCATCCACGCCCAAGACCTGCCGTTAACGCCTTGGTATTGGAAAACATATATAATTGAGACTATAATGAGGATTAGGAAAGGATATTGAGTGGAAGTTGCATCGGCTGTAGCAAGAGTTGCACGAAGAACTGTTGAGGGTCGTACTCACGCCCCAGATGTGATTAGTTGGATTGAGACAAATCCGGTCGAACTTCAAAATCTACTTGATAATTTTGATAAGGTTATTAATAGATTTAATAGTATAAATTTAGGAGAACCTCCAGTTAGTTTAATTAATGCCATAATAGTCAAAGGAGAGCTTAGTCAAGATCAATTACCAACTTTTAATACAATAATTTCACAATCTCAATCAGCTTTCTCCAAAGGATTTCGTTCTTTTGTTAATACACTGAAAGATATGAATAAAATGATGGAAAGAGGCGAAACTACGCAAGCCGAACCGTTTCTTGCTTTCCATAAGACCGAAACAGATACTCCGGCTTTAGTTATAGGTGGCATTTTCCATACATATGAAGAAATGTTGATGCGTGATCCAAAATTTTCCGGGCGATTCAAATGGGGACAATTAGTAGATGCACTTGTTGAAACACTAGCCGAAGATAAAACAAATCCTCTTTATGATGCGGTGGCAAATAAAAGTAGACTGGATTGGATTGATGGATGGGAAGGATTTTCGGAGCAATTTCGTAAAGAAAATGGATTTAATTAAATGAAAAATGAGTAAATTTGTTAAAATTGTTGTTTATGTGCCAGAAAGTCATGCCGATATTATCAGACAAGCTATGGGAAATGCCGGAGCCGGAGTAATTGGCAATTATAGTCACTGCACTTTTTCTATTAAAGGCAAGGGGAATTATAAACCCCTAGAAGGAGCGAAACCATTTATTGGAGAAGTAGGAAAATTTGAAGAGGTGGAGGAAGAAAGAATAGAAACAGTTTGTCCTCAAAAAAAAGTTAAAGAGGTAATAGAAGCTATTAAAGAAGTCCATCCGTATGATGAAGTAGCCCTAGATATTTATTCGTTGCTAAGTAAAAAAGATTTATGAAGACGATTTTGTATATGGCTATAACTGCTAATGGGTTTATTGCCAGAACTGATGGTAACACAGATTGGACGTCAGAGGAGACTTGGAATGAGAGCTATTTCAAGCTCTTAAAAAGAACTGGAAATTTAATTATTGGCCATAATACATATGACATTATGCCGCCAAAAGAATTTTTACCAGAAGTTTTGTATATAGTTCTTACCAAAGGTAAGCCTCTCAAGAAAAAAGTCCCTAATGTTATTTTTACGAATCAAACTGCAAAAGAAGTTCTAAAAATGCTTAGCGACAAGGGTTTTGAAGAGATATGTATAGGAGGTGGCAGTATAATAAATTCCTCTTTCATCAAAGAAAATTTAATAGATGAGATAATTCTAGATGTTGAGCCAATTGTTTTTGGGAAAGGGATCCAGCTTTTTGCCCCGGAAGACTTTGAATATAAATTAAAACTGCTGTCAGTTAAAAACTTAAACAAAAACACAGTTCAATTACATTATAAGGTTTTGAAGTAAGGCTCCAATAAACTTTGCTACTGCGGGATTAAATGTAGTATAATAACCCAATCTTATGCAGTTGTTGGGTTTAATTATACTTTCTACCTTTATCACCGGTCTACTGCTTGTTCCTTTTATTGACTTTCTCTATAAGATGAAGTTCCAGCGGCAAAAGCAGAAGACACGGGATGTTTTTAATAGACATACTCCCATTTTTGATAAATTTCATGCCTGGAAAGCCGGTACGCCTTTTGGCGGAGGAGTATTAATTTTAGCAGTAGTGACAGTTTTGACTCTGTGGGCCTACGGCATTTTTGAGATTAACATCAAAGGCTGGGAGCTATTTGTTCTGCTTTTTTCTTTTCTGTCCTTTGGGGCGTTGGGATTTTACGATGACCTAAAAAAAATGATTAATGGCAAAAAGTCAGATTTTTTTGGATTGCGTTTTCGTTATAAATTTTTCATCCAATGGGTGCTGGCCTTTATTATCGGCACTATTTTTTATACTCAACTCGGCTACGACTTTTTCTTCATCCGTTTTTTAGGCGAATTTAATATTGGAATTTTATACATTCCTTTGGCGGCTTTTATTATTGTTTCTTTTACCAATGCCTTTAATATTACAGATGGTTTGGATGGCTTGGCCGGCGGACTTTTCCTCATTTGCATGATTGCTTTCCTGGTTATTTCAGCCGGTTTATTAAATCAGTGGCTGGGAATTTTTATTGCCATACTAATTGGTTCAGTCATCGCCTTTTTATACTTTAATATTTTTCCGGCCCGGCTGTGGTTGGGAGACGTTGGCTCAATGTCTCTGGGGGCAATGCTGGCGGTAGTTGGACTTTTAACGGGAAAAATTACCGCTTTGGCTATTATCGGCGGCGTTTTTGTAATAGAAGTAGCTTCTTCTCTTTTTCAGATTTTGGCAAAGAGATTTTTAGGTAAAAAAATTCTGCCTGTCACCCCCTTTCATCTCTTTTTACAAAACCAGGGATGGGAAGAGCCCAAAATTGTGATGCGACTATGGCTGCTGGGAGTTCTTTTTGCCGTAGTAGGGCTCTTTATCGCCGGTATTAAGTAAATTTCTTCATGAATAATTATCCAATCGGCATTCTTGATTCTGGAGTTGGGGGTTTATCTATCTGGCGAGAATTAGTCCGTCAGTTGCCCCGCGAGAGCACCGTTTACCTGGCGGACCAGCAAAACTTCCCTTACCGCCAGAAAAAAGGCTACGAACTCTACCAAATTGTTTCCCAGAGAGTTAACTGGTTTTTAAAAAATAACATTAAGCTGTTGGTAATTGCTTGTAATACTGCCACAGTGCATACCCTTGATAAGCTTCGTCAAAATTTTTCAATTCCCATGGTGGGAATAGTTCCCGTTGTCAAAAAAGCAGCCGAGTTAAGCCGAAAGAAAAAAATCATCGTTTTGGCAACTTCGGCTACAGTCAAAAGTAGATATTTAAAAAAACTCATTGAAAAATTTGCCAACAGCTGCCAGGTTTTTACCCACGGGCTTGATGAGATAGTTGACCAAATTGAAGACCTACAAAAAGTGGTTATTACAGAAGAATTAGCCACTTTATTAAAAAAAGATGTTGATGTGGTGGCGCTGGGTTGTACCCACTACGGTTTTATTAAACCGCAATTGCAAAAACTTTTTGGTAAAGAAGTACTGATTCTCGAGCCTGCCGGAGCTGTCACCAGACAGGTCAAGCGAGTTTTAACCAACAATCAGACTCTGGCTGGAAAGACAAAACCGCGCTATACTTTTTATACCACGGGAGATGTGGAAAAGTTTAATAAGCAATTAGGGGTTTTACTAAAGAAAGAATACAGAGTAAACAAGTTATGAAAAAGTTTAATATTAAAGAAAAAAAAGTTTTGGTCATGGGATTAGGTTTATTGGGCGGAGGGGTAGCAGCCGCCCGTTATTTTGCACGAAAAGGAGCTAGAGTAACCGTAACTGATTTACGATCTCGAAAGACTCTTCTACCTTCAATTAAAAAACTTTCAAGGTTACCAATACGATTTATACTAGGCGAACACAGAATAGAAGATTTTGCTAATACAGACTTAATCATTCGCAATCCCGATGTAATGCCCGACTCCCCATACTTAGAAGTTGCCAGAAAAAAGGGGATTCCCATAGAGATGGCGGAAAGTTTTTTTGCCAAGAACTGCCCGGGTAAAATAATCGGAGTCACGGGAACGCGGGGTAAGTCAACTACCGCCACTCTCATTGCTAAAATCTTACAAGATGCGGGAAAAGATGTGGTATTGGCAGGCAACGTGGCAGGAATTGGCACTCTTACCTATCTTGATAAAATTGACGTTCGGACAATTGCGGTTCTTGAGCTTTCTTCTTTTCAGTTAAACGCATTAGGTGAGGTTAAGATTAGCCCTGACATTGCGGTTATTACCAATATTTATCCTGAACATCTTAATCACTATGCTACTTTTGATAACTACGTTGCTGACAAAAAAAATATCTTCCGCTATCAGACCAAGAAAGACTATCTGGTGCTTAATAAAAACAGCAAGTTTTCTCAAGATTTTGCCAAAGAGGCTCCCTCTAAAGTAATATTTTTTGACTCCGACAATTTATCAAAAAACTTACCAACCAAATTATTAGGCGAGCACAATAGAGAAAATATAGCGGCGGCTTTAGCGGTGGGACAACTGTTGGGAGTAGAAATGGACTTAATGAGAAAAACCATCGCTAACTTTAGTCCACTGCCCTATCATCTAGAAAATGTGAGAACTATTAAGAAAATTAAATTTATCAATGACGGAGTCAGTACTTCGCCGGAGGCTACCATAGCCGCTCTTAATACGTTGAATGGTAATATTATCCTTATTTTGGGCGGTAATGATAAAAAATTAGATTTTAGAGAGCTGGGTTTACTAGTGTCACGAAAAGTAAAGGCCATTATTATAATGCGAGGAACAGCCGAGTCAAAGATTAAAAAAGCAATTCCCCAAAAGGGGTTGATAAAGGGAGAATTTGATAATCTTAGAGAAACAGTCCGGTCAGCCTGGGCGCTTGCCAAGCCGGGAAGTATAATCCTTTTTTCTCCTGCAGCCACCTCTTTTAACTGGTTTAGTAATACCTACCAACGAAGTAAGCTGTTCACTGAAATTGTGAAGAGTTTATAAGTGTTATGAGAAATATTGACTTATCTATTTTTTTGATTACAGTCGTACTGGTTCTTTTTGGAGTTTTGATGGTTTATGATGCTTCATCCGTTATCGCCTTTCGGGATTTTGGCGATAAATACCACTTTATCAAAGATCAAATTAGATGGGTAGCGGTAGGATTTATTTTTTTAGTTTTTTTTGCCAATTTGGATTACCATTTATTAATAAAATTGGCAATACCGCTCTTCATTTTAACCATAGTTTTTTTAGTGAGTGTTTTTATACCGGGCTTGGGGATAAAAGCCTCGGGAGCCAGCCGTTGGCTTGATTTTAAATTTTTCGTGCTGCAGCCGACAGAGTTTGCTAAATTATCGCTGACAATTTATTTGGCAGCTTGGTTTGCCAATAAGGAAAAAGGCAGGTTTTGGGCTTTTCTATTATTGTTAATGGTGGTAGTGGGATTAGTCATTGCCCAGCCAGATATGGGGACTGGTATAATTTTAGCTAGTACTTCCATCGCTCTTTATTTTTTATCGGGAGCCAGTATTCTCCACTTTTTACTTATTTTGCCTATTTTTGCCCTGACTGCTTTTGCCTTTATCAAAATTGCTCCGTATCGAATGGCTCGAGTACTGACCTTTTTTGACCCGCTGCGCGATCCGCAGGGCACCTCATATCATATTCAACAAATTTTAATTGCCCTGGGTTCAGGGGGTCTAGTTGGTCTGGGATTAGGACAGTCAAAGCAAAAATTTGAATATCTGCCGGAGGCCATGACTGACTCGATTTTTGCCATCATCGGTGAAGAAATAGGCTTTATAGGCACTCTATTTTTACTTCTGCTTTTTATCTTACTTTTTGCCAGATGTTTTAAGGTGGCGCGGGAGGCCCGAGATAATTTTGGCAGACTTTTAGCCGGAGGGATAGTCAGCTTTCTTGCTATTCAAACAGTTATTAATATTGGAGCGCAGGTGGCTCTTCTGCCGCTAACCGGCGTTCCCCTGCCATTTATATCCTACGGCGGCTCTTCTTTAATAATTTCTCTATCGGCAATTGGTATTATTCTAAATATTTCCAAAGTAAAAGATAAATAAAGATGAAGATTCTAATAACCGGTGGACATTTAGCGCCTTTACTGGCAGTATTGGAGGAGTTACCTAAAGAAGCTCAAGTGCTGTTGGTGGGTAGAAAACATGCTTTTGAGGGAGATAAAAGTCTTTCTTTAGAATTTCAAATAACTAGGAAGCTCAAAATTCCTTTTCAGGAAATTACCACCGGCAGGCTGCAGCGGACATTCACCAAATATACAATTCAATCATTGCTCAAATTTCCCTGGGGTTTTTGGCAAGCCTGGGGAATAATTAAAAAATATCAACCCGACGTCATTCTTTCTTTCGGCGGCTATATTTCTCTGCCGGTGGTATTAGCAGGAGCAATACTGCGAATACCAATCGTAGTGCATGAACAGACGCTTAGTGCGGGTTTGGCTAACAAAATCGCCTCACTTTGGGCCCATAAGATATGCATTTCCTGGGAGGAAAGCAAAAAATATTTTCCAACTGCAAAAACAGTTTTAATCGGTAATCCGGTTAGAAGTTTTAAAATTGACAAACTCCCCTTTAAAATTTCCGACGAGGCTCTACCCCTGCTCTATATTACCGGTGGAAGTACAGGCTCACACGCTTTAAATAACCTCGTTGCTAAAAACCTGGAGAAGCTGGTGACAAAATTTCGCATTATTCATCAAATTGGAGGCAGTTGGGATTTTAAATCAAGAAAGAGATATTTATCTATAAAATTTATTAATCCATCGGATGTGGGGATAATTATTAGCAGAGCAGATTTGATAATTAGTCGAGCGGGGATTAATACCATTAGCGAGTTGCTGTTCTTTAAAAAACCCGCTCTGCTGCTTCCCCTCAATAAAGAACAAATAGAAAATGCCTTATTTTTTAAAAAATTAGGACTGGGAGAAATTTTAGCGGGAGGAAATATTTCCAGTAAAGACTTTTATAATGCTATCATTCTAATGATGGAAAACTATAATAAATATAAAATAAATAAAAATGTGACAGAACTAATCCGATCGGATGCCAGTAAAAATTTAGTTGCTATTATTTATGAAGTCTGTAAGCAGAAATATTAATGGTAAATCAAGAAGGCGCCTATTTATAGCGATAGCTCTGGTAATTATTTTTTTGACGCTTACGGCTGTAGGTTTTTTAAAAAATTGGAGCTTACCGTCTTTTTCCAGCGAAACAGTCACGCCGCTACCCGCAATTGATCCGATTAATCAATTAACCAATTTGCTGTCGGAAAAAAATATCCCGGTTAGCTTTCCCCTGATAGCCACCGGTTCCGGAATTTTAGCTCGACTGACAGATGGAGGCGAAGTTTATCTATCAATTAATAAAGATTTTACTTCCCAAGTTGAGACTTTACAGATAATGTTGGCTCGTTTTAAAATAGAAGGCAAACAAATGAAAAAAATAGATCTTCGCTGGGCACAGCCAATTGTGGTATACTAAAAAAGATGACTAAACCTACGCAAATTGTGGTGGGGATAGACGTGGGCACAAGTAAGATTGTGACTATGGTAGCTGGTTTTACCTCTGATAATGCTCCTTGGGTCAATGTTCTAGGAGTTGCCAGCGCCCCTGCAGACGGCATAAAAAGCGGACAAATTGTCGATATCAATAGTGCGGTGACTGTTATTAATGCGTCTCTTGAGGCAGCCGAGAGAATGGCCGGACACTCTGCTTCTCATGCAGTAGTTTCTATCAGCGGCAAGCACATAGAAAGTCAAAATTCACGGGGGGTAGTGGCAGTGTCTAGCCCAGAGCGAGAAATTTCTCAAAATGATATTACCAGGGTTTTGGAAGCGGCCAAAGCCATCTCTCTTCCCACCGCCCGAGAGGTTATCCATGTTATTCCCAGAATGTTTATTGTTGATGGCCAGGAGGGTATTAAAGACCCAATTGGCATGACTGGAGTGAGACTAGAAGTTGATACTCATATTGTCAGCGCCAACTCCACCGCTCTTAATAACTTGGTTAAAGCTATCGAAGAGGTTGGGGTGGACGTGGATGATGTTATTTTTAGCGGTTACGGCTCAAGTCTGGCAGTGTTATCTCCTACCGAAAAAGATTTGGGAGTGGTGCTAGTAGATATCGGAGCAGGTACTACCGATATCTGTATTTTTATCGAAGGATCACTTTCTTACTCAAGCGTGTTGCCAATTGGGGCCCGTCATATCAGCAATGACTTGGCTATTGGGCTGCGAATATCTTTTGAGTCGGCAGAAAAGATAAAATTATTTTTAACTCCTAAAAAGTCAAAAACAGTTTTAACTCCAGAAGATCCGGCAGAAAAAGAAGAAAAAACTATCAAAGAAGGAGACGAAATTGATTTAGCAGCGCTTGGGATGGCAGAAGAGATTAGAAAAGTTTCCAAGAAAACTTTAATTGAGGGAATTATTAAACCTAGACTCAACGAAATTTTTACCATGGTGGGACTGGAAATCAAAAAAAGCGGTTTTGGAGGTCAAACCCCATCCGGGGTGGTGTTAACCGGAGGCGGAGCGCTGACCGTAGGTGCGCCAGAGGCTGCCAAGAAGATGTTGTCTATGCCGGTGCGGGTAGCTGTCCCGCAAGAGATGAACGGTTTAATTGATGAGATAGAACATCCCAGTTTTGCTACCGCCGTGGGGTTGGTCAAATATGCCGGTATGGAGATTGATGAGCAAGCCGGTCTGCCCTTTGGCCTAGCCATGCCCAAAATTCCCTTTAACTTTCCCATGAAAAAGAGCTTTGGCAAAGTGATCGATTTTCTAAAATCCTTCCTACCATAAAAATTTTTATGGGGTTGCAAAGATAAAAAACTTGTGGTAGGATGCGGGCAAGATGCTGATTCGTCCTCAAACTCCCAATTTTGCCAAAATCCGCGTCATCGGAATTGGCGGCGGCGGCAATAATGCCGTTACCTCGATGATTACCGTTAATCAAATCCAAGGAATTGAGTTTGTGACAGTAAATACCGATGCCCAAGCTCTCCTTATGTCTCAAGCCGCTACTAAAGTACAAATTGGGGAAAACTTGACTAAAGGATTAGGCAGTGGCGGGGATCCCGAAATTGGACAAAAAGCAGCCGAGGAATCTGGAGAAAAATTAAAAGACCTAATTGCCGGTTCAGACATGGTTTTCTTGACTGCGGGGTTTGGTGGCGGTACCGGAACGGGAGCTACTCCAGTAATTGCCAAAATCGCCAAAGATGGGGGAGCGCTGACGGTGGCGGTCATTACCAAACCCTTTACTTTTGAGGGGACCAGACGCATGGTGGCGGCAGAAGAAGGTATAGAGAATTTAAAAGATAAAGTTGATACGTTAATTGTCATACCTAATCAGAGAATTCTAGATGTGGTAGACAAAAAAGTTTCATTGATAGAGGCCTTCCGAGTGGCCGATTCGGTGCTTGGGCAAGGGGTGCAGGGAATTTCTGACCTTATTACCATGCCGGGATTGGTCAACGTGGATTTTGCCGATGTCAGAACTATTATGAAAGATGCCGGTTCGGCTCTAATGGGAATTGGTACCGGCGTGGGAGAAAATAGAGCTCAAACTGCCGCCCGGAGCGCCATCGCTTCTCCTTTGCTGGAAGTCTCAATAGAAGGAGCTCGGGGAGTGTTATTTAATATTATCGGCGGACCGGATCTGACCATGAATGAAGTTGATGAAGCGGCCCGAATTATTTCAGAGAGTGCCGATCCCGATGCCAATATTATTTTTGGGACTACCATTGATGACACCATGCACGATCAGATAAAAATTACAGTGATTGCCACCGGTTTTGATCAGGCTAGGCAGCGACTAAAAGATTTGTCTAAGCCTCTTGAAGCAACCAGAGTCCCCCAACCGCCAACATCAGTCGCTGAAGAAGAGATTGTTAAAAAGGAAGAAGAAGACATTTTCGACATCCCAGCCTTCTTAAGACAGAGGAATTAAATAGCCTGCTGATATAGTCTCTGTTATAATGCCGCTTATGTATATTTACTTTGAAGATTGGAGTGCTTTTAAGTGGATGCTTGGGGGAAAGGGTGTACCTAGAAGATTTATTGCAGATAGATTTATTAAGGCTATTGCTTCGGAAACTCACCCGCAAGACTTGGGATATAGCGGTGTGGTTTTGGAGTATGATGCAAATCCATTTAGGGCTGATTCGACATATGTAATTGGACCATCTGATAGCACGTTTACTTATAATGGACAAGAACTGGAAGAACAAATAGCAGCTTTAAGTTTAACGTATAATGAGAAAAACAGATTTCGGGCACTACTGCGTTTTGGATTCGATCAAAGATTAAAGTATGTTGAACAGGCAGTAACCACTGTAATTGGAGGAAGGCGATTAAAAGACCATCCGGTAGATACAGTAGATGTTCATTTAGATAAACGAACAGGTAGTAGGTTGCCGCATTTTGATTTTTTTACAGAAGGAACTTTGGATAGGCTTAATAGAATAATAGGTTTTAGAGATAGGGAAAATATTTTGTTTTCTCCCCGTGAAGGTAGATTTTTTAGACAAGGAACTCCTCGAGCGCGGTTAGAAGGAAATAACATAATAAGAAGATAGATTTTTTTCTTAGCAATGAATAACAAGGTCGGACCTTATGTCAAGGTCCGACCTTAATAATCTAAACTTTAATAACATAACGTACTCACAATTCATCTTCCAGAATTAATTCGCCAAGTAGCTCTGTTGATTCTTGACTATAGTCTTCAACAAAGCTCTGATAAGATAGAACATCTTTTAAGCCTTTTAGTTGGGCATTACGGAAATAGCCAAGAATTTCCTGCGGTTTAATCCAGCTTGCTTCTTTCTTACCTAAATAATAGTGGTAACTTGAAAAATCTATAAAATCGATTGATGGACTAGAGATATTAATTGGATTAAGGTGGATGTATCGTGAAAGGTGAAGAAGATAAGATTCGGTTTCAATAAGCGCGGCTTTATATTTATTTTGAAAAAGAGAACCCACGCGTTGATATTTCTTATTGAAGTACATAGCGTAGCTAGTTAATACACGCCTCGTGAGTTTTATAATCCCATCTATAGTATGCTGTTTTATTTGTAAATGAATATGATTTGGCATAAGAGAAAACGCAAGAAGGTCTACCTCGGATGATAAGTTTAATCTAATGAATCTTCTAAGACGCATATGAAGATCTGCTTGTTGTTTGATTTCTTCAACAGGAGAAAGATACAGCTTTAAATAATAGAGGAATGTTGCGCAATCTTGCTTATCTATGAAGATTTGCCGTTTTTCTACGCCACGATTATAGATGTGATAATATCCATTCTCAACATATGTCTTAACAGTATTTTTAGCAGGCATATCTTTATATTAATTAAGGTCGGACCTTATGTCAAGGTCCGACCTTATTTGTTTGGCGGCTTGCGGGTTAGTTCGGTTTCTATTACAATATAGTTTGTATGTTTAAACCGGTGACGCCGCAAGTTGATTTTCCCAAGCTGGAAGAAGAAATACTGCAGTATTGGAAGAAAAATAAGATTTTTGAGAAATCACTTGCCAAAGATACTCCCAAAGGTAACTGGACTTTTTTAGATGGGCCGCCGTTTATTACCGGCCTTCCTCATTACGGCAGTCTTCTTTCAAGTATCCCCAAAGATTTATTTCCTCGTTACAAAACCATGCAAGGTTATCGAGTTAGACGAGTTTGGGGATGGGATTGCCATGGATTACCGGCCGAAAATAAAGTAGAGCAGGAACTGGGAATAAAAAGAAAGAGAGATATTGAAGAAAAAATTGGTATTAAAAAGTTTATCGAGTCCTGCAAGCTTTATGTTAAAAATGTTTCTTCCGAATGGCAATGGTACGTTAATCATGTGGGGAGATGGGTGGATTTTGAGAATGCTTATAAAACCATGGACTTATCATACATGGAAACGGTGATGTGGGTATTTAAGCAGATGTACGACAAAGGATTTATCTACAAAGGTCTTCGAGTACTCCTCTATTGTCCACATTGTGCGACGCCAATTTCCAATTTTGAGGTAGCTATGGATGCCGATAACTTTAAGGACTTATCCGATCCGTCCACAATTTATAAATATCAGCTAGCTGGTAAGCCAAAAACATATTTACTGGCTTGGTCAACCACGCCGTGGAACAAAATTGTAACCCCGGCTCTGGCTGTAAATCCTAAACTTACATATGCAAAAGTAAAACTGGGACAGGAAAATTATATTCTAGCTAAAACCACCCTGAAAATTTTGGGAAATGAAAAATATCAAGTTGTGGAGGAGTTTGGGGGTGAAAAACTGGTTGGTCAAAAATTTGTCCCCCATTACGACTATTACAAAATTGATAAAGGTAAAAAAGCTTTTATAGTAGTCGGCGGCGACTTTGTAACTGCGGAAGAAGGAACTGGTATCGTCACGCTAGCCGTCTACGGCGAGGAAGATTTGGCCGTCATGCAAAAGGAAAACATACATATAGAAGTCCATCTCAATGAAGAAGGAATCGTTAAAAGTGAAGTGCCGAAATTTGGCGGTCTATATTATCTTAAGGCCAATGAAGCTGTCAACGAAGATCTTAAAGAAAGAAGATTAATTTATCGGGAAGAAGATTATATTCATACAGTTCCCACCTGCTGGCGATGCGGTACTAGGCTTTATTATGCGCCGCAAAACGCTTGGTATGTTGCCGTGCAAAAATTAAAAGTCCAAATGGAGAAAACTAATGAGTTCATTAATTGGTTTCCTGAGCACTTTAAGCACGGACGTTTCTTAAAAAGTTTACAATCTGCCCCTGACTGGAATATTTCCAGAAACCGTTATTTTGGTTCGCCTGTCCCTGTTTGGGAATGTATGTGTGGTGAGCGTTTTGTGCCGGGGTCTATCAAAGAATTGGAAGAAAGAGCTGATCAAAAGATTACAGATTTGCATAAACCACAGATTGACGAAATTACGATTACCTGTAAGAACTGTAGTAAAAAAGTAAAACGAGTACCGGAGGTTTTGGATAGCTGGATAGAGGCAGGAAGCGCTTCATTCGCCGAGCGCCACTTTCCATTTGAGAAGAAAATAAGATTGTCAGAATTTTTTCCGCCTGATTTTATTGTAGAATATACAGGGCAAATTCGTGCCTGGTTTTATGTTTTACATGTGATTGCCGCGGCTCTTTTAGACTCACATGCCTTTAAAAATGTTATTGTAACGGGTGTTATTTTGGGAACAGACGGAAGAAAGATGAGTAAAAACTACGGTAACTATCCGGATCCTCGGGAAATGCTTGGGAAATATGGCGGAGATGCGCTGCGTTTATATCTGATGGGTAGCCCGGTTATGAAAGGCGAGGATATTCTTATTTCGGAGGAACAATACAGAAATCAAGTACGAGGATTACTTTTAATTCTTTGGAATGTATACAATTTCTTTGTAGTTAATGCCAATGCTGATAAATGGATACCGCCTTCTAATAATCAAAAATTTAAACCTATTCATGTTCTTGATCAGTGGATTTTATCTCGCCTTCATGGAAACGTCAGTAATGTTACTAAGGCGCTTGAAAGATTTGATACGGTTGATGCAATAGGTCATGCGGGAATCCTTTTTATTCACGATTTGTCAAACTGGTATGTGAGAAGAATTCGCGACCGGGTTGGACCAAGCGCACCTAATAGTCAAGACAAAAAAGATGCTTATCAAACTCTGTGGCTTGTTCTTAGTGAATATTGCAAAGTGCTTGCGCCCATAATTCCCTTCGTTACGGAAGAAATCTATAAAAATCTGACTGGAGAAGAGTCAGTTCATCTTGCAAGCTGGCCTGCACTTAATAAGTCTTTACGTGATGTTAAGCTTGAAAAAGATATGAACAACGGGATAAATTTGGCTTCGGTTATTCACTCATTTCGTAAGACGGCGACTCTTAAAGTGCGGATTCCGCTGCAAACACTTACCTACGAAGGTCCTCAGCAATTATCAGATGAGGCAAGAAAGGTTGTTGAGGATGAAGTTAATGTGTATAAACTTATCTATCAGGGTAAAAGTAAAGAATATACGGTTACCGGTGATACAAGCGAGAAGAACCAAGATCTAGTTGCCGGAGAGGCTAGAGAAATTATCAGGCAAATTCAGCAAGAAAGAAAAAAGTTGGGAACTCGACTTGATGAAAAGGTTGATGTGTTTTTGCCCGACTGGCCAGAAGATTTTACAGAAGTTATTAAAAGTCAGGCTTTGGTTAAAAACATTGCCAAGGGAAACGAGTTTTTTGTTAAGCGGTTATGAGTCGAGTTTTAAAGTTTGACCTATTAATTCCCATTTTTATTCTCATCTTTTTTAGTCTAACGACTCTAGTTTCGCTTGATTTTGCTCTTTTTAGAAACCAACTAATCTTTACTTTTCTTGGCTTAATAGTTTTTTTCACCCTTTCTTTGATAGATTATAGAGTCCTTAAAAAATTAGCAAGTCCTATATTAATTTTTTCTTTAATTGCTCTTTATCTAGTTTTACTGATAGGAATTGAAGCTAGGGGGGCTACGCGGTGGCTCGCGATAGGAGGATTGCGTCTTCAATTATCAGAAATTCTTAAGCCCTTTTTGCTGGTTAGCTTTGCCTCTTTTTTAATTCGTCAAAAACTTTTCTTCATGGCGTTTTTAGCGACTCTAGTAGTTATCGGCCTAGTTGTTCTGCCGATATTTTTTCAACCTGACCTAGGGAACACTTTGGTTTATATTTTTACCGCAGTCATTATCTTTATTTTTTATGGGGTGCCTATTATTTGGTTTATGGCGCCCACTCTTGTTTTAGCTATCGCTTCACCAATTTTATGGCAGATATTACGCGACTATCAAAGAGAGAGGATTATATCTTTTATCAATCCAACTCTTGACCCCCAAGGCATTTCTTATAATTTAATTCAATCTGTGATAGCGATAGGCGGAGGACAATTTTTTGGCAAAGGATTAGGGCACGGCACACAATCTTTGCTGAAATTTCTACCCGAACGTCATACGGATTTTATTTTTAGCACAATTGCTGAAAATTTTGGTTTTGTGGGTGCCGTTATTGTAATTGCGGCATTCGTTTTTCTATTGTTTAGAATATATGATGCTTTAAATAAAGTTGATGACCAGTTTGGTAAGCTGATTTGCGGGGGCGTTTTCTCCTTTTTATTAGTACATTTTATTATTAATATAGGAGGTAATTTGGGAGTTTTACCGATTACCGGTATAACACTGCCTCTGGTTTCTTATGGCGGAAGCTCCCTCTTGTCCACATTTATACTACTGGGGCTGGTTAGCTCTATAGCTAATTTGACAGCAAGAAGCCCTCAAGTACTGGAAATTCGCTAGTTTTTCTGCTACAATTCATAAAATATGGATTACGCAGTCATCAAAACCGGTGGAAAACAGTATAAAGTCAGTGAGGGAGAAACGATTGAAGTAGATAAGTTAGCTGCTAGTAAAGATGGCGTGGTAAATTTTGACCAGGTCTTATTGGTAGTAAGAGAAAACAAAATAGAGATCGGCACTCCGACTGTGGCTGATGTGACTGTTAAGGCTAAAGTGCTGGAACAGAAAAAAGGAGAAAAAATAAGAGTAGCCAAATTTAAATCTAAAGTCCGTTATCGCCGCGTCATGGGCTTCCGGTCACTACTAACAAAAGTTAAAATTGAAAAAATCGGAAAGTGATATATTTTGATAGTCTTGACTTATGTGAAAAGTCCTACTAAAATATGCTAGTTTTCACAAAAGTTTCAAATTTTAAATTTCAATATGGCACATACAAAAGCACAAGCAGCCACCAAGGGCAATAGAGATTCAATCTCTAAAAGATTGGGCGTCAAACTTTTTGGCGGACAAAAGACTTTTCCTGGTAATATCATCATCAGACAACGGGGAAGCAAAGTTCATCCCGGAGAGGGCGTAAGGATGGGGCGGGATTTTACCATTTTTGCCGTCAAGGAAGGGCAGATTAATTTTAAAACACATCGTGGACGTGCATTCGTGGAGGTCATAAATGGATAAGCAGGAAGAAAGAATTTTTGAAATAGATATAAATTTACTGGAAACAAATCCTCATCAGCCGCGGGGAATTATTATTCCGGAGTCTTTAACGGAATTAGTAGATTCTATTAGAGAACAGGGGATACTTGAGCCATTGGTGGTAGCTAAGACCCCAGCCGGCTATCAAATAATTGCCGGTGAACGGCGATGGCGGGCGGCTAGAATTGTGGGGCTCAAAAACGTGCCGGTAGTTATTAAAGAGACTTCACCGCAAGGGATGCTTGAGATGTCCATCGTAGAGAATATTCAAAGAGAAGATTTAAACCCAATAGAAAGAGCGCAAGCTTACAGAAAATTGATTGACGATTTTGGTATTACGGTAGGAGAAATAGCCACTAAAATCGGTAAAAGTGTCCCTTACGTTTCTAATACTCTAAGACTTTTGGCACTTCCTGATGCCATTAAAGATTCTCTAGCGGCAAATGTGGTAGTTGAAGGACAAGTTAGACCGCTTCTGGCACTGGGAGATCAAAAATTAATGATAGAGGCCTTTAAAATGTTGCTGCGTCGGGGAGGAACTGTGCGTATGGCTGAAGAATTAGCCAGAAAATTAAAGGATCAAATTGTAAAAACTAAGCTTACTCCTGCCTTGGGACTTTTGGGGCAAGAGCTAGAGGTATTGGAAGAAGATTTACGAAAGAAGCTAGAAGCCGATGTGAGGGTTGATCAAACCAAAAATCGTGCCCGCTTTATAATTGTTTTCCGAGGAACACCCGAAGAAACTACACAAAAAGTTAAAAAGTTTTCTCAGCTCCTACAATCTTAAAAGAACTCAAGGGCCAATAGACGATAAATGATCGGCCAATTATTTGCTCCCTTTTAACAAAACCCCATTCGCGAGAATCAGAACTATTGGTTCTGTTGTCTCCCAAGACAAAATATGAACCTGCGGGAACTGTATATTCTACCCCCTCTTTAATAGTTGAACCAGAATATGTTTTGATATCTGCCGGAAGGTATTGTTCAATGAGCAGCTGGCCATTGATAAAAACCCGGCCTTTTTCAATTTTTACTTGATCGGCGGATTTAGCAATAATTCGTTTAATGTAGTCACGTTCTAGATTATTGGGAGCTTTAAAAACAATGACTTCCCCTACTTGAGGAGGACGAAGTCTATAGGAAATTTTGTCGGTTAAAATATATTCTTTATTATGGAAGTTGGGAAACATGGAGTCGCCTACTACCTGATGTGGTTGGGCAAAAAGCCAATAGATGAGAGCAAAAATTGCCGCGGCCGTAACGATGGTTTGCAGGCTGTCTGCTAAAAAAGAACCAATTCTACGGGTCAGCGGCATATTAAAATTATTGTTTCAGATTGACTGGTCGTGTGTCAAGGACAAAACCGCTACGAAGAATATCTGAACCATATTTTCTTTTTAGCATCAGAATAGTTTTTACTCGCGGTATTAAATTATTTTCTTTTTTGAGTTTTGATGTCCTGACGCCTAGCAGGCGAACTTTAGTTTTTTTATCCCAGGCTGTATTAAATAATTCTACTGCCTGATGATACAGTTCGCTAGGATTTTTGGGAAAATCAGAGATTGTTTTACTTTTTTGTTTATCGGTAAAGTTGGGATAGCGAAGTGATATCCCCACGCATCCGGCGGTTAAATTTTTATCCAGTAATTCATAAAATACTTCGTCACATAATTGAAAAAGAATAGAGTTGATATGGCTGGCGTTATTAGTATTTTTTGCTAAGGTAGTTGAGCGGCCGATGCTTTTTATTTCTGCTCTTTCTCCAAACCAGATATTGTCAATTCCGCAAGCCGCCAGGTACAGATTATATCCAAATTTACCCAAAAGATTTGTTAGTTTAATCTCATTCTTTACCAAATCGGCGATTATTTTAATGCCGTTATTCCCTAGAACTATTTGTGTTTTGGGACCAACTCCGGGTAAATACTCAACAGGTAGAGGATGGACAATTCTTTTAATATCTTCTTTGCCAATAGTAAATAATCCATTTGGTTTACCTAGGTTACAGGCAATTTTAGCCAGTATTCTAGAAATAGATAACCCTATAGAAACCGGTAGACTGACCTGGTTTTGAACTTGGCGGCGTATTTTCTCACACAGTATTTTTGTATCGGGGTATAATTCTTGGCATCCAGTAAAGTCCAGGAAACCTTCGTCTAAGCCGGTTTGTTCAAGCTTAGGAGTAAACCTTTTTATAATTGTTAAAACCATCGCCGAATGAGCTTGGTAGGCAGAAAAATTTCCCCCCACGTAAATCCCTTGTGGACATAAAATTCTCGCTTGGTAGACAGGCATTCCAGATTTAACTCCGTAGCTTCGGGCTTCATAAGAAGCAGTTGAAACAACGCCGCGGTTAACATTTTGACCTTGAGGATCAACTCCACAGACAATAACTGGTTTACCGCGCAGTCTGGGGTTTAGTTTTTGTTCAACCGAAGCAAAAAAGGCATCTAAATCAAAATGAGCAATGGGCAGAAACATAGTAAGTTTATATTTCCATAAAAAATCCGAAAAGTCAATCGGTAAATTGAGGTTACCTGGCTATTTATGTTAAAATACTAAAAAAAGATGGACTCGTAGCTCAGCGGTAGAGCGCTGCATTCACATTGCAGATGCCAGAGGTTCAAATCCTCTCGAGTCCACCCGCGCTTTATGAAGATTGTTTTTCTCTGCCGCTTTTCTGCTTATAGAGTTGGTGGTGTGGAAACGCATGTAAAAAAAGTTGCCGCCGGGTTAGAAAATAAGGGCCATACAGTTAATATTATCAGTAACATCAAATATCCGAAGATAAAATTTTTAGGGTTACTGGTCATTTGGTGGCAGTTATTAAAAACATTTAAAGTTATTAAAACGGCTGATGTCGTTCATGTTCATGACGTTTTTATCTGGTATCTGCCGCTTCGTTTTCTATTCCTCAAAAAGCCTGTTTTTATTACTTTCCATGGCTATGAGACCAAATTTCCTCCTTCAAGATGGTCAATATTAATTAGAAAAATTAGCGAGAAATTATCTTGGGGAAATATTTGCGTTGGTGATTATATTAAAAAATGGTATGGGACAAAGCCGACTTACACCACCTATGGTGGCGTAAGAATACTACCAATAAATACCAATACTACAAATACTACCAATAAAAATAATAAACTCAAAATTTTATTTATTGGAAGATTAGAGAAGGATACGGGAGTTAATATTTATTTACAAGTCTTAAAGATTCTTAAGAAGAAAAGAATTAGGTTTGAGTTTGAAGCCTGTGGAGATGGACAGTTGCGGAGTGAGGTAGAAAAAATTGGCCAAGTCCATGGTTTTGTCAAAGATATATCTTTCTATTTAGCGAGGTCGGACCTGGTTTTTAGCTCGTCTTATCTTTCTATTTTAGAAGCAATGGTGAATAAAAAGCTGGTCTTTGCAGTTTTTAATAATCCGCTTAAAGAAGATTATCTCAAAATGACTTCTTTTGCTCAATGGATAATTATTGAAAATTCGTCGATTAAGTTGGTCAAAAAAATGCAATACTACTTAAGTCATAAAATTACCCGAGAAAAATTAACAAACAGGGCTTATCAGTGGGTCAAAAGTCAAACATGGGAGGAGGTCGTAAAAGTTTATGAAAGTTTCCATAGTGGTTACGGTCTTAAATGAAGAAGAGACAATAGGTGAGCTATTATCGTCAATACTTCAACAATCTGCGTTGCCAGATGAGGTGATTGTTGTTGATGGAGGTTCAACTGACCTGACGGTCAGTAATATCAAATATCAAATATCAAATATCAAATATTTCAAAAGCAGATTAAGACCTTTTATTAAAAAAAGTAATAGGGCAATAGGTAGAAATTACGGGATTTCCAAGGCAAAAAATGAGATTGTCGCTCTCACCGACGCGGGATGCATTCTTGATAAAAATTGGTTAAAAAATATTACAACTCCATTCGAGAGTACAGAGGTCGATGTCGTTGCCGGATTTTATCAAGGATTACCGAAGAGTATTTTTGAAAAGTGTCTGGTGCCTTATGCTCTGGTTATGCCCGATAAGGTTAACCCCAAAACATTTCTGCCCGCTTCACGCTCGATGGCGCTGCGACGATCTATTTGGCAAAGGGCTGGTGGTTTTCCGGAAGAATTTTCAGATAATGAAGATTATGTATTTGCTCATAAATTAAAGAAAATGCATGCCAAAACTGTTTTTCAGAAAAAAGCGGTGGTTTTTTGGATGCCCAGAAAAAACTTGATAGAAGCTTTTATGATGTTTTTCAAGTTTGCTAAAGGGGATATGGAGGCCCAAATTGTCAGACCAAAGGTAGTATTATTATTTCTGCGCTATATAATCGGACTGACTTTGGTTATACTGAGTATAGAAAGAATTTGGTTACCATCATATTTTTTAATACTAGTCACGGTTTATTTATTTTGGGCAATTGGGAAAAATTATCGATATGTGGCTGACTGGCGAGCAATTTTTATCTTGCCACTTTTACAGCTAACAGCAGATACATCTGTTTTAACAGGAAGTATTTATGGGATATACAAAAGAGGCAATTAAGGGAATTTCCTGGGTGACTGCTTTTAGGGGAGTCTCCAGAGGAATAGCCTTTACGAGAACCATTATTTTAGCCCGTCTTCTAACGCCGTCTCAATTTGGACTGGTCGGTATAGCTACCATTATTTTGGGATTAGTCGAGATGTTGACTGAAACAGGAATTAACATTTTCCTTGTCCAAGAGAAGAAAATCGACAAATTTTTGGATACAGCCTGGATAATATCTATTATTCGCGGTTTTATTATAGCCATTTTAATTGCCGCAACAGCTCCTTTAGTTGCTAAATTTTTCAATAGTACCGAGAGTTATCAGTTGCTGTTACTCATCAGTCTGGTTCCTATTATTAGAGGTTTTATTAATCCCGCTATAGTTAGCTTTCAAAAAGAACTAGCTTTTGATAGGGAGTTTTGGTTTCGTTTATCTATATTTCTAGTTGATTCGCTGACCGCAATTATTCTAACCTTTATCACGCGCTCCGCCACCAGTCTTATTTTCGGTTTTATAATAGGTGCTTTAGTAGAAGTCGCGTTATCATTTCTAGTAGTTTTACCAAAACCCGTATTCCGTTTTAACCTTTCTCATGCGGGAGAAATTTTTCATAAGGGTAAGTGGGTAACAGCTTTCTCGCTTACCAACTACGCCTTTCAAAATGGAGATAGTGCCGTAATTGGTAGATTATTAGGCTCTTTTTCTCTTGGTCTTTATCAGGTCGGTTATAAATTAGCCAATATCCCAACGGAAGTGGTAGATAGCATCTCGCGGGTAACCTTTCCGGTCTATACCAAGATAGCCGGAGACAAAACTAGGCTAAAACGGGCGTTTTTTAGAACCATCGCCGGGGTGGCTATTCTGACTATTCCCTTCGGCATTATTCTATTTTTATTTACCAGAGAGCTTGTTTTATTGTCGTTGGGAGAAAAATGGTTAGAAGTGGTGCCGACTCTTAAAATATTGGCTATTTTTGGAGTGGTGCGGGCAATTTACGCTTGCGCCTCACCTCTTTTTTTATCGGTCAAAAAACAAAAATATGTGACAGTAGTTACTTTGGTTAGTTTCGGGGGATTGATAATTTCCATTATTCCTTTAATATCTCGCTTTGGCATTATCGGAGGAGCACTGTCAGCATTAACCGGCGTCACGCTCGCTTTACCCTTGACTATTTATTTTTGCTGGAGAATTCTTAAATGATAAGCGCTGTTATTTTAACAAAAAACGAAGAAAAAAATATTGAAGTTTGCTTGAAGAGTCTGGATTTTTGCGATGAGATAATCGTGATTGATGATAATTCTGCAGATAAGACGGTGGAGTTAGCAAAAAAATCAAAAGCAAAAGTATTTGCTAGGACGCTTAATAATGATTTTTCTCGTCAAAGAAATTTTGGATTAGAAAAAGCCCACGAGGAATGGGTATTATTTATTGACGCCGATGAAAGAGTATCTCCATCGCTTTGCGATGAAATAACCCAATTAACTAATAACCCAATAACCCAATGTAATGGATTCTATATCAAGAGACGAGATTTTATGTGGGAAAATGAGTTAAAGTATGGTGAGACTGGAGATATAAAATTATTACGATTAGCCAGAAAGGAAGGGGGCAAATGGGAGGGGAGAGTTCATGAGAAATGGAAAGTTAAAGGTAAACTGGGTGAGCTGAAAAATCTCCTGCTTCATTATCCTCATCAAACAATTACGGAATTTTTGCGAGAGATAAATTTCTACACCGATATTCGAGCTCAAGAACTTTACGAAAAAGGGACCAGCGTATACTGGTGGTCAATTATTCTTTATCCTAAGGTAAAGTTTTTCCGAAACTTTTTTGTCAAAAAAGGTTTTCTTGACGGACTGCCGGGGCTAATCCTGGCTCTAATGATGAGTTTTCATTCATTTTTAGTTAGAGGCAAATTATGGTTAATGCAGCAAAAGAAAAACTAGTAATTATTCTTATTTTAACTTTGGCTTTAGGGCAGTTAGTTAGAATACCAATAGAATATCAAGGTCTGCAAAGTATTTATATTACTCCTTTTGATCTGATAGCCGTAATATTAGTGACGTTATGGATTATGAGTAAGCCAAATCTAGCGCAGGCAGAATTAGCTCAACCGATAGCGATTTTTGCCGGTCTGGCTTTGTTATCCCTAGTAGTTAACGCTAGGAATCTTTTATCAAATGAGCTTATCGCCTCTTCTCTTTATTTTTTTCGTTGGTTAATGCTAACTTCTTTATATTTTATAGTAAAAGATTTTACTCTGCAATTTAAGAAAAGGTTGTTGGGGTGGCTAGTATTGAGCGGGATGTTAGTGGTTTTGGCGGGAATAATTCAATATTTTTTCTACCCTGATTTGCGAAATCTTTATTATGCCGGGTGGGATGAACATCTTTATCGTGTTTTTTCCACCTTTCTTGACCCTAATTTCGTCGGGGCATTTTTTGTGCTTAATTTTATTCTCATGTTAGTATTAGCTCTACACACCAGGAGTGTAGCCTGGAAATTTAGAATACTAGTTATTGGGGCAGTTTTAACTTTGGTGGCAATTTTACTAACACATAGCAGAAGTGCTTACGTGATGTTTTTTGTTACCAATATAATGCTACTTTTACTTACTAAAAAAAAGATGCTTTTGATATTTATGGCGGTTTTTATTATTGGAATAATTCTTTTGCCAAAAAATTTACCCGGCGAGGGAGTTAATCTCGCTCGGACCGCCTCGGTTGCGGCTCGACAACAAAGCATGGAGCGGGCAGTAAAAATTTGGCAAGACCATCCGTTATTTGGCGTAGGATTTAATGCCTATCGATATGCACAAAAACAATACGGTTTTTTACCGGAGGATAATTGGCAGACGCTTCATTCCGCGGCAGGAACAGATAATAGTTTTCTTTTTGTGGCTTCAACAACCGGAACAGTGGGTTTATTATCCTTTTTTTATTTATGGTACTGGGTAGTAAGACTTACCTGGCGGCAAAAACAGAGGCAAATTTCCCAAGTTGTGCTGGTTTTGGTGGTGGGAATTTTAGTTAACAGTCTTTTTATAAATAGCCTTTTTTTTGAAAGTATACTGGCCTGGATATGGATACTGGTGGGGATTAGGGAGAAAAATTGACTTTTCTTTCCAAAGACGTTTCGTTGCCGGCCGGGTCAAGAGATTTTATATTAATGATATTTTCCCCATTAGTCAGTTTAAAGAGATAAGAAAATTTACCCTCGCTATCGACAATTGCCCGAAAGTCATTAACAGTCACGGTTGAGTCGACATCGGTTTTTCCTCTCACTTCAACCGTATTTTCTCCGCCGGCAAAGGATTGATTTGATGTTGGGTTGGTAACCTCAAGCATGGGCCCAGTATCATCAAAAATGACGGTTTGTTCCGGCGAAAAATCACTGGTATTATCGTTGTCGCGCGTCCTGGCTTTAATTGAATTCTGTCCGCTGTTAAGCTTAAGACTGGCAATTTCAAATTTACCAACGTGGTCTGATTTAATTGTATTGACAAGACTATTGCCCACAAAAACTTCTATTTCTTTATCTGTAATTGCTAAACCACTAATTTTGATGGTAGCGGAATTAGTAGCTATGGGGAGCGGGTCAAGCTGTGGCGGCTGGATAAATGATGGTTTATCAGATTGAGTTTGAATGTTTGACTGTCCAATTTGGGCAAGCAGCGGTATACCAAGTTTAAAAATGGCAATGATAATCAGAATAGTTCCGGCTACAGTCAATATAAAATTTCTTTTACTTTGCTTTTCTACTTTCCGTAGGATTCGCGAGCGATTGCGCCTCATATTAGCTACTCCCATTCCATGGTGGCTGGTGGTTTAGTAGTTATATCATACACTACCCGAGAAATTCCCTCAACCTCGCTGGTTAAGCGTGAGGTAATTTTTTGCAGCAGCTGGTAGGGAACTTTACCCCAGTCTGCCGTCATGCGATCTTTAGAAGTAACTAGGCGGAGTGCTACTACCTCGCCTAAAAAGCGGCCATCCCCCTTAACGGAAGTACTGTTAACTCCCGTAAGAACGGGAAAAGAATGAAGAAGTTTTTTATACCAACCGGCTTTTTTAACTTCCTCGACTACAATTTGGTCTGCTTGTTGAGCTAGTAAAAGACGAATAGGCGTAACCTCTCCCATAATGCGAATGGCAAAGCCGGGACCTGGATGTGGTTGTTGGTTTATTATTTCTGGAGGAATTGCCAATTTTTTGGCCAGCTGTCGGACTTGGTCGGTATACAAAAAGCGGATTGGTTCTAGTAATTTAAGTTTAAGATTTTTTGGTAGACCCCCTACATTATGATGAGACTTAATATTGACAGCATTTTTTGTTCCTTTACTTTCGATCACATCAGAGTAAATGGTTCCCTGGACTAAAAAGTCAACGTTTTTGTATCTTTTAATCACCTGCTGAAATAAATCGATGTAAAGCTTGCCAATGCGTTTTCGCTTTTCTTCCGGATCAGCTACTCCTTTCAGCGTTTTTAAAAAGACATCCTCTTTTTTAAGAATAATAGGTATGAGGTCAAGCTTACTTTGAAAAAAATCTTTTACTCTTTCGGTTGTACCTGTTCGCATTAGCCCACTGTCGACGTAGACTGGCAGGAGTCGCTTGCCAATAGCTCGAGCCACCAAGGTAGCGGCCACTGTCGAATCCAGTCCGCCTGACACTGCCGCCAGAGCCCGAGAGCTACCGACGTCTTTTTTAATTTTGTTGATAATACTCTGGAGATCGATAGAGTATTTAGTAGTGGTAACTTGACAAACGTGTTCTAAAAAATTTTTTAAAATAAGCAGGCCGTGTTCCGTATGCTCAACTTCGGGATGGAATTGCACTCCATAAATTCGCCGTTGTTCGTTGGCCATGACCGTACCCTGGATGCGGTCCGACTGACCAATAAAGCTAAAGCCGGGCGGGGGCAGAACTACCTCATCACCATGGCTCATCCAGATACGGGAGTGAGGGGAAATAGAATCTAGCAGAGGAGAAGAGAGATTAATTTTTAAGGTGGCTGGTCCATCTTCCCGCACTTTTCCCCGCCTAACTTTTCCTCTCAATAGATGAGCGATTAGTTGCTGGCCATAGCAAATTCCCAGAATGGGAATACCCAGGGTAAAAATTTTCCTCTCAAGGGTAGGTGCGCCTTTTTCATAGACCGAAGCAGGACCGCCGGATAAAATAATTCCCTGGGGTTTTATTTTCTTGATTTGAGTTAAGGCTTGTTCCGGTTCAATAATAGAGACAGTTGCGCCTAGCTCTTTAATTCGGCGGGCGATTAAGTGGCAGGTTTGGGAACCAAAATCAACAACAACTATCATAGACAATTTCGCAAGAATTCAATAAAAATTGGGTGAGGCGACAGCGGTCTGCTTTTATATTCGGGATGTCCTTGAGTACCAAGATAAAAGGGGTGGTTGGGGATTTCGATAATTTCTGCCAAGTTTTCTACCACCGAGCGAGCAGAAATAATCAGGCCATTTTTTTCAAAAAGAGAGGTAAACTTATCATTAAATTCATAGCGATGTCGGTGTCTCTCGCTGGTTAAGCCGGTCTTCTTGTTTAAGAACGCATCGTTCTTATTATAAATATCCCAAGTTAGCGTCCCCCTTTTAACTACTGCCTGCCAGGCGCCCAGCCTCATGGTACCGCCATAAGCGCGATGTTCCATAAACTTTTTTTGGGCCGGCATCAGATGAATAACAGGATGAGAAGTTTTTGGATCGTTTTCCGTAGTGTTGGCATCCTCGAGGTTTAATACATCGCGAGCAAAAGAGATAACTGCCAACTGCATGCCGTAGCAAAGACCTAAATAGGGGATTTTTTTATCACGGGCAAAGCCGGCGGCCTTAATCATTCCTTCCGCTCCTCGCTCTCCCCAGCCAATCGGTACAATTATGCCATCAACTTTTCCTAAAGACTCTTCTGGTTTAAACACTTTTTCTGCATCCACCCAGTGGGTTTTTAAATTGATGTTGTGATATAGGGCGCCGTGAGACAGAGCGTCAAAAAGAGCGGCGTAAGAATCGCGTAACTGATAATTGCCAGTGCCAAAATATTTGCCGACAATGGCAATCTCGACTGTTTTATTTTTTGGGCTGTTAATTTTTTCGACTAATTTTACCCAACTGGTTAAAGCCGGTTTTTTAAAAGGCAGGCCCAGTTTCCGGCAAATTTTGCTGTCTAAATTCTGCTCTCGCAGTTGTAGCGGAATTTTATAAACAGAGGAAACATCGGGGCTCGAAATAATATCATCTTCATGCATATTACAAAATAAGGCAAAGCGCTGCCTTCGGCGTAAATCTAAATACCGGTCAGAACGAGCGATGATAAAATCCGGTTGAATTCCCATAGAATTGAGCGTCTTGACAGACAGTTGGGTAGGTTTGGTTTTGGGCTCGCCCAGATGCGGCGGCGTCGGCACATAACTGACATGAACATGAATGACATCTCGGGGGTTTTTTAAGGTTAAAATTCTGGCAGCCTCATAGTATAAGGCATTTTGATATTCTCCCACGGTTCCGCCGAGTTCAATAATGACGATTTGCATACCTTTACCAGCCCGATTAATTCTTCTCTTAATCTCGTCGGTAACATAGGGAATGGCCTCCACATCCTCCCCTTGATATTCAAAGGCCCGTTCTTTATCAATCACCGTTTTATAAATTTGACCCATGGTAACAAAATTATTTTCTCCCATATTTTCATTAAGAAATTTTTCATAACTGCCAATATCCATGTCTGTTTCCGTACCGTCCTCGCATAGAAATGGGTCGCCATGTTCAATGGGGTTGATAGTACCGGCATCTAAATTTAGATAATTTTCAAACTTTACGGGGGCGATTTTAAATCCGGCACTTTTTAAAAGAAGTGCGATAGAGGCGGTGGTGATTCCCTTACCAATACCAGAGATTACTCCACCGGAAACAAAAATGTACTTAAGGTTTTCGCGCGGCATGATTTATCATAACAAAAACAACAAAAATAGTCAAGAGAAAAAAACCAAGGGATCAGAGGTGTTTAGACATTTATTTACTTAAAATTTCAGAATGCATTACTCTAAAGGCCTGTGAGCTTCCGTCTTTAACAAATATTTCGGGTATCACTCCTAAGGGGGAAAGAGAAAGACTCTGCTTATGATAATCTACTTTAGTAGGTATACCATGGAGCGGAACACTAAAAGACCCACCAGCTTCTGATTCTAAAGCTGCCGTTACCCCTCCATTAGTAGCTGGTACGTTTATATATGGTTTGCCATCAATTAAAATATTTTCTAGATTTCTCTTGTCGTTCAAATACACTGCCGTAAAATTGCCGTCCAAACCTGATCGATAAATCAACCACGCTTGCCCTTTTTGATGATCAATTGCTTCCCAGGGGTTATTAACGATCTCTACTAAAGTACCACTGCCGCCTTTGTATCCCACAGCGGGACCAGTTTGAATATCATCTGAATATGCTGGGGAAGCAAACCATCTTAATCTTGTAGCTCCTTTATTAATTGTCACAACTCCTCTAACTATTTCTAATGGTTGTCCAGGTTTTATCCTTTCTCTCATTAGTTCTTGAAATCTAATTGCTTCTGGGGGTAATTGTTCTTCCTGACGATATGCAAGACATGATGTCACTAGCAACGGAGAAACTACAACTAAACTACCTCCTAGTGAGAGTTTTTGTAAAAATTTTCTTCGTGTGCTTCCGCGTTCCAACACCTGCATAAGTAGAAGTATTATATCACACTATATCACATCTTGTCAAATAAAATGGTTATTGGCCTCATTTTAACTCAAAAGGTACTCTCACCATAGAATGAGGATTATCCCATATTCCTCGAGAGTAGACCAAAACTCCAGTTCTATCCGTAATTTGATCTGTAGGTTTATTTAAAGACCAAAGGCTCGGATTACTGGCCCATAACTGACCTCTTTTATGAGGATATTGCCCTTGAGGAAATTTTAAGATAAGCTTAGCCTCGTCCCAGGTTAAACCATCGTTTGAAGTAGTTACGCAAAATCCAACATGCGTTTCAAAAACAGCCAGGTATTTACCTAAATAGGTATTATAGCTTACACTAGGGAGTGCGGCATACCCACTCTCCGCTATATCGGCTGGTATAGGAATAACTGGTGATACAGTAGTGGGGGAAACTTCAACTCCTTTTTGAAAACCATTTTTTGTATAATGTTCGAAGGCTCCAACATTATCCCCTTTTACCTCTGTTCTAGAAAGGTGAATTTGATATTCTCGCCCTTCATGAGAAGGCCAATAAATATAATAAACATAGACAAATCGCTTATCCCCTTCCTCTTTAATAATCGCACAAGGTTGACCTACTCCAGTAACATTTTTTCCAGGTTGTAATGCATCAGCTGCTTTTAAAGCAACTCCTTTATCCAACCAATTTTTTCCTCCATCAACTGATTCTAAAATACCAATAGTACTCGTGAAGTTACGATAATCTAAAGAACCATCTCTATTTGCCCATTGTTCATTGTGGGTTATCCCAAAAAGATGATTAGGATTTTCCTTGTTTAACTGAAGGATGCTTGTAATTGCAGTATATCCATTTCTATATTCCCCCCCCCTATCAGGGCCAACCACAGGTATGGCTTGTCCTTGCTGGTTACGTTCTCTTGGTATAAATAGACTTCCTTTATCTTCTAGCATGGCGAACGAAGCTGCATTTCCAGAAACATAATATTCCCGCCTTCCATCGGGAAAAGTTATATAAGGAATATGGCCGTCGGGAGTCCAGTTGATACCATATTTTGACAGCTGAATTGGTTCCTCTTTACCAAGCATCATCAAATCATTTTCCGGAGTTTCAAATCCTCCTCTGGTTGACCGTTCATTAACAAGCAGTGCGCCTCGTCCTAGAGCAACAGCTCCCAATCCAATCGCTCCCCATTTAATTGCAGTTCGTCGAGTTATTTGAAGTCGTTTAGGTGTATCTTCTGCCATATTTTATTAAATACATTATAGCCGATATTATGAGCAATAGAAAGCCTAGATACTCGAGGTATTGGGGAAGATAAAGAATGACGAGGCTGGAAGCTGGAGGCTGGAAGCTGGAATTATTCAGCACCCATCCATTAGCCCAGTTGTTAACTAGGACGTGGTTTTTAATTTCTCTACCAAACACCATTGGTAGTATTTGACATTTGACATTTGACATTTGACATTGATACGCTTTCCATCCTGTGTCATAAGACTGGGAAAGAACAAGGACGGGATTATTAATTGTTAAATTGTTAAATTGCTCAATTGTTATGGAATAAAGACTGGGGTTGGGGTGATTGACCTCGAGCTCGGTTAATCTGACAGGAAACTGGTTAGTGCTTGATTTTTTCAAAACCAGACCGGTTAGGAATTTATAGGGGATGGGGTTGACAGTAATTTTACCCAGTTCATTAGTGGATTTTTCTTTACCGATTGAGACATTGTCAAAATGGAGGACGTATCCTACCCCGTCTTTTTCCATGGGAGGCTGGATAAAATAGCTAGACGCTAAATGCTTGCTGCTAGACGCTGGTAAATAAGTTTCAATGTCGGCACGTCTCGAGTTGGGGTTTTCCAGCCAAAAAAGAATAGGGCGACCAGAGATGTTTTTAGTTTCCGCTGTAATAAGGTAGGCCATGTCATGCGTCAAATTGGGTAGATTAAAAGCGGTACAGTTACTGTTATTTATTAACGTCAATCGCAAGAAGCCGCGGACAACATTGTCGCAATTGACAGTAGTCGGTTCAATCTCGGCACTGAAGTAGCCGCCGGCTTTGGGAACTTTGACCTCGATATTTTTGCCGTCAAAAAAGACATCAAGCGGCACGGTTTTTGTTTGAGACAAGTCATTGGGGTCAACCCAGGTTAAGATTTGACTACTTGGTGGTGGCACTTCTAAAACATAGTTGTCGCTACCGGCAGGTAGAGTTTTACTAAAGGCAAAATAATCGCCCCTGTCTTCTACCGTAAATTCTAAATCTTGTTGGCTCCTGCCCGTAAATAAACTCCTAAATGGATAGTAAAAACTGGAAGCTGGAGATTGGATGCTAGAAGCTAGATAATAACCATTATCATTAAAGGCGCGGTCGTAATTATTCCATTTGTAAATGGGGCCGGTAGTAGCGAGATTTTCTGCCAAAAAGACAAAGTTGTTAACCGGCGCTTCAAGATTTACTCGATAAACTTTAATTTTGCCTGCTTGCGCAGGCGAGCCGAATTGTTGGGTTAGGGTGACTTTATTTGAATTTTTAAGCGTCTCTTCCAATTCATCCAGATAAAGCGCCTTGGAAGAGGGAGGATTAATAATATTTTCATCAACCAGCAGCCACCTGATTTGATATTTTTCAAGGACATTTTCAAGTAACGCAGGATTTTTAGAATAAACAGCATAAGAAGCTTCCCAATAATAATTCTCATTATATGGAGACCACCGGTCAAATTCCCGATCGAGCAACGGTTGTTTTAAACCAAACCACAAAAATCCTGCACCTTCATACTGCCAATCATAGTAAGCCCAGCCCCAAAAAGTATGGACGGGAAATTCGGCAATTCTGCCTGTTGTTTCCTGCTTGTTTAACCAGTTAAACATAGCAAAATACTCCTTTGGTATTTGTACTTTCATGCTATGACTGATTAAGTTTCCTTTAAATGCTGGCCACATATAATAAACAAGGGCAATTAATATAGTTAAAGCTTGTAGTAAATAAAGTATTCGTTCTTTTTTTACCCTTTTAATTAATAGTCCAGTTAGCCAATTCAAGGCAACTGCAAAATAAACGGTGTAAGCAAAGAGTAGTAAAATAGAAAATTTAGTAAAGGGAAAGCGGAGAGCCTCTCTAAAAAAGGGGACCTCATTTTGTAAAAAGGCAAAAATTTCTCTAAAAAGCGGCAGATCATTAGCAATAAATAAAAACGAGACAATAAAAACAGGTAAAATTGCTAAACCATACTTTTCTTGTCTGCGAAATACTATAGCTATTCCTCTTAAAACTAAAGTAAAAATACCGTAAGCAATAAAATTTGCAATCGGGCTATTTAGATGTGGAGTCCACTCATCAAATAAACTAATAGATTCTTGTTTTTTGTCATCATATTCTCCCCAGTCAAATAAAAAGTTTTTCAAAATTGCCGTGTCTTTGATGGTGCCAAATTGTCTGCCAGTTAAAAAAGCTTTTTCCGAGAATTGAGTATGAATTTTTGAGTCGACTACATCCTTGCCGTGACTTGCAACAAAATAAATATTAGGCAATAACCAGAAGCTATTTAATACGAGAGTGGTCAGTAGAATTAACAAAGCTCGCCGAATAGTCTCCTTGAAAGAGAAAAAGGCTAAAGTACTAATATATAATAGTAAACCCAAAAAATAGGCATAAAAAAGCGTGGCGGTGTGGGCCATAGAGGTTGACAGAATAGTTATTAATGAGAAAAATATCAGATTTCTGCTTGTTCCATTCTCTAAATATTTACTGGTAAAAAGAAATAGCCAGGGAAGGGTGGCAAAGTGGGTGGCAAACATCTCCAGCGGTACATAATAATGTTGAAGGGTAGCTAGATTTAAAAGATATAGCAGAGCTCCACTAAAAGCGGCTGTTTGGCCAGCTATGCGGGGCAAGTTTTTTAAAATAACCCGTTCTAGAAAAAAGTAAGTCCCCAGCGTGCCAGCAATTAGAGTCAAGAAAAAATAGCCGTAGCGCAAAAATGAGTCGGGAAGAATAAGCGAAGATAAATAATAAATAAACATTCGGGGAAGCTCCGAAGCATGGGCTTGCGAAGCAACAGCCCCCAGTCCTTGATGTTCTTGCCAAACACCAAAGAAAATTCGTTTAAAATAAAGTCCAAAGTCAAACTCCGGATGTAGCGTATCCCAACCGGAAAGATAAGTGCCAGGCGAATAATTTACCCAACAAATAATAACAGTAAGAATAAATAATGCTAAAGGAAAAATATTTCTTTTAAATATTGGAGATATTCGCATATTGTAAGTTAAGTTTTTATTGCACTGGGTGTACTAGGTATTATTGGATTTTGGAATGGAGTTGTTAAAATTTTAGTGTATATAAAGTAATAAAGATTATTAACAGTCTGCGGTGGGAAAAATTCCGATAACGCTTCAGCGAAAAAATTATAACCGTGAAGTGCGTATTTTATTATATCAAAAACAAATCGACTATCACGATATCTTTCTAAGTCTGAAGGCGTCAGGTTATCGCCGCTTCTTCCTCTGCTAGGACGACCTAAAGTTGACGACATATCTGAGTAGAACTTACATTTTTCTTGTACTTCAGGCTCCAGTCTATCACAACCGCCGCTTTCTAGAGCTCGTTTATTAAAAATACTGTATTTTTCTTCAATCCTTTGATATAACTCGCCCTCCGGATTTCTTAACTCTGAAAGTTTTTTACCTAATATTCTCTCAACGTTTAGTACCCATGGCGTCCAACCTGCAGGGCTAAGACCATCAGGATGATTTCTTGGTATCCAGAGATCCACCAACTTTTCAAGAAATGTTTCATGAAATCGAAATTGTGGATAGTTTTCAGGTAAAAATTGGTCTGGGAATATTTGTATAGCATACTCGTGTGGAGATAAATATTCACCTCTATTTTCCCTAATTATTTTTAAACGCAAACCCTTAGATTCGTTTCTGTAAAAGTGACGGGGAATTCTGTCTAAAGATGATTCCAATAGATCGAGCTCCTGTTTATGCCAGTAGCCTGCACGAACATCTGCAGAAAAATTAATATCAAATCTTATTGCAATCTCACGTTCTAGTTGTTGCACTGTTTGAAGCTCTGTAGGTTCTCTAAAGACATGAAAATTCTCTACGGCTTTTCCTACAGCTAAACCTGCCAAACTTGCTGATGCTCCAATAATTAACTCTCTTCGTGTGAATGGCATAGACGAAGTATAGCATACTATAAGTCTTTTATCAAGGTGATTTCATAGATGGATAAATTATCTCCATCAGGTAAGGAGTATTGTTTAATTAGCTTTACTTTCTCAGGGTAAGAATGAATTAAATATTCTTTTAATTGTTTTAGGATAGATAAATGACGTAGCACACCTTCTGGGCCAAAGCTTTCATTTGGAATCAAAACGTAATCAAAATAAGCTAAATATGCCTTCATTTTTGATGTTTCAGTAAACGGGTTTAAATTGTAAGGAGCCCTAAATTTTATGGAAGTATTTCTCTGTTTTCTCTGATGTAGTTCTAAATTCATTGCATTAAGCTCACTTTTATCGACTAAAACTAAAACTTTTATGAGCTCATTCGAATTTATTGAGCTTAAGTCAGCAATAATTTGCTTGTGGGGCCAGACCGTTGTTTCATGTTTCGGGGCCAAATATTGACTGGTGTTTTTACCCAAGTTAATATAGTCAATCCAACCGACTATAGGAAGCTTAACTGCTCTTTGATAGTCAACTATTTTGGGATTGAAAGGAAAGCCAAAAGACAGACTAAAGAAATATAGAAAAAAATATAGGCCAACGAATAGACTTATCAAAATACCCCAAAATTTTATAGCATTAATTATTTTTAATAACAGAAAGCCAATAGCCATTGAGGCAAAAGGTAATATAGGTAAAATATAGCGCGGGTCCTTATTGGGAATAAAGGTAAAAATGAGATAAATAGAGAATATAACTACGGTAATTAAAATACCCTTTTCTCTTTTGGTATAAATAAGCACCGGAATAGCTACCAAAAGTAGGATTATTCCTAGCCAGGTTAAATGAAAGTTAACTAAAATCGACAAATAATAAGTAAAATTTGGTATACTTAATAGCGCCTGAGGATCAACTGCTTCAGCTGTAAAACTGACTTTTGCCCGGTTTAATATATTAGTAAAATTAATAAGATACCAGGGTAAACTGATTAAGGCAACTGTGCCTAACGATATGAACAAGTTTTTTAGATGAATTTTTTTAAGCGAAATTATAATAGGAATTAATAAATAAACTATTGCTACCCATTTTGTTAGCAGAGCAAAGCTTAAGAAAATTGTTGCTAATAATGAAGTTCTTAGATTCGCAAATTTTTTTGATTTTTCCAGGAAATATAAACTACCTAAAATCAAGGCTATCAGCGGTATTTCTAGTAAAAAATTCCGGGACTGGCTATAGACAACAGGTAAAAAAGAGAAAAAAAGAGCTGAAAATATGGCTATTTTCCCATCATTAAAAACTTCTTTGGTGTAAAGATATAAGAAACTTATTGCCATAAGGAAAAACCCAGTTACCACTAAAGGCCCAATTAATAGCAGTGGTCCAGTAAAAATCATTATTAATGCAACTATAAGATGTGCTAATGGTGGATAATAATCCGAAATCTGGAAAAAATTAACTTGACCTTGACCTTTAAAGAAATCTACGAGGTCAAAAGAGATTAGAGTATGGCCTGCTTGATCCCAAGCTAAAGGTGATTTATCAAGTAAGATCCAAATTAAATTAGCCAGAAAATGAAAAGCAAGAAGTAGAAACAACGGCATACAAAAAATATATCATACTATAAGTCTTTCGTCAAGAAGCGATAGGGGAGTTATGCAAACAACCCCGTTTAAAATTTAAAACGGGGTTGCTGTACTACGATATTTTGGGCAGCGGGTTAATAATTCTTAAACTTGGCAGTCCAGCCTTTACCAGCATTTGCAATAGCTTCTTGCAAATTGGCTCCCCGGCCCGCACTATGTTCCCACACGCCAAAAGCTCTGGTATTTAGATCCAGATAGACAATTGTTACTCTACTGCAACCTTCAAGTCCGCAATTTGAGTCGCTTCTATGTGAAGTTGCTACCATTTGCTTAGCTTGACCTTCAGACCAGAAAGCACTATTTTCTGCCTCACTACCTCCCGGATGTCTCATACCTAAGGTGGCCGCAGGTTGGTAGTCGGTTAACCTTACTATGGTATTTCTTGGGCTATCTTGCTTGCCATCTGGGTAAAGACCTCTAACAACAATTAAGTAGTTTCGACCCTTTTCTGCTGGTGCTTCGACTTTCATATCAGTACCAGCGATTTCAAAACTTAATTGAGGAGCGCTAAACACCGCCCATCCGCCTTCTGAAGCCAGATATGATGCTGGTGGGTCAGTAACAAATGAGTGTTGGCTATCTGGACTAAATGGTCTAATATGACCTTTGCTATCCCACATAGTTTGCCACCCATTAGGATTATCTCCCCAGGGATTATTCTTGCTTTTAGATTCAAAATCTGGTCCCACCCATAAAAAGCCAGGTTCTGCGGCAAAAGCTTCCATGCCCTGACCAAGGCTAGATTTAAAACTACCCCGGGCCAGTTCTACGTTACTGGCGCTGTCAGGAATACCAACTGTTTTTACCCCACCCCTATCAACCATCTGAACAGGGTCTTTTTGGTCCGGTGATGGAGCAGCCCCAGCTCTATCCGGGAGTGGTGCTCTGCCTCCGCCAGATTGAGTTCTGCTTCTATTTTCTCCAGCTGCGTCTGTCTTTGAAGCTCCTGATAATAACCATGCTACACCAGCACCACCACCAAGAGCGCCTAATCCACCAGCTGCTACCAATCCAAGCAGTCTCCTTCTTGATGGCTGAGGTACTTGTCCTAGTTGTCTTTCTTGTGCCATTTATCTTTCACCCCCTTTTCCGTTATCAATCCTTATTACGGATAAACGACTCTAGTTTCTCGAATTTTTCCAGTTTGACCATCAATAACAACAACGTCAACCGGACCGGTCAGTCCACCACCGTCCCGACCATTTTTATTCGCGGGATCTCTTAGAGAACTAACCCTTTCATCTATAAGTTCTTGTAACTGGTTTCCATCTAACCGCGTACTGCCATTTGGTTTCGGAGTAACTCCTACCCAATTATATTTTGCTCTTACAACTGGATTAACCTCTGCTCCTCCATTTGATAAACCAACAGGACCTTCGGCCAATATTAGACTAGCGCGATCCTGACTAGCCCCTTTCCCTACGAACTCTACTCCACGACCGGCAGAGTCTGTAAAAGTAAAATCCCCAGTAGTAACAGCCACGACATTGCCATCAGCTGTGCTAAGTCCTAATGGTACCTTGTCACCGGGATTTCCTTCTGGAATACCTACTGCAGAATAACCCCACTTAATCCACGAACCATCTGCCCGTGCTTCCCTTGACCCTAATCCGACAGCTGCTAATCCTGCGCCTGTTGCTATTGCTGCTCCTGCCTTTAACGCTTCACGTCTACTAAAACCCATAATCTTTCACCCCCTTCATCTTTTCTTTACTCTTACTAAATAAACACCACTTGTCAAAGCGAGAAGAGAGAGAACGGTAAATAATATAGTATGTTCTGGGCCGGTGGGCGGAAGAACCGGAGCGCCTTTTTGGGGAAGAACTTTGCGCTCCAGACAAACTTGGGCGGTGTCGCGGTCTTTATCCTCGCCGCTTACCGCTTCTGCCACATTGACTACGCATACTACGCTTTTGTCTTTAGGAAATTTATCAGCTCCGGCCACTTTGACTTTTATCTCCTGCTCTTTTTCTTCGCCCACTTTCAAGTCTTTAATTTGAAATTGGGGATTACCGTCAGTTTTTAAGAGGTCCGGCAGAATATCTAAAACATTGATGGCGTCAAAAGTGTTGTCTCCCACATTTTTAACTTTAATTTTAAAAGTAACTTGTTCGCCAGGGGAGAATTTGTGGTCGTTAAGACCCAGGTTATCCACAAACTTTTTATTGCGGGGATCAAAAACTTCTTTATTAACCTGCAGTTTACCGGTTCTAATGCAAACTTCTTTTCCTCCATATTGAGTTTCGCAACGAACAGCCGCCAGCGATGGTTTTACCAGAAAAAAACCCGCCAACATAATTATTAATAATATAGAAAAGGTCTTCATAAAAACAAAAACCTACCATTTAGGCAGATTAAGAACTTTTATAGCAATAATTTATTAGTTTGTCAAGTAAGAGCTTTGTAAGAGTTTAGTCTGTCAATACGGGCTCCGCGACAATTATTAATCTCTTCCAAGTAGTGCCGGGCGGCCAGCAGGTTTGTAAAATCAGGCGCTGGCTGCCGTTACTGCTTTTTGTTAACCAAGAAGTGTCATTGGCTGCGGTAACATGTTTTTGCGAAACTTTATATTTGTAGGCTTTGTTTAGAAAAAAAACATAAATTTCATCATTTGGCTCTAGCTCCCGTAGCAGATAAAAAATAGCATTATATTGGGAAACGTTCCAGGCCACATCGGTTGAATGAGCAAACAGATAAGTTGCGCCATCTATGCCGGGAAAGCGGGAGCCGGCCGCGTGAGCCACTCCTCTCATTAATGCCTCCTTCATGGCCTCCGGATTACTGGGGTCAACGTTAGAAATAACTGGGGCTCGAGCATTAATTTTAGGAATATACAAAGAAAAGTTAGTATTTTGGATGTTAAATTGAGTAGCTAATTTTTGCGTTTCATAAAAATCTTGATTAATGGCCGCCTCATATTCATTTTGAGCTAGTAAAAAGGAGAAACCGCTAAAACTTTGTTGTTGGGGAGCGACCTTGGTTATTTGACCGCTTCTATAATTTAATTCGGCAGACACCACCGGCCAAAAAGTGATTAAAATTCCGGCCAGAGCCGCCACTATCAATCCATGGCCAAACAGCCGGACAATCCGCCAGGTCAGACGGCGGATAGTTTCCCTTTTCTCCTCAAAAATCACCCCGCTGGTTTTTAGCATAAAGGTAAATTCAATTATAGCACGTTGAAGCCACAATTGTTTAACTTGCATTTTACTTAAACCTATAGTATACTTATTTACAAATATGAATGAACGTTCTACCGCAGTTGAGCAGTTTAGATTGTCAAGAAGAAGTCTTTTGGGTTTAGGAGCAGCGTCAGCATTAGGTGGGATAGCTGCTGGACCAATTACAAGAGTATTACAATACGGAGATAGTATTCGATTTATGTTGGATAGAAGGTCGTGGAACACAGAAGAAAATTCATACTTTCCGCCAGTTCCAGACAATATATTATCTAGAGAAGCATCTGACCGCATTCTTGATGCATTAAATCTCGTAGCAGAAAATCAGTATTCTCATACAATTACACCAGAAGCATTTCAGGTAATTATTCAACGCCCCGCCAGAATTGCTAGTTTATACTTCCACCCTAACGAAAATAAAACCCTGCAAGAAACAGATAGGGATTTTGCTGATCATTGTGTACGATTTTTTACTGCTATGAAGAGCCAGGCTGATTTTATGGAAACGGATTTTATCGCCACCTTGCTAATGTACCAAGTTTCAGGTGACGCCAATTCAACCCAACGAGCATTTAATAAAGATATCATGGAAGAACGAGTACGTGTTGCATTAAATATAGCAAGGAAGGAACTTGGACCTATCGCATCAGATGCGCTGATCAATATTTTGAGAGAAACAGAATTATTAGATTTTGCAGTACCATATTATGCAATGCCTCGGTTGGAGGGAGTTGTAACTATGGGCATTCATGATATAGAGACGGTTATAACAGCACGTTCCCTAAGAGATTTTGAACAAACGTTGCCAGATAAATGGATACAAGTAGCTCATTATCTAAAAACTCGTGCTCCAAAATTTTTTTCACAATATGGTAGTTACGCTGAAATGTATGACCAGTTTGAGGCAGAATCGGAACAGCTTAAACAAGACTTAATGAGCTTACCTCAATTTGGTGAATATCTTAGTAGATTATATACACCTGAAGTTATGCGAAGAATTCTCACGACGGATGATCAGGTAGATGCCTATCAATTACAAAGAACCACACTTTTTTGGGCGAATGTTTCAGAGATTAATGTCAAGAATGGGTTTGCGATGCAAGCGCCTGGTAGAAAAAGAACTGAACAGCAAGCGCTTGAGCGCACCCTTCAACAATATGTGCAAGCAGGATCACCAATCCCTTTTTTCTTAGACCAAATTTTAAACCCCAAAATACTACAAATGATTTCGGCCGATGCTAATCGTGGTAATACGACAGCCCAGGAGCTCCTTGCTAGGTGTAAAAAGTTTGAAGCTGATGGCGAGCGACTAATTGTTGCAGATCGAGCAATAATTGCGGCACTTGCCGAAGAACAGACTGAACAAGATATGCAATTCCAACTTGTTACAGGGCAAGCATATGTACGGATGTTACTCCATGATGCATACACATTTACTCATAGAAAATCCCCTAAAGATGGGAAAATTAGGTATGATAATTCTGACGAGCTTGCTTATGATGCGTTTATGGCAAATGGGAACCGTGAAAATTCACCAACATATCAGCTTGCAGGAACGCGGCCTCTGCATCGTGCGACATTACCCTTTAGAACACCCGATATAGAATTTGATACAATGCAAGACTTTATTGAACAAGTTTATAGGCAGGTTGAAACGCTAGATCCACAAATGGACTTTAAGAAATTTTCTAATTATTTATTTCTACTACTTATTGAGCGTTTTCTAGAACCATTTATAGGAATAAAAAATTACTATCCATCTATAGACC
Source organism: uncultured Gammaproteobacteria bacterium (assembly GCA_964445095.1). GTDB lineage: Bacteria > Patescibacteriota > Microgenomatia > Levybacterales > JACOYD01 > CAYUJR01. The sequence continues at coordinate 66,474 of CAYUJR010000002.1, forward strand.
AGGAAAGCGCAAGAAGGGCATCAGTATTTCTTCATAAAGCAGAGGCATTCGGTGTAGATAGAAAAATAATCACGCCACCACATTGCAACTGGATGCGTGCTATTGAAGCAACTACGGGGTACATTAACACTATGCAGTAATACACAAAAATCACCCCACTGCCGGTTAACATAAAAACAGTGCTGATTATACTATATTTTAAGGGGTAACTCCAGAATAAATGTAGAACCTTTCTGTAATTTGCTATAAATCTTAACTCTTCCCTTATGAGCTTTAATAATTTGAGAAGAAATATATAAACCTACCCCTAAACCGTTTGAGTGTTTGTTTGAATAATCAGTTCGTTTGAAAAGATCAAAAATAAGCTCTTGATCTTTTGGGGAAATTCCAATTCCCTGGTCTTTTATAGCAAGTCTGGCTATATTCTTATCATTTGATATTTGAATACTAATAGGTTTACCTTCTCCATATGCAATAGCATTTGATAAAAGATTAGTTATTGCTTGCTCGAGTCTTGCTTTATCAAATTTTCCCGAAACAGCAGAATTTGCTTCAAATTTTATTTTATATTTCTCCTTTTTTAAAATTTCCGAAAAATTTTCTAACACTTTTTTTGTAATCTGGACCAGATCAGTTTCTTCCGGTTTCAATTTCATCCTACCTGTTGTTATAAGGGAAATATCTAACAAATCATTAATCATTGCGGTTAGATTCTTTATCTGTTTTTCAGAAATTTTTATTACTTTCATAAGCTGGGGAACAGAAAAATTGGCAAAGGAAACATTTTGAATAGTATTCAACAAATTGTGTAGCTTAAGAAGCATTATAGTGAGAGGAGTTCTTAACTCATGAGACACAACAGAGAGAAACTCATCCCTTGCCTTAATTTCGCTTTGAGCTTTTGTATATGCGTCATGAAGTTGCACGAGTGAAAGTGCATAACTTTTTTCTTGCCTTTTTAGCCTGTTTATAATATTTGTTCGTCGAATACTATCTATAAGTAAACTCGCTACTACAGCACCGATGATAAAGAAGACAATTTCTAGAGATAAACCTATTCCAAATTTGAAAAAAGCCACCACAGAGATGATTATAGTTGCTAAAAGAGCAGGGCTTAAACCGCCAATACCGCCGCAAAGTAACACAAGAATAAGATAGAAAATAAAAATCGGCGTCTTATCGGGATAGAGTTTTACTAAAGGGGTTACAAAATAAGCAACCACGGAAACGGTAATAGAAAATCCGTATGTAATAAAAATATTTAACCATCTATGCGATATATACTTTTTTGAATACGTATATAATTTTGTATATGATTTTTTTTGAGCATTTAGACTATTTTCCATATAGAAAAGCTTTCTAAAATATCTACCCATGGAATATACCAGCTTTTTTTATTTAATTCAAGAAAATCTACTAGTTAGCTAATGTGGTATAATCCAGGTAAAATGAAAAAAACAATCCTTATCGTAGAGGATGATGCGGATTTAAGGGTTTTTTTACGTAAAATTCTAGCGGCAAATAACTTCAGAGTGTTAGAAGCTGCTGATGGAGCAGAAGCTTTAGAAAAAGTAGAAAACGAATTGCCTGAATTGGTAATATTAGATTTTGGGTTACCCCTTGTCCCCGGAGAAACTGTTTGTGTCAAAATTAAAGAAAATCATCCTGAAATAATTGTAATTGCAGTTACTGAAAAAAAACTAAGCTCTGATGTCGTCCGTGGTTTACAAATTGGAGCAGATGATTATATCAGCAAGCCTTTTGTGGCCGAAGAATTGATTGCCAGAATTGATGCAAGACTAAAAAGCGTAAAAAGTGAGGACGCTCCTGTCAAAACAAAATCACAGGATCTAAAATCAAATGAACCTAGATTGGTATTTAGGGAAAGTGTTGTTTTAATTGCCATAAGACTTATTATGGTTGAACTGCTTTTTGGGCTGACAATAGTTTTATCAACCTCACTTTTTTCTTTCCTAGGAACTCTTTTACAAACATCTAATACTTTTGCCTTGAATTCAATTATTCTAGTTACAATATTTATTTCTAATATAGTATTTGTGGTTTTTATTATACTGAAGTGGGGATCCGAATTTATTGAATTGACTCAAGATAGCCTGATTAAACATAAGGGGATCCTTAACAAAACAGAAGAGAAATATGCCTGTAACTTTGTAGAAACAATTACCATTGAGCAATCTATGCTTGGAATTATGTTCAATTATGGAACAATAGAGTTATATGACCCGGCTCTAAAAGAGCGGATTTATCTTGTAAATATAGCGAGTCCAAAAAAATACAGAGAGATTATAGAAAAAAGAGTTTCCAAAGGTCGGGATCGGCCAATACCATTTGTTGCTCAGCAAGAGGGGGGATAATATGTTTGAAGTAAAAGAGGTTCAAGCAAAATCTATTCTGACAGAGACACATCTGAAAGACGCTGACTTTGACTATAGCGTCAATCCTTACATTGGTTGTCGTTTCGGCTGTATTTACTGCTATGCCAGTTTTATGGGAAGGTTTGTGGGAAAAAAAGTAAAGGATTGGGGAGAATATGTTTATGCCAAAGTCAACGCCCCAGAGTTACTCGAGAAGGAAATTAAGAAATTAAAGAACAAAGGTAAAGGTAAGACAATTTGGTTTAGTTCAGTCACCGATCCATATCAAGGACTAGAGATGAAATATCAATTAACCAGAAAATGCTTGGAAGTTCTAGTTAATTACAATTTTGCCGGCACGGTTTCAATTCTTACGAAATCTGATTTAGTTTTACGGGATATTGATATTTTTAAAAAGTTCGAGAACTTTGATGTGGGGTTAACGATTACCGCAACTGACGACAAAATCTCCCGTTTTATTGAAAAATTCGCTCCCGCTGCTAGCGCTAGGTTAAAAGCTCTCAAAAAATTGCATAATGAAGGTTTTTCTACCTATGCTTTTGTGGGACCATTATTACCACACATTTTGGCAGATGAAAAAGAATTGGAAAAATTATTTACGGCACTATCAGCAACCGGCAATAGGGAAATTTATATAGAGTACTTAAATCTTAGTAATTATTTAGTGGGCCGGTTAAAAGCCGAACTAAAAGATATTGATATCAAGGCTTGGGAGCTGTTTTTGAATTTCAAGAAAAAAAACTTTCGTAAGGAGTGGGATAAACGGATTTTAAATCTGGTTAAAAAATATGGTTTTAAACTGCGTTTCGGCGGAACAC
>CAYUJR010000002.1:69787-92728 GCA_964445095.1 uncultured Gammaproteobacteria bacterium
CGGATTTTAAATCTGGTTAAAAAATATGGTTTTAAACTGCGTTTCGGCGGAACACTCTATCATCCAGAAATGGAATAACCACCGTTTGGAGCGGGGTACGAGAATTGAACTCGCTTCTCCACCTTGGGAAGGTGGCATACTACCGGTGTACTAACCCCGCAGTAACCACTAAAATTATATCCTAACTAAGCGCTAGTTGCTAGTTGCTGATCGCTACTTACCGAGGTAATGTCAGTTTATTTCCGGCGTGAATAAGATTTGGATTTACTAGATTATTTGCTCGGGCAATCTCTACCCATTTATATCCATCGCCATATGCTCGAACTGCAATATCCCACAGATCATCATCTCGGATCACGGTATAGCTATCGCCATCAATTTTAACTGAAACCGTTTGTCCGCTGGCGACTTGCCCATTGCTAGCCGGAATTTTTACTTCGGGAATTTGTAGTTCACTGCCGACTTCAATTGAGTCTGGATTTGCCAGATTGTTGGCTTTAGCAATCTCTACCCATTTATATCCATCATTATAATTTTTGACTGCAATATCCCACAAAGTTTCACCCGTGGTCACGGTATGTTTTTTGCCAAGAACCTGTTCTTTTATTTGTTCAACTTGTTCTAGTGATACTTCGGATTGTTTATTAAGAGATGTTTGCCGTCTAACAAAGGCAATCAGCAGAATACCTACGATGACTACCACTACTATTCCCAGAATAAGACTAGTGTAAGAATAATTTTTCATTTTCTCCTCCTTCCTGGGCAGAAGATTTTGGTTTACGGCGGGGTGAACGGGGCTCGAACCCGCGACCTTCTGGTTGACAACCAGATGCTCTAACCAACTGAGCTACCACCCCAACCGACTCATACTATCAAATCCTTGAATGGTAGTCAATGGTCTGCTAGAATTGAATTTGCTATGTCAAACAGCGAAATTGCCAGACTGCTGCGTAATGTGGCCGCCGCCTATACGGTGAAAGACGAACAAAAATTTCACTTTCAAATTATTGCCTACCAACGGGCCGCCGATAGCATTGAACACGCAACGAGTGAGGTAAAAGATCTATGGAAAGAAGGAAAACTTGACGCACTGGCTGGTATTGGTCCATCGATTAAATCTCACCTGGATGAGTTATTTAAGACCGGTAGAGTTCGCCATTTTGACTGGGTGACAAGGGGATTGCCGGCAAGCATGTTCAAGCTCTTAGAAATTCCCACCTTTGGCCCTAAAAAAGCCTACAAATTAGCGATAGAATTCAATTTAAAAAATGCCCAGTCAGTGGTTGGTGATTTGGAAAAAATAGCCAAAAGCGGTCGAATAGCCACATTGGAAGGTTTTGGCGAAAAATCAGAGCAAGATATTGTTCGGGCTATAGCTGAATACAAACAGGGTTTGGCAAAAATAACTCGTATGGTTTTACCTTACGCCTATGAAATAGCCTCAAAAATGGTTTCTTATCTTAAGAAATCTCCCGGGGTTAGGCAAGTTTTCCCTTTGGGCAGTCTGCGGCGGATGGTGGCAACAGTCGGTGATATTGATATTGCAGTGGCCTCAAGCGATCCTAAAAGCGTTATTGAATATTTTGTAAATTATCCCGCAGCTACGCGGGTGATAGAAAGAGGTGATAGGACAGCTTCTATTATTACTACAGGCGGAGTACAAATTGACCTGATGGTTCAGTCAGACAGTACTTTTGGGGCGCTACTTCAACATTTTACCGGCTCCAAGCACCACAATATTCATTTGCGTGAATATGCCTTGAAAAAAGGCTTGTCACTTTCAGAATACGGCATTAAAGATCAAAAGAGTAAAATAGTCAAGTTTTCCACAGAAGAGGCCTTCTACAAGGCTTTGGGGCTCCAATTTATCCCTCCAGAACTGCGAGAGGATCAAGGCGAAATTGAGGCAGCCCTTCGGCAAGCTCAGAGTAAACCAGACGGATTGCCTAAGCTGGTTGAGCTAGGCGATATTAAAGGCGATTTACATATTCACTCCGATTATCCCATTGAGCCTAGCCATGATTTAGGCAGAAGTTCAATGGCGGAAATGTTGGAAAAGGCCGAAAAACTTAACTATCAATATCTGGGTTTTTCCGAGCATAATCCCAGTATAAGTAAGCATAATAAAAAAAGTATAAATCTTATATTGTCAAGACGAAAGAAGTTTATTGAACAACTTAAGGTGAGGATAAAAGATATTCATATTGTTAATTTATTGGAAGTAGATATTTTGACCGATGGCAAGTTGGCGCTAGATGAGGAGGCTTTGGAATTTATCGATGGCGCAGTCGTATCGGTTCATAGCTCTTTTGATCAGGACAGGGAAAAAATGACCGAGCGGGTTTTAAAAGGCTTATCTCATCCTAAAGCTAGGATTCTGGCTCACCCCACCGGTAGATTGCTACAAAAGCGTGAGGGTTATGAGCTAGACTGGAATGAGGTTTTTAATTTCTGTAAAAGAAAAAACAAGGCTCTGGAGATTAATGCTTACCCTATCAGGCTTGATCTGCCTGATGTTTTAGTGCGTGAGGCAGTCAATAAAGGTGTAAAATTAATTATTAATACCGATAGTCACGAAGTTTCTCAAATGGATTTAATGCGCTATGGGGTGGCTGTGGCCCGACGCGGTTGGGCAACGAAAGAAGATGTTGTTAATACTTGGGACTGGACAAAATTGACACAGTGGTTTAAAATTATATAAACCATTGTGTCATCCTGAACGATTAGTGAAGGATCTCGTTATGATTACTTACTCCATTATTGCAATTACAGTCTTGATTCTTTTTTGGCTACTTTTTACCTATAATAGTTTGGTAACGCTTCGCAATCGAGTCAAAGAAGCTTGGAGTCAAATTGATGTACAATTGAAAAGGCGGTCTTCTTTAATCCCCAATCTGGTTGAAGCCGTTAAAGGCTATGCCAAGCATGAAAAGAGTGTTTTTGAGAATGTGACCAAAGCCAGATCCGCTTTGGTGGGAGCAAAAAGTCCTCATCAGAAGGCTATGGCTAATGATTTGCTCACCGGAGCGCTTAAATCTTTGTTTGCCGTAGCAGAAGCCTATCCTAATTTAAGGGCTTCGGAAAATTTTAAACAGCTTCAGGAAGAAATTTCCGATACCGAGACCAAAGTGGCCGCAGCCAGACAGTTTTACAATACTAACGTGTTGGATATAAACAATAATTTGGAAACCATACCATCTGCTTGGGTGGGACAGATGTTTGGTTTTCAAAAAGCCGAATTCTTCAAGGCTTTGGACGAAGAAAAAAAGGATGTTAAAGTTAAGTTTTAACTCATGGCCGCAGTAAATACCGCGTGGGATCGAGTTTCGCAAAATGTCTTCAAGACTTGGTTTATCATGTTTCTTTTTTCTCTTTTTACTGTAGGGATAATTTATATTATCGCCAGGGGGTTTGGTTATGGGGAAATAGGGGGAGTAGGGATAGTTGGGGTAGCGTTAATAATTGCCGGAATAATGAATTTTGTCTCTTATTATTGGTCGGACAAAATTGTACTGGGAATATCAAGCGCCAAACCAATTGCCAAAAAAGATAATCCCCAGCTTTATCGTTTGGTGGAAAATCTTTGTATTGCTTCAGGGCTTCCCCTTCCCAAAATTTATGTCATTAACGATAGCGCTCCCAATGCCTTTGCCACAGGACGCGATCCCCAACACGCGGCTATTGCTTTTACTTCGGGAATTTTAGAAAAACTCAATAAACAGGAATTAGAAGGAGTGGCGGCTCATGAGCTTTCTCATGTGGGCAATAGGGACACTTTGCTCATGGCCGTAGTGTCTGTTTTAGTGGGAACCATTGCCCTTTTGGCCGACTTTTTTTTAAGAAGTATGTGGTATGGCAGTAAAGATGATAGGGAAAATAAGGGGAATCAGATATTCATGATTCTTGCTATCGTGGCGGCCATTTTGGCTCCCATCGTAGCCACTTTAATCCAGCTGGCAGTATCAAGAAGACGGGAATTTTTGGCTGATGCCAGCGGGGTTTTACTCACCAGATATCCGCAGGGTTTGGCTTCTGCTCTGGCAAAAATTTCTGTTGATAAAGAACCTTTGGAAGTAGCCAATCGAGGTACGGCTCATCTTTATATAGTTAATCCTCTCAAGGGTAAAGCCGCAGCAGGCTGGTTTGCTAGTCTGTTTAATACTCATCCGCCGGTTAGTGAGCGCATAAAAATACTTCTGGCCATGTAATATGACTCTTTTACTTATTTGGGTGTCTAAACTTATTGTTTTTTTGAGCCGCGCTTTAGGTTTGGGAGCCGGATCCACCTGGCCGGGGCATATAGCGCTCATGGTAAATAAAAATTTTATTCGCGAAATCAAAACTCAAAACTCAAAACTTAAAACGATTTTAATTGCCGGAACCAACGGTAAGACTACGACCAGCAGAATGTTGCGCACAATATTAGGATATAGCGGCAAAAAAGTTATTAATAACGAAGCCGGAGCAAATCTTCTCAATGGTATTGCTTCAAGTATAGTACTACATAGTAGTATACTTGGTGCGTTAAAGTATGACTACGCCATTTTTGAGGTTGACGAGAATACTCTGCCACTGTTGGTTAATGAGATAACACCAGACGTTTTGGTTATTCTTAATCTATTTCGAGACCAGCTTGACCGCTATGGAGAAGTAGACAGCGTAGCGGCTAAATGGTACAAAGCCCTTGTAAAACTTCCTAAAAACGTTGATGTTATTCTTAACGGCGACGATCCCCATGTGGCATACTTGGGAAAAAATATCAAGGCCCACGTTGGTTATTTTGGCATTGATGACAGTTCTCTATATCTTAAAGCAAAACCCCATGCCATGGATGCCAGCCATTGTCCAAATTGCGGAAGCAGACTAACCTTTACCGGCATTTATTTTGCCCATTTGGGAAATTGGCAATGTGAAAGCTGCGGATTAAAAAGACCGGCACTTAATTACAGCGAGAAACACAAAGTATTGCCCGGTCTTTATAATTTTTATAACGTACAGGCAGCAATACTGGCGGCCAAAACCTTAGGTACTAGCGACAACATTATTAAAAAAGCGTTGACGATGTTTACTCCCGCCTTTGGACGACAGGAAGAATTCGATATAGAGGGGAAAAGAATTAAAATTTTTCTGTCCAAAAATCCCGCCGGCTTTAACGAGTCAATTAGAACCATTAAAGAATTAGGAGCAAAAAACGTGCTGCTGGTTTTGAATGACCGAATTCCCGATGGACGGGATGTCAGCTGGATCTGGGATGTGGATTTTGAGGAGCTTGATGACATGCGAAGCATTGTTGTTTCCGGAGATAGGGTGTATGACTTAGGGTTACGACTTAAATATGCATGCTCCTCAAAAACTCAAAACTCAACCCTTCGACTTCGCTCAGGGCAGGAACTCAAAATTTATGAAGATTTGAGAGAAGCGATTTATAAAGCATTAGAAACAATCAATAATAATGAAACCCTTTACATTTTGCCGACATATTCGGCCATGCTGGAAGTTAGAAAAATACTAACAGGAAGAGAAATCTTATGAAACTTACAATTGGCTGGCTTTATCCGGAACTGATGAGTACCTATGGAGATCGGGGGAATATTATTGTTTTGCAAAAAAGATGCGAGTGGCGGGGAATTGACGTGGAAATAAAATTTGTGGATTTAGGATTTAGAATTTTGGATTTGAAAGCATGTGACATGCTTTTTATGGGAGGGGCCCAGGACAGACAGCAAAAAATTGTGGCAGAAGATTTGCGCCAAAAAGCAAAAATATTAAAAGGGATGATTGAGGAAGGAGTTCCCGGACTTTACATCTGTGGCGCTTACCAGTTTTTGGGTAAGTATTACAAAGAGGCGGACGGAACGACGATTGAAGGGCTTAATATTCTTGATTTATATACCGAAAATCCGGGAGAAAAAGCCGAGCGGTTGATTGGGAATGTGGTTATAAAAAGGTCCTTCGACTTCGCTCAAGACGACAATGGTTCCACTATTGTCGGTTTCGAGAATCATGGGGGAAGAACTTATCTTGGTAAGTCAGTAAAGCCGTTGGGAACGGTTGTCAAGGGCTTTGGCAATAATGGAACCGATAAAACAGAAGGAGCGGTTTATAAAAATTCCTTTGGCAGTTATCTCCACGGCCCCATTCTTCCCAAAAATCCCCATTTTGCCGATTTGTTAATTAAGTTAGCATTGGAAAAAAAGTATGGGAAAAAAGTTAAATTGGAAAACCTCGACGACTCTCTTGAACACCAAGCCCACCAAGCTTTCCTTCGAAAACTTCACATCTAATAAAAGTATATAACGGGGAATAGTTTATACCAATTATTCGAATAATCGAAGTAAAATAATTACCATAGTTATGACTATAGAGCCGATAATTTTCTTTTTCGTTTTGCTAGTACTTTTCCGGCGGTACTTTTCTTTTCCCACGCTGGCGAGCCATATCTTTTTGGCGGCGAAAGTTTTAAGAGGACTTCTTCTAATTTACTCCACAATTTTTCCTGTTGCTCTTGATTTTTAATATGTTTAATAGCTTTTAAATAACCTGGTGCGCCAATTAAAATTTGTTTATGGACAGTACCAACGGTAGAAGGTGAAACTTTTATAGTTTCTGAAATATATTCGTAAGTAACTCCACGAGATAAGAGAACTGCAATGGCAAGCCTTTTCGCCAGCATCACTTGTTCGGTATAAGAAAGTAAGCTTATCAGAAATTCGTTAATCTCTTCTTGTTTTCCGAGATGTGCTAAATAATCCCAGAATATTTCGAATATTCGTTCTTCAACTTCAGGATCAATTTTCCTCTTGGAGATTCTACCCATTTACTATAATTATTCGAATAATCGTAGTAAATGTCAAGAGGGGATGGAAAGATTTTTCCAAGTTCAAATAAAAAGTCCACGTGGCGGTTCTGAAGAAGCTTTTAGTCGTGTCAAAAGTAAGTTCGGAATGACAAAGGAAAATCTCGACGACTCCCTCGAATGGCTCTCCCACCGAGTAATTTTGAGAAGATCAGATGTTGTTTAACTACTTCGAGGAAGTTTCAATAAATCAGGGACAACGATCTGCCAGGCGTCTCTTCTTCCTAAAATGGCAAGCTTTTCACTGTTCTGTCCACACAAAAAGCCAAGGTAATGTAAAATGTGTGTACGGGCTAATACAAGAGGCCCAAAAGTTCTTCCACCGTCTGAAGCCAAACCTCTTGAAAAACGCATCATATTATTACGGTCTGTTACCTTTTGACGATCTTTTGGTGGAATAGTTTCTAAATCGTCTTCATAAAGCTCAACGGACCCCCCGTCAAGAAACCAAATGTTAGGATCAACGCGTCCTACCTGATGTAAAACATCAAGAGTGTATTGTAGGTACAAAAATCGTCTTGATAATTGGTCATGACCAATTATTGAGAAAGAATCGGGTAAGAGTCGTGAAATTGGTTTAGGGCCGTAACTAGCAGCAATCCTACGATCAATTTCCATTTGAACAGCAACAACGTCAGCCTCTATGGGTCGTTCGCTGGAGTCTTGAGGAAGATCGGCTCTATGCCCGTAATATAAAACAGCAGAACTGTCTGGATGACTAACTTTAAGAAAGTTTAAGCCTTCAAGGCCAAAAACATCAACCAATCTAGGATGAAGATCGATTAAACCAACTTCCGAAAGATCCGCTTTAAGCTGTTCAAGAGTTAGCCAGTCTCCTCGTGCTTTACCCTCTTTTTGAAGTGTTACTAAATCGTTTTTGTTAAGAAAAGTTCTGCCCTGCGGAACCGTATCGCCGGTTTTTAGAGGCGGCCTACTCTTGTCACCAGGCGCTCCTTCTTTTAATTCACTTGTCATATCTAGAGTGGACATTATAGCAGAATATATCATAAAAACAAAACATAACCAGCGATTATTGCAATTGATGTAGAGATTGAATAGAATAAACATATGAAGATTGATGTGGGGCATACAGCTAAATTGACCAGTTTACCGCTGACGGAAGAGGAAAAGAAGAAGTTTGAGAAGCAACTTTCTTCAATCTTAGATTATGTTAATAAACTGGGAGAGGTTGATACTAAAGATGTCGAGCCGACCAGTCAGGTGACGGGGTTGGAAAATGTCACCAGAGAAGACGTAGCTACCCACTCATTACCGCAGGAGGACGTGCTTAAAAACACTAAAACAAAATACAATGGTTTCTTTAGGGTCACGGCAATTTTGGGAGAAAAATAATTGTTAAATTGTTACATTGTTAAATTGTTTTTGCTATGTTAAATAAATTAACCATTAAAGAAGCTAGGGAAGGATTAAGAGAAAAAAAGTTTTCGTCGGTGGAGCTGACCAAGGCTTGTTTGACAAGAATTAAGGAGCTTAATCCGCAAATCAACGCCTACATTACTGTTTGCGAAGAAGAAGCTGTTAAATCAGCCCAGCGGGCAGACAAGATATTAAGTGATGAAGATATTAAGATACTAAGTGAATTTCCACTTTTAGGAATTCCTTTTTCCATGAAGGATGTGTATTCGACCAACGGTATCAGGACTACTGCCGGATCAAAAGTTTTAGATAATTATTACCCGGTTTACAACGCCACTGTTTATCAGAAGTTACTTGAAACGGGGGCGGTTTTAATTGGCAAAACCAACTGCGATGCCTGGGGGCATGGGGCCTCGACCGAAAATTCTGATTTTGGAGCAGTTAAAAATCCCTGGGATATGGAGCGGGTGGCCGGGGGTTCAAGCGGCGGTTCGGCTGCGGCCTTATCTTCTGACATGACTATTTTTGAAATAGGCGAAGATACCGGCGGCTCTATTAGATTGCCCTCCTCTTTCTGCTCAACAGCAGGGTTAAAGGTTACTTATGGTCGAGTTTCACGATACGGGGCCATTGCCTATGCCTCCTCTCTTGACTCTATGGGACCGATGGGAAAGAGCGTTGAGGATTTAGCCTTACTTTTATCAATTATCGCCGGAAAGGACCAAAAAGACGCTACCAGCTCGCCAAAGGAGACGGCAGATTATGTGAATAGTTTAAAAAAGGGAATTAAAGGTTTAAAAATCGGTTTACCCAAAGAATTTTATGGCCAAGGTTTGGATAGTGAAGTCAAAGAGGCGATTATGGCGGCTGTCAAAACCCTGGAAAAACAAGGGGCGAAAATTGTTAATATTTCCATTCCATCTACAGAATACGGCATTGCTACCTACTATATTATTGCCCCCAGCGAGACCAGTTCTAATTTGGCAAGGTATGATGGTATTCGTTTTGGTAACACTCGGGAAGTGTTTGGGGATGAGGCCAAACGGCGGATTATGTTGGGAACGTATGCGCTTTCGGCCGGATACTACGACCATTATTATTTAAAAGCGCAGAAAGTACGAACACTGGTTAAGCAAGACTTTGAGAAGGCGTTTACTCAATGCGATGTGATTATTGGACCAGTTTCACCAACTCCACCATTTAAGATAGGGGAGAAAGTAAACGACCCCTTACAGATGTATTTGGTTGATGTATATACGGTACTTATTAATCTGGCCGGTGTTCCATCCCTCGCTCTTCCCTGCGGTTTCTCGCAAAACGGATTGCCAATCGGCATGCAGATAATCGGTCCTCAATTCTCGGAGTCACGGATATTAAATGTTGGCTATCAATATGAACAAGCAACAGATTGGTATAAACAAAAACCTAAATTATGAAATATCAGCCGGTTATAGGATTAGAAGTGCATGTGGAGTTAAAAACTAAAAGCAAAATGTTTTGCGGGTGTTCGGCCGACTATTTCGGGAAACAGCCAAACACCCATGTTTGTCCGGTTTGTCTAGGGCTTCCCGGAGCGTTGCCGGTTCCCAACAAAAAAGCTATCGAGTGGTGCGTGATGGTTGGACTGGCGCTCAACTGTGAGATTCCCGAATTCTCAAAATTCGACCGGAAAAATTACTTTTATCCGGATTTGCCAAAGGGCTATCAGATTAGTCAGTATGATAAACCGTTCTGCGTCAAGGGTTGGATGGAAGTAGAAGGAAAAGAGGGAAAGAGAAGGATTAGAATAAGACGAGTTCATATGGAAGAAGATACAGCCAAACTCATACATGAGTTTGGAACTCAAAACTATTCGTTAATTGATTTTAATAGGTCGGGAGTTCCATTAGTTGAAATCGTGACAGAGCCGGATTTTGAGAGCGCAGGAGAAGTCGTAGAATATCTGAAAAAAATTCAGCAGATTGTCCGTTATTTGGGAGTCAGTAATGCCGATATGGAAAGGGGAGACATGAGACTGGAACCCAACGTCTCGCTACGCTCGTGTAATACTACCAATAATACAAATACTACCAATAAATACCAATTACCAAATTACAAAGTGGAGGTGAAGAATATTAATTCCTTCCGCTTCGTGGAGAAGGCGATAAATTTTGAGATTAACAGACAGCGTCAATTACTAAAGAAAGAGGAGACCCCAAAGCAGGAAACCAGAGGCTGGAGTGAAGAAAAAAATTCCACACTCCCCCAGCGGGGGAAAGAAGAGGCGCATGACTACCGTTATTTTCCCGAGTCGGACATACCGCCCATCCGCTGGACGGTAAGGGAAGTAGAAAAAGTAAGGGAGCAGTTGCCGGAATTGCCAGATTTTAAGTTAGTCCGGTTTAAAAAAGATTACGGACTCCCCGACTATGACGCGGAAATTCTCACCCGCGAAAAAGAAACAGCTGATTATTACGAAGAGTCTATCCGCGTTGCGCAGGGAGTAACAGGTGACAAGAAACCCTTCAACTTCGCTCAGGGCAAGCAAATTGCTAATTACATTATTAACAAAAAAGTTGATATGGAAAAAGTCTTGCCGGCGCAATTAGTTCAAATGATAATTAGTCAGACAACAGCAGTTACTGTTAATGAGGAAGAATTGAAAAAAGTTATTGCCCAAGTTCTTCTTGACAATCCCCAAGCTGTAAGCGATTATAGAAAAGGCAAAGAGCAAGCTATAATGTTTTTAGTAGGACAAGTGATGCGAAACTTCAAAGAAAAAATAGATGCTAAAATTGTCAGAGAAAAAATTATAAAAAAAATAAAGGAGGAAAAATGAGCGAAGTACAATCAGAATTAGCACCACGTAGGCAAAATAAATTAATGGGATTGCTTAGTAAATACAGAACAAAGCGACAGCGAGCAGGGCAAATACTGGAAGAAAGCGGTATTGAACCAGGTACGGGGCCTTTTAAAAAGGCAAGAAAACGTTTTGCAGGAGAGCTATTAATGGCTGACCATGATAAGCTGACAGGACTTTTAACCAGAGAAGCTATGGAAGAAAGGATAAAAGAGGAAATAAATAGAGCAAGAAGAATTGGTTACAACATAGGCCTAATGTATATAGATTTAAATTGGTTAAAAGAAACAAATGACACAATAGGACATGCAGAGGGAGATAGAAAGTTAAGGGGATTGGCGGGGACGTTAATAGAAGCTTTTCGTTCAATTGATATTTCTTCTCGCTGGGGAGGAGATGAATTTCTCGTTTTGCTGCCAAATACAGACTCAGACGGGATTATGGCAGCATGGAATAGGCTAAGTCCGTTATTGGAGATGCGAGGTGTAAGCGTGGGAGCAGGTGCCACAATGCTTAATCTTAATAATCCAGAACAATCTATAGAAGATGCAGAAGAAGCAATGTATAAGGCAAAAACATTGGCAAAACAAGGAGGAGAAAGAGCAAATAGAATAATGTTTAATCCTACCTTACGGGAATAAACCTATGGCGGATTTTGTGCATTTGCATAACCATTCTGAATTTTCCCTGCTTGACGGATTGTCAAAAATTCCGGCAATGCTTACTCGGGCCAAAGAACTGGGGATGAAAGCCATAGCCATCACCGACCACGGCGCTTTATACGGGGCAATAAAATTTTTTAACGCCGCCCAGCAAATAGGAATTAAACCCATCATCGGCTGTGAAGTTTATATGGCCAAAAGAAGCCATTTAGATAAAGAGGCAGATCACGATGCCGATCAGAATCACTTAATACTGCTTGCCAAAGATAATATCGGTTATAAGAATTTAATAAAATTAGTTACAGTTTCGCATCTTGAAGGGTTTTATTATAAGCCAAGAATTGATTTGGAGCTGCTGCAAAAATATAGCGAGGGGTTAATTTGTCTGACCGCTTGTGTTAATGGCTACATTAGCGAACCGCTGCTACATAATCGGCTAGCTGAAGCTAAGGAAAAAGCCCTAAAACTGTCTAAAATTTTTCCCAAAGACCATTTGTATTTAGAAATTCAAAAACATCAAAATAATCATGATCAAGATGTAGTCAACGAGCGATTAATTGCCTTATCAACCGAGCTGGGAATACCTTTAGTAGCAACCAACGATTGCCATTATATTCATCCGGCTGATGCTCAAGCTCAAGAAACTTTGCTTTGTATTCAAACTCAAAATACAATTCTAAACAAAAACAGAAAACTTTCCATGATTGGTTCCCCTGATTTTTATATTCGCTCGAGCGAAGAAATGACCGGTTTATTTATCCAGCACCCGGAGGCCATAGAAAATACAGTAAAAATAGCAGAGATGGTAAACATTAATATAGAAAAAGGCCGATGGGTTTTGCCGATTTTCCCCGTTCCTCCAAAAGAAACACCTGCTTCGTTTTTACAAAAATTGGTTTATAAAAGAATTAGCGGTCGCTATAAAAAGTTGACTCATGAAATTAAAGAAAGGGTTGATTACGAGTTGTCAGTTATCACCCAAAAGGGCTATTCCACCTACTTTTTAATTGTGCAGGATTTTGTTAATTGGGCCAAGGAGCATGGAATTGCCGTTGGTCCGGGCAGAGGTTCCATCTCAGGAAGCATTATCTCCTACATTTTGCGTATCACCGAACTAGATCCTTTAGAATATAAGCTTCCTTTTGAGAGATTTTTAAATCCTCAAAGACCTTCTCCTCCCGACATTGATGTCGATTTTGCCGATGATAGAAGAGATGAGGTAATTCATTATGTGACGCAAAAATACGGCAGCGATAAAGTAGCCCAAATTATCACTTTTGGGACGATGGAGGCCAGAGGTTCAGTGCGAGATGTAGGTAGAGCCTTGGGAATGATCTATAAAGATCCAGACCGCATTGCCAAAATGATTCCCCCCGGTGCTTATGGTTTTGCCATGACTATAGATAAAGCACTACAGCAAAGTCCCGAATTGTCAAGCGCTTATCAAAATGAACCTGAAACTAGAAAACTCTTGGATTTGGCAAGAAAACTTGAAGGGGTGGCTCGTCATGCGTCAACTCATGCTGCCGGTGTGGTAATCGCCGATAAAGACCTAACCGAGTACACCCCGCTCCAGCGCGAGGTCAAAGGCGAGCGGATAATTACTCAATATGATATGTACGACCTGGATCTTAATGTTTCCGATAGCGCCATTGGTCTTCTAAAAATGGATTTTTTGGGATTGCGGAATTTAACTATTTTGCAGAATGCCATAATGTTCGTGGATAAAAATAGAAACATTAAAATAGATATCTCCAAATTACCGCTTGATGACGCGAAAACTTATCAATTAATCTCCAGCGGTGAAACCACCGGAATTTTCCAAATCGAGTCGGCCGGCATGCGCCGAGTGGCTCGCGATCTTAAACCCTCGAGAATTTCCGATTTAGCTGCTAATGTGGCGCTGTTTCGTCCCGGCCCCATGAACTGGATAGATGACTTTATCGCGGCTAAAAAAAACCCGCAGAAAATTAAATATCTTCATCCTAATCTGCGACCAATTTTAGAAGAAACTTATGGCATTGCTTTATATCAAGAGCAATGTATGCAGATAGCCAACGTTATGGCCGGCTACACTCTGGCTGAAGCCGATAATTTACGAAAAGCCATTGGCAAGAAAAAACCGGAGCTGATGAAAAAAGAAAATGATAAATTTATCAAAGGGTGTTTACAAAACAGTTACACCCGTAAAGTGGCCGAAGACGCCTTTGCCCTAATAGAGAAATTTGTCGGCTACGGTTTTAACAAAGCCCACAGCGCGGCTTATGGTTTAATTGCTTATCAAACGGCCTATATGAAAGCAAATTTTTCGGTCGAATTCATGACTGCTCTGTTGACTGCTGAATCTCGCGGGTCGACCGGTCCTGTCAAAAATGAAAAAATTTCGCAAGTTATTTCCGAATGCCGCCGCATGAAAATCACCGTCTTGCCTCCGGATATTAATAAATCAGATACCGAGTTTTCCATTGAAGATGGTAGTAAAATCCGCTTTGGTTTGACTGCCATCAAAAATGTGGGAGAGGCTGCAATTTACAGTATTTTAAAAGGTAGGGCAAAGGGCATGTTTAATAGTTTGTCGGATTTTTGCCAGCGAGTTGATTTAGCCAAGGTTAACAAAAAAACACTCGAGAGTCTGATAAAGGCTGGGGCGATGGATGCTTTTGGCAAACGAGCAGTTTTACTTGCTTCTCTTTCTAAAGTAACAAGTAGCGCGTCCCGAGAAAGAAAAAATCAAAGCAGTGGTCAGACTAGTTTTTTCGAGGCTGACGTAAAATCGGCCGGTCCCAATTTAATTGATATTGAAGAATTTTCTCGTAATGAATTACTTAGTTTTGAACGAGAACTATTGGGATTTTATTTATCGGAGCATCCGCTGTTTAATTTACTTGCCAAGCAGCAAAATTTAGTCACTCAAGATTTTCCTACGGTTCTTGAAGGAAAAGATGGCGCTAGAATTAAAATAGGCGGATTAGTCAGTAAAGTTAGAATTATTTACACTAAAAAAAACGGCCAGGAAATGGCTTTTGCCGCACTTGAAAATGAACTGGGAATGGCTTTGGAATGCGTCATTTTCCCCAAGACCTATTCTAAAACGCGTGAGATTTGGGCTAAAGATAACATCGTGATTGTTGACGGACGGATTGACAGTAAAGGAGAAAGAGTGGTAGTAATTGTCGAGGAAGTAAAGCCTTTTTCTTCTTGACAGTAGTGCGGGCTTTGTTTAAAATAAAATGGCATGGAAGTTGCTCTTAAACCGGAAACGATTTTTGTGGTTAGTGGTTTTTCTATCACTAATTCTTTAATCACCTCAATTTTTACCACTTTATTTTTGTTATTAATTTTTTTTCTTGCTACCCGGACCCTACGATTAGTACCAAATCTTTCTCAAAACATGGCAGAAGCGGCGGTAGAAGTGCTTTATAATTTTAATATTCAGTTGGCTGGCTCGCGGGTAGTCAAGATTTTTCCGTGGTTTGCCAGTTTTTTTTTCTTTATTCTGGCGGCCAATTTAATTGGGCTATTACCGGGCTTTGGCACGCTCGGTTTTTTTATGTTTCAAGAAGGACATAGAGTTTTTATTCCTCTCTTGCGGCCCGTTAATAGCGATCTTAATATGACCTTGAGCCTGGCAATTGTGTCACTGGTCGTAACTCATGCTTTAAGCGTCCAAACTTTGGGATGGCGTGAATATTTAAGTCGCTTTTTTTCACTTAATCCTATTAATCTCTTTGTGGGAATTTTGGAATTAGTGTCGGAAGTTACCAAGCTTATCTCACTCTCCTTTAGGCTTTTTGGCAATATTTTCGCCGGAGAGGCGGTGCTGACTACTATTTCCAAGCTCTTTGCTTTTATTTTACCGCTGCCTTTTTTAATTTTAGAGTTGGTGGTTGGTTTTGTTCAGGCTCTGATTTTTTCTATTCTCACCATGGTTTTTATGGTTATTCTGACCATGACTCACCAGGAAGGAAGTCATGAGGGGAGGTGAATTTTCAAAACTTATGGAATTTAAAATTGCCGGAGGATTAATCATTGCTCTTGGAGGTGTTGGTCCGGCTATTGCCATTGGTCTTATTGGAGCCAAAGCGATGGAAGCAATTGGCAGAAATCCGGAAAGCTCCGGAAGAGTACTACCGGCCATGTTGCTGGGGATGGCTTTTGCCGAGGCTATTGCTATTTATTCATTGCTACTGGCATTTACCGGATAGAATTTTACAATGGAAATTATAAATAATTTTGGAATTGATCCTGTGCTGCTTTTGGCGCAGACTGTTAATTTCCTAATTTTAGCTTACCTTTTAAATCGCTTTTTCTTAAAAAAGATTTTACTTTTTTTGAGAGAACGTGAGCAAAAAATTAAGTCAGGGCTTGAAGCTGCCCAAAAAGGCGAGGAATTACTGGAAAAAGCCAAAACGACTCAAAAGGAAATTTTAAGTCAAGCCCACGCCGAAGCCAAAAAACTACTGGGCGAAAGTCAGATAAGAAGTGAAGAGTTGGCAGGAAAAATGAGGGAAAAGGCTGAACTTGAAGGGGCTAGGATTTTATTAGAGGCCCAAAAAGCTACTTTGGCAGAAGGTACAAAGCTTAAAAAAGATTTAGAACAACAGACCGCCAGAATTGCCATATCCATTATAGAGAGAACCCTAAAAAGTTTTTTATCAGAAGAAGAAAACAAAAAAATTGTAAGTAATCTATACAAGAAAATTAAAGTGGTGCAATGAAAAAAAATATTAAGCAATTGGTTGATTTGAGTAAAACCGGCGGGAAGCTGGATTGGAAAAAAATCAAGAAAATTGCCGTCCGACTTTCCCGTAGTGAGTTAAAAAACTATCTTTTGCTTTTAAAAATTGCCCGAGAAAAAGAAAAAATGTTGGTCGAGACGCCACTTGGCTCTATGTGGACCAAAAACAACTTAGCGGCTTTTTTTAAGAAAAATTTTAAAGATCGGGAGATTATTTTTGCCCAAAACAAAGAATTATTAGGCGGAATAAGAGTGACTTTTGACAATAATGTTTTTGATATGTCTATTAACGGATTACTCAAGAGACTGGAAAGCACTTTATGATTACAATCGAAGAAGTTTTACAAGAAATAGAGGGCAAGCTGGCTAGTTTTAAATTTGAACCAAAATTTGAAAATGAAGGTCGGGTTTTAGCGGTGGGAGACGGAGTAGTTTCTATTTTAGGATTAGGTAGGGCAAAATTGGGAGAAGAGGTGGTTTTTGAAGGGAATATCAGAGGTCAGATAATTGAGCTTGACGAAGACAAGGTATGGGCGATTGTTTTTGGTGAATTTGAAATGATCCGGGAAAATACAAAAGTCAAATCTACGAACAAAATACTAGAAATAGGAGTCTCAGAAGACGTATTGGGTCGGGTGATAAATCCTCTGGGTTTGCCGCTTGACGGCGGTAATTTAATAAAGCCTAAAAAGGCCATGACTATCGAGAAAATTGCTCCCGGCGTGACCCAGCGCGCTCCGGTTAATACACCACTGAGGACAGGTATTAAGGTGATAGATTCATTAATTCCCATCGGACGCGGCCAAAGGGAACTAATTATCGGTGATCGCTCAACCGGTAAAACCAGCATCGCTCTAGACAGCATTCTTAATCAAGATGATGTCATCTCAATTTACGTGGCAATTGGGCAAAAACAGTCCAATGTTGCTCAAATCGTGGGAAAGCTAAAAGAAGCAGGAGCGCTTCAAAGAACGGTAATTATCAGCGCTAATTCCTCCGAGCCGCCATCACTGCAGTATATTGCTCCATATGCCGGCTGCAGTATTGCCGAGTACTTTATGGAGCAAGGAAGAGATGTATTAATCGTCTATGATGATTTGACTAAACACGCCTGGGCTTATCGGCAAATCTCTTTAATCTTAAAAAAACCTTCCGGTCGGGAAGCCTATCCGGGAGATATTTTCTATTTACACTCCCGGCTCTTGGAGAGATCATGTAAATTATCAAAGAAATTTGGCGGCGGTTCGCTCACCGCCCTGCCAATTGTTGAAACACACGGCGGAGATATCTCGACTTACATTCCGACCAATGTCATCTCTATCACCGACGGCCAGATATATCTAGAGAGCGACTTGTTTTATGCCGGTATCCGGCCGGCGGTCAATATTGGCTTATCTGTTTCTCGGGTGGGAGGCGCCGCTCAAACCAAAAAATTAAAAACAGTAGCCGGCCCTTTAAGACTAGAACTAGCTCAATATAGAGAGCTAGCCGTTTTTAGTCAATTCGGCAGTGATTTAGACCAAGCGACTCGAGAAAAATTGGAAAGAGGCGCTCGTTTAACGGAAATCCTAAAGCAGCCGCAATTCTCGCCTTTAACGGAAACGGAACTCGTCTTAATATTATATATAGCCACCAAAGGCTTTCTGGATGATGTAGAAGTTACCAGATGTCGGCAATTTGAAGAGGAGTTCTTGCAATTTATGCAAGATTCTCAAGAAAAACTTTTGGTGAAAATCGATAATGCTGATGCGATGAGTTCGGAGATAGAAAAAGATTTACAAAAAGCGATTACACATTTTAAAAATAAAATATGGCAAATCTAATAACTTTAAATAGAAGAATTAAGGTGTCAAAAAATATTGCTAAGACTACTCGGGCAATGCAAATGGTGGCAGCCTCCAAAACTAAAAAGGCTCAGGCTAATACGCTCAAGACCAGGCCTTACGCGGATAAGCTAGCCTTTATGGTAAAAAACCTCCTGGGACGCCTGCCGGAAGATTTTTCTCATCCCTATCTCACGAGTGAGCTTAAGGCAAAAAAAACATTATTAGTTGCTATTTCACCGGATAAAGGCTTATGCGGTTCGCTTATCAGTAACTTAAGGCGCGAGTTAATAGCCTTTAAGGACGGTAAAAATTTGACATTCCTGACGGTCGGTAAAAAATTAGCAAGCAGAGTGGCCGGCGAGAAAGTAATTGCCGATTTTCCCATGGGCGTATCACAACCTGAATTTTCCCAAATTGTGCCAATAGTCAAAATCATCGGAGAATTTAACGAAGTTTTCGTACTTTACGCCAAGTTCGAAAATTTTTTTACGCAGAAGGTCACTATTGAAAAACTGCTGCCGATACAAATTGAGGATGCCAAGCCGGCAGTAAGCGGGCAGGATTATCTTTTCGAACCAAATACGGCTCGAGTGCTGGAGAGTTTGCTGCCGCATTATCTTGAAAGTCGCCTCTTCCAGTTAGTACAGGAAAGTTTTGCTTCCGAACAAGTTGCTCGAATGATTGCCATGCAAAATGCCACCGATAATGCCCAAGATGTCATTGAAGAGTTAACTTTGGCTTACAATAAGGCCAGGCAGGAAAAAATTACCAATGAAATTTTGGATATTGCCAGAGCGGGGAGCGCTCTTTCTCTATGACTAAAAGTAGTGGTTTTATCATTAAAATTTCCGGACCGGTAGTTGATGTTCGTTTTCCAACTAACCAACCAGCCATCTACGAAGCGCTGGAGGCAGAAGGAGGCTTAATTTTAGAAACGGCTTTTTTGCTGGGAGAGAGGGATGTGCGAACGATTGCTTTAGGTTCAACTGACGGGCTGGGACGGGGCACGAAGGTTCAAAGGACCGGGTCACCGATTAAAGTGCCCACTGGCGAAAAAACCTTGGGCAGGCTTTTTAATGTTTTAGGAGAGCCAATAGATAACTTGGAAAAAATTGACTCGAAAAAGGTTACACTAGAGACTATTCATAAAAGACCCCCTGAATTAACCAGTTTGATCACCAAGCCGCAAATTTTAGAAACCGGACTGAAAGTAATTGATTTGATAACGCCTTTTATTAAAGGAGGAAAGATTGCTATTTTTGGCGGCGCGGGCGTGGGAAAAACCATTATTGTCAAGGAATTAATCCGCAATATTGCCTTTGCCCATAAGGGTCATTCCGTTTTTGCCGGTGTGGGTGAGCGTAGCCGCGAAGGTAATGAGCTGTGGTTGGAGATGAAAGAAAGCGGAGTACTGGATAAAACAGTCATGGTTTTTGGACAGATGAATGAGCCGCCGGGTAATAGACTGCGAGTAGCGCTAACAGCCCTAACCATGGCTGAGTATTTTAGAGATCAAAAAAATGAAGATGTACTGTTTTTTATTGACAACGTTTTTCGTTTCTCCCAGGCAGGCAGTGAAGTTTCGGCTCTCTTGGGGAGAATTCCCTCGGCAGTCGGATATCAGCCAACATTGGCTGTTGAGATGGGACAGCTACAGGAGCGAATTGTGTCTACTAAAAAAGGTTCTATTACTTCTGTTCAAGCGGTTTACATTCCGGCAGATGATTATACTGATCCCGCCCCAGTGACTATTTTTGGACATCTGGACTCAACTATTGCTCTCGAGCGCTCGATTGCCGAACAGGGAATTTATCCGGCCGTAGACCCGTTGGCTTCCACTTCCCGTATGCTTGACCCGCATATTGTTGGCCAAGACCATTATGAAGTAGCTCACGGCGTGCAAAAAGTGTTGCAGCGCTATAAGGAATTGTCTGACATTATTGCTATTTTAGGAATTGATGAATTATCTGACGCGGATAAATTAACAGTTTCCCGGGCCCGCAAAATCCAGCGCTTTTTAAGCCAGCCGATGTATGTAGCAGAACCCTATACCGGCCGACCGGGAAAGTATGTCAAAAGGGAGGATACCATTAACGGTTTCAAAGAAATTCTGGAGGGAAAACACGACAGCGTTTCCGAACAAGCCTTTTATATGGTGGGAGGAATTGATGAGGTAGCGGAAAAGAAAAAGTAACGGTATGGATTTTAAGACAAAGTTAGAAAATACCGTGAATAAAAATAATTCCCTACTCTGTATCGGTCTGGACCCGGAAATTCCCAAAATCCCCTCGGCACTACGAAAAAAAAGTCAACCGATTTTTTCTTTCAATAAATCTATTATTGATAGCACACATGATTTAGTCTGCGCTTATAAACCCAACATCGCTTTTTATGAAGCGTATGGTCTGAACGGATTGAAACAGTTAAAATTAACTATAGATTATCTTAAAAAGAATTATCCGGATATCCCCATTATTTTAGATGCCAAACGGGCCGACATTGGTAATACTGCCAAAATGTATGCCCGGGCTGTTTTTGAATATTGGAACGTTGACGCGGCGACAGTTTATCCTCAATACGGACTCGATTCGCTGCTGCCCTTTTTTGCATATCCTGAAAAATGTACTATTCTTATTATTAAAACCTCCAATCCCGATTCCGGTATGTTCTATGACTTAAAAGTCAATGACCAGCCATTTTATCTGCGGGTTGCCAAGGAGATTGCTAAATGGAAAAGGAACAATCTGGGACTATTCGTAGGTGCCACTTATCCTGGCGAATTGAAAAATATCAGATACCTTTTTCCCAACACCCCTATTTTAACCGCCGGAATAGGCGCTCAAGGAGCCAAAACAACCGAGGCAGTCTTATCAGGCATTGATAAAAATAAACAGGGCTTGATTTGTAATGCATCACGAGCTATTATCTATGATAAGTCAGTCAGAGCCAAAGCTAGGCAGACGCGTGACATTATCAATCAGGCAAGATATGGCTAATAATTCACTTAACTTAGCAGAACGTGTGGCCAAATTACTGCTGGAAATTAAAGCGGTCACTCTCTCACCAAACAAACCTTATAAGTTTGTCAGTGGTATCATCTCGCCTATTTATACGGATAACCGACTGCTCATGGGTTTTCCCCTTAAGCGAAAGGAAATCACCATTTATATGGCTAATTTAATTCACGAGAAAGGGCTCGAGCCGGAAATTATCGCCGGTACCTCAACTGCGGGAATTCCTCCGGCCGCCTGGCTGGCAGAGTTATTAAATCTGCCTATGGTTTACGTCCGCAGTGAAAAAAAAGATCATGGAAAAGGAAAGCAAGTGGAGGGTTTGTTACCCAAAAGAGTCAAAGTTCTGTTAATAGAAGACTTAATTAGTACTGGCAAAAGCTCATTGGGAGCAGTTAAGGCCATTCAAGCCGCGGGAGGCAAGGTTGATACCTGCTTAGCCATTCTTAACTATCAGTTAAAAGAGGCTAAAAACGCTTATCAAAAGATGCGAATTGATCTTTTTACCTTGACTAATTTGGAGGCTGTAATTTTAATGGCCCAAAAACTCGGGCTTATCAACGATAAAGAAAAAAAGCTGGTGGAAGATTGGAACAACGATCCCCGAAATTGGGGAAACAGAATAGGCCAAACAGTGGAATATTAATATGGTATTACCCAAAATAGCCGTGTGCGGATCGGCCAGTGGCAAACTTGATAAAAATCTGCTAGCGCGAGCATTTAAGGTAGGTCAAGAAATTGCCAGAAAAAAAGCAGTTCTTCTCTGCGGCGCCACGACCGGCTATTCTTATGAAGCTGCTAGGGGTGCCAAAAGCAAAGGCGGGCAAACGGTTGGTATTTCTCCGGCCGAAAATAAAGAAGAACATACCTCACTTTATAAAAAACCGATAGACGCTTATGATGTGATTATTTTTACCGGGTTTGGCATGAAGGGAAGAAATGTGGTGTTGGTTAGAAGTGCTGATGCTGTGATTATCATCGGTGGCGGAACGGGCACGCTCAATGAGTTAACCATTGCCTATGATGAGAAGAAAGTTATCGGATTTCTCAAGAGCGGCAGTGGGATAGAATTACTAATAGATAAAATTAACCAAATCAGCACCAAAAAGCGACCCACTATTATTTTAGAGGAAAATGCGGTAAAATTAGTTAATAAAGTGGCGGCTGCTCTAACTCGCCAACGTAGCTCAGGGGTAGAGCAACTGTTTCGTAAACAGTCGGTCGTGAGTTCGAGTCTCACCGTTGGCTCATGAAAAAACTGCATTTAGAGATTATTACACCGGAAAAAGTTGTTTATACAGATGAGGTGGATATGGTGGTAGCGCCCGGAGCAGAAGGAGACCTGGGCATTTTGCCAGGGCATATACCCCTTTTTACTAAAGTTAAACCGGGTGAAATAATGATAAGAAAAGGTAGCGGGGACTCCTATTTAGCAGTTACAGGCGGTTTTCTGGAAGTTTTAAATGATAATGTCAATATCTTGGCAGATTATGCGGTCCGCGCTGAAGAAGTAGCGGTAGTTCAAGCCGAAGAAGCCAAGAAAAGGGCGGAAAAGCTGATGGAGGAAAGGTCAACCAAGCAAGATTTTGCCCTAGCCCAAGCCGAACTGCAAAAAGCCATTTTAGAGTTAAA
>CAYUJR010000003.1:0-2653 GCA_964445095.1 uncultured Gammaproteobacteria bacterium
TTTCCCAAACGGTGTGTTAATTGCAATAGCTTTGGCAGTTTTCTTTGTCAAGACTGCCAGGCTAAAATCAGGTCAGTTGAAGATGGAATTTGCCCGATGTGCGAGCGAGTTTCCTTTAACGGCCAAACTCACCCCGGCTGCAAGACAAGATATTCCCCAGATGGCTTAATTTCTTTTTTCCGCTACGATGGACCGATTAAGCAAGTCATTAAACGCTTGAAATACAAACCGTACCTGACGGAGTTAGCCACTATATTATTGCGTGAAGGTGTGTGTGAAGGTGACACCTTGAACAAGGTGTCACCTTTTAAAAACTTCGTCGTAGTGCCGGTGCCGCTTCATCCGCAACGGGAACGGCAGAGGGGATTTAATCAGGCCACTCTTATTGGGAAAGCTATTGCTAAAAAGCTAGAGCTAAAGTTTATAAACGGGATTTTAAGACGCACTAAAAATACCAAGCCCCAAGTAGAACTAAAAGGTGATGAACGAAGAGAAAACATAAAAAATGCCTTTTCTTTAGGATCTAACTATATCCTACATTCTAACCCCTATGTTCTTCTTACAGATGATGTCTGGACTACCGGCTCAACGCTGCGTACTTGTGCCAATGTGTTAAAAAGAGCAGGTGTTAAAAAAGTCTGGGCCATGACTCTGGCTAGATAGGCCATGAAATTTATGGTAGAATGGAATATGCTGGAGGAGTGACCGAGTGGTTGATGGTGCAGGTTTGCTAAATCTGTGTCCTGAAAGGGGCGCGTGGGTTCGAATCCCACCTCCTCCGCCTAAATACTGGAGAGGTGCTGGAGCGGTTGAACAGGTTGGTCTTGAAAACCAATATTCCGTTTAGCGGGATCGCGAGTTCGAATCTCGCCCTCTCCGCTTTTAGTGTATAATATAAAATATCATGGACGAAACACATTTTGAAGATAAAACTTTACTTTCTTGGAGTTCACCTTCCCGGCCTTTTAAGAAAAGAAGCCGAGAGTTTTATGCCACTTTGGTGGCGATAGTTCTTCTCGTGTCGGCTATTCTCTTTTTCTTTAGCCAATATGCCCTCATTTTGGCAGTATGGGCCTTGACCTTTTTGGCCATTGTTTTATCAACTGTTTCTCCGCACAATGTGGAACACAAAATTACCACTCAAGGAATTGTGATTGACCAGAGAGCTTATCTGTGGAATGAGCTTTATGACTTTTACTTTAAAAAACATTTTGGGGAAGAGGTCTTGGAGGTACGAAGCAGAACCTTTTTACCGACACTAATTGTATTAACATTAGGAAATATTTCCAAGGAGGAAGTTAAAAAAGCAACGATCAAATACTTGCCTTATCGAGAAAAAGTGGAGCGGACTTTTATGGATAAAGCAGCTGACTGGCTAACTCACACCTTTCCTCTGGAAAAAAGCTAATATTTGCTCCTCAAGCTTCAATGAGATACAATAAGCAGGAAATATCTTGTGCCCGTAGTTCAACGGATAGAACACCTGGTTGCGGTCCAGGCGGTTGGAGGTTCGATTCCTCTCGGGCACGCCAGTTTTGGAGGGTTGGCCGAGCGGTAAGGCGCTGGTTTCGAAAACCAGTGGGAGTAATCCCTCAGAGGTTCAAATCCTCTACCCTCCGCCCAAGGGTCCTCGTAGTTCAATGGATAAAACGGGAGCTTCCGGAGCTTCAGTTGCGGGTTCGACTCCCGCCGAGGACGCCAACTTAGAACTGTTGGCGGATGATGTCCCAAGAGAAAGGGGTGTTGTCGGAAAAACAGACACCGGCTTCTGTAAAAGGAATTCTGCCTTCTTCTTGGGGATTATAAATTTGGCTGGGATAGTTAATTAGATAACAAGGCTCATTTCCCACCACACAAAAGGCATGGAGGACTCGTTGAGGGATGAGTAGAAGATACTGGTTGTTATCCCCATTTCCCTCTCCCATTAAAAATAAATTGAGAGTTTGATAAGTTTTTGAGTCTTCTCGGGCATCATAAAGCGCTACTACTGCCCTGCCTTTAATTACCACAAATCTATCTACTTGCTTAGGATGGACATGCCATTGGTCTTTATCGCGGGCAAAACCGGGGTTGGTCACCGAATAATAGCTTTGATTAAATTGGAGCTGGGGTTTTTGAAAAACGTCGTGCCAATCTTCCCTTAGGGTTTCGGCCAACATTCCCCGTTCGTCTCTATGCACCACCAGTTGGCGTAGACGAACGCCATCAATAATATTCTCTTGGTTATTAAAGGTTAAAAAATCAAGCTTCATAATAGATATTCTATCTGTTAAGAATTTTTTTTACAAGAGTATAGATTTGTA
Source organism: uncultured Gammaproteobacteria bacterium (assembly GCA_964445095.1). GTDB lineage: Bacteria > Patescibacteriota > Microgenomatia > Levybacterales > JACOYD01 > CAYUJR01. The sequence goes on from CAYUJR010000003.1 coordinate 2,304, forward strand.
TTAATAGATTTTTTGCAGTAAAATTTGGGTTAAGTTTATGAAGTTTGAATTTTCAGCTGGAGGAGTCGTTTTTAAGAAAGAACAAGGTCGGACCTTGATTCTAGTGGCTCAACATTCACAACATCACGGCTGGGTTTTTCCCAAGGGTCTCATCGGAGACAAGCAAAAAGGCGAGAAAAAAGAAGATGCAGCTGTTAGGGAAGTAGAGGAGGAGACCGGCGTGGTTGGCAAGATAACAAAAGAACTGGATCCAGTCAATTATTGGTATAATTTTGCCGGAGAAAAAATTAAAAAAACTGTTTATTATTTTTTGATGGAATACGTAGGGGGAGATATAACAAAACATGACC
>CAYUJR010000003.1:2753-52731 GCA_964445095.1 uncultured Gammaproteobacteria bacterium
TAAAAAAAACCGGCAGAAATTTTAGAGTTAATTGCCCGTTTCATAACGAAAAAACTCCTTCCTTTACCGTTTCTCCCGAAAGGCAAATTTTCCATTGTTTCGGTTGCGGGATCGGGGGCGACATCTTCACTTTTTTAATGAAATATGAAAACCTGGAATTTCCCGAGGCCCTGCGCACCTTGGCCCAAAAAGCCGGTGTGGAGTTAAAAAAGAGAGATTTTGACAGCGAGGGGTCAAAGATAAAACAAAAACTTTACGAGATAAATCATTTAGCCAGCGAATTTTATCATTATCTCTTGACCAGTCACGCGGTGGGAGAAAAAGCCCTGGATTATCTGGGTCAAAGAGGCATCAGCCAAGGGGCGATTAAAACTTTTAAGCTAGGCTTTTCCCCGTCTGCTGCCAATTCTCTGGCAAAATTTCTAGTTAATAAAAAGAAATATACCATGCGCGATCTTGATCAAGCAGGGTTGGTGGTAGGAGGGCGTGATAGATTTCGCAGTAGAATTATCTTTCCTTTAAAAGACCATCGGGGAAATATTGTCGGGTTCGCCGGTAGGACGTTAGAAGAAGCACCTTCGGCAAGCTCAGTGCGAGCCAAATATGTTAATACTCCCGAGACGCTCATTTATCACAAGGGAGATCTTTTTTTTGGACTGGATTTAGCCCGAGAAGCTATTAAAAAAGAAGACTCGGTAGTCATTGCAGAAGGAGAGTTTGATGTCATCCAGGGCTTTCAGCACGGCATAGGGAATATGGTGGCGATTAAAGGGACTGCCTTGACCCAAAATCAGGCTAATCTTATTAGCCGATTTACAGAAAATATCAGCTTGTGTCTTGATCAAGACAAAGCTGGTGAATTAGCCAACCTTCGCGGAATAGAAATTTTAGAAAATGCCAACCTCCAGGTTAAAGTAGTGGAAATGCCTAGCGGTAAAGACCCAGATGAAAGCCTCAAGGAAAACCCGGCTCTTTTTAAGCAGGCTGTCAAAAAATCTCTCTCCATGTACGATTTTATCATTAAATCCGCCCTATCGCATTTTGACCGGACGGAAGCCGGCGGTAAAAAGAAAGTCAGCGAGCAGGTAGTACCCTTTTTGGGAAGAATTAGAAATGAGATTGTCAAAAACCATTACATTAAAAAACTGTCTGAAGAGTTATCAGTATCAGAGGAATCGGTGGCCAGAGAAGTAGCTAGGCAAGACAAAAATCAACAGTTAATCGCCCAGCCAGCAGCATTGGCAGATAAAAGAAAGAGGGAAGAAGTACTATTGGAGTATCTATTGGCGCTGGTTTTACAGCACCCCACCCCACAGGTATTGCTGGAAAAGCTGGATGAGGATATTACAACAAGCAGTCTTTATCAAAAAATAATTAAAGAGCTAAGAAGGTTTTGGGAAAAAGATAAAGACAGAAAATTTTCCATTAAAGATTTAGTGGTAGCACTCCCGGCCGAGCTGGTGCCGGCGGTTGACAGAAGTTTTTTACTGATGCTTCCTCCCAAACTAGACTTGGCCGGGGAATATTTAGCGGAAGTAGAAAAAATAGTCCGTGAATTAAAAAAACTGCTACTCAAAGAAAAAATGCAGGAATTATCCAGTAAGATAAGACAGGCGGAAAAAGACAAAAATGAGAGTGAGTTAGAAGTGCTTCGTAAAACTTTTGGCGAATTAGCCAGTCAATTGAGTATTTACTCTCTAGCTTGAACAATAGCCCCTCTAATGTTAAAATCTAATCGCTTATGAAAAAGATGAAGATGTCGCCCGAAACTCAAAAATTGGTGACCCTTGGTAAAAAAAGAGGTTTTATCACCCAGGACGAGATTTTAACTGTTTTTCCCAAAGCAGAAGAGCATATTGTTGAGATTGACGATCTGTATGACAGGCTGATTCGGGGCAACATTGACGTCTTTGAGTCTTTATCAGAAGAAGGGCAGGAAAAAAACATTGAAGAGTTGGCTAAAGAAGTGGTAGTTTTAACTACCCTAACAGAAGGAGGAGCATCAGATCCGGTGCGAATGTACCTTAAAGAAATTGGCCGGGTACCGCTACTCAAATTTGAGCAGGAAATTGCCCTGGCCAAAAAATCCGAGAAAGGCGAGAAGGCAGCTAAAAAAATATTAATTGAGTCTAATCTGCGTCTGGTGGTATCAATTGCCAAAAAATATGTGGGGAGAGGAATGACTTTACTTGATCTAATCCAGGAAGGAAACCAGGGTCTTATTCGGGCAGTTGAAAAATATGACTGGAGAAGAGGTTATAAATTCTCGACTTATGCTACCTGGTGGATTAGGCAAGCCATTACTCGGGCCATTGCCGATCAGGCTCGTACCATCCGCATCCCTGTTCATATGGTTGAAACTATCAACAGGTTTTTACGAACCTCCAGACGCCTAATGCAAGATTTGGGACGCGAACCAATGCCAGAAGAAGTGGCTACGGTGATGGGCATAGATCCCCTAAAAGCCCGCGAAATAATTAAAATTTCCCAAGAGCCGACCAGTCTTGAAGCGCCGGTAGGAGATGAGGAAGACAGTCGGTTGGGCGATTTTATCCACGATGTGACAGCTCCCACTCCTTATGATTCTGCCTCGCGAGAGCTGCTCAAAGAACACATGCAGGAAGTCTTGGGAACATTGTCGGATCGTGAAAGAAAAGTACTGGAATATCGCTTTGGCTTGGTGGATGGTAAAACAAGGACTTTAGAAGAAGTCGGCCGGGAATTTGCCGTCACTCGCGAACGAATTCGTCAAATTGAGGCCAAGGCGCTGCGAAAATTAAGACACCCCTCGAGGAGTAAAAGACTAAGAGATTATTTAGATTAAAAGCCCAACTTTTCTTTAACCAAAATAACTGTAATTCTTTCCGGCATAACCTCTTTGTTAATAATGAGGATTTTGTTGACGGCCGAGGGCATGCCATAAGCAATTCTCGCCCGCTCATCCTCCAGAGGCAAAGAGTATTCATAAATTCTTTTTATCCCTTCTTGTGTATCAGCAACAATCTTTTGTGTTCTCGCTATCAAAATAATCTTGCCTCCTCCGTAAGCCTCGGCTGAGAGCTGGCTGCCGGTATTACTGGCAATTAAAAGATGGCCGTCTTGTGTAACCGCATGAACAGAAGACAACACCCAGTCTGGAGCTACTATAAGTTTGGCCATCTCCCGACTTTGTGTTTTTCTATCCATGGCCATCTGTTTTGGGCGGACAGGATTATATCTACCGGATTCGTTAATTTCTTTGTCCAACCCAATGGCTGCCAAAGTTTGAGAAGTCATGGTAAAAACTTCTGCTCCGCTAGGCAATAATTCTAAAGCTTTCTTTTTGGCTTCTTCTCCGGTTGCCACCACTTCTACCTGAAAATTATTAAGCCTTAAGGCTTGTACTGTTTTTTGAATGGCCTCATCACTGGCCAGCCGGCCATATTTTTTATTTGGTTTCATATTTATTGAAACATTTGAATATATCTATATAAGGATAAGAATAGTTATTTGTCAAGTGATTTTAATGGTGAGCACTTCGGTTCTACTCAGTGTAAACTTCGCCGAACCACTTTTTTTGAGGACTATCAGCAGTTAACACAATTGCTTTTTTCATAATACGTTTATTTATCTAAATCCAATTAGATACAATATCAATCCTACAATAATAGCAATTACTAGCATTGAAGAAAGTTCCCCGAAAGCTATTATCCCCAAAACTGATAGTATCCATAAAATAAACAAAACACCAGCTATTCCTCTAAAAGGACCGGGTAATATACCAATAACTGATGCAATAACAAGCAGGATCAGAACATTCCATAAAGTGATTGGTTGACCATTTATGTTAAATAAAACTAGATCAGGAATAGTAAAAGCACTAACTCTTAAATATCCTCCAAACCAAAGAAGAATTAAAATGATAAGTAAAACTTTAAGCATTTACATCAACTTCTTTGTTCACCTCATCCGGAGTAACGGGTTTAATAAATTGGAACAGCTGGACAATCCCATAGGCCAATAATAAATATACTATTCCAGCAATCATTGTTGACCATTCAAACACGGAAACGCCACTGACCATTGGCGCCACTACCCCAGTGAATGGTAAGGCGAGTGGATTACTTAAGGTATAAATTAAGTCAGTAAAACCACTAAGGGGATTTGCTCCAATCATTTTCAATATAAAACGAAATACTAGTAAAAACTCTATTATGCCCAAAATATACCAAATGATTTGATAAGAACGGAAGATTATTTTCTTCTTTTCAAACACTTTTTGAGGATGTTCTGTTTGTACTGGTGATGGAATAACCCTACTAACTTTCCTCACAACCTTTGCAGGAGATGGGTTTTCAACTGTGGTTATCTCCTCAATATTAGTTTCATCTGCCATAATAATATAACTATAGTGCCGGAACTTTAGCTACCTTTTCCTGCGCTTTTTCTCCGTATTTAGCCATATCAAAATAAGTATAGTTAAGTCATATTTAAAGATTGATAAATAAAAGGTAAGAATCTTGTTAGAAAATCATAATATTACAAATTGTAAAAAGTGGATTGTCCACCTAGGAATTTTTCCCATTTTTGAGGACTGACTGCTCGCCTCGCGCCTCTAGAATACAAGCTTTTTCACCCATTCGGGAACTTTTGCACCTTTGACCAAATCATATTGTGGGGTATAGGGTTTGATGTCCAGGATGGGCGTGCCGCTGACAATATCCAGACCCTTAACTGTTAATTTATTTCCCGATCTTTTGATAAGCTCCACTGTGGATATAGCAATTCTATTTGGTCTTTGGGGACAGCGGCAGGCAAAAATCCCCACATACGGAATATCTGCTCTGCCTTGGGGATGATGTTTAAGATGACATTCTTTTTCCTGATCCATCCAATAGACAATAATGACATGGGAATAATCCTCAATCCCGTCCAAACCCAGGGCATACTTTTTATCAATGACAATTTCGGTAATAACATCCTTCCAGCCAGGCAGAGTGGGTTGTTTAACCTTGTTTTTAGCAAAACCCAAAGGTTTAATTTTAATCACTCCTTTTCTATTCTGACTATCCAAAAACTTGCCAAAAATTGTTTTCATAATTTGCAGTTTGTTACAGGAAAGAAGTTATTCTTTTGGGAAACATCTTTCACGATTTGGGACCGATACTTGCATTGTCAGTCCTCGTGGACTTGGTAAGAGCGGCTTGGCTCTTATCCCGCCGATGCCTGTTATCGGTCCGCACTGTTCCTGAAGTCTATTAACAGCTTCCTCAATCCAAACACCTTCATGGACTGGAGTTCGAACATTCCAGGAAGTAAAAGTTTCAATCTTTACCTCCCGCTCTCCGTAGCCTCTTGTAATTGCATAACCTGGGCCACGTAAAGATGTTGTTGTTGCGGAGACAGTAGAATCTTCCCAGGCTTTATAACTAGCTACGCTAGCTATAGCAATTGCACCTGCAATAGCAAAATAATCTTCTTTTCTCATGGAAGAGGATTATACCAAAAAATTGAAAAATATCAACCAACTCAGCTCCCGAACTCTCGGCGGCTAAGACCTGTCCGCCTCTGGAGGGTATTAGTCTTATTTGCGGCGGTGTTTACTGGCTCTCTGTGCCAGCATTTGACGCTTTATCTCAAGCCTTTTCTTGGTCTTGTGCGAGTGGGATCTCTTTCTTTTCCCAACTCCCGTATTTCTTTTTGCCATATATTCAATTATACACTATCTGGCTCGAGAATCGTAACGCTAATATGGGCATAGCTTGCTGTTTCGCAGCTTATCGCTCAAATCAGAGAGAAAATAGAGAAAGTTAAACTTTGTATGGCTATAGCTACTACTTAACAGCCTCGAAACAAAATCTATTTGATAGCAACCATGCTTATTTCTATTTTTGCGCCAAGAGGTAATTCCTTTACACAAACAACTTCACGAGCAGGAAATGGGTCTGACATATAAGTTCCGTAAACTTCATCGACCTTTCCATAAATCGACATATCTGTAACATAAATAGTTGTTTTAACTACATTTGAGAAGTCTACTCCCGCCTCTTTGAGAATGGCTTGCAGATTTTTCATAATCTGATGGATTTGTACTTCTATGGTTCCTTCAAGTAGTTTCCCTTCAGTCGTCAGATATATAGAACCTGAAGTAAAGATTAAATTTTCACCAACTACCGCTTGAGAAAATGGTCCTGTTGCAGTTGGCGCATTCGTAGTGACAATTTTTGTTTTCATAATACCATTATACTCTAGCCCACAACAATAACAAGCTTGGTATATTAAGTACTAATTGGTTTACACTGAGCCAGTCGAGGGCTCCGTAATCCTAGTATTAATCTGACTAATGCTTTTGATTGTATTATCAAGGTTTTTCAGAATCCAATCTGGGCTGAACAAGCGCGAGAAAGACTAAAACAAATCAGGATATTAACGAGGCTTTCTAAACTAGATCAAGTCTAGATTGTTTTTCCTGACGTTAAATCATTGTAAAAATCATTAATTAACTCTTTATCTCTATTCACAAGTTTTTTAAGCAAACTATCATTTTGAAGCATTTTTAATATTACATCTCTTGTTAGTGAATGTAGTTTTTTTACAAGTTCTATATCAAATTTTTTCGAATAGTCATCGCCGTGAACAATTTTACTTCTAAGATCGTAGCCTTTACGAATTTCGTCAAAAACTTGTCGGCGCTTTTCAGCATCGGACCTTTCAATAAACCAAGAAGCTCTATTCGCCAATTTGTAGCTGATTTCAGATGAATCAGTCGTGAATAATGCCTCAAGAGCGGTAAAAAGTTCAACTGCTTTCCTTTCGAAACTCCCCGAACAAGAACTAGAATCCCAATACAAAACCACCCTCGGCAAACGTAAATTCTGTTTTTTATCAATTATTCTTTTAAATAGATTTACAATTCTTTCGGCTTCTTCTATTGATTCTTTTGTAATTTCTTCATTTTTACCCAAAAACGATGACGGCCTAAAATCATCATTGGAAGTAGACATGGTGACACGGGAATTTTCAAAAGAAACTACGTGTTGCAAGAAAATCCTGTTGTAGTTTACTAGTCTTACAAGAGATATTATTTTTTTTAAAGTTTGGTATTTGGCGTTGTGGTCTTTTCTTTCATATTCATCTTTAAATTCAAAGATGATAGGATACCTACCCCACTCACTTTGGCTTTTCACCCATTCTTGTAGTTCAAGTTTATGTGGATACTTGCCATTGTAAAAATCATGAACTAGATAACGCCCAGCAAGTTCTATGGGGAGTTTTATTTTACCATCCAACCAAATGTTATCTACCAAACCTATGGATTTAAGCATAAAAGGGTCAGATTAAGACAATTTGGCTCCCCCGAGAGGATTCGGACCTCTAACCAATCGATTACACTTAATGGACTATCTCATCACCATGTTTTTCGGTTTAGGTGGCGGGCGCTTAATGGTGTAATCACCTAGTCTCTGCACCTTCCGCGTTCATGTAAACTGAACGTGGCTTGGCTCAGGGTTAGTCCGATATCCATCGGACCGTTCCCTGAATTCACCCGCTTCTCACTCCGAAGTTTCCTTCGGAGGCTGCTAACACAGTCGATTGCTCTACCATTGAGCTACAGGGGAATATCAATGTACCTGCGTATTTTACCACCTAACAAAGCAGAAATCCAGCCCATGATGCGTCTGTGTGTTGTCGAATCACTAAACTTTATTGCAAACACTCCGTATTGGTGAATATTTTTCCTGATTTTTTTACTATCCTTTTTATTTTTAGCAATGTAAGTTTTATGAAATTGTTCTTTGGGGATATTAGTTAAATCTGACCAAAAACGCTTGGCGGCCACTTCGTCAAGATTATCATGTATCCATATCGCTCCTCGTAATTTTGACATTGGGAGATGACAAAATTCCTGGAACCATTTAGTCATAAATTTAATTAAAATAGGGTCGGAATTTGTAAATCCTCCCTTACCGTCGTTTTTGTAACCTTCTCCCGCATAAAGCGCTATTCCGGCTATGAAACGATCTCTCTTGGATAATCTCCCTAGTTCTTTCTTTGCATCCTTAAAAATAGCTTTTGTTCTAACTATTCTTGCCCTTCTTTTGTTATCAGCGGCTATAATTGAACCCTTTTTTTGACCAAATAATTTATTCTCTAGAAGTTTTTGTTTTTGCTCCTTGGTTAATTTGATATCCTTACACCATTCGCTAATAGTGCTTTTTGATACGCTGATTTGCTTTATTATTGCACCATAAGACAAGCCTTGGCTGCGTAATTTTTGAGCTTTAATTTTTTCCTCTAACTTACCCGCATAACCCATACTTGCATTATCCGACGACGAACTATGAATCGTCAACTATTTATTATTATGGATCTTGGTACAATATTGAGTGACTCGCAGTTTGCAGCTCTACCACTGAGCTACCGCGGAATATAAGCGTATTTTAGCACGGAGGACAACGTAAGTCTAGATTCAATTGACTTTTTCAACATAAGTTGATACGGTAGAAATGTGACTGCCTATTGGCAAAGACTAGTCATTTTTGCTTTTTTATTTTTAGTCATGGTCCAGCCTGCCCGGGCGGATAATTTTTTGGGGATAGATAATCCTCCCACCTCCTGGGGTTATCATGGTAAGCCGGAAAATCTCCAGCGCTGGCCACAGCCATTTCTACGGGCAGTTGAGGCAGAACAGGCTAAAATTCTACTGTCGGTTAAAGGACAACGCAACTGGTCCTTAACCAGAAGCATGAGTGGGGCGACTAATCTGGCAGATAAAGAAGCAATTCTGGCTCTTGATGAAAAAATAAGAACCAGACAAATTGCCAGAGACGAAGCCAAAGGACTGGCTCGGTTGTGGCATAAATTGGAAGACGGCATCAATGCCGTTACAGATCCGCTAATAAGTATTTTTCAAAAACAGCCAAACGATAGCTTTTTTTCCGCCAGCGATACTATTTATGGTCCGCGAGACTGCGACATTCCAGACAAGCAGGGACCGCAAGACGACATCATTATCCGCCGAGCTGATTTTAGGTTGGAAGGTTTATTCTCGCAAGAGGAGGAAAAGGCGGGAGAAAAGAGTACCGATTATGACTTTTCCGCTAGTTTTTTGTTGACCCGTTGGAACTGCCACGAAAAGAGTCCCCCTCTCACTACTCGAGAAACTGCCATTAGGATTGACTGGAAGATTTTAGAACAAAAAAGCCAGGTCGAAGTGGCCAATTTTTTTGACGAAACTTTTAATAATAATTTAAAAGCTAAATATAATATTGATATCAAAAGAGGAGATGAGGCCCTTAAAGAAGGTTTGAAAAAGTTAGATGAAGAAGCTAAACCCGTGACATCGGTGGCAGAAGCTCCCAGCTGTACTCTGACTGATGCTAGTGGTGATCATATAGATTTTATAACAGGTAGTAATGGCGCCATTGCCAGTTCTGATCTTCGCTTTGCCAGAATTACCAAAACCAGTGACCTACTCAATATTTATATTGAGGCGGCTGGTCCCATACCGGCGCTTGATGAAAATAGTTCCCAAGCTTATGAGATAGGTTTTGACCGTGGCGGCGGAGGTAGTAATCCGCTTACTCCCAGAAATGGGGCTGATATTTTATATGTAGTTGACTTTGCTAAAGAGGGCATTCGAGGATTTAAAGAAACGCCTGGCAATCAGCAAAATTGGCAGCCCCTAAATGCGAAAAAGTCTGCCAGCTCGGTCCAATTTTCTCTTCCCCTTAAGGAGATTAGCCAGGACGGGTCAGTACCGCCACTGCGGATTTATGCCTCTTCCGCTATTGGCCAAAAGATAGAATTTGATTTAATGGAAAATGGAGGAATGAAAAAATGCTTTTGAAAAAGATGTTTTTACAAAATAAACTATTGATAATTGGGGTAGTGGTAGTAGTGGTGTTAGCTGGGGGATATGTTTATAACCAAAATAAACAAAAAGCGCTGGTTTACGAGGTAATTCCCGGCCGGCCGCCGGAACTGCCAAAATTGGCGCCGGTTAACTTTCCGGTTTATCCCGAGAGCGAGGTAATCAGAATGGAGAGTCAACCGCCAGTTGATTTTGCCGTCGGCTTTGCCAGCCAAGACAAACCAGCCCAAATCTATCAATATTTACTAGAAAATGCTGCTAAAAACGGCTGGCAAATTACTCAACAAAGTGGACTCATTTTTCGAGCTGTTAAAGATAAAACCACGGTAACAATTTCAATTAGTCAAAAGCCAGGAGAGCAGACAGCCATCCTCGAACAAGTTAAATTCTAAAGAGTGTAGGGATAGGTGATTTCGCTGGTCGTACCATCCTGCAGGGTAAAGGTGGACACGATTTTCATATTTTTAATATTGGTGTCGTAAGTGCAACTACTGCTTGAACACACCCCTAGGATAATTTCTCTAGTTACCTGTTTATCACTGCTAATAAAGGTAATATTTCCCTGGGTAGATTTTTCGCCACTGCTGGCAGAATAAGTCATTTTATAACTGACAGATTTGGAACTATTAACAGCCGCAAAGGTAATAAAGAGGCTTTGTTTATTGGCGCTACTCGTGGCAGTCATATAAGGAGAGATAACGATTGGTATGGGAGTGGCGGTAGGGATGGATGGCATAGTGGCGGGGGTAGCGGTGGGTGTCGGTTGGTCGGTAGGAACAACTGTTACAGTAGCTGTTACTTCTTCCACAGCTGTCGAGGCTTGAGTTTGAGTACTGGTTCGTTGTTCGGTCGAACGTAGGCCAGTAAAGATGATAACTCCGCTAGCAACAGCTGAAATAATAGCGGAAATAATCAAAAAGACCACCATATAATTTTATTATATACCTTAAAATTGTAAATTTAAGCAAGATGAGTATATACTACTTACATGTAACAAGAGCCTCATATCGAGAATTCTTATCTTGCCGATATCATTTTGGGAGGGCAGGATGGACTGGTCAATGTATTGGGAGTAATTTTAGGCGTAGCTGCCGCCTCCGGTGAACCTCGAATTATTGTGGCGGCAGGATTGGCTGCCACCCTTGCCGAGTCTGTTTCTATGGGAGCGGTAGCATTTACTTCTATGCGGGCCCGGCGGGATTTCTATCTTTCGGAGCTAGAGCGGGAGAAAAAAGAAATGGAAGATTTGCCTGAAGTTGAGCGGGAAGAAATACGGGAAATTTATCGCCAAAAGGGTTTCAGCGGAAAACTTCTTGAGCAAATTGTGCAAAAAATTACATCTGACGAAAAAGTTTGGCTTGATACCATGATGCGAGAAGAGCTTGGGCTTGAGCCAATTGAAGAAGGACAGACAATTAGAAGTAGCATTACTGTTTTAGTCTCAGCGATGATAGGTTCGTTTATCCCCCTTACTCCTTTTTTCTTTCTTTTGGTTCCTCAGGCAATAGCTGCTTCGTTTATTGTATCGGCAGCGACACTTTTTATAGCCGGTGTATATAAGGCAAAAGCGACTGTTGGTCGGCCATTCCGTTCAGGCTTAGAATTGCTCATCATAGGGATGGTAGCAGCTCTTATTGGTTACTTTATCGGAACGCTATTTAAGCCCTAACTACACCCCTTGACCCATTCGACTTTGCTCAGGGTCAATACTGAACAAAGTTAAGGTATTGACAAATGTTAGCAGTCATGGTAGTATACTGCTAACTATGACAGATTTATCACAGAGACAAAAGCAAATTTTGCAAAGCATTATTGAAGAATATACCGAGACCGGTGAGCCTGTTGGTTCCGAAACCTTGGACAAAAAATATAATCTGGGTGTTTCTCCGGCGACGCTGCGTAATGAGATGGTGAGTTTAACTACCCTTGGTTATTTAAAAAAACCCCATACTTCAGCCGGCCGTACACCGACGCCTCTGTCTTTTCGTTTTTATATTAAAGAATTAATGCAGGAAAAAAAGCTGTCTGTAGCCCAAGAAGTTTCCATGCGGGAGAAAATCTGGGATTACAGAGAGCGGTTAGATAAGCTGTTGCAGGAAGCAACCCGAGAGCTGGCCGAACAAACTAAATCTTTGGCAGTTGCCACGACAGACGATGGACTACTTTATTCTGCCGGTTATGCCAACATGCTTGAGATGCCGGAGTTTTACGATTTTGGCCTAACAAGACGAGTGCTTTCCGTCCTTGATAGTTTTGACTTTTTTAATGCTTTATTTGAGAAATTTACTCCGGAAGATGATATTAATATAATTTTAGGTGAACAATTAGGGTCGGATTTACTCTCCGAATGCAGTTTAGTTTTTGTAGAATATAAGACTCCCAAAAAACATTCTGGAACAATTGGAGTTTTGGGACCCGCCAGATTGCGATATTCCTCAATCATACCAACAGTTCGCTATTTTGGGGATTTAATTGAGGAGGTAGCCAAATCGTGGTAAAAAAAGCCGAGGAAAAAGTAAAACTTGAGGAGGCCATCAATAACTGGAAGCGAGCTGTGGCCGACTATCAAAATCTGGAAAAAAGAATAAATGAGGAAAGAGCCAGTTGGATCCGTTCTGCCAGTAGTGATCTCATCTTGCGGCTATTACCTATTCTTGATACACTAATGCTTGCCCAAAAGCATGTTCAAGATGAAGGTGTAGCCTTGGGCGTTAAACAGTTAATCACTATTTTAGAACAGGAAGGAGTAAAGCCAGTAGAAACTCAAGATAAAAATTTTGATCCGCAAACTATGGAATGCGTTGCTACAGAACCAGGAGAAAGAGGAAAAGTTTTACAAGAATTGCAAAGAGGTTACGTGTTATATGATAAAATATTACGACCTGCCAAAGTCAAAGTGGGAGGAGAAATATGAGCAAAATTATTGGGATTGATTTAGGAACTACTAATTCAGCGGTGGCCGTAATGGAGGGTGGTTCACCCAAGGTCATCCATTCAGCCGAAGGCAGGAATGTTATTCCTTCGGTGGTTGATCCCTTGAGTCATGTAGTAGGAGATGTAGCCAAAAGGCAGCTGGTCTTAAAGCCAAAAACCACTATTTATTCCATCAAGCGTTTGATGGGGCGAAAGTTTAACGACGATTCGGTACAAAAAGATATTAAACTATTACCATATGCCATTAAATCAGGCAGAGATGGGATGGCAGTGGTAGAAGTTGATGGCCGGACTTTTACTCCCCAGGAAATTTCCGCCCAGATTTTGCAAAAGATTAAAGCTGATGCAGAAAGCTATCTTGGTGGCAAAGTTACCCAGGCAGTAATTACTGTCCCTGCCTATTTTGATGACAGCCAGCGTCAAGCCACCAAGCAAGCGGGAGAAATAGCCGGGTTGGAAGTTTTGCGAATTATTAACGAGCCTACAGCCGCCGCTCTTGCCTATGGTCTAGACAAAAAAAACGCCCACACCATTGCCGTCTATGATTTGGGAGGGGGAACCTTTGATATTTCCATTTTGGAGCTGGGAGAAGGGGTTTATGAAGTTAAAGCCACCAACGGCGATACTCATTTGGGAGGAGATGATTTTGATCAAAAAATTATTGATTACTTGGCTGATGAATTTAAAAAAGAACATAATGTTGACCTGCGAAAAGATCCCCAAGCCCTGCAGAGGCTGAAAGAGGCGGCCGAAAAAGCCAAAATCGAACTATCAACTGCGCAGGAGGCAGAAATTAATCAGCCATTTATTACCCAAGGGTCAGCCGGACCATTACATCTAACCATGAAATTAACCAGAGCCAAACTGGAGAATTTGGTTGATGACCTAGTTCAAAGAACAATCAAGCCGTTAGAATCTTGTCTAAAAGATGCCAAGATTAAAGCCAGCGGAGTAGACGAGGTAGTATTGGTTGGTGGGATGACGCGAATGCCAAAGATTGTAGAGGTAGTATCTAAATTTTTTGGCAAAGAGCCGCACAAGGGGGTTAATCCGGACGAGGTGGTGGCGGTGGGGGCGGCAATTCAAGGCGGGGTTTTGGGAGGAGAGGTAAAAGACGTTTTGTTACTCGATGTGACTCCCTTAACATTAGGAATAGAAACTTTGGGGAGTGTTTCCACGCCATTAATTACCAGAAATACCACGATTCCTACTTCCAAGTCTCAAGTATTCTCAACAGCCGCTGATAATCAAACTCAAGTAGAAATTAATGTTTTGCAGGGTGAGCGGCCGATGGCAGCGGACAACAAGTCTTTGGGTCGGTTTATCTTAGACGGTATTCCGCCGGCTCCCCGCGGTGTTCCTCAGATTGAAGTAACTTTTGATATTGATGCCAGCGGAATCTTAAACGTCAAAGCCCAAGATAAGGCTACCGGTAAAGAGCAAAGCATCAAAATTACCGGTTCCACGGGACTCTCTAAAGATGAAGTGGAAAAGATGACTAAAGAGGCTGAACTTCACGCTCAGGAAGACCAAGATAAAAAAGAAAAAGTGGAGACGCGAAATAGTGCCGATTCTCTTATTTTTACCGCCGAAAAAACCCTTAAAGATGCCGGCGATAAAGTTTCTGCAGAACAGAAAAAAGAAGTAGAAGAAAAAGTATCATCTCTCAAGAGTATTTTAGATAGCGGTAGTAAAGAAGATTTGGAGACAAAGACTAAAGAACTTTCTGATAGCTTGCAAAAAATTGGTCAGGCGATGTATCAGAAGCCTGAAGAACAAAAAGGAGCAGGGGAGACAAAAGAGCCAGATGAGAAGGAAAAAAAGGATAAGGAAGAACCGGTCGAGGGGGAAGTAGTTAATTAGCAATTAGCGATTAGCAATTAGTTGTCGTGCCGCATAAAATGCGGCTCTTATTGTATAATGTGGTAGAAATTATGGTAGAGAAGATAGAATATCATAGAGTTGGATTACATTTACATACGCTCCAAAGTGACGGTCTGCATCATGTAAATGAAATGCTTCGGCAAGCGCGCGAGGCAGGATTGCATCTGGTTGTAGTAACCGATCACGATAAAGTGTCTAGAGGACTTGAGGAACAAATACGAACAGGAACAACAGTTCTTCCGGGAATCGAAATTACTACGGCTCAAGGTCATGTAGTTGGAACTTTTTTAGATATGGTGCCAGGAGAAATACCAATGGGGTGTTCTCTTTCTGAAACAGTCGATATGGTTCGTAGTTATGGGGGGTTGGTAGGAATTCCTCATGTTGGAGTTGGTCCTTCTATAGCTTCTGTTACACCAAATACCGTAAGAAGACTTTATGAATCTGGAAGATACGTTGATATGATTGAGGTGTTGCATCCAGCATTCAGAGAGCGCCATAGACAAGCCGCAGATAAATTAGCAGAAGAACTTTGTATTGCACCGGTTGGGGTTGATGATGATCATGAAGGGAACGTTGGAAGAAGAATTGTTACTCTTGTACCAAGAAACACGGGTAATCCGCAGCTTGATTTACAAGCAGCATTAATAAATAGAACTACTGTTGCGGTTCGGTCAGATTTACCTCTTATCTATCCACCGCGGTCTGTATCTCAACATGTAGGCGCCTTATTCGTCGGTCTTCCTGAAAAAGTTGCAAATGGTTCTACATTTCTTTCAACGTGGACAGGTCTTGGTCGCGAAGAACTAGTTAGAAGGTTAGGTGATTTTTATGGCGGGAAATAGAGATTTTTATGAAGTGTTGGGGGTTTCTAAGACCGCATCAGCGGATGAGATTAAACGGGCCTATCGAAAACTGGCTTTGCAATATCACCCGGATAAAAATAAAACCAAAGAGGCGGAGGGAAAATTTAAAGAAGTAACTCAAGCCTACGAAGTTTTATCCGATTCTCAAAAAAAAGCCCAGTACGACCAATTTGGTCATGCCGCCTTTGACCCTTCGGCAGGCTCAGGGCCTTTCGGGCAAGGCTTCGGCGGCCAAGGAGGACAATACGGACCATTTCGTTATACCTATCATACCAGCGGTGGCAATCCAAATATTGATTTTGACTTTGGGGGATTTTCCGACCCGTTTGAGATTTTTGAGCAGTTTTTTGGCGGGTCACCATTCGGCCGAGCTCAAAGGCGGCCAACGTATCAATTAACCATAGATTTTATGGAGGCAGTGCATGGAGTGGCTAAAAGAGTAGATATTGGCGGTAAAAGCCAAACTATTAAAATTCCTGCCGGAGTGGATAATGGACAGCGGGTACGTTTTGGTGACTACGATGTAGTTATTGATGTTCAACAGGATGCTCGTTTCCGCCGCGAAGGATATGATATCATTTCGGAGAAAGAAATTTCTATTGTCCAGGCCTCTTTGGGAGCTCAAGTTAATGTGACGACTATTGACGGCGAGGTCAAACTGCGTATTCCGTCAGGAACACAGCCGGATACAGTCATTAGACTTGGTGGCAAAGGCGTGCCGCATATCAGAGGTTCGAGTCGTGGCGATCACTATGTCCGTCTGAAAATCACCATCCCCAAACACCTAACCAATCATCAAAAAGAATTATTGGAAGAGTTTGAAGAAGAAAGCAAACACAAAAAAGGCTGGTTCTAGTTTTCTAACCAAAGAATGTTAGTGCAAAGATTTGCGAATTGTAGTATACTGTTTTTTGGAATACCATATTTTTAAAGAAAGGAGGAGTTTATGACAGGTAAAATTAAAGCATTAAGGACCGGGTACGGCTTCATTACTCCAGACGAGGGAGACAAGGATGTCTTTTTTCATTCAACCTCTCTTGAAGGTGTTACCTTCGATGGCTTACAAGAAGGTCAAGCGGTTGTATTTGAAGTAACGCAGGGCGAAAAGGGTCCTAAAGCCGAACACGTTAAATTAGCAGCGTAAAATTTTGAAAGCTGTTTGCAATTAGTTGGCAAAACTCCTAAACTGAAATAGTGGCGAGTTTTGTTTTTCAACTTCCTTTAATTTTCCTTAAATTCTGGTTTTGGGAGGCGCCGCGCGAGCAAATTGCCTTTTTTAGTTCATTAAACAGCGCTTTTGTTCAGCTTTTTTCTCTTCCTCTTTTGCTTCGTACTTTTTTCAAACCTTGGAAAAATGAATATCGAGAAGGCTTGGTGGGATTTTCCATTGGCATGGGAATGTTTATCAAAGCAATTGTTATTATTGTTGATGTTGCCCTATTGTTACTGTTGATTTCACTGGAGATTATCTTTATTGGTTTTTGGCTTTTTTGGCCAATAGGAACAATATGGTTAATAATTCTTTAATTTTTAAGTTTGCTCGCCTATCAAATTTTTACCGCCACCCAAGAACGGTGATTATCCGCCTAGTAATATTTGGGTTATTAATTTTTCTACTAACTGATTCTGTTAATTCAGGTTTGTCTATTAAGGGAGCGCTAGCCTTGCTATCACTTTTTCTAATAAGCGAAACTTTTGCCCATTTTAAAATTGGCTATTTGAAGTCAGACCAAATAAGTTTCCCGGCTGCCAAACTACTTGTTTTAAATTCCGATAGCAAGGAATTAATACAAAAGCTTGTTAAAACAAGAGGAGTCAAGTTGTTTTTGCAAAAAAGCGATATTGGCAAAAACGAAGTTGTAGCAATAGATGTTAATAGGAATGAGTTAATTACTAAGGCGGAAGAAATTACCAGACTTGAGGGGGGAAAATTTATTACCATAATAGATTTATTTGTCGCCTATCTTCTTTTATCGGAAAAAACTACCAAACTTCTTTTCAAAAAAGAATTGAAAACAGACGATGCCCTACATATTGCTTACTGGACCAGGCTCCATTTTCCGGAAGAGGAAAAACCTCGGCGAGTCGCCAGTTGGGGACAGGGAATGGCCGATAGCTGGGTAGCCGGTTGGACTCTGGAAACCAAAAAATACACAAATGATTTTACTAAAAAAACCTTGCGTTCGGACTTTACCCTCGAGTCTTTCTCCGGTCGGGAAAAAGAACTGGAATTATTAACAGAAGCTTTGTCAAAAAGTCAAAAACAAAACGCTCTTTTAATCGGCCAGCCGGGGGTTGGTAAAACTACTATAATTAAGGCTCTGGCCAGTAAAATATTTTTGGGGGAGGTGCCACAGGTTTTAAAACATAAGCGGATTTTGGAATTATCAGTGGGGGGATTGGTCGCCGGAGCGGAAAATCAAGGAATATTGGAGGAGAGAATAAAAAATATTATCGATGAGCTGGAACACGCCGAGTCGGTCATTCTTTATATTTCCGACCTGCAAAATCTGGCCGGTGCCACCAGTTTAAAATTAGACGCCACCGGAGTATTTCTACCCATGCTGCGAGGGGACAAAATTCAGGTGGTGGCCACTACCACCCCAGAATATTATAAAGGCTTTATCGAAACAAAAAAAGAATTTGCCGACACCTTTGACAGGGTGGAAGTAGCAGAGCCAACTAGAAATCAAGCCCTCCGCATGCTCCTTGAAGCAACTCTGACTCTGGAGAAAAAATGCCGAGTCAGTATCACTTATCAAGCAGTAGTCACAGCCGGCGATTTAGCTAAACATTACCTGCCTGGGCGTTTTCTGCCAGGGAAGGCCATTGATTTACTGGATGAGGCAGCTGCCAAAGCAGCTTTTGATAAACAAACAGTGGTTGATAAAGAACAGATAGTCGAACTGATTGAGACTAAAACTCATGTGGCGGTGGGGATACCAAAAGCCAAAGAGCGAGAAATGTTACTTAAACTGGAAGAAATCATGCACAAAAATATTATTGATCAAGAAGAAGCGGTCAAAGTTGTTGCGCAGGCCCTGCGCAGGCTGCGCGGCGGGGTGGCTTTTGAAGACAGGCCGGTCGGTACATTTTTATTTCTGGGGCCAACAGGAGTTGGTAAAACAGAAACTGCCAAAACTTTAGCCCGCGTTTACTTTGGTAGCGTAGAAACGATGTTGCGTTTTGACATGAGCGAATATCAAAACGAAGCTTCGGTCACGAGGTTACTTGACGAGTTAGTCGATAAATTACTAGAGCGGCCATTTTCCCTAGTACTGCTTGATGAATTTGAAAAAGCCCATCCCAAAGTTTTGGATATATTTTTGCAAGCGTTTGAAGATGGCAGGCTGACTGATACTGCCGCTAGAACAGCTTCTTTTATAAACGCCATTATTATTGCTACCAGTAACGCCGGGGCAGAACTGATTCGAGAAAAATTAAGTCAGGGAGAGAGTCTGCAGACGCTTAAACCGGAAATTATTGACCAGCTGCAAAGGCTTAATGTTTTTAAACCAGAGCTGGTTAATCGTTTTGACGCGGTGGTACTTTTTGAACCCTTGGGGGAAAAGGAGATAGCCGAAGTTACCAAGCTAATGCTGGCCGGTTTAACCAAGTCAATGTCAGAAAAAGAAATTACTTTGCGATTTGAAGAGCCGGTAGTTGCCAAAATTGCCAAAGAGGGTTTTAATATCGAGTTTGGCGCCCGCCCCATCCGCCGTTTTATCCAAGATAAAATTGAAAATCTGCTGGCTGACAAAATTTTAAGAGGAGAGGTTAAAAGAGGCGACACCGTCACCTTCTCAACTGATAGTGGAGGCAGCATTACTTTGTCAGTTATCTAATAAACAGCATAGCACAAAAATAATTTTAATCTGGAAATTACCCGCAAAAAAGTCCGCCTGCTTAGATTATTGAGTTGAATTATTTAACTCTTGTATAACTGCTTCCCAAAGAGCATCACAAAGCTCTTGGTGTTCTTTACCAAACTTCCATTTTTCATCAAAGCAAGATGAGATTGACCAATGGCTGTATTTCTTTCCACCGTCAAATCTCTCAATATGAATATCTTTTTTCTTACCCACTAAAAATTCTATTAATTTACCAATGGATAAGCTAGGAAATGGAGTCCAAATTTTACCTTCATCTTCAGGCTCAAACTGATAACCATAACCCATCTCTCCAGGTAAACTGGTAATAGCATAACCTTTTTCTATAGTCCACTGTCTCAATACCCCTTGGGTTTGAGGAGATAGCTTCTTAAACTGTTTTTCGGTAATGCGCTGTTTCATAATGGAACTATTGTAATCCTTTTTATAATTGTAGTTCAATGCTACAATAGGCTCATGGTAAAGAAAACCTATCTTTATATTGATGGAACCAACTTATTTGCTGGACAAAATGAACTTTTTGGACCACACAAACGTCTCTCGTTTGCATACCTAATCAAAGAAATTCAAGAGTTAATACCGGTAAATAGAATTTTCTTCTACGCCTCCTACATGAATCAGAAAAACAGAACAAAATTAACTGAGGACAGGAAAAAGCTAATTGTTGCAGAAGCATTGTTTTATCAGGAAGTAAGGAATACTAAAAATGTTACTTTCTATCATGGTCACCGATCGCCTACTTCTGGAAAAGAGAAAGGAGTTGATGTCCATTTATCAGTTGATATCGTAAAAGACATTTTCCTTGGCAACTGTAATCAGATTGTTATCATGACTGGTGATGCTGATCTTATTTATCCTCTGGAAATAGTTAAAATGCTTAAAATCCCAACTCATGCTATTTTTCTTCCTAACAGATTTTCCTTGGAAATGGCATATAAAACAGATAAAGCATTTATACTTAATTTTTCAAATAGATTTAAATCAGATAGAAAATTGCCGAGACAGTTGAAGATTATAGGTATAAAAAAGCCCCGTATGGTAAACATACGGGGTAAGTAAGTATATTAAACCAAATCTAGGGTTTGTTGTCAACTACAAAATTAAAGCTAGCTTTTTAACCTGCCTGTGCAGTCATGCCTTAAATCCGATTAAATCGGATTTAAAAATGGCTTGCATCCCTAGGTGAACAATTTTAAATGGAGGTTGAGACAACAATTTAAATCAAATACATTTTTATTTTTGCTTTTTAACATCAAAATTTCTATAATTAGGAAGCTTTCATAGCAACAATTATGACTTGGGAACGTTTAATAGAGGAACAACTTCGACAACAACAGTCAGGAGCAGCAAAAGCTGGGGAAGACCGGAGAGTATTGGAGTTAATCCAGCAAAGATTGGTTGATGATATCAGAGCTGTTTTTGAACTTCCTACTCGTCTTGGCATGAGAGGAATGTTGGAAGAAATCAAAAGGGATTATTGGAAAGCTGGGGTTGTTGAGCCTTTTGAAGAGTTACATAAAGAGAGAGAGCTTGATATAACTGTTAATCGTGTTGGCACAAAGAAAATAGGCGATAGGACTGTTAAAGGTTTTCAGTTAGTTTATGAATATAAAGAGCCAAGCGTGGATTATGAAGATGTTGCTAAAAAGAAGTTTGGGTTCTATACGGAGCCTAGATCTGCATCTTCAGGGCTAGAAGGAAGTGATATTAATTATAGATGGGAAGAGCATAAATTTGGTACCCATCATGAAAGAATCGGTACAAAACCTGTCCTTAGATGGGCAAGTCGTATAACTGGTATTGTGATTGGTGTAATGTATATAAAGTATCGTGAGGGTTATGATAGCCATTCTCATCCTGATGATAGACACTTGTTTAGCCTTATAGTTGCTCAAGTATCAGGATGGGATAGAAATGTTTATGACTTAGACTATAAATCCATTCAATCTTTAGATCCTGGTGTACTGAAACAGCCCTTGATAGAACCTACCCTTATTTTTCAGATGAAACAAGCAATTGCGGCAGATACTGCCGGTAGGATTAGAGATAAACGACTGCCTAGACAAATTGACGAAGAAATGTCGAGAAAATTAGCAGAAGTAAACAGAGCTATAGCTCAAGGAATGAGACCCATAAGCTAAAAATTACATTGTTTATTTTTCCTCCAATTCCCCAAGCTGAAGGTTCCTACGCCCGGTAGAATTTTTATTCTGGAAATTACCCGCAAAAATTAGGGTTTGTAGGGGGTGACTTTCGGGAGCTTGACTGGCCGATCTTTTTTTGCTAAGATAACGGATAGATTAAGGAGTTTTTTGTGGTGGGGAAGTTGCCCACCATATTTTTTAATTATGCCGGCAGTACAAAGAAGTGAGTTTGCTTTAGCTTTAAATCAGGTAGCTTCCGAACGAGGAGTAGATGTCAATGTGGTTTTGGAAACTGTCAAAGCGGCCATCTTGGCTGCCTACCGCAAAGATCATCCTGGGATTGAAGCAGAGCAATACAGCGTAGAGTTAAATCCCAATAATGGCGAGACAAAAGTGTTTTGTAATAGCGAAGATGTGACTCCTCCCGGTTTTGGCCGGATTGCCGCCCAAACCGCTAAGCAGGTTATTTTGCAAAAGATTCGCGAGGCAGAAAAAAGTGCTATTTTTTCCGACTTCAGCCAAAAAGTCGGTACCATTATTAATGGCATGGTGCTTCGTTTTGACGGTCCCAATGTGATTGTGGATATTGGTCGAGCAGAAGGAGTGATGCCGCCCCCAGAACAAATAGCCAATGAACGCTATAGATTAAACCAACGCCTGACTGTTTATATCGTGGGTATTAAAGAAGGCTTGAGGGGTGACGAGATAATTGTTTCCCGGACTCACACAGGATTATTAGAAGGATTGTTTCGCCGTGAAGTCCCAGAGGTAGCTCAACAAGCAGTAGAAATTCGAGGTGTGGCTCGTGAAGCGGGTAATCGCTCCAAAGTAGCAGTCTTCTCAAGCCAAGCAGGCATTGATCCGGTCGGCT
Source organism: uncultured Gammaproteobacteria bacterium (assembly GCA_964445095.1). Classification (GTDB taxonomy): domain Bacteria; phylum Patescibacteriota; class Microgenomatia; order Levybacterales; family JACOYD01; genus CAYUJR01. Next base: position 25,196 of record CAYUJR010000003.1, read on the forward strand.
CCTGCGTGGGGCAAAAAGGAGTTAGAGTTCAGGCAGTGATAGCCGAGCTGGGTGGAATTGAAAGGATAGATATCATTCAGTGGAGTGACGCCCCAGCCGCATTTATTCAAGCTGCTCTTTCTCCGGCAAAAGAGTTGACTGTTAAATTAGACGAAAAGAAAAAAGAAGCTCAGGTTTCCGTGGCAGACGAAGAGTTGTCTTTGGCTATTGGCAGAGAAGGCCAAAACGTGCGCTTAGCCAGTAAACTGACGGGATACAGAATTGATATAAAAGGAAAAGAAGTAAAGGAAAAATTGGAGAAAAAAATTAAAGGAAAAAAATGAATGGAAAATGTAACGCCGGTAGTAGCAGTCCTTGGTCATGTTGACCATGGCAAAACAACACTTTTGGACAGCATTCGCCAAACTAATTTAGCTCAAGCCGAAGTGGGAGGTATCACTCAGGGAATCGGAGCATATCAAGCAGAAGTTTCTCATGAGGGACAAAAACGCCTAATTACTTTTATTGACACCCCAGGACACCAAGCCTTTGTGAAAATGCGCAGTAGAGGAGTTTCTGCAGCAGATATTGCCATTTTGGTAGTGGCAGCCAGCGAGGGAGTAAAACCCCAAACCATAGAATCAATTAGTCATATTAAAGAAAGCGGTATTCCCTATATTGTGGTTCTGACCAAAAGCGATTTGCCAGATATTAATACGGAAAAAGTCAAACAAGAGCTGGCAAAAGCAGGCGTCATGCTAGAAGGACTAGGCGGTAACGTGCCATGTCTCTCTCTTTCTGCCAAGACCGGTAAAGGATTAAAAGAACTGCTGTCTTTAATACTACTTGTTTGGGATCTGGCTGAAAAAAAACAACAGGAAGAGCTTTGCGCGGTGGTTATTGAGTCAAAGCTGGACAGGCATCGGGGAGCCTTAGCTACGGTAGTAGTCAAAAGCGGTCAGATTAACACTCAAGATGAACTTTTCGTAGGAGCAACGCCTTTTAAGGTAAGAGCGATATTTAATTATCGGGGCCAAAGTCTTAAACAAGTTCAAACCGGCGAGGCGGTTGAGATTTTAGGATTTACCAAAGTGCCGCTTCCCGGCGAAATAATTCAAGGAAAAGGTCAAGAAGTTGTCAAGCAGCCGGCAAAACAAGCGGTTAATAGTGAAGAATTTGCTCTGTCAGTTATTTTAAAGACAGATAACCAGGGGTCACTAGAGGCGATACTCCAGCTTTTGCCCAAAGAAATATTAATTATCGAAAAAGGCAGTGGTGAAGTGACAGAGGGTGATGTACTAGCGGCCAAAGCCCAAAAAGCCATTATCGTGGCCTTTAACATCAAACTAAGGTCGGAAGTCGTCAAGCTGGCTCAAGTGGAAAAAATACTGATTAAAGAATACAAAATAATCTATCAGCTACTGGAGGAAATAAAAGAGGTAGTTGACAGTATTAAAAGTGGAAAAACCAGCGAGGTTGTTTTGGGTCAGGCCCGAATTTTAGCCCAGTTCCCTTATAACAAAACTCGTGTGCTGGGAATAAAAGTGGTAGAGGGTAGGTTGGCGGTTGGTGATAGAATTAAGCTGATGCGACAAGAGGCAGAAATTGGTAAAAGTAAAATTATCTCCATGAAAAAAGTTAAAGAAGAAATTAAAGTGGCTCGAGAAGGAACGGAATGTGGCATAGTTATTGAACCTCTTCTTGACTTTGAGCTTGGCGATATGGTACTATCCTACCAGATATAGAATATGACCGATTTAAATCTTCCTCGACTCCGCGAGATCCTCGCCCGAGAAGAGAAAATTACCATTATGGTCGGTAAAAATCCCAGCTTAGATAGCATGGCGGCAGCTACCGCTTTGTATTTAGCTTTAGAGAAGGCAGGAAAGAAAACTGTTATTGCTTGCCCAACCAGCCCAATTGTAGAGCTGTCAAATTTAGTGGGAATTGATAAAGTTGTCACTAGCTTGACTGATAGCGGTGGTCAAGATTTGACCATGGTTTTACCTTATCAAAAAGGGAAGATAGAGAAAATTTCCTATAACATCGAAGGAGATAAAATTCATCTGGTAGTTAAGGCTGGGCCAGATGGACTCGGTTTTGACACACAGGATATTAGATTTACTAAAAGCGGTGGCGGAACTGGCGGCGGACTAACTTTTTTAGTGGGAGTAGAAAATCCCCAGGATTTAGATAATTTATATAGCCAAGACTTAGCAAATAGCTCTACGGTTGTTGTTTTAAGTAACAAAACAAGTCAGGGGTTAATAGAACAAGCCATCTTAATTGAAGATACGCAAGCGGCCTCAATAAGTGAATTGGCAGGAGAACTTCTGAAAAACTTGCAATCACCGCTGGATTTAGATATCGCTCAAAATCTTATGCAGGGAATAGTCCAGGCTACTAACAATTTTCAAGGGAAAACTAGTCCTTTAAGTTTTGAAATATTTGGTCTGCTCCTGCGATACGGTGCTCCTCGCCAAGCAAGTTCTGGTCAAGTGGCGGCGCCGCCACCAGTTTGGGAGGTAGGACAAGAAGCGAAAATAGAACCGGTCGTCGAAAAAGAAGAAAAAAATCCAGAGGAAAAAAAGGATCAATTGCAAAATCCGCCAGAAGATTGGTTAACCCCCAAAATTTATAAAGGCTCAATGCTGCCTTAAAAATTTATGCCACTAACTTCTACCGACAAGAAAAAAATTATTGAAAGTTTTCAGACCATCAAGGGCGATACGGGAAGTCCGGAGGTACAGATTGCCTTGTTAACCCATCGTATCGAGAAATTGACCAGTCATCTTAAAGACCATGCTCATGATGTTCACAGTCGCCGGGGACTATTGTCGATGATCTCTAAAAGAAGAAGGCTGCTTAATTATTTAGCCAAAAAAGAAGAAGAAAGACATGAGGGGATAGTTAAGAAATTAGGATTAGCAAAATAATTATGGAAGTAACAGAAAAATCAATAGAAATTGCTAAGCGCACTTTAACTTTAGAAACCGGTCGGCTGGCTAGTCAAGCCACGGCGGCGGTTTTGGCTAGATATGGCGATAGTATGGTTTTGGCGACAGTAGTCGAGGGCGGAGTACGAGAAGATTTAGATTATTTTCCCTTGACAGTAGAATATGTGGAAAGGCTTTATGCAGGAGGGAAAATTAAAGGTAGTCGTTGGGTTAAAAGAGAAGGCAGGCCAAGCGATGAGGCCATCCTTAACGCCAGGCTAATAGATCGTTCTATTCGTCCTCTTTTCCCCAAGGGATATAAAAACGAAGTTCAGATAGTAGTAACAGTTTTGTCAGTTGATGGAGAGAACTCGCCCGATATTCTTTCTGTCGTTGCCACCTCGGCGGCTCTCTCTATTTCCAGAGTTCCCTGGAACGGTCCAATAGCAGCAGTAAGAGTTGGCCTAATTAAAGAACAGAATAATGGTAAATCCGAGCTGATTATTAATCCGCACACAGACGAGCTTGATTTCTCGGAACTTGATTTAGTTGCTTCTCAAACCAAGGAAAAAACAGTTATGATTGAGGCCGGGGCAAGAGAAGTGACAGAAGAAAAGGCACTGGAGGCAATAAGCGTAGCCCACGAGGAAAATAAAAAAATAATAGCTTTAATAGAAGAATTTGCTAAAAGCGTAGGCAATAGTAAGCAAAAGGCGGTAGAAGATCAAGAATTAGAGCAATTAACGAGTAAGATAAAAAAAGATTATGATAAAAAGTTGCGAGAAGAATTAAAAATTCTTTCTCAAAATGAGGGCGGTTCTCCAGAAGGAGTGAACGCGTTGGTTACTCAAATCACCCAAGAGTTGGAAGTAGAAGGGAAAAGTCAGGACAAGAGTCGAGTGTTGCAGGCGGTCGAGGAAGCACTTCATAGAATTGTTAGAGAAGAAATTATTAAAAATAAGAAAAGAAATGATGGTAGAAGCCCCGATCAAATTAGAACTATTAGCTCCAGCGTTTCTGTACTGCCGCGGACTCATGGTTCAGCTATTTTCTCTCGCGGACAAACGCAAGCTTTAACGGTAGTGACGCTTGGTTCCCCTTCTCTGCAACAACTGATTGAATCAGCCGAAGGAGAAGAAACGAAACGTTATATGCATCATTATTCCATGCCTCCCTATTCGGTGGGCGAGACTGGCAGAGTGGGATTTCCTTCTCGGCGGGAAATTGGACATGGGGCTTTGGCTGAACGCGCACTATTGCCGGTAATTCCCGCTGAAGATAAATTTCCCTATACCGTCCGGGTAGTCTCAGAAATCATGTCTTCCAATGGCTCGACCAGTATGGCTTCGGTTTGTGGTTCAACGTTATCTTTAATGGATGCCGGAGTTCCCATTACTGCTCCGGTTGCTGGAATTGCCATGGGACTGGTAACGCACGGAGAAAATTATGTAATTCTTTCTGATATTGCCGGCATTGAAGATTTCTCGGGAGATATGGATTTTAAAATTGCCGGTACAGAAAAGGGCATCACCGCCATCCAGCTGGATGTCAAAATAGATGGCTTAACAGGCCAGATTATTCAAGAAACTTTAAAGGAAGCTCGAACAGGCAGGCTGTTTATTCTTGATAAAATGCTGGTCACAATTCAACAGGCGCGCGCCGCAGTTTCGCCATTTGCCCCCAAAATAGAAGTATTGCATATTGCCATCGACAAAATTGGCGAGGTAATAGGTCCGGGCGGCAAAGTCATTCGTAGTATCATTGAACAAACCGGAGCAACGGTAGACGTAGAAGATGATGGTCAAGTGACCATTGCCGGAGTTAATCAAGAACAGGTAGCCAAGGCGGTCGAGTGGGTTAAGGGAATCACAGTCAGCGTTATACCAGGGCAAATATTTGAGGGGACAGTCAAGAGAATTTTGCCTTTCGGTGCCTTTGTGGAGATTCTTCCAGGGAAAGAAGGTATGGTCCACGTCTCGCAAATGGGTAAAGGATTTGTCAAAGAACCCCAGGAAGTAGTTAATATTGGAGATAAAGTAAAGGTGAGGGTTGCAGAAATTGACGAGAGAGGAAGAATTAATTTATCGATGAACTTGACGCCCAGTCCGGAAGACCATGCTCGTCCTCGTCCTCAAAGAAGACGGCCATTTGACGCGGCCCGCTCTTCCGGCCCCCGCTTCAAAAGACCACGGTTCTAAACTATTTTAATTTAAAAGTAGTGTATACTAGTTTTAATACTTATGGATTCTAAATTAATTTTTCTTCCTCTGGGTGGGATGGGGGATGTCACCAAAAACATGTATGTTTACCAGTGGCAAGACCAGATTTTGCTGGTGGACTGCGGGGTTGGTTTTCCCGACGAAACAGTAATCGGGGTTGATCTTCTCCTTCCCGACATCACTTATCTATTAAAAAATAAAAGTAAGATTTGCGGTATGGTACTTACCCACGGGCATGAAGATCATTTTGGCGCTCTTCCCTACATTCTACCCCAATTACCTACTTTTCCCATTTTTGCCACTCGTTTGACAGCCGCCTTTGCCAACGAGAAATTGGCCGAGTTTGGCATTACCACATCTCAAGTTCAAGCAGTTTCTTTTGACCAAACAGTTAGGTTGGGAATTTTTAACGTTTCCTTTGTCCGGGTCACCCACTCGGTTCCCGATAGCGCTAATTTAATAATTAAAACGCCGGTCGGCGCAATTTACCATGCCAGCGATTTTAAACTCGACCCTACGCCCAGTGATGGTTTTCCGACCGAAATAGAAAAAATTAAACAAATAGGAAAAGAAGGAGTGTTATGTTTATTATCTGATTGTCTGCGGATAGAGAAAGAGGGTAAAACTCCTTCGGAGCGGGCCATCGAAGAAAGCTTTGAGCGGGAGCTCAAAAATTGTCCGGGGAAATTTATTGTCACTACCTATTCCTCTAATGTTTCTCGGCTTAATCAGGCAGTCAGGGCGGCCTTAAAAAACGGCAGAAAGGTTTGTTTTGTTGGTCGTTCCTTAACCCGTGCCAAAGACATCGCCATCAAGTTGGGATATATGGGAAAATTGGATAATAGCGAAGTAAGCGTTGAATCGTTAAGGCAAGTTCCAGACCATCAACTAATGCTGGTAGTAGCAGGCAGTCAGGGACAGGGAAATTCAGCTATGGTGCGTCTATCAAGTGATGAGGACAAGTTTATCAAAATTAAAGAAGGGGACGTGGTAGTTTTTTCTGCCGATCCAATTCCTGGTAATGAAGTGGCAGTTAATTCTTTGATAGACGCCTTATCTAAAAAAGGAGCGCGGGTAGTTTACTCGGCGTTAACAGACGAACTGCATGTGTCAGGACATGCAGCAAAGGAAGATATTGCCGAGATGATTAAAATGACCAACCCGCGTTTTTTAATCCCTATCGGCGGGGCTTATCGACAAATGGTTCAGTTTAAATTACTTGGTCAAAGTTTGGGTTGGACAAAACAGCAGATACTTTTACCGGAAAACGGCCAAGAGATAGTTTTTACGGAAAATAGCGCCGCTTTTGGCAAAAAGATTTTACAAAAAAATATTTATGTAGACGAGATAAGCGGAGGAGAGATTGAAGGAATAGTCTTGCGAGATAGGCAAAAACTGGCAGAAGACGGAATAATCACCATTCTTATTAAAATTGATGCCTCCGGCCAAGTTTTTGGTAAAATTGATTTTATCGCTCGGGGATTTGTCCACGATAATAAGAAACTTTTTCATATACTGGAAATAGATATTAAAAAAGCCCTAGCTAAACATAAAGGTAGATTCCTTAACACCCCCTTTATTAGAAATATGTTATCCGAGCATATCGAAAAAATAATTTTTAAAAGAAGCGGCCGCCGTCCCCTGGTTCTACCGATTGTGGTTGAAGTTTAAATATGCCAAGTTACATTCTCTATTCTCTAATTGCAGCTTTCGGCTTTGCAGTATCTAGTATTTTAAATAAGTTTGCCAGTAAACACGCTATAACTGACAAATGGACGCTTCTTTTTTGGTACTACTTTACTTTCATCCCCTTTGCCCTACTTATTCCTTTATTAACGAAAATTGTATTTCCCCAGACATTAGGCTTATGGATTTTTTTAGTAGTCTATTCTTTACTATTTCTATTAGGTAATATTTGTTTTTTTATCGCTGTTTTTAAACTTGATGTCTCTGTTATTTCTCCATTCTCTCAACTTCAGGCTGCATTTCTGGCTATTTTGGCATTCTTATTTTTAGGAGAAAGATTTTCCGTTGCTAATTATTTATGGATAGTAATAATTCTCATTGGAGCAATATTCGTTTCTTTCGAAGAAAGATTGAGTTTAAAAACTTTTTTTCAGAAGTCAATATTATTAATTATTGGCATGCAGTTTTTCCATGCCAGCGCTAATCTCATGGCTGGTTTTATCCTACAAAGCTTAAATTTTTGGAATTTAATGTGGTGGACGGTCGTGATAAATACAGTTCCAGTATTATTATTTACATTTTTCGTGAATAGATTACGAGTTAAAGTTAGTTGGAAGCAGTTAAATCCAATGTTTTTAGTTAATTTTGCTGCCTTTATCGCGGCAGCATCGCTATTTCGAGCTTTTCAAGAAAATCTTACTATTTCAGGAACAATTAGTTTGCTGACAGCGCCTATAACTTTTATAATTACTGTTATTTTTTCTAAGATTAACCCGCAACTTTTAGAACATCATACAAAACAAGTTTACATACTCCGCGGAGCGGGAATTATTTTAATTTTATTTGGCGCAGTAATGTTAAGTATAAAGTGACTTTGCAAAAACCAAGAGGAGTTTTTTTGCTTAGATAGGCGATTATCTTTCCCATTCCTGAACTCCTGGGTGAAAATTAACTTGATATTCTGGTATGCCTAGAGAAAGGCCGTACTGTTTTGCCTCATCATATTGTTTATTACTATGTCTATCGATAAAAAAGACTTTATTTTTGAAGATAATATAATGGTGGGTATTGTTTGTAAAGTCAGCATACCAAGAGCTGTCATGTTGAGAATCTAAAACTCTACTAATCTCTTCGGTAATTTGGCGTACCCGATTTTCCGACACTTCGACAGTATGTAGAGTCCACTGTAAAAGCCATGGAGTTTGGTGTTTATCGGTAACTTTTTCAACTTTTGTGAAAAGAATTTTGACCCTTTTAAGAACTTCTTTATCCTCGAGGGACTCTTCGATAATAACACCCTTATAGTTATTCATGTTTTAGCAGTTTCCCTCATTGTAATTAAAAATAAACAACCTTGCAATAGAAAAGTATGATAAAATATCTGTATGAGGTTAAGACGTTATACTCGCAGAAGATCACTTTTTAAATTTAAACTCCGTAAGGAAACAATTTATACCATTTTCTCCTTATTATTAATATTTATAGCTATTCTTTTACTCGTTTCCTTCTCTCGAGGCGGAGAGCTGCTAGTCAATATAAATAATGTCCTGATTAAAAATTTTGGCTGGGGAGCGCTTTTTTTCCCAATAAACATTTTACTAATTGGTTTATTGTTTACCAGACTAAGACTGGCTATAGCTCATCCCAATGTAGCCATAGGTTTTTCCTTACTTTTTTTATCATTCTTAGGATTAACCAGCGCCGGGATAGTGGGCGAGTCTTTGTGGATTAATCTGGAGATATTACTTAGCGCGGTGGGAGCGTTTTTTGTCTTGCTGCTGGGGATTTTGGTGGGAGTGGTGGTACTTTTTAACACCTCAATTGATCAAATTTTTAAATTCGCCGTTGACGGGGCTATAGTAATTGCTGGTTGGACTAATAGTCGTTTCTTGCCATTTTTTAAGAAAAAACCAAAACCGTTATTTGTCAAAGATAATTCTAAAATTCAAGGACAAATGCCCCTGGCTATTCGCGAGCCGCAAAAAGAAAAAAAGGCGGTCGGTAAAAAAATGCCGGATGATGGGTTGGGAAGTGCCATTGTGGCTAATCTTCCCACGGAAAGCGGTATTTGGGAATACCCTTCTCTTTCTCTGCTTTCTGATGTATCAACTCAAAAGGCAGATCGGGGAGATGTTAAGCAAAACGCGGCTATCATCGAAAAAACTCTCCAGAGTTTTGGGGTGGCGGCTCGCGTTTCTGAAGTAAATTTAGGCCCGGCAGTCACCCAGTATACCCTGGAAATTGCCCTTGGTACCAAACTGTCGAAAATTACGGCTTTGTCAAATGATTTAGCGCTAGCTTTGGCTGCTCCCACCGGACAAATTCGCATCGAAGCGCCCATTCCCGGCCGGAGCTTGGTAGGAATAGAAATTCCCAACAGAACCTTAGAATTTGTGACGCTTAAAACCATGCTTGCTTCTAACCTAATGCAAAACAATAAAGGAAAATTGATAGTAGCCTTGGGACTTGATGTATCCGGTAATCCGGTGATAGCTGATATTGCCCGCATGCCTCATACGCTGATAGCCGGTACCACAGGAAGCGGTAAAAGTGTTCTTATCAATTCTTTTATTACCTCGCTGCTTTTTCGTACTACCCCCAATGAGGTTAAACTAATCTTGATTGACCCCAAGCGGGTTGAGTTGACAGGCTATAATAATATTCCCCATTTGTTAACGCCGGTCATTGTAGAGGTTGATAAAATCCTCTCGGCTCTAAAATGGGCTATGTCGGAAATGGACAGACGTTACAAGCTATTTGCCGAAGTGGGAGTAAGAAACGTTAATGGCTATAATGAACTGTCGGGATTTCAAGCCCTTCCCTATATTGTGATTTTCATAGATGAGTTAGCAGACTTAATGGCTTATGCGCCGGTTGAAGTGGAAGACGCCATCGCTCGACTGGCTCAAATGGCCAGAGCCACCGGAATTCATCTGGTGGTGTCTACCCAGCGTCCGTCGGTTGATGTTTTAACAGGTCTTATTAAAGCCAATATTCCCTGCCGCATTGCTTTTAATGTTTCCTCGATGGTTGATTCAAGAGTCATTATTGATACGCCGGGAGCAGAAAAGTTATTGGGACGGGGAGACATGTTGTATATTCCCCCGGACCAGGCCAAGCCAACCAGAATTCAGGGAACTTATGTGTCGGAAAATGAAGTCAAAAAATTGGTTGATTATTTAAGAAGTAAAGGGATAGCAGTAGAGTATACAGAAGAGGTAGTCACTCAACCGGTAACCTTGAGAAAAGCAGGTGAGAAAACAGAAGGACGGGATGACCTATTTGAGGAAGCAGTCAGAATTGTCTGCCAGTATGATCGGGCTTCAGCAAGTCTTCTCCAGCGCCGTCTGTCAGTAGGCTATGCCAGGGCAGCCCGCATTATTGATCAGTTAGAAATGGAAGGAATTATTGGCCCGGGAGAGGGAGCCAAGCCGCGAGATGTGTTAATGACTAATGCTCAAGAGTACTTAAATAGAGAACAACCGACTTAAAGAATAATGACCACTGTTAGTGAGCTTCTCAAAAAAGCTCGGCAAGAAAAACAACTTTCTTTTTCGGATATAGAAAAAGAGACAAAAATTAAAAGTTCGTTTATACGGGCTCTGGAAGAAGGAGATTATGATAAGCTTCCTTCAGCTATTTACGCTCGCGGTTTTTTAAAAAATTATGCTCAATTTTTAGGTCTTGATACTCAACTTGTTTTAGCCCTTTTTCGGCGAGAATTTGCGAGTAAGCAGGAAAATACACTTCTTCCCGGCCAACTAAGTAAAATCCCCACCAAAAGCCTACGCATAACCTTTATGGCGCTTTTATTCTTTATTTTTTTGGCAATTTTGGCTTCCTATTTTTTTATTCAATATAAAAACTTTTTGGGAAATCCCAACTTATCTGTCACTCACCCTACAGAGCAGGAAGTTATTGCGGGAGATACCATAACTATCGTTGGAAAAACCGATGCCGATGTCCAACTGATAATTAATGAGACAGTGGTGTTGGTGTCGCCTGATGGCTCGTTTTCTCAAAAGCTCACGGCGCTGCCCGGCTCATTAACCATTACGGTGGTAGCCAAAAATAGATACGGCCGCGAAAGTAAAGTGGTGCGGGTGGTTAATATAAAATAGAGGAAAGAGATTTATTCTTAAAGAAGCTTTACCTGTCCCGTTTTTTTGTCAACTAAGAACCAATTAAAAGTAGCTGTATGACCATTTTTAACTTCAAAGACCTGTATCACATAAGAACCTGTTTCTTTATCTTCATGGTCAACTAAAGCTTGTCCATTGGGAACACTCTTTAGGTATTGCATCACTTCAGGCAAGTTTTTAACTTGTCGCACTGCTACATCTTGAGTGACGCTTGTTCCTCCTTGATTTAGTAAAATAATTACTAAAACAACAGCTGCTACAATTAACCCACCCAAAATAACTTTCACCTGCATAAATTAAGTATATCATAGGAAAATTGAATTTTACTCTGGAAATTACCCGCAAAAAAGTGGTTCGACTTACGCTCACCATTATAATGGTTCGATCCTGAATTAAATTGGAGGGTTGACATGTTTTGTCATGTTTAGTATAATTTAGTCATGATTAGTAATCAAAGTTTACCGAAAGCTTATACTCCTGACCAAGTTGCCCAAATGCTTCAGCTCAGCAAGAACACGGTTTATCAGTTGATTAACCGCGGTGAAATTGTGGCCAAAAAAATCGGTAAAGTATATAGAATTCCCCAAAACTCTCTGTCCTTTCTTTTTACAGGGTTGGATGAGGATCTCTATCAAGCCCAAAAAGAGGATTTAAAAAATCTGACCAAAATTCAAAAGGAGCTCAAAAGAGTTAGAACTAATTTGTGAAGAGAGTAGGAGTTTTTGTTGATCCGGACGTAGCTATTTCTTCTCTGATCTCTCAAAAGGGCGCCGCCTACTTACTTCTAATAAATGAATTTAACTTTAGTTTTACCATTTCAGATATCTCCAAAAAAGAACTGGAAAAAGTAGCTAAAAGATTAAATATTAAACAGAGTCGGTTGCAGGATTTGATCAAAAAACATCTGCAGGTCAGTAAGCTTAAAAAGGGAATATCAAAGATAAAGCAAGAGTTTAAAGATTATACGACTGATATAGATGATGCTCATATTGTGGCGGGAGCAAAGAGCGCCAAAACTAAGTTTTTACTAACATACAATATTAGGCATTTTCAAAGACAAAGAATTAAAGAGAATTTAGGAATTGTTGTACTGACTCCAGCCCAATTTTTGCAATACTTAAGAAGTATAGATTAAATTTACCCAAAAGTCACTTGCACTGAGCGACTTGCCTTGAGTTGCATCGAAGGAAGTCGAAGTATAAAATTTAGAGTTTTTGGTATACTTCCTTTATGGATAAGAGCGAGGTTTTGAAGAGACTGAAGGCAAGGGCAAATCCGGAAAATGTTGCCGGCATGGTGAGATTTGGGATAAATTCTAACAATACTTTAGGAGTTTCTATTCCGTACTTGCGAGAATTAGCCAAAGAAATTGGTAAAAATCACAATTTGGCTTTAGAGCTTTGGGATAGTAAGATCCATGAAGCCAGAATTTTAGCTGCCTTTATAAACGATCCAAAACTTGTAACTTCTAAACAAATGGATGATTGGGTAAATGATTTTGATTCCTGGGATGTTTGTGACCAGGTCATATCAAATCTATTTAGTAAAACACCTTTTGCTTATGAAAAGATAAATGTTTGGTGTAATAAAAAAGAAGAATTTGTCAAAAGAGCAGGTTTTGTAATGATGGCAGCTTTAGCTGTACATAATAAAACTTTATCGGATGAGAAATTTAAAAGCCTTTTCCCTTTAATAAAAAAATACAGTACTGATGAGCGGAATTTTGTTAAGAAAGCTGTTAATTGGGCTTTAAGGCAAATAGGGAAAAGGAATAAGAAGTTATTAAAATATGCTTTGGACTTTGCTAAAGAAATAAGAAAGATGGATTCAAAAGCAGCTAAATGGATAGCATTTGATGCAATTAGAGAATTAGAAAAGAAAGTTTAAGTTTTTGGAGGTGGGGGGATTTAGGGTTTGCAGGGGGGTTTTGGGAGACGCTGACTGAATCAGGATTTTGATTGCTTGACAAGGGGAATTACCTCGTGTTACCTTAAATTTTGATGGATATTTCCCAGGGTATTCTTATCGGCGTAATCTCCCTACTCACGCTGGTCCTCCTTTTTATCGGCTGGCAGGTGTTTCTGCTTATTTTAGACTTTCGCAAAACTCTTAAAAGAGCTAATAAAATTGTTGATGATATTGGAGTAGGCGTCACCAGCGAGATTTTAAGAATCGCCTTTTCCGGTCAAAAAGAAAGACGCCAACCGCCAAAAATTGTGCAAAAAACAGCCAGGCAAGTCGAATTAGCAGAGCCAGATACTTCTACGAATGGTCATACTAATGGAGGAACCAATGGTGAACATGAAAAAGTTTCAGGATTTCACCTCGAGCTAAAAGCCCCCCGCTTTTTTAGAGGTCTCCCCAAGAGAAGATGAAAGCCACTCCATGGTATAATTATTGCAATGACCGCCGCAGATATTATTGATAAATATATTTCTTTTTTTGAAAAACGAGGGCATCAGAGAATTGCCAATGCTTCTCTTGTCCCCGAGAACGACCCCACGACTCTTTTTACCAGCTCCGGCATGCAGCCGCTGGTACCTTATCTTCTTGGTGAACTTCACCCACAGGGAAAACGACTGGTTAACGCGCAGAACTGCTTTCGCGCGCAAGATATAGATGAAGTGGGAGATAATCGTCACACCACTTTCTTTAGAATGTTAGGTAATTGGTCACTGGGAGATTATTTTAAAAAAGAACAACTCCCCTGGTTTTTTGAATTTTTAACTAAAGAACTGGGACTTTCTCCTCAAAAATTGTATGTAAGCGTTTTTGAGGGATCAAGAGATATCCCTAGAGATGAGGAGTCGGTCAATATTTGGCAGGAACTTTTTACAAGTGTCAATATTAATCCCGCAGATAGAATCTTTTATTACGGGTTTGACAAAAACTGGTGGTCAAGAGCTGGCGAGCCCGAGAATATGCCGGTTGGGGAGCCCGGCGGGCCGGATAGCGAAGTATTTTATCAATTTGATGTCCCTCATAACCCGAGTTTTGGCAAAACTTGTAATCCAAATTGTCAATGTGGAAAGTTTCTCGAAATTGGCAATTCAGTATTTATGCAATATAGAAAAACCGACAAAGGATTTGAGCAGCTTCTTCAAAAAAACGTTGATTTTGGCGGAGGACTGGAACGGCTGTTGGCGGCGGTGGAAAACAAACAGGACATTTTTCAAACCAATTTATTTACTCCAATTATTCGAATAATCGAAGTAAATACCAAGAAAGATTATCAGATAAATACCAATCAAATGCGAATTATTGCTGATCATTTAGTAGCTGGGATATTTATAGCCGCCAACAATGTTTATCCCTCTAATAAAGAGCAAGGATATATTTTACGCAGATTAGTTAGGCGAACGTTGGATAATTTTACTTCTCTGGGGGGTAAAGAATTAATGCCTATATTGGAAGCGATAGTTACTCAATATAGTCAAACAGACCCCGTTCTTATTGATAAATTTGAGCATATTAAAGGAGTAATGTTAGAAGAAAGTCAAAACTACCAGAAGACACTTGATGAGGCTAAGCAGTTCATTAGGAAAAAGTACCAGACAGGAGATGAGTTAAAGGGATTAACACAAATTTCGGCTGATGACGCCTTTGAACTTTATACCAGCCATGGTCTTTCCCCTACTCAAATTAAAAGTCTAGGCTACGTTTTTGATGACAAAAAGTTTGCAGACAAAATGAAGGAGCATCAAGAGATTTCAAGACGTGGGGCGGGACAGAAATTTGCCGGAGGACTGGCCGATCATTCGGAGCAAACAATTAAAGGTCATACCGCCACTCATCTTCTCCATCAGGCTCTGCGTGATGTTTTAGGCCCCACTGTTTTTCAAACGGGAAGTAATATTACCAGCGAACGGATTAGGTTTGACTTTGGTTTTAACAGAAAATTAACTACGGACGAGCTAACAAAAATTGAAGATATTGTTAATGGGAAAATAGCAGATAATCTACCGGTCCATTTTGAAATGCTGCCGCTTGAAGAAGCAAAAAAAATTGGGGCAATAGGATTGTTTGATGATAAATATGGAGAGCGGGTAAAAGTGTACTTTATTGGAGACTATTCTAGAGAATTTTGCGGGGGGCCGCACGTTGACTTTACAGGAAGCTTAAAAAGTTTTAAGATTACCAAGGAAGAAAGTCTTGGGCAAAATCGTCGGCGAATCTATGCAGTGGTCGAATCCTCTTCATAAATTATTTTCACCTAAAGAAAAGGCAGAGTATTTCTTGAGCCTAATACTTTGTGATGGGAGTATTGAGGCTTTGGTTTTTGAAAAAACAGGCGCTAATGGTCAAATCATAGGTAAAGAGAGAGAAATAATCACGAACTCCATTGAAGAATTAAAATCTGAAGAGCTGATTGAGGTTTGTGATAGGGCTATTAGTGGCGCCGAAGAATATCTACCCGCCGATAAATTTAGCTCCAAAACTGTTCTATGTCTCAAAGATACCTGGGTGATAGAAGGGAAAATTAAAAAAGAGTATCTTCCCATACTTAAAAAATTAAAAGAAGAGCTGGAGCTTGACTTTATCGGATTTATCGTTATTACCGAGGCTATTTCTTCTTTGCTGACACAAGAAGAAGGCGTACCGCCCACAGCCATTTTAGTTGGTCGGGAAAAAGACTTATTAACAGTTGTTCTTCTTAGGTCAGGTAATATAGCAGAACTGGTCACCAAGAGTATTGGGGCAGATAAAGAATCACAGGTACTTCTGGAGACCTTGCGGTCGTTTAAAGACTATGAAATCTTGCCTTCAAGAATTATTCTTTTTGACAGCGGAGAAGAATTAGAAGAATTAAGGCAACAACTGATTTCTTTTCCCTGGACTAAGACTCTACCATTTTTACATTTCCCTAAAATCGAAATTGTGGGAGCAGATTTTGTTCAACAGGCAGTTATTGCCGGTTTTTCTACGCAACTAGGCATAAATTTTGATGAAGGGCTCAAAGAAGTTCCGGCAGAGACATTTGGTTTTGTAAAAGAAAAAGACGTTGAGCTGGAAAAAGAAAAAAAGGAAAAAGAAGAAATTCCAGAAAAAATGGCCAAAAAAGAAGTAAAATTCCGACTCCCAAGTTTAAATGTACTTAAAAATATCCAATTTCCTCAAGTACCTCAAATTCCTTCCTTTTCCCATTTACGACTCATTCCAATAGCAATAGCAGTAGGATTAATTCTTACTTTTTTCGTTGGCTTTTATGTTTTTATTCCTAGGGCGGCGGTCACAATTTATGTTGCTCCCAAAACTATCGAACTTAAAAAAGAACTAGATATAAAAGGAATACCGCTAGAGACAGAAGTGGGCGATACTATTGAAACAGAAGCAACAGGCAAAAAAGAAGTTGGTGAGAAAGCCAAAGGTGAAGTAACGCTTTATAATAAAGTCACTAGCAGTAAAACTTTTATTAAAGGGACAGTCCTTTCTGGTAATGACCTAAAGTTTTCCTTAGACGATGAAGTAACAATTGCTTCGGCTTCTGATTCCGGCACCAGTCTAACATATGGAATTGGTAAGGCTAAAGTTACCGCAGTGGCTTTTGGTGAAGAATCAAACCTTCCCTCGGGTATCACTTTTTCTCTTGCTAGTTTTTCCACTTCCCAATATTCTGCTAAAAATGATAATGCTTTTTCCGGAGGTTCAAAAAAAGAAGTAACAGTGGTCAGTAAAAAAGACCAGGATGGGCTTGCCAAAACTTTACTTGATAAATTAACCCAGACAGCCAAAGAAGAGATTAACAGAAATAATTCACAAAATCTAAAAATATTGGAGACAACCCTATCGCAGGAAATTTTAGAAAAAAAATGGAGTCGGCAAATTGATGAAGAAGCAAGCAAATTTTCTTTAACTCTCAAAGTAAAAGTTAAGGCCCTTGGTTTAGATGAGAAGGAATTAACTAATCTTTTTGAAACTCAAGTAGAGCAGGCGGCTCCAGCAGATTTTACTATCAAAACCGGCGGTTTGGATTTTTCTTTTGGCAAAACTAAGGTCGGTAAAGACAAAAACATCACTGGTGAAGTGGTAGTTCGGGCAACTTTACTACCAAAGTTGAGCGTTAAAGAATTAAAAACAAAACTGGCGGCAAAGCCCATTGAAGAAGCTTTAAAGATAATGGCAAATACTGCCAACGTTTCCGATTATAAAATAAGAGTATCGCCGATCTTTCCTCTCTTTCCCAAGAGAATGCCGATAAGAGGAGATAATATCAAAATAGTTATTTTAGAGAATGAAAAAGATTAAGAAGAAATTTATTATCCCGATTTTGTTGGTCATAGTTGGTATTGGTACATTGCTTTACGTAGTTTTCCCTATTTTATTTTTTCAAATAAAATTCGGGCCAAACTACACCAACGGCAATTTTATTTCTCCCATCCCTAATGTATTGGCTACTAGTATAGTTAATCTGTCAGGTGTCGATTATGGAAAAGCCAGTAACTGGTTTCCTCAAGCAGAAAACAAACAGGCGGCCGCCAAAATTTCTAGCTATACTCTTTCCATCAAAAAATTGGGTATTGAAGAAGCTGCAGTATCAATAGTGTCGGATGATCTATTTAAAAATCTGGTTCACTATGGCGGTAGCGCCCTGCCGGGAGAAACAGGCAACGCCGTGGTTTTTGGACATTCCACTCTTCCTCAGCTTTTTAACCCCAAAAATTATAAGACTATTTTTTCCACCCTGCATAATCTTAAAAAAGGAGATGAAATTACTACCACAGCTGATGGAGTCACTTTCACCTACGGGATTTCTGAAATAAAAGTTATTGACCCGTCCGACATTTCGGTACTGGCCCAAGATAGCGATGGCAGTTATCTAACGCTTATCACCTGTACTCCGCCCGGCACCTATTGGAAAAGACTGGTTTTAAAAGCGAAGCTTAAAAGTCTTGCTACATGAAAATTTTGGGGATTGATTACGGAGAAAAAAGAATTGGATTGGCGGTGAGCGAAGGAGAAATAGCGCGATCCTTGACGGTATTACAAAAATCAAAAATCCCCGCCAGAGGCGGGTCCGCCTGGGGCGGAAAAATTAAAGAACTTTGTGATAAGGAGGGAGTTACAAAAATAGTTATTGGTATTTCTGAAGGGAGAACGGCAGAGAAAACCCGAGAGTTCGGTCAAGAGTTACAAAAAATTACCAACCTGCCGGTCGAATTTTTTGATGAAACCTTAACCACTCAAGAAGCTATTAGGAAGATGGTAGAGGCGGGAACAAGCCGCAAAAAAAGAAGAGAGTTTTCTGACGCCATCTCCGCCGCCCTCATCCTCCAGGGGTATTTAGAAAATCTGTAGAGGGGTATTGACAGGGGGGAGTGATTGTGTTATAAATATTAACAGCCGATTGAATTCGGAGTATTTTTTATACTCCGAATTAATTTATTGTTTAAAGAACTTATCCCGACCTTTTATTCTAAATGACGAAAAAAGACGATTTTTCCCAAAGACAATATTGGGGCAAGATTTACCCATCGCTTCCCCAAATAGATCTACTTGCTATTCAAAAACAGTCTTATGACTGGTTTATCAAAGAAGGCATCCCCGATGCTATTTCCGAGATCTCTCCCATAGAAGATTTTACCGGTAAAAACTGGACTCTTTCTTTTGGTAAACATAGCTTAACTAAGCCAAAAATTACTCCCAAAGAAGCCATGGAAAAAGGACTTACCTATGAGATGGCCCTTAAAGTAGAGTGTACTTTAGTTAACAAGCAGACAGGAGAAAAAATTAAGCAAGAGGTTTTCTTGGGAGACATTCCGGCCATGACCGAGCAAGGAACTTTTGTTATTTCCGGAATTGAAAGAGTGGTAGTAAATCAGCTGGTTCGTTCTCCCGGAGTATTTTTTACAGCTAAAGCAGATCCGGTCACAGGCAAAAAGCTTTTTCAAGCAGAGATTCGTCCTATGCATGGTTCGTGGCTGGAGTTTTCCACCACCAGAAATGATGTTATCGCTATTAAAATTGATAGAAAAAGAAAATTTTTGGCTACTACTTTTCTGCGGGCTATAGAAGCAATTGGCGGAGGCAGAGATGAGGAGATATTAGACCATTTTGCTCATCTTGAAAAGGACAGTTCACATCAATTTATTAAATCAACCATAGCAAAAGATTCTACTAAAACTGCGGTAGAGGCTTTAGTAGAAATCTTTAAGAAGATGAAGCCAGGCGAACCAATTGTTTTAAATAGCGCCAAAGAACTTTTAGCTAATATGTTCTTTAGTTTTAGACGCTACAATCTTGGCCGAGTCGGCCGCTATAAGCTCAATAGAAAACTAGGTAATTCCTTGCCTGAAACAAGAGATTATTGGGTTTTGACTAAAGAAGATATCGTCAAAACCGTGGAGTATTTAATTAGCCTGGCAAATGGTAAGGGAGAAGTTGATGACATAGATCACTTAGCCAATAGACGAGTTCGCTGTGTGGGAGAATTAGTGGCTACCACTGCCTTTAGGGTGGGACTATTAAGACTGGAGCGAATGGTGAAAGAGCGAATGAGTATTATTGCTGCCGAAATTATTCCTACTCCAATCCAGCTTATTAATGCCAGACCAATAATTGCTGCTATTAATGAGTTTTTCCGTACCTCGCAGCTTTCGACTATTTTAGATCAAACAAATCCTCTATCTGAAGTAGATAACCTGCGTCGTCTGACTGTCATGGGAACCGGCGGAATTTCTAAGGAGCGGGCCTCATTTTCCATCCGAGATATAAATTCTTCCCAATATAGTCGAATCTGTCCGATCCGTTCTCCCGAAGGTCCCAACATTGGACTGGTTACCTATATGGCTCTTTTTACCCGCATCAATGACTACGGTTTTATGGAGGCTCCCTACAGGAAGGTAGTTAAGGAAAAACGAGGAAAAAAACTTTCCGTCCGAGTGACTAGCGAGATAGTATATTTATCAGCAGACGATGAACAACGCCACTATATTACTCACGCTGGCGTGAGTATTGATAAAGATGGTATTCTACAAGCCCAAAGGGTGCCTGCCCGGCATCAGGGAGAATTTGTAGAGGTAGATAGAGAGCAGGTTACTTTTATAGATATAGTCCCGAGGCAAGTGGTGGGAACGGCAGCTTCACTCATTCCCTTCTTGGCTCACGATGAGGCAAATAGAGCCTTAATGGGAACGCACATGCAATGTCAGGCTGTTCCGTTGGTTCGTCCTAATACGCCTATAGTAGGAACAGGAATGGAGGGGGTAGTAGCATCTGTTTTTGGTAGAGTGGTTAGAAGTGAAAAAGAGGGAAAAGTTAGTTATGTTGATGCCAATAAAATAATTGTCAAAACCAACAAGGAAGAGCAAGTTTATCTAATTGAAAAGTTTAAACGTTCAGCTCAAAGCACCTGCTACTCACAAACACCCCGAGTAAAAATAGGGCAAAAAATAGAAAAAGGGCAAATCTTAATCGATGGTCCAGCTTCAAACAACGGAGAGTTGGCTCTTGGTCAGGATTTGACCATCGCTTATGCCAGCTTTGATGGTTTAGGTTATGAAGATGCCATTATTATTTCTGATAGATTAGTTAAAGAAGATCTCTTAACCTCTGTCCATATTGAAAAATATGAGGCCTCAATGGTTGAGACTAAACTTGGTCCAGAGGAGACCACTCGTGATATTCCCAATGCTGGAGAAGAAGATTTGGCCAATCTTGACGAGGAGGGAATAGTGGTGGTTGGTTCGGAGGTTGGCCCTAACGATATCTTAGTTGGTAAAATTGCTCCCAAGGGAGAGACTGAACTAACCGCTGAAGAAAGACTACTGCGGGCTATTTTTGGAGAAAAAGCCAGAGAAGTCAGAGATACTTCCCTGCGGATGCCGCACGGAGAAAGAGGAATAGTAGTAGGTATTCAGGTTTTAGATAGAGAACAGGGAGATGAGCTAGAGCCTGGTACCAATAAAAAAATAATCGTTAAAGTGGCTCAAATAAGACACGTGGTAGTTGGTGATAAGCTGGCCGGCCGACATGGCAATAAGGGAGTTATTTCTAAAATTGTTCCCAGCTCCGATATGCCGTATCTTGAAGACGGTAGTCCTGTTGATATCATTATCTCTCCTTTATCGGTACTGGCCCGAATGAATTTAGGACAAATTCTGGAGGCGCATCTTGGTTGGGCGGCTGACAGACTGGGTTTTAAGATATCGCTTCCAGTTTTTGAGAAATTTTCCGAAGAAAAATTACTTGAATTACTCAAGAAAGCTGGCCTACCGCCAACAGGAAAGGCAACTCTATACGATGGAAGAACTGGGCAGGCTTATGAAAATCCAGTGGTGGTTGGTAAGGCATATATCATGAAGCTTATCCATATGGTGGAAGATAAGACTCATGCTCGTTCTACCGGTCCCTACTCGCTAGTTACTCAACAACCATTGGGCGGCAAGGCCCAAATGGGAGGTCAAAGGTTGGGAGAAATGGAAGTTTGGGCGTTAGAGGCTCATCGGGCGGCCTACACGCTTCAGGAAATGTTAACCATTAAATCAGATGACGTGGTGGGACGGGCTAAAGCTTTCGAGGCTATAGTTAAAGGAAGCGAAATTCCCACACCCAAAGTTCCAGAGTCGTTTAAAGTGTTAGTAAAAGAACTGCAGGGAATGGGTTTAAACATCTCACCTATTGGGGCAATTAGAGAAGAGACTAAGACAGAGGTAGTAGAGGAGGTTAAGAATGTCGCTTGAGAAAAACAAAAAAGTAGCAGATGCACTTAATTTAGTTGATTTTAGGGGATTAAAAATTTCCCTTGCTTCGCCGATAGATATTGAAAATTGGTCTTATGGCGAGGTGACCAAGCCCGAGACGATGAATTATCGCACTCTTAAGCCCGAAAAAGATGGGCTTTTTGATGAGCGAATTTTTGGACCGACCAAAGATTGGGAATGTTACTGCGGTAAATATAAACGAATTCGCTACAGAGGGATAGTTTGCGATAAATGTGGTGTAGAGGTAACCCTCTCCCGAGTAAGAAGAGAACGAATGGGGCATATTAAACTCGCTACTCCCATTGCTCATGTTTGGTTTTTTAAAGGAGCTCCATCAAAACTTTCTTTACTTCTTGATATTTACCCCAGGGATCTTGAGGCTATTATCTATTTTGCGAAATACTTAGTCACCAAAATTTCGGAAGATAAAAAGAAAATTGCCTTAGAAAAAATTGCCGATAATAAGAAAAAAGCGCTGTTAAATTTGGAAAAAGAAGGAAAAGGGAAAGAAAAAGAACTAGAACTAGAGTTAAAGAAAAAGGCCGATGAGGTTAAGAAAAAAATAAAAGCCAAGGAGCAACTAGACATTACTCTGGCCGAACTAGAATTTTCCAAAAAACAGAAAATAGCCATTATGCATGACGGGTTGGTAATGGAAAAACAAAAATTAACTGAAGAATATGAAGCGCTGATAAGTCTTGTTAAAAACCTGCGTAAGTCTAGCCTATTAACAGAAGAAGAATACATTAGGTTAGCAGAACACGAAGCCACTAGCTTTTTTGACATAGACATGGGTGCTTCAGCCCTGCTTTCAGTTATCTCCGAGCTCAATATAGATGAGGTAACTTCCCAACTGCGACTGGAGATTCAAAAATCAACCGGTCAGCGACATGTGAAGGCTGTTAAAAGATTACGAGTAATAGAAGGAATGAAGCGGGCGGGTATTAGTCCGGCCTGGATGATTTTAACTGATTTACCGGTTATTCCACCGGACCTTCGGCCAATGGTCCAACTAACAGGTGGAAGATTTGCCACCTCGGACTTAAATGATTTGTACAGACGCGTTATTAATAGAAATAATAGATTAAAGCATTTAATATCTCTGGGGGCTCCCGAGATAATTTTACGTAACGAAAAAAGAATGCTGCAGGAGTCGGTAGATTCTTTGATTGATGCTACGCAGCGGCCGGCCAGTAGGGTTATCGGAGCGCCACTGCGATCTTTGTCTGATATGCTGCGAGGGAAACAGGGGCGTTTTAGACAAAACTTGCTGGGAAAACGAGTTGATTATTCTGGACGCTCGGTCATTGTGGTTGGACCAGAACTTAAACTTAATCAATGTGGATTGCCCAAGGAAATGGCTCTGGAGATATTTAAACCTTTTGTCCTGCGGGAAGTCATCTCTCGCGGTTTTGCCCCCAATGTTAAAAGCGCCAAGCACTTTATCGAGAGACGCCCGCCCGAAGTCTTTGATATTTTAGACGAGATAACTCATAATCACCCGGTCTTATTAAACCGCGCACCCACTTTACATAAGCTTGGTATTCAGTCGTTTTATCCAATTCTAATTGAGGGGTCGGCCATTCGTATTCATCCTTGCGTTTGTGCGGGATATAACGCCGATTTCGACGGAGATCAGATGGCAGTCCACGTAGTGTTATCCCAGCAGGCAAAAGAAGAAGCAATTAATCTGATGATGCCAAACCATAATTTACTCAAGCCAGCCGACGGTTCACCTGTCACCCTTCCCAATAAAGAAATGGCTTTGGGCATATTTTATCTAACTTCTTTTGGGGAAGAGATGACTCCCAAGATTTTTGCCAAGGCTGCAGAGGCGCTACTAGCATATCAAGCCAAAAAGATTGGGCTGCGCACGCCAATTAAAGCGAGAATTAGTGACAAAATTTTAGATACTTCAGTTGGCAGAATTTTATTTAATGAGACATTACCGGAAGAATTACGTTTTATTAACCGACCAATAGCGGCATCCAATATTAAAGAAATAGTAGTGGAGGTACTTGATCGTTTTGGGCAGGAAAGAACAGTGAATCTAATAGATGATATCAAAGATTTAGGTTTTTGGGCCGCCACAGTTTCTGGTATTTCAGTATCTCTTTTTGATAATCAAGAGCTGGCTGATAAAGATAAATTAATCGCTCAAGCCGAGAAAAAAGTTATCGAGGTAGAGGAAAACTGGCAAAAAGGTTTAATTACCCAAGAAGAGAAAAAACGGCTATCGAACGAAATTTGGCTTGATATTACAGATGAAATAGCTAATTTGACCTGGCAAAATTTTAAAGATAACAATCCCGTTAAAATCATTATCGACTCGGGGGGCGCGAGAGCCGGCAAAGAACAATTGAAACAGCTGTCAGCCATGCGGGGATTGGTGGTAGATCCTTTAGGTAAAATCGTCGAGTTACCTACTAAATCAAATTTCCGAGAAGGATTATCAATTTTTGAATATGTTACTTCTACCCGAGGTTCAAGAAAAGGACTGACAGACTCGGCCCTCAAAACTGCCGATGCCGGATACCTCACCCGGCGTTTAATTGACGTAGCGCATGATGTAATTATTAGAAGCCCTGATTGTAAAACTTCCCAGGGTATTGAAATTACCAGAGTTGATAAGACAAGACAAGTCGGCTTTGAAGAGCGAATTTTGGGAAGAATTTTAGCAGAAAAGATTGCTGTTAAGAGCGGCCGTAAGAAAAAGACAATTCTAGAGAAAGGTTTGGAATTAAACGAGGAGGCGGTAGCGTTGCTGGGTCAATATAAGATAGATTCTGTCAAGGTGCGTTCTCCCCTGATTTGCGAACTTAAATTTGGAATTTGCGCCGCTTGCTACGGCTGGGATTTTTCTGTTAATAAAATGGTGGAGATCGGTACGCCGGTTGGTATTATTGCCGCTCAATCAATTGGCGAGCCGGGTACCCAGCTCACCATGAGGGTAAGACATTTTGGCGGAGTGGTTATGTCTGACGTGACGCAAGGATTACCCCGAGTGGAGGAGGTTTTTGAGGCCAGAATTCCCAAAATTTTAGCCCCCATCACCGAAATTTCCGGTAAAGTACAAATTAATGAGATAGAAGACGGCTACAAAATCAGAGTTAGAAGTACCAATATTAAACCACCGGAGGAGCGGGAATACTTTGTCCCGAAAACTGCCCAATTACAAGTCAAAGAGGAAGACCAAATATTTGCCGGCCAGCAGTTATCAGAAGGTCAGCTTGACATTAAAGAAGTTTTATCTATCAGAGGATTAACTGAAGCTCAAAAGTATATTATTAACGAAGTTCAGGCAGTCTATGAGTCGCAAGGCATTCCCATTAATGATAAACATTTTGAAATAATTGTGCGAAAAATGAGCGACAAAGTGCAGCTTGATACTACCGGAGATACAACTTTCTTACCGGGAGAACTGGTTGATAAAGTCCGTTTTGAAAAAGAGAATGCCAATGTTTTGGCAGAAGGTGGAGAACCGTCTACCGCCCACCGGATAATTTTAGGCATAACTCGAGCTTCCCTTTATACAGACTCTTGGTTATCGGCCGCTTCATTTCAAGAAACCACTCAAATCTTGACCGATGCGGCTATTTTTGGCAAAGAAGATTATCTACTGGGGCTTAAGGAAAATGTCATTATCGGCAGACTCATCCCCACCTCTCCCGAGCGAGCCCAGATTGAAGAATAAGCTAATTCTTGATAAAATATATACTATATGCCAACTATTAACCAATTAATTCGTAAAGGCAGAAAAAAAAGAACTGGTAAAATTAAGTCGACAGCGCTTCGGCGGTTTTTTAATGCCAAAAAGCGGCGTTTTATTCAACTCCCTTCTCCGCAAAAACGGGGAGTGGTGACTTTGGTTAAAACCATGACCCCGAGAAAACCCAATTCGGCCCTGCGCAAAGTGGCCCGCATCCGGCTGTCCAATAAACAAGAAGTGACAGCCTATATCCAGGGCGTAGGGCATAACTTAGTGGAGCACGGCATAGCGCTAGTTCGCGGCGGCAGCGTGAAAGATTTACCTGGGGTGAAATACCATATCGTGCGAGGCAAGTTTGATTTAGCCGGAGTTGAGGGAAGAAAGACCTCCAGAAGTAAATACGGCACAAAAAAAATGGCTGTGGGAGTAGGAGCTCGGCCGGTAGTGGCTGAACCAACACCACCCCCAGCGATACCAACTAGTGGCTGATTGCTAATGGCTAGTTACTAACCTTATGAGACATAAAAAAACTAAAAAGAGACAAATCAGTCCAGACCCAATGTTTAATAATTTATTGGTGGCAAAACTGGTAAATAAAATAATGAGGGCGGGTAAAAAATCCGTGGCCCAGCACCAAGTCTATGCCGCGCTGGAGGTCCTGCGAGAAAAAAGTGACGATCCGGTTGCGCTTTTTGACAAAGCTGTCTTTAATATCAGTCCCAGAATGGAAGTACGGCCAAGACGGGTGGGAGGAGCATCCTACCAAATTCCCATGGAAGTGCGGACCGATAGAAAAATTACCCTGGCTCTTCGCTGGTTAATTGAGACAGCTCGTAAAAGATCAAGTAAAGAATATCACAGTTTTGCCCAAAAACTGGCGGCAGAGATTTTAGACGCCAGCCAAAATACGGGAGAAGCGATTAAAAAACGGGACATGATGCACCGTATGGCAGAGGCCAACAAAGCCTTCGCCCACTTTAGGTGGTAACCTCAAGCTCTTTCTGTTAAAATTAAACCAACAAATAATCCTAGCTTAAATGAATAAAGTAAATTTTAAAACTGGTGATGGAGTACGGTTAGTTGGCGTTTGGGAATTGCCTAAAAAACCAACGCAAAAGGCAATTGTTTTGGCTCATGGGATAAGCGTGGATAAAGATGAAGATGGGATTTTTACCGAACTGGCAAAGCTTCTCAAAGAAAGTGGATTTGCTGTTTTTCGCTTTGATTTTAGAGGGCATGGTGAAAGCGAAGGAAATTCTGTTGACATGACAATTACTGGCGAGCTTAAAGATTTAGATTCAGCCATAAATTTAGTCAAAAAAGATTATCAGAAAATCGGTTTACTCGGAGCCAGTTTCGGGGGAAGTATTGCCGCCCTTTATAGTGCAGTAAACAAAGACCTATTTAAGTGTCTTTGTTTATGGAATCCGACTTTACATTATGGTCACACATTTCTAAATCCATATCTTCCTTGGCTCAAGGATAAAAAAGACCAGATGCAAAAAGATTTGGCAGAAAAAAGCTGGACCGAAATAGGAAGCAAAAAGTTTAAGCTGGGAAAGCAATTATTTGAGGAAATGAAAAAACTTTATCCGCAGGAAGCATTAAAAGCAATAACTATCCCAACTCTTATTATCCATGGAGATAAGGATACACATGTTCCATATATTGATTCAAAAGAATATGTCAGTTCTCTTGAGAATGGTCAATTAATTACCATTCGAGAGGCAGAGCACGGTTTTCACGATAACAAAGAACATAGAGAGAGAGCTCTAAAAGAAACTCTAAAATTTTTTAAGGAGAATTTATGAAAATATGAAAAAGGGAGTAGATTTTATTGGTGTTGGAATTGGAGCGGTCATTATTAATAAAGCGAGTAGGGTTTTTCTGTCAATGCGGGGAAAAGACGCCAGAAATGAGATTGGGAAGTGGGAATGCCCGGGTGGTGCACTTGAGTTTGGAGATACCATGGAGGATACCATTATTCGGGAAATAAAGGAAGAGTTTGGGTTTGATATTGAGATTATAGAGCAGATGGATGCCGTTGATCATCTAATCCCAGCAGAAAAACAGCATTGGGTAGCAATAGCCTATTTATGTAAAATTAAAAAAGGTAAGCCAAAAATATTAGAACCCCATAAATGTGCAAAAATCGGCTGGTTTAC
>CAYUJR010000004.1:0-32725 GCA_964445095.1 uncultured Gammaproteobacteria bacterium
TGGCTGGTTTTCTGGTAACCTTTGCCGGTAATCTTCATACCATTTATGCTTTTTTCTCTTCTTATAATCCCGATAGTCCGGTTCCATTTTGGCAGTTACCCATAAGTCTTAATTTATCCGGCTACTGGTATCCCAATGCCACCCGTTTTATCCCCTTCACTATTCACGAATTTCCCATTTACTCCTTTGTGGTTTCCGACCTTCACGGACATGTACTTTCTATCCCAATTGTACTAACAATTATCGCATTACTTCTTAGTATCTTTATATCTAAAACTCTTAATATCTTTAAATTTGTTTTACTTGCTTTTTTAATAGCTATTGCTTACATGACCAACGCCTGGGATGGAATAATCTATTTCGCATTAACAACTCTCGTGTTATTTTACCTCTATTATAAAAATATATTCAGGTATTTGATATTGGTAGTATTGGTATTTATTGGTAGTATTTTACTCTCCCTCCCTTTCTCTTTAAATTTCCAGCCCTTTGCTACAGGGATTGGCATTATTTGTGCTCCGGAATTTTTAACCAAAATTGGCAAGTTGGGGCCTTTTTTGTTTGAAAGCAACCACTGCCAACGATCTGCTTTCTGGCAACTAGTAATTCTTTATGGCTTCTTCTATTTTTTTGTCATCTCATTTGCCGTTTTTATTTCTCGTAAACTAAACGCTAAACGCTACACACTACACACTACTGAAATTTTTATTTTTTTGCTAATATTGCTTTCCACGCTTTTAGTAATCGTCCCTGAATTTATCTATATTAAAGACATTTATCCTGCTCACTATCGAGCTAACACCATGTTTAAGCTGGGCTACCAAGCCTTTATCATGCTATCCCTAGCCTCCGCTTATATTATTGTTCGTTTTATCAGCCATTGGAAATTAGAAATTGGAAATTGGAAATTCCTATCGTTGATAGGCATTGGTAGCATTGGTTTATTACTAGTAATGTCTTATCCCTTCTTTGCTATCAATTCTTATTATGGTGGCCTTAAAAACTATCAGGGTTTTGACGGCCTTAGTTATCTAAAAAATCTTTATCCAACTGATTACGAAGCGATTATTTGGTTACAAAATAATATCAGGAAACAACCCGTAATTGTTGAAGCGGTGGGAGAAAGCTATACTGATTATGCTAGAGTCTCGGCTAACACTGGTCTACCTACCATTATGGGCTGGCCGGTCCACGAATGGCTATGGCGAGGCAGTTATGACGTAACAGCTCCCCGAATTGCCGATGTCCAAATGTTATATGAAAGTCAAGATATTAATCTCACCAAACAACTGTTGCAAAAGCATCGGGTGTCGTTAGTTTTTGTGGGAGAGCTGGAACGTCAAAAATATCAAAATATTTTTGAAAATAAATTTAGAGAATTGGGTAAGATAGTTTTTGAAAGCGGCCAAACCCGTATTTATCAGGTGGGTTTTTGACAGTTTCCAGTTTTAACCTCGCATTCAATAAACTGCTGTATCTCGGAAAAGTTGTCTGGACCTAGCCGCGGAATCAACACCCACAGTCCATATTGTTCTATTGGCGGATTGACTAAAAATGGTTTATCAAGCACGATGCTCTTTACTTCTGCTTCTTTCATTTGACGAGCTAAACCTATCAGGTCATCAAAACGGGAAACTGCCAAATCTGTTTCAATAGTCGTTGATAAAATATTGTATAGACCAACTATTCTGGTCGGATTAAGCAATGTACCAAACTCCAGCAGTTTATTGCGAAATGCCAGCATTACCTTTTGCTGCCTTTTACTTCTGGCAAAATCAGTCCCCTCCTCATTTTCGGCATTGCGTGAACGGACGAATTTTAAAGCAGTTACCCCATTCATATGCTGTTTACCGCTGGTAAAGGAGATTTTTTCAAAACGGCAAGGAAATATTTCCCAAATTTCAGCAGTTGGGATCGCTATCAATTGGGCTTCCTGAAAAGTTTTACCGCATAAATCATCTTCCCGACCAGTAATGGGATACCCCGCATCTTCAAAGCTATTTTCTACTTCTATGTCCAAACCTCCTGCTAAATCTATAGCTTGGGCAAAACCGGTAAAGTCAATTTTAACTACATAATCAATTTTTTGCTCTAGTATCTCTTCCACAGTTTTTTTAATAGTCCCCAAGCCCTCCCCCTTGTTTTCTTCCTCTTTCAAAGCATAAATAGCATTAATTTTAGCTTTTAAGCTATCTAGATAAAGATCGCGAGGAATCGAGACAAGTACCACTTTATTTTTTTGAGAATTGACGTTAGCAAACATCATTGTATCGGTAAGTTGTGCTCCCGCATGTCCCTCTCCAGCTACTCCCAATAGTAGAACATTTATACTCCCCTTATAGCCAGACAAAGCTGGAATGTTATCTCTTAGAATAACAACAATAGCAATTAAGGCTGCTAAAATAGCAAGTGATATGATCAATAACTTTTTGGGAATCTTAGGTAGCGGTAATAATTTTTGCAAATTCTTTAGCATCTAAGCTGGCGCCTCCTACTAGAACTCCGTCTATACTGGACATTTCCAGAAACTTCCCCGCATTTTCTGCATCAACGCTTCCTCCATAAAGAACATGGAGTAGATTATATTTTTCTTTGACTATGTTTGCTATTTTATTAGCATTTTCCGGAGTATCGGAATGACCTGCACCAATAGCTGATGGTGGTTCGTAGGCAACAATCGTCACGCCTTGAAGAATAGGCGTTTGTTCGTCTTGGATGCAAAAAACAGGAGTTAAACCGCTTTTATTTGCCATTTCTACTTTTTTTGTTAAAATTTCCTCTGTTTCTCCAAACTCTCTTCTTCTCTCCGAATGGCCGATGATAACGTAGTCTGCAAATTCTTTAATTTGCTTTCCATTAACTTCCCCCGTATGTTCTCCTTCATCAAATGGAGATATATCTTGCCCCCCCAGCGCTATAGGTAATTTATTATCTATAATGTATGATTTAATCTTTGCGAGAAGCGTAAATGGCGGACAGATAATAATCTGCCTACTGCTTTTGTTATTTACGAGTTGTTTATAGCTGTTGATTTCAGCAAACCATTCTTCGGCTTGCTGTGCTGTTTTATTTGATTTCCAATTAGCAATGATGAAAAGTTTCTTCATGTGATAGAATGATAGAGCTTATTTATATTATATGCTATGCCAACAGATTTACTCAAGAACTTAAATAAACAGCAGCAAGAAGCTGTCATTAATACTCGGGGACCAATGATTATTCTAGCAGGAGCCGGCTCTGGTAAAACCCGCGTCATCATCTATAAAATACTTTATTTGATTAGTAAAAATATCTTTCCTTTAAACATTTTAGCTGTTACTTTTACCAATAAGGCCTCCAATGAAATGAAGGAGAGAATCAAAAAATTTATCAAAAATACACACCTGCCTACTATTTCTACCTTTCATTCCTTATGTGCCAAAATTTTGAGAATTGAGGGAAAAGCCATTGGTCTTTCTCCTAAGTTTACCATTTACGATGAACAAGATCAGTTAGAAGCTATTAAGGAGGCTATGAAAAAACTGGATATCTCCAGTAAAGATTATAAACCCTATTCTATTCTCTCGACCATCTCCGAGGCCAAAAATGAGCTTATCAGCGAGCGTGAATACCCGACTTTGGCAATTGGGCATTTTCAGAAAGTAGTCGCCCAAATTTATCCTCTTTACCAAAAATTACTGACAGAAAATGAGGCTCTCGATTTTGATGATTTATTAACAAAGACTATTGAGCTTTTTGCCAAAAATCCTCTCGTTCTAAAAAAATATCAGGAAAAATTTCAATATATTTTGGTTGATGAATATCAGGACACCAATCACGCTCAATATATGCTGACTAAAATGTTGGCAGGCGTTAATAAAAACGTCTGTGTGGTGGGAGATTTTTCCCAAAGCATTTATAGTTGGCGGGGGGCGGATTTTAGAAACCTGGAAAAATTTAAAGCGGATTTTCCAAAGGCACTCACTTTTTCTCTTTCTCAAAATTATCGCTCGACCCAAAAAATACTTGATGCTGCTTCCGCAGTCATTTCTAGAAATACTACTCATCCAGTATTAAAGCTGTGGACCAAAAATCCGCCGGGAGAAGAAGTTTCTATTTATGAAGCCCACAACGAACAGGATGAAGCCAGTTTTATTATTAATCAAATTACCCAAGTTAAATATGCTGATGTGGCAGTTCTATATCGGACTAATGCTCAATCGCGGGCCATTGAAGAAGTTTTTTTACACCAGGCAATACCCTATGTTTTAATTGGGGGAACGCGATTTTATGAGCGACGCGAGGTCAAAGATGTCTTAGCTTATTTGCGTCTATTGGCTAATCCCAAAGACATGGTTTCCTATAAGCGAGTTGAAAAATTAGGAAAGGGCAGATTAAACAAATTTCTCTCCTTTCAGAAAACGTTTAATGACTCAAACTATCAAACCATTGAAATTCTTGATCGAGTGGTAGAAGCAGTTGATTATCTTTCCTTATATGACGAAAAAGATGAGGAGGACAGGCAACGCCTGGAAAACATCAAAGAGTTACGCAGCGTGGCATTGGAATTTACAGATCTTACGCTCTTTTTAGAAAATGTGTCTTTGGTAGAACAAGAATATCTACCGGATAAACCAATCAACGGTCAAAAAAAAGAGGCAGTAACTCTCATGACTCTTCACGCCGCCAAGGGGCTGGAATTTCCAGTAGTTTTTATGGTAGGCATGGAAGAAGGGCTTTTCCCCCATAGCCGTTCTTTGCTTGATCAACATGAACTGGAAGAGGAAAGAAGACTTTGCTATGTGGGAATGACGCGAGCTAAACAAAAACTTTTTTTAACCTTTGCGAGCCGCCGTCTATTTTTTGGTCAGCGCTCAAACAACACGGTTTCCCGTTTTATCTTTGAATTACCAGAAACAGTTTTATCACAATATGTAAATCTTTTAAATCAACAAGACAGCGATGTCCCTGAATTCTTATGAAAACAGTTATTCATCCTCTCCAATCCCCGGAATGGGGAGAATTTAGAAAAAAAACCGGTGTTAAAGTTGTAACAAGCGAAGGATTACAGCTAACAATCCATAGAATACCCCACCTTCCTTGGACTATTGGCTATTTGCCAAAGGGTCCGCTCCCAACCAGTAAAATGCTGTCTAAGCTAGCAAAGATTGGCCGAGAAGAAAACTGTATATTTATTCAACTCGAACCCGCTGTGATAAAAACTCATAACTCTGAACTCATAACTCATAACCTAGGCCTCCGGCCTGCTGCTCGTCCTCTTTTTACCAAAAATACTTTTCAGCTTGATTTAACACAAAGCGAGGAGGAGTTGTTGAAAAATATGCATCCAAAAACCCGCTATAACATTAGAGTTGCTCAAAAACACGGGGTGGAAGTGACAGAAGATAACTCGGATAAGGCTTTTGAAACATATTTAAAGTTAACCAGAGAAACAACGACTCGGCAGAAATTTTATGCCCATAATGAAGAGTATCACCAAAAAATGTGGCAGGCTTTAAAACCCACCGGAATTGCCCATCTTCTCCTTGCCTATTATTCTCCTAAAACCTCTAACCTAAAACCTATACCCTTAGTGGCTTGGATTGTTTTTATCTATGATGGTGTTCTCTATTATCCTTATGGGGCATCAAGTGATAAATATCGCGAAGTAATGGCCAGTAACTTAATGATGTGGGAGGCAATAAAGTTTGGCAAGAGAATGAGCTGTCATACTTTTGATATGTGGGGGAGCTTAGGACCAAACCCCGATAAGAACGATCCCTGGTATGGTTTTCACCGATTCAAAGAGGGTTATGGGGGAAAATTGGTGGAATTTATGGGTAGTTTTGACTTAGTCATCAATCCTTTTCCCTATCAATTTTATAAGATTACCGATAAACTCCGTTGGCTCTTTTTACATCTTATAAAGAAATAGTTGGTTTTTTTTGTCTTCTCTTACTTTTTTCAGGGAAAATTGATATTTATAAGTAACTATTCTAGTCCCCTTTTTTAGTTCTCGCAATAATTTTGGTTTTAGTCTTTCCAGCGCTCTTGGCACCAGATAAAGAAAAACTACCGTGGCGCTGGAGATATTTTGCTTATTAAAATTATCTTTGATAATAGCGACTCTATCGCTAACTCCATTTTTTCTAACTAATAATTTTGCCAGTAAAAAACGGAGCGGGTCTATCTCAATACCAACTGCCTTTACTCCAAAATCACGGGTAGCAACAATCACTACTCCCGCGTCACCGCATCCTAAATCATAAACAACATCCTTCTTGGTAACTTTTGCCAGTTTTAAGGCCTTACGGGCAATATCGTTTTTTGTCCGCCACCAGGGCGCCCAAGGACTATCAGGCGGCCAAACCATGGAGAGGATAAGCAGTAGGATAATAATAAAAACAACCAGTCCTATATTGACCCACATAACATCTTATATTCACAATTTACGCACAGCGCTCCTGCGCTACAGGCAAAATCCGAAGTGGCAATTTTATCGGCAATTACCAACAACTCCTCTTTAGCTTTTTCCAATTGTTCTTTAGTTCTCACAGTTGTCAGTTTATGGCCGCTTTCTAAAAAGAATAGCGATAAGACAACTTCCTCTGGTTTTCTGCCAAGCAGAGGATCTTTTGCTTCAGTTGCCGCTAAAGCATAAACTGTCAATTGAAGATTTTGCGATAATTTTTTCTCATCAAGATTATTTACCCCAGTTTTATAATCAATAATTTCAACTCTACCTTCTGATAATTTATCTATCCTGTCTATCCTACCACCAATTCGCAGCTTGTCTCCAAGGCGGAACTGGAATGGCAACTCGAGAGCTATAGGTAATATTTTGGGAGAAAAACTCTTAGTAAAGAAATCCTTTAAGATTTTTTCTCCTTTACTGCGCATATTTTTTTCATGTACTCGACTAAGATATCCCTCATTAATCCAGTTTTTTTGCAAAAGTTCCAAAAGTTCTTTTTGACTAGCTTTACCGCTTTCTATCAGTGACTTATAAAAATCTCGTAGCGTCGCGTGAATACTGGTACCAAAACTTTGGGCGCTGCTTTGAGGCACTGGAATTCGCAAAATATATTTGGCCTTATAGTGCATGGGGCACATATTAAAAGTGTCAATTTGAGAATAAGAAAGATAGTCAACAAGCAGCTTTGTTCTGGGTTGTTGGTTGATGGTAGATTCGTCAAGCTCAACCGGTTTCCATTCAAGAAGAGTTAATTGACCGTCATTAGGTTTAAGGTTAGAGGTTTTAGGTTGAAGATTTTCGCCCAACGCTTCGTAAATAAAGGGGGAGAGTTTACGTTCGCGTTTACCCTCTCCATAATAATTAGCAGCAGTTAAGAAAAGCTGATCCCGCGCCCGCGTCATGCCCACATAAAAAAGTCTCCGTTCTTCCTCAAGATGGTAATCACCCTCGGGCAGAATTTCTTTGATTAAAGCCTCCGGAATTGGGATTTGCTCGCGCCGCTCCCTGGTAGGGAAACGTTGGGAAACCAGGTTAACCAGAAACACGATTGGAAACTCCAGTCCTTTGCTGGAATGAATTGTTAAAATATTAACTGCGTTATTTTCTGTCCAGTCTAAATCGGCAGCCAAGGGCGATTCACCCATTTGCATGGACAAATCAATCCAGTCAACAATAGCAGAAACTGATGCATCTTCGTGTTCCACCTCATAAGTTTTTAATTTATCAAAAAACTTTGCCATGTTTTGAGCCCGGCGTTCATCAAGCTTTGTTTTATAAACAACAATCTTTTTAAGAAGTCCCGAGTCTTCCAAAAAATAATAGAGAATTTGTCCAGCGCTATCATGGCCCATCCGCTTAAGATGTCTTGTAATCATACCGACAATTTGTTTACATTCTTCTTTTATCTCATCTTGCACAAAGACCTGATCAATTTTTTCCAGCGTTTCAAAAAGGGACAGGTTTTGTCGTCTGGCAAAATTAAGCATAGCGGCTAGATCTCGCGGAGAAATAGCGAAGTGCTCCATGCTCAACACCCGATAGAGGGAAACACTGTCTTCAAAGTTATATAAAACTTTAAGATAACAAATTAAATCCTTTATTTCTTCCTGCCGAAAAAGCTGACCGGGACCCAAAAATTGGTAAGGAATTTTTTGCCGCTCAAAAGCGCGAATAAAAGGCTCGGCGTGATTGTTGGCCCGAACCAGAATGGCAATATCCTTAAAATTATAACTACTAACTAATTCTCTAATCTTTTTTGCGACTTCCTCTGCTTCGTTTTCCACCCGGTCGGTATAAATAAGCTGTGGTTGGTCACCTTTAATTTTCCGAACGCCCACTAATTTTTTATCAATTTTTTCTTTCACCTCAAGTCTATCGGGATTATTATTTTGAATAAGTTGATAAGCGCTGTCTAAAATGGTTTGGCTAGATCGATAGTTTTTGGTCAAGACAATAACTTTGCTTTTAGGAAAATGTTTTTTAAATTGAATAATATTTGATACAGCCGCCCCCCGCCATCTATAGATAGCCTGGTCATCGTCGCCTACCACGGTAATATTTTGTTTACCGCCTGATAATAAAATAGCCAGCTCGTTTTGGGCAAAGTTGGTATCTTGAAATTCATCAACTAAAATATACTTAAATTTATTTTGATACTCTGCCAGAATATTTTTTCTGGTTCGGAAAAGTTTAAGGGCATTACTTATTAAATCAGCGAAATCCATCACTCCCTCTTTGGACTTCAATTCCTCGTAAACCTTATAAGCATTTGC
The DNA here is from genome assembly GCA_964445095.1 of uncultured Gammaproteobacteria bacterium. Taxonomy (GTDB): domain Bacteria; phylum Patescibacteriota; class Microgenomatia; order Levybacterales; family JACOYD01; genus CAYUJR01. The sequence goes on from CAYUJR010000004.1 coordinate 8,728, forward strand.
TAACTCTGACGTTTTTTTAATTTCTTCTTTGGTAACTTCTAACTTTTTGACATACGTCAGATATTCGCTGGGCGATACGTCTTCGTCTTTCAACCGACTAAAGTGCTGCAGCATTCCCTCCAAAAATTTGTTGGGATTTCCCAAGGGTCGAAAATATTCAAGTTCAAATTTGAAAAGATTTTTGCGCAGAAAAAGAATAGTTTCCGCCTCGCTCATGAGGCGATAACCGGGGTTAAGACCGATGTGAATTGATTCTTGCCGCAAAATCCGGTCACAAAAAGAATGGAAAGTGGTAATCCACATTTGCGAGTAGCCGTAGGGGAGGGCTACATCTACCCGCTCTTCCATCTCGCGAGACGCTTTATCGGTAAAGGTGAGAGCCAGAACTTCGGCAGGAAGAACGTTTTTCTCCAGAATTAAATACTTTATTCGCTCGGTAATAACGGTTGTTTTCCCAGTTCCCGCTCCGGCAATAACCAGCAGCGGTCCCTCTCCATACTCAACAGCCTCAATTTGTTCTTTATTAAGAACTCTCTTTTCATCTGTCATGGTGGGGAAATTATATCACGAGCATAAACGAATGATATAATAAATATATTATGCACCTAACGCCTCTTGAGTACATTCTTATCATTTCAACTATTCTCGAGTTTAACCCTCTCTTCCAAACGCTTAAAAGCATCAAAAATAAAAGTGTTAAAGACGTCTCCCCCCTTACATTTCTTTTTATCACAACTATTGGGACTCTTTGGCTTATTTATGGTATCTCAATAGCAAATATTCCGTTAATAATCGGTAATGTCATTAAATTATTTTCAAGCCTTTCAGTTGTAATAATTTATTTTGTCTATAAAAAATAAGAAGGGCTTACTTCTTCCTCTATACGGCTTGCGGAGTTGGGTGTTGAGCGCGAGCGGAAAGCACATCGTGGGCAAATCTTACAAGTTCTCTTGCTGCTACGAAACCATCTGCATATCCGGTTTGTACTAAAGTTTGGTAATTCTTATATGTATTTGTTGCTTGTAACTCCCTAATACTAGGGCTATTCCACGATGGTAATATCGATACCATCATATAATCACTATTTTTTCTCGCCACGCCACCAACCGTAAGACCGAACATACTTCTGTCAGAAGAGGTTAGCGTAAGACTAATCGCAAACTGGGTGCTCGCATCACTATGCCTTGTTTTGTAACCTTCCGTGGTTGATACTTCTAATGTTGGGTCATAAGTTGGCCAACCGATATAAAATGATTCCGCTACCGGGGGATTAGACACATAATCTTTTATTGGCGGCTGGAGTTTGCTCTGTGTAATTTCTTGTTGACTTACCACTAACCGTCCCGTCCTCTCTCTACTAAAAGTGTAAAATTTTTCTTCAACCCTTTCGCTTAATAAATTAAGTAAAGTCTTTACTTCTTGCGCGACAAAGGCTATTTTTTTATCCGGACTTAATTTTTCTGCTCTTGCCCAACGTACGTCCAAAGGCAAGGTTGATAAGTCAGTTCCTCTTGGAAGGGGTAAGACATCAACTACTCGTTTTACAAATCCTCTTACTCGTTCAGCTGGTGTTGGTGCTCCCATACGACTGGACTATAGCATAGTGACAGGATAATTGTCAAAAAAAGTCAGCTTGATGATTTTATTTCTTTAATTTCTTCTCCTTCCCCTAAACTCCCCGTGGAGGTGATTTTTTGCCCCAATTGGGTAAAGCTGGTGGTGACCTGACTCATCATGTTATAGGCATTACCGACGTGACGCCCTAACACTCCCAAGTTTTCATCAACCTTACTATAATCTTTTTGAATGGCACGAAGGGCCTGCATTACTTCCCGAGCTTTGGCTTCAATTTTCTGCCCCTCAAAAGACATCAAAATTGCCCGCATGTAGGCGTAAAAAGTCATGGGGGAAACCGGCAGGACCCGTTTTTTGCCGGCATAGTCAAACAAATCGGCATCGTTGGCTACTTCGTAGTAAACGCCTTCTGAAGGAATGTACATCAAGGCATAATCAATGGTTCCCTCGTCAGTTAAAATATATTTTTTGGCAATGTCGTCAATATGTTTTTTAACGTCGCCAGCAAATTCTTTTTTAGCTAATTTTTTGTCCGCGTCACTCTCGGCGGCGTTCATTTTGCGAAAATTTTCCATGGGAAACTTGGAGTCAATGGGGACTATGCCGGCGGTAGTTTTAATAGCCGCGTCAACTGTGGTACCGTTTTTAAATCCATACTGCAGATGAAAAGATTGTTTGGGCAGCATTTGACCAAGTAATTCTTTTAATACTTGCTCGCCGATATTACCACGCAGTTTGGGGGAACGCAGAAAATCCTGCAGATCCTTCATGGAACGGCCAATCTCACTCATCTCTCCCACATTGCGCTGCAAATTGGCAATTACCCGGGCGGCATTGTCCAACCGTTCATTTAGGACTTGAGTATTTTTATGAAGACTGTCCAACAAAACTTTTCTGTCTTCTTTGGAGCCGCTTTGAAGCATTTTAATAATTTCTAATAGTTCTTCTGATGGTTTTTGATTATTTGACAATTCGGTCAGTTTTTTGTTAAGTAAAAAAACGAGTCCCCCCAACCCCAAAAAAACTATGATAATAACTAGAAGAGTTTCGTTCTGCACAACGCTTTTTAATATATCACATTTGCGTGGTAAAATGAATGTATGCAAGAAAGTCAACTAGCCCTGGAGGCTATCAGAAAAAAACTCCTTGGCAAAAAACTAAACTATAAAGAAGTTTATGCGGTAATGGACCAAATTGCCAAAGACCGTTTAGGGGATATTTTAACTACTTATTTTGCGGCCTCCGGCTACTCAAAAGGGTTTACTAACGAAGAAATATATTTCTTAACCCGGGCCATGGTGGAAACTGGAGAGAAACTGCATTTTAAAGGCATTGTGGCAGATAAACACTCCATCGGCGGCATGCCCGGTACCAGAACCACCTTAATTGTGGTCCCAATCGTGGCCGCTGCCGGTTTTAAAATTCCCAAAGGTTCCAGTCGAGCTATTACCACGCCCGGAGGCACTGCTGACTGCATGGAAGTTTTAGCTAATGTAGAATTTAGTAAGAAAAAGATCTACAAGATCGTAGAAAAAACTAATGGCTGTATTGTCTGGGGCGGTAGTTTTAACATTGCTCCGGCAGATGATGAGATTATTAGAGTTGAAGAACCGCTGCTTTTTGAAAGTTATGATAAAATATTAATCTCTATTATAGCCAAGAAGGTGGCTTTTGGCTCAAATCATGTGGTGATAGACCTTCCCTATGGTAAAACCATGAAGGTGAGAACTCTTGAGGATGCGGAAAAATTAAAAAGTAAATTCGAATATTTAGCTAAAAAGTTTAAAATGAAAATGCGGATTTTTATTTATCAAACAGAAGAACCGGCCGGGCGCGGCATCGGCCCATTACTTGAAGTCAGAGAAGCCATGCGAGTCTTGCAGCGAAAAGAAAACAAGGCTCTTGATTTAGAAACCAGAGCTCTTAATTTGGCAGGCGGATTATTAGACTTGTGTCTGGAGGATTCACCCAAAAGTCTGGTTAATAAAATCAGGAAGAATTTTAGCGATGGTCGAGAGTGGGCCAGAACTATTCTGGAAGGAGGAACGGCCTGGACTAAAATGCAGCAGATTATTAAGGCCCAGGGTGGTAATCCCAATTTTGATAGTGAAAACCTAAGGCCGGCTAAATTTCATCGGACAATAACAGCCAGACATCAAAGCCGAGTTTTGGAAATAAACAATAAAAACCTGACTATCATCGCCAGAATTTTAGGAGCGCCGACTGTTAAAAATGCCGGTCTTTATCTTGATAAAAAAATCGGCGATGAAGTAGCAAAGGATGAACCGCTTTTTTCCATGTATACTAACAGTCTTTATAATTTAAAAGAGGCGGAAGACTCGCTTAAAACCATACCAATTTATCAATAAAAAATGAAAAGGGGCTTGATTACTTTAGTTATTTTTATCATTTTAGTCGGAGGACTGTTTTTCTGGTGGCAACAAGGAATTGAGGCAATCAGTAATAACAACCAGACCACCAAAATATTTGTGGTGCAAAAAGGAGAAGGATTGAAAAGCATTGCCAGACGCCTGAAGGAAGAAAAACTAATTAGAGACCCTATTGTTTTTTTTCTCTTGGTAAAAAAATTAGGAATTGATAATAATATTCAGGCTGGAGATTTTAGGTTATCTCCCTCGATGACTGCCCAACAAATAGCGACAGAACTTACTCACGGCACGCTTGATGTATGGGTGACAATTCCTGAAGGCCTAAGAAGCGAGGAAATTGCTGAAATCTTAAAGAACAAACTTTCCACCTATCAGAGTACTTGGATTCTGGAACTAAAAAAACACGAAGGGTATCTTTTCCCCGATACCTATCTTATCCCTAAAGATGCCGATATCTCGCTTATTATTCAAATCATGAGAAATAATTTTGACCAAAAATGGCAGACGCTAAACCTGCAAGAAAAACAAACAACCCTTTCTACCAAAGAAGTTGTCATCCTGGCCTCTTTGGTAGAGAGGGAGGCTAAATTTACCGAAGATAGACCACTGGTGGCTGGCGTTCTCTCTAATAGGCTAAAGATTGATATGCCACTTCAGGCAGATGCCACTGTTCAATATGCTATTGGGAAAATCAATGGCAGCTGGTGGAAGCATCCTACCCCCGAAGACCTCAAGGTAAATTCTCCCTTTAATACCTATAAAAACTATGGTCTTCCGCCTGCGCCCATTGCCAATCCGGGCCTTGATAGCCTAAAAGCGGCCGCTAATCCTGCCAAAACCCGCTATTTCTACTATTTATCAGATAATGAAGGGAGGATGCACTATGCCGAAACCCTGGAAGAACATAATACTAATATTGAGAAGTATCTCTAGAAAAAGACTGTTAATAATATTATTCTTGCTATTTCTGGGGATAATTTTCTATTTTTCCATCATTAAAGATCTTCCTTCTCCTACTACTCTTTCTTCTCCGGAAATACCAGAATCTACTCAAATTGTTGATAGAAATGGTGAACTTATTTACACCATTTACACTCAAAAAAATAGAGCTTCCATCCCATTGTCTAAAATACCAAAATACGTTAGGGAAGCTACCATCGCTATTGAAGATAAGGATTTCTATCGTCACGGCCCGATCGATCCTCGGGGCATCGTCCGCGCTCTCTACCAGACTATTTTTAAACGGCAGCTTCAGGGAGGATCAACCATTACTCAACAGCTGGTTAAAACTGCCCTGCTAACTCCTGAGCGTACTATCCCTAGAAAAATTAAAGAATTTTTACTTGCCGCCGTAGTAGAACAATTATACAGTAAAGATCAAATTTTGGAACTTTATCTCAACCATGTTCCTTATGGTGGAACTGCCTATGGCATCGAAACTGCCGCCCAAACATTTTTTGACAAACCAACTAAAGATTTAACGCTGGCAGAAGCTGCGCTATTGGCCGGTCTTCCCAGTGCTCCCACTTATTATTCACCATTTACTCATCTCGAGCGGGCTAAAACTCGACAAAAAGAAGTTTTACGTAAAATGGAAGAACAAAGCTATATTACGAGTAACGAGCGCCAACAGGCAGAAAAAGACAGCTTTAAATTGACTAAAGTTAAAGACCAGATTAAAGCGCCACATTTTGTGTTTTACATTAAAGAGTTATTGGAGGAAAAATATGGACAAAAAATGGTGGGACAGGGAGGGCTAAAGATAACTACTTCTCTAGATCTCGAACTGCAGGATTTTGTCCAAGAAACTGTAGCGTCAGAAGTTGCCAAATTAAAACGGGTTAATGCCAGTAATGGAGCGGCTTTGGTCACCAATCCCAAAACCGGTGAAATTCTGGCCATGGTGGGAAGCAGAAGCTATTTTGACGAAGAAATTGATGGTAATGTTAATGTGACTCTAGCTCCCCGCCAGCCGGGATCAGCCATCAAACCTATTAACTATGCTGTCGGTTTAATGAAGGGCTATACCGCCGCCACCACCTTTATTGATCAAAAAACTTGTTTTCCTAATCCAGGAAAAGAGCCTTATTGCCCGGTTAATTATGATGGCAAATTCCATGGTGCAGTTGGGGTGCGTTATGCGCTAGCCAATTCCTATAACATTCCTGCTGTAAAAATGCTAAAGCTAGTTGGGGTAGAAGAAATGATCGCCACAGCCAGCGCTATGGGCATTACTACCTTTAAAGATCCCAGCCGCTATGGTCTGTCTTTAACTCTGGGCGGCGGCGAAGTAACCATGCTGGAACTCGCGCAGGCCTATGGAACTTTTGCTAATCAAGGCTATCGCATCGACCTCCATCCCATACTAAAAGTAATTAATAGGAAAGGGGAAATTTTAGAAGAATATAAACCGCCTGACAGTCCCATCTTTGGCAAAAAAATACTGCCTGAAAGCGTAGCTTTTATTCTTTCTCATATCTTATTAGATAATGGTGCTAGAAGTGCTGCTTTTGGCGAAAGTTCTTTTTTAGTAGTCCCCGGACAGCAGGTTTCTGTTAAAACAGGCACCACGGACGATAAGCGGGATAATTGGACTATTGGCTGGACTCCCAGTATTTTAGCCGCTGCCTGGGTAGGGAATAATGATAATTCCCCCATGGATCCAACGCTTGCTTCGGGAATTACCGGAGCCGCTCCCATTTGGAATCGCATCATGCGGCAGGCTTTAAAGGACAAAAAGCCTGAATCTCCCAAAATTCCCACTACGGTAGTTGGAGCAGAAGTTTGTTCAACTAGCGGCAAACTGCCTCCAGCAGAAGGAACTCCCGACCGCTGCCCCACTCGTTTTGAATATTTTGTTAAGGGAACTGTCCCCAAAGACGTAGATAACTCTAAGACTAATGTTAGTATTGATAAAGCTACTGGCGATCTGGCCAAACCAGGGCAAACCGATAACGTGGAAGATAAAGAGCAAATAGTGATTACCGATCCCTTAGGCGACAGCTACTGCCTCTCTTGCCCTCATCCGGAATAATAATTTCCCCTCTTCCCAAATAGGGCTTTGGTGTGATATAAACTAAGCATCATAACCCATAGCCATGAAGCTTTTATCTAATACAATTGTTGCTATTGCTATCATCCTCATCAAGATCGGGGACATGGTGCTGTGGTTAATAAAAAGCGTCGGTAAAATAGTCTCGTCAGTAGTAAAGCCCATCTATTCCTATAAATATCAAAAAATTCTGAAAATTAAGTCTTTTTTGAAGCTTAAAAAAACTCCTCCTCGTGTTAAAAAGAGACTAAAAAAACCCGTCCACAAGGCTAAAAAACTATCTTATCTTCCCTTTCTCTCTCTCAAGATCCGCTACTTTTTTCTGGGAGTGGTTTTTTCTTTCCTTTTAATTTTTCTGCCGCTTTTAACAGTCGTTTTTATTCAGGGATTGCCAAATCCCAACGAGCTGGCCCGCCAACCTTTTGCCCAAACCACCAAAATTTATGATAGAAACGGTGTTTTGCTATATGAAATATACATTAACCAAAACCGTAGCGTGGTTTCCCTGTCCGACATGCCCCAAAACCTCATCAACGCCACCATTGCCATTGAAGACAGGGATTTTTATAAACATCCTGGATTTAATCTGTTAGCTACCTTGCGAGCCGCCAAAAAAACTTTTATCGACAGAGAGCAACAAGGCGGCTCGACGTTAACCCAGCAACTCATTAAATCAACTTTTTTAACCCCAGAACCATCCATTGGCCGGAAAATAAAAGAGGTCTTCTTGGCTTTTTGGGCCGAGCGGCTTTACTCCAAAGACCAAATTCTTGAGATGTATCTTAATCAAGTCCCTTATGGGGGAACTGCCTGGGGGGTAGAGGCGGCCAGCCAAACCTACTTTGGCAAAGACGTCAAAGACTTAACCTTAGCCGAGTCGGCCCTGCTGGCCGGTCTGCCGGCCGCTCCCACCATCTACTCCCCCTTTGGCGCCAATCCCCAATATGCCAACAATAGACAACTGGAGGTGCTGGAAAAAATGGTTAATTTGAGTTTTATCAGTGATGAGGACGCCCAAAAAGCCCGGGAAGAAGAGTTGCGATTTAAAAAACCGGCCAACTCTTTACGCGCTCCTCATTTTGTTTTATACATCAAAGATTTATTGGCCAAAAAATATGGTCTGGCCACTGTCGAACAGGGAGGCTTGAAAGTTATGACTACCCTTGATTTAAATATCCAAGAAATGACGGAAAAATATGTCCAGGAAGAAGTAGATAAGCTCTCATCTCTGCGGGTTACCAATGGCGCAGCCCTGGTGACGGATCCCCGAACGGGCGATATTCTAGCTATGGTTGGCTCTAAGGACTATTTTGGCCAAAATGGCAATTTTAATGTGACCACTGCCCTAAGACAGCCTGGTTCATCTATTAAAGTTGTTACTTATGCAGCGGCGCTAGAAGAAGGATTTACTGCCGCCAACATCCTCGAGGATACTCCCGCCACCTTTTCTGCTGCCGGAGCGCCTGCTTACTCACCGGTTAATTACGATGGCCGATTCCATGGCCGGGTTACCCTAAGAGCGGCTTTAGCTAATTCCTACAATATTCCCGCTGTTAAAACTCTTAATAGTATTGGCATTGAGCGAATGCTGGCTACGGGCAAGAGGCTAGGGATAAAAAGTTGGGATAATTCAAACCGCTTTGGCTTGTCTCTCACCCTAGGAGGTGGTGAGGTCACCATGATGGATTTAGCAACTGTTTATGGAACCTTGGCTAATCAAGGAGAGAGGGCAGAGCTCAACCCTATTCTTAAAATAACTGATTCCAGAGAGAATATTCTCGAGGAGAAAAAAATAGAAAAACACCTGGCTCTAGACGGTGGTGTGGCTTTTATCTTGTCTGATATTCTATCTGATGCCCAAGCTCGGGCAGCCGCCTTTGGTATAAATTCTATTCTTAATGTCAACAGCCATCGCGTTTCTGTTAAAACTGGTACCAGCGATAGTAAGCGCGATAACTGGACTATTGGCTATACTAAAGACATTGTCACCGCAGTGTGGGTGGGTAATAATGATAATTCTCCCATGGATCCCGCTCTAACTTCGGGAATTACCGGAGCAGCTCCCATTTGGAATAAAATCATGATTTCTCTTTTGGCGGACAAAGAAAAAGACGACAAACAATTAATTCTCCCTGAAAATGTGATAGCCTTACCTTGCCTAGGCCGCACAGAATATTTTATTCGAGGAACAGAAGGTAAGGTTAATTGCCGAGTTTTACCCACCCCAACGCCCACTCCTAATCTCTGATCAGCGAATTCCAATCAGCAGAAAATCTTTCTATGCCAATGTCAGTTAGTTCATGTTTTATGTTGTATTTTTGCCAATCTTTATCGAGTGAGAATTTTTGATAGGGAATTCTCCTGCCAACTGGCTGATATTGAAAGTTTTCGTCTGGTAAGACAAAACTAGCTGTTGCCCACTCTTGAAAAACTTTAAATGGTATGGTCAAGGCAGGAGACTTAAGCTTGATGGCATAAAGAATATGCTGGATATTTCTGACGCTGGCAGTTAAGACTTTCACATGACCGTCTCCATTTTGATACATATCTAAAATGTTTTTGACTAAGTCCATGCCGTTCTCACCCCTATCATCTAGCCGACCAATAAAGGGAGAAATAAACACCTCATACCTTGCCTCTTTGGTGGCACTATAGACTGCCGCCGCCTGTTCTTGGGAAAAACAAAGCGTCATATTAATGGAGAATTTTTGGCAAGCAACTTGAGCTGCCTGCAAGCCTTCTTTGTTAGTGGGAAATTTTATGTAGGTATTTTTAGTCCAAACCACCAGCTTTTCCGCCTGTTCCAGCATCTCTTTACTGGTAGTATTCTTGTCAGCATATACCTCAATAGAGATTGGTCCATCTGTAATTTTGGCAATTTCTGTGACTATCTTTTTATAAAAATTTAGTGCTTCCTTTTTTGTTAATCTTTCTCCTCTAGTCAGTCGCTCCTGTACTTGTGGGTTTTTGGAAATAAGAGTGGGGTTGGTGGTTTGACCATCAATATAACCCAGCAGCTCTTTGGCTTTTTGTGCTTCTCGAGGATCACCTCCGTCAATAAAAAGAAGTGCATTAATGGGAAGTCTATCCATGCTTTTTTCTCTTTATAGCTCTGTTTATTGCTTGTTTGATTGAGTTCTCATCAAGTCCGTATTCTTGAGCCAACTGTTCCCAGCTCCTGGCTGACTGACCAAATTTGTCTTTAATTCCAACATACTCCTGTGGTGCTGGATAGTTTTGGACTAGGACTTGAGCCACGGCATCTCCCAATCCACCATGAACATTGTGTTCTTCCACTGTGACCAGGCAGCCTGTTTTTTTAACCGAAGCAATTATAGTTTGCTCATCAAGCGGTTTAATGGTAGAGCAGTTAATTACTTCACAGCTAATACCGCTTGAGTCGCTAGCTTGTAGGGCATTATAAAGAACAGGTCCTGTGCCAATTATAGTTACATCCTGGCCTTCTTTTAAAATTTGTGCTTTCCCTATCTCAAAAGGAGTTACTTCATTTATAAAAATCGGAGTAGAGTTTCTCACCATCCGCATATAAACAGGCCCTTCAAAGTCTGCCATACTAAAGACTACTTTTTTAACTTCATTACTATCTGCTGGGGATATAATTGTCATGTTGGGAAGGGAACGCATCAGAGCAATATCTTCAATCGCCTGTGCTGTTACTCCATCTCCAAAATTGGAAAAACCTACATGCGAACCAATCAGCTTCACATTGGCCTTATTTTGAGCAACAGATACCCTAATATGATCAAAAGCTCTCCCCGGTACAAAAACTCCAAAGGATGAAACAAATGGAATAAAATCAATAAAGGAAAGTCCTGCGGCAACACCTATCATGGCTTGTTCTGACACTCCCATATCAAAGAAGCGGTCTGGAAACTCTTTTTTAAAATGATTTATTCTGGTTGATTCTGCTAAGTCAGCAGTCAAAGTAACTACTCGAGCATTCTTTTTTGCCAGTTCAACCAGAGCCTCGCCAAAAGCTTCTCTTTGTGCTTTAAGCTGCATTTAATTCACCCATCGCTTTCTGATATTCTTCTGCTGTTATTGTTTTGGCATGATATCGAGGATCTCCTTCCATAAAAGAAACGCCTTTTCCGCGAATTGTTTTTAGAATAACCACCTTAGGCTTACCATATTGAGTAGACGTTTCATTAAAGGCGCTGTTTATTTCATCTAAATTGTGGCCATCAATCTCCCAGGCATCAAAACCAAAGGCGAGATATTTATCAAGAAGTGGTTCTAGCCGGGAGACTTCCTCGGTTTTTCCGCCAATCTGCATCATATCGCGATCTACGGCCAGGTATAAATTGTCAAGAGAATAATGGCTGGCAATTCTGGCCGCCTCCCAGACTGACCCCTCATCCTGCTCTCCATCACTGGTTAAACAAAAAACTCGCTGGGTCATCTTTTTTCTTTTTAAACCCAGAGCCAACCCTACTGCCACGCAAATTCCCTGACCCAAGGAACCGGTGGTAGTTAAAATTTGCGGTAATCTTCCTTTTTCAGGATGACCTTGCAAGGGACTACAAAACTCTCGTAACGTTAATAATTGCTCATGTTTTATAACCTCAGCATGTGCCAGCGTAGCATACCAGGCAGGACAGACATGACCATTAGACAAAATAAAATAATCTTCTGGCTTTTTAATCCCTCCAAAAAAAAGGCTGACAAAAAACTCCACGCTTGATAGCGATCCACCCGGATGACCAGAACCAGCTGTATAAATCATCTTGATAATGTCGCGGCGAATTTCTTGAGTGAGACTATTTAAATCATTCATTAATTGCTCCTTTTAGCTTATCTATAGTACTTTCTATATCACCGCTCTCAAATAGAAAACTCGTTGACACAAAACGAGTGGCACCGGCATTTTTTGCCTGAATAACAGTCTGGTCATTTATCCCTCCATCAACCCCGATCAACACTTCGCTTTTTGACCTAACAAGGCGGACTTTGTCTAGTCTATCTGCCACAAAGGGAGGGCCGGAAAAACCGGCTTGTTCTGATGTATAAATAAGCACTGCATCAATATCATAAAGTGAAACTGTAATTACCTCTGTTGGCGTGGGTCCGTCAACTGCCAGCCCCACCTCTCCCAAGGTTTGGGCTTTGGCGACAAAATCAACCTGACTTGACATTTTTTCGACATGCCCCAGAAATCTTTTAAAACCGACTTCCGCCCAGGCTTCTAGATAATTTATTGGTTCTTCTACCATCATATGCAGTTCAAAAAATATTTCATCAGTATATTTTTTAAAAGGCGCCGGGTCAAGAAAGGTGATATTATTGGCAAATTTTCCATCAATAATGTCGATATGAATAGTTTTAACATAGAGCGCTACCCGCTCAATTTTTTTTTCAATCTCGGCCCATTCTTTTTCTAAAATTCCCGGAATGACCTCAAACATTTTGTTCTATCCTCTTAATTTTCTCCACTCTCCTAATGTGTTTTTCATCCATTGGCGGCGGCGCTTCCAGCCAAACCTTGACTGCCTTGAAAACGTCTTCTTCCTTCACAAAACGGATGCCAATGGAAAGCATGTTGGCAAAGTTATGTTCGCGGGTCAGTTTAATAATCTCAAACGGATCTGTGCTTTGCCGTCCTTCAATATTGACTGCCTGGGTGGGTAAGGCGGGAGTGTAAAATAAGGCGCAGCGAACGCCCTTAAATTTGTTGGCCACCATCGCCTCCCCTTGTCCCGAGCCGCCAAAAATAATACCAACAGACTTCTGGGAATCCTTAGAAACTGCTTCCGCGGCTTTGGAGATAAAATCGGGGTAATCGTCGGTTTTATCGTATTCGTAGGCTCCGTAGTCTTCCACCTCATACCCTTCTTTCTGCAAAAATTCCTTAACTTTATTTTTTAACGCCAGCCCCGCATGATCAGTCGCCAAATAAACCTTCATTTTTAAATTATACACTATTAAAATACTTCCGTGTCTGGATGAAAAGCTGCCCAGGAGAACCAAAAGCTGATCTGCCAGGAAATTTCCAGATCAGTCTGTTTGTCAAGAATACGCACGCTTCCCAGTTTATCAACGTTAATATTAACTGTTTTGCCGCCTACAGTATCGGTAATGGTCTCTCCCCGCTTGAGCTTATCAACGGGATAGGCCTTAAACCTGCCATTGACCTCCACGCCATAGACTTTTGTCTTTCTTGGTAAACGAGTATCGTCATTTGTTAGTGGGAAAATGACCCCTTGGTCAAATTCATAATTGCCATAAGGATTGGCATTATAATTGCGGCTGTGACCGGTCTGGGTTGACAAGACCAGAGTTGCCGGATGCTTTTTCTTCCAGTCACTCCAAGTTAAAGTATCGCTGATAATCTGTTTGAGTTTGGTGCCGGTTAAAGGACCAACCACGGCTTCTCCTAATTGCTGACTCCATAAGCTTTCCTCCGCTCCTCTGTTATACATCAACAGATTATTATTATAAAGTTTACCGGAAACTCCAAACTCAACTGCCGCACCGTTGATTTCTCTCTCAAAGGCAATGCCAGTGTAGCAAAGCGGACAATAGGTAATCAGAATTGGCTTATTATTAATAACATCATTCACAATCTCGTGCCAGTTGAGAATTTTTAAGGGATAAGCCCGCGCTTCACCCTCAAATTCTAAACCCAAAACTATATCGTCATCTTTAAGAAATTTATTAGCCTCCTCCCTTGTCCAAAATTTGGGATTATCAATGCTGGGAATACCATCTTTGCCGGGCCCGCCGGAAAGTATTTGACTGGTATCAATATTGCTTTGTCCTTCCGAAACCCCGCTTGGGCGGGGCGAAGGAGGGCTATTTTGTCCCATAATCCAAAAAAGCACCCCAGCCGAAACGGCTATCAAAATGATTAACCATAGTTTATTTTTGCTTGCTGCGTCTATTAACAAGGGCATTTAGTTTCGGCCTCACTGCAACCTGTACATTTGGCCACACAATGCTCTCCACCACAAGCATGGCCTTCATCATGAGCATCGGAAATTGCTCCGCACATGTCGCACTTGTAACCGGCTGTGGCGCCGCCGCATTTGGCGCATTTTTTCTCTTCCATAATAATCACCTTCTTTCTATTTAATTAATTTCTCCACCTTCTTCTTTATCTCCTCTTCGGTCTTTGGTCCAATTTTTATATCCTCTACTACCCCATTTTTATCAAGAAAAACGGCCACCGGCATAGCGTTTAATCCTTTGGTTGAAGCTCTGTAAATTTCTGCTGTTCCCTGAACAAGTAGGTAAGTCACTCCCTGCTCATCGGCAAATTTTTTGCCAGTCTCAATTGCTTCACCACTGTCAGTTCGGTGAACGCCAATCATAACCAGGTTGTCTTGATAAGTCTGATGGACCTTCTCCAGCTCTGGCATTTCTTCCACGCAAAAGGGGCACCAGGCCGCCCAAAAATCTAAAATAACCGCTTTTTTTCCATAAAAGTCTGATAACCTCACCTCGTTCCCCTTAAAGTCTTTCAGGACGAAATCCGCCGCCTTCTGTCCAATAATGAATTGCTGCTGGTTTTCCATTCTTTCTGTTCCTGGTTGATTAATTGGCGTACTTACACGATTAACTAAAATAATTCCAGCACCAACTAACAGCAATATTGCTATAATGATAAATAATAATTTTGCATTTTGCATTTTAAATTTTGATTTTATCTTACCTCGTATCCCAACCTATATGCAATATCAAACAGCCAGGAATTTAAGTATTTAAAAGTGTCTGTTAAAAGTAATATTCCCATGGCAATCAGAAGCACTCCGGCGACTTTAGCGATTACCGGCGTTATCTTTTTCAGACCGGACAGGGCGGCATTACTTCGGGAAATGATAAAAGCGACAACAAGAAACGGCAGTGATATTCCCAGACTATAGATAAATAATAGAAATGCTCCATTAAATGCATCACGGGTGGAGCCGGCCAAAAGAAGAATGGATCCTAAAACTGCTCCAATACAGGGAGTCCAGACCAACGAGAATACGACGCCAAGTAAAAACGAACGGACCGCCGTAAGACTTTTGGCAAAACCTGGTAAACTCGGTCTTGATACAAATGCCGGAAAGGGGATATAAAATAAACTTAATGTTTCCAGACCGAATAGAATAAGTATAGCTCCTCCCAGTCTGATTAGCCAAAAGTCAAAACTGCGCAAGACTGCTCCAATTGAGGCGGAAAAGGCTCCTAGAAAAACAAAAATCAGAGAAAAGCCCAGCAAATAGAAAATACTTGCCTCAATAATTTTGGCCTTGTCTTTAACAGATACACCAAATATGTAGGCCACATAAGTGGGTAAAAGCGGTACCACACAGGGAGCAAAAAACGACACCAGTCCTCCCGTAAAGGCCACCAAAATATTTAAGTCCATAAGTTTTTCTCCCCCGCCTCAATTTTAACCGATAAAATATTTTCTTTGGGAGTTATCGGACAGCCCCAGTTATCATTATACGAGCTGTAAGGGTTGTAAGCATAATTAAAATCAATTATTAGTTTATCTCCTTGCCCTGAGCTATGTCGAAGGGCTTTTTTGGGAATTTGCAGCATCCTGCCATTTTCATAGGTTTCTTTACCTGTAGTCTGGTCCCTAAATAAAAGATAATATTGGAATTGTTCTTGCTCCGGATCTTCAAAAACTAAGGCCTCTACCTCTTTACCCTCAACATTGAACTTGACTTTTCCAGCTCTTAAATAAACCTGTTCCTCTCCATCAGTGGTTTTAATAATCACTTTCTCACCCACATCGGGGATATTTTTATCAAGCTCTAGTTCAAAGCTTAAATTAGGATTAGGTGGAAAATAATTTAATTCTCTAAAGCTTTTCTTTTGCTCTTGCGTCAAAGGAGATTCTGCACTTGTTTTCCAAGCTTCATCCTTTTGTTTTCTAAATTCTAAAAGTTTCTCTTGATTGTACATATTTATTGAATATCAAAAAAGGCTCTTTGTAACCATTCTGGTAAAGCCGGATGGATATAAACTGAATCCGTGATCGCCCTTGCGTTGCCATTTGCCTTCATGGCAACTATGGCCTCATGTATTAAAATGGAAGCGTTAGGCCCAATAATATGAACGCCCAAAATATTATCCTCCTCCGAAACTAATACTTTCGCCAAACCATTTTCCTGCAAAGCCCCGCCCATACCGGTATCTTTAAGTTCTGCTTTACCAACTTTATATTTAATCCCTTCTTTTTTTAGTTCCTGCTCTGTTTTTCCAACACCTCCAACTTGAGGAGAAGAAAAAACTGCGTGGCCAATAGCAAAAGGGTCAAACGGTACTTTTTTATCAGTAAAAGCATTTCTGATTGCAAAACCTACCTGATCATTGGCTGCATGTCTGAAAGGTAAAATACCAATTATGTCTCCAAAAGCGAAGATTCCTTCTATATTAGTTTCCAGATACTCACTAACTTTGATAAATCCTTTATCATCCATCTCAACTCCTGTTGCTTTAATGTTTAATATGTCTGTATTGGGCAATCTACCGGTTGCCACCAGTAGCTGATCTGATTCTAATTTTCCACTATCACCCTTAAGTTTTAAGGTAAATTTGTTATTCTGATAAGAAACAGCCTCCGCTTCAGTTTTAAAGAGAATTTCATATTTCTTAGAAAATTCCTTAGTAAACCAATCCGCTATCTCCTCATCCTCATTGTCTAACATTCTGTTTCCTCTAACCAGGATAGTTATTTTAGTTCCCAGCGCTCCATAAAAATGAGCAAGCTCTGCGGCTATATAACCACCGCCTATAATTATTAAATGTTTTGGTTGTTTCTCAAGCCTTAATGCTTTTGTGCTATCTAAATAAGGGGTAGTTTCCAGACCAGGAAGAGGTGAGATCGAAGGTCTTGTTCCGCCCACAATAAACACTTTATTGCCCTCAATCTGTTCATCTCCAACTTGCATTTGTTTTGGACCAATGAATTTACCCCTGACTTTGTATAAAGTAGGATTTCCACTCTCTCGAATTGCTTTCTCAATACCACTTGAGTCTGTATCCACAACTTCTGAAACTCTTTTGACAATAGATGCAAAATCAATGTTTTCAATTTTGGACTTTATGCCAAATTTCTCAGAATTTTTAATTGTTTCAACTACATCCGCTGAGTGGATTAACATTTTTGAAGGAATACAACCTCTGTTAAGACATGTTCCACCCAGCGGACCTTCCTCAACTATTGCAACAGACATTCCCTTTTCAGCAGCGAACGAAGCTACCTCAAGACCTGCTCCTGACCCTACAACTAAAACATCAAATTTTCTCATATTAGACCATTAAATTCTAACACATTGCACAACTGTGAATTTGCATATCATCAGCTTTTTTTGCTTTAAGCCCACACTTTGAACAGGCTATGGAATGTTCCTGTGGTTTCTGTGCCTTACCATGCATTTCCTGAGAATGTGAATCCAGCTCTTGTTTGGTTTTATTGTCTGCCATTTTACTCACCTCCTTCCAAAATAATATCATTTTTCCAAAGCTCAATTATTTTTTGCTTCATAGTTTCAATGTATCCTTTTTACTCATTAAATTCTGTCATTTGAACTACAAACTAGCCTGAATTCTATTTAAGGCAATAATATACGCTGCTTCTCTTAAACTAACTCCATATTTATTAGAAGTATTAAGCACCTCATCCGTAGCTTTTTCCATTTTTGCCTTTAGCTTATTAAATACTTCTTCTTTATCCCAATGCTCATTATTTAAATTTTGATACCATTCAAAGTAACTAACCGCCACACCGCCTGAATTAGCTAATATATCTGGTATTACTACTATATTTTGTTTTTTGAGTATTTCATCTGCTTCTTGAGTTGTCGGGCCGTTGGCCATTTCCAAAACAATTTTTGCTTTAATTTTACCTGCATTACCTTTGGTGATAACGTTTTCTAAAGCAGCTGGAACCACAATATCTACCGGGAGCTGTAAAACTTCTTCAGAAGATACATTCTTCCCTCCAAGCTTATCTATATTTTTTAAATCGCAGACTGAACCTATACAGTAGCATCCTGCCAAAAGTCCCTTTTCCAATTTACATTTTTCAACTTCCTCAATACTTTCAATACCCTGGGGAATATAAATACCACCTTTTGAATCGGATGAAGCCACAACCTTAAAGCCCATCTTTTGCAGGAATTTAGCCACATATAAACCTACATTACCAAAACCCTGAATTGCTACAGTCATTCTTTTGGGGTTCTTGTTGAGATTTTTGAGAACCGTTAGTAACGTGTAGACACCACCTAATCCCGTTGCTTCAGTTCTACCTTCAGAGCCGCCTCTATTAATTGGTTTACCGGTAACCACAGGTAGAATTTCTTCACTTTTGACTTTTGAGTTTTGACTTTTGAGTTTCTTTTCGTATTCATCTACTATCCATGCCATGATTTTATGATTGGTATTTATATCGGGAGCCGGGACATCTTTTTGGGGGCCAATAAAATCCGCAATTTTTCCGGTAAACTGGCGGGTAAGTCTCTCAAGTTCGCTCTCTGATAAAGTCTTGGGATCAACTGCAATGCCGCCTTTGCCACCACCAAACGGCACATCAACCACCGCATTTTTCATAGTCATCCAAAAAGCCAAAGCTTTTACCTCATCCATATCCACCTGCTGATGGTATCTTAAACCACCCTTATAGGGACCTCTGATATTGTTATGTTGAACTCTATAGCCTTGAAAAACCTTTATTTCGCCACTACCAAGTTTTATAGGCAAAGAAACCTCAACCACCCTATCCGGATTTGATAGTTTTGCGAGCGTTAGAGGATCAAGTTTGATATAGCTTGCCGCTTTCCGTAATTGTTTTTGTGCTCTTTCCCAGGGATTATTATTTACCATAGTTTTCTCTTTCATCTCCTCCTTCACAACTTAATCTTACAAAAAAACCTATCTTCGGTTTGTCGTCCAGATGACATGTTTTTATTTATTTTCTTTTATAATCTTCCCAAGTCTCTTTGGCATCATTATTAATGCAATCAAAATTCCAAAAAGCAGAATAAAAATTCCCGTCAGGATTTTGCCCACTCCCACCAGTTTAAGCTCAAGCAGGGTGGAAGGATAATTTTGGATTGCTATTAGCTTTTGATTCAGTTCAGATCCTGTTTCGGCCCCATCTCGAATGTCCTTACTCAAAATAAAATATTCACTCTGCAATTGGTGGAATTTGGCTTCCTCGCTAACCACGCTGCTGTGCATGTTCACTCCCTGCCAGGTAAAAATAAGAGAGGCAACCATCAAAACCATCATCATTCCCATCATTACGGGCGTCATATTTTTCATACATTCTCACCTCCTTTCTTTTAGAAGCTCTACTATTTCTTCTTTTGTCGGTGCTCATCTGTAAAGGCCAAAACTTTTCTCCCCTCCGCATCCTCAATATTATGTTTTTCAAACTGATAGCCTTCTTTTTCCAATTCCGCCACAATCGGCCGGGCTTGCTCACAATCCTCGCAATCATTTTTCCAAAGCTCAATTAGTTTAGGATTTTTCTTCATGTTTTTCTTCCTTTTCTTCTTTTTGATTTTGGCAATCACAATTTTCCGGATGCTTTTCCATCATCCCCACTGTTTTTGCCATTTTGCACATCATGCAGTTGTGGTGTGATCCGTGTCCCATCATATCTTTTCACCTTCTTTCTTTTTTAATAAACTGTCAATTTCTTTCTTGTAGCTATTTTTATCTCTAACGCCCACCATGGTTCTAACTGTTTTTCCATTAGCTATAATCATCACTGTGGGAATACCCATGATGCTGTAGGAAGAGGCTGTCTGTGGATTTTCGTCCACATTTAGTTTGCCCACTTTTACTTGACCTTGATATTCCTCTGCCAACTCATCAATAATGGGACTAACCAGACGGCAGGGCCCGCACCAGGGCGCCCAGAAGTCAACCACCACCGGCTGGCCGGACTGCAAAACCTGTTCTTTAAAATTGCTATCTGTAAATACATTATTTACCATATGCTCCCACAATATCACCAACTCTGCTTAAAATCTGTTAGCCGGACGACAAAATTACAGGTTACCTAATTTTTGCGGATCAAAGGAGATAATTTTAGCTGACCTTTGGATAATTCCCTCACGCTCAAGCCTGTTGAGCAGTTCTGTCATGGTAGGACGGGATATACCGACCATATCAGCCAGCTGTTCATGGGTAAATTTAGTGGTAAGTGTCACCTGACTATTTTTGGTTTCGCCGTGTTTTTTGGCAAGACGCAGCAGCAAGTTTTTTACTTTAACCAGCAGATTGTCCGAAGCCAGAGCCGCCACCTGTTTTTCCGACTCAACCACTTTGCTAAAAAGCTCCCTGACCAGAACATTGGCCACTTGCTGATTTTGGCTGACCATATCAAAGAATTCCTGTTTGTTCATGACGCAGGCAAAGGTATCTGTAGAAGCCTGCACAAAATACTCGCTCGGTTCCTCGATGCCTAAATCTCCGAAAACATTGCCAGGTCCCAACACATCCACAATAATCTTTTTTCCATCCGGGGTC
Source organism: uncultured Gammaproteobacteria bacterium (assembly GCA_964445095.1). GTDB lineage: Bacteria > Patescibacteriota > Microgenomatia > Levybacterales > JACOYD01 > CAYUJR01. Next base: position 29,245 of record CAYUJR010000004.1, read on the forward strand.
AGTTCGTAAATTTCCACCCGGCCTGATTTTAAAAGGAAAACTTTATCCTGATCTTGGGGCTCAAACAGCATCTGACGCTTGCCATATTCTCTCTCCGCAAATTTTTGACTGATCATCTCCACTTGCTTTTCCGGCAGGGATTTAAAAAGATTTAATTGTTTTAAGTACCATAATTTTCTATTCATAGCTAAACACAACAGCTTAGCTTGGTAATATCATTTGTAAACGACAATGCGACAACCTTAATACTTTCAGAAAGCGTTGGGAACATCGGCAGGGAATTAACCACATCATCAATAGTATTTTTATTTTTGATAAGCGCCATCGCTTCTGCAATTAACTCTCCTGCATTTGGCGCTAAAATATGTACTCCCATAATTTGTTTAGTTTCCGGATGAATTGCCATTTTGATAAGCCCTTCAGTTCTGTTTAAAATAATAGCTTTAGGTATGTCTTTGAAAGAGACAGTCTTACACATACAAGTACCAAACCTTTTCATTTGCTCTTCTTCAGTAAACCCGACTCCGGCAAGTTGCGGGTCAGTGAATATAGTCCAGGGAACAGTGTTGTAGTCAATACTGTTTTGGGTATTATTTAAAGCATTTTCAGCAGCCAGAGTTCCTTCTCTTCCGGCTGTTGGTTCTTGTCTTATAGGTAAGTTTATTACATCACCTACTGCATAAATATGTTGTTGAGAGGTTTGAAAGTTTGGATTTACTTTTATCGCTTGTTTTTCATCAAGCTCAACTCCTGCCTTATCAAGCTCTAATCCTTGTGTATTGGGAGTTTTCCCAACAGCAAGCAAAATCTCATCCGCCTTCACTGAAGTTTCGGCGGACAAGTCTCCTTCTTTATAAACTAAAACTTTTTTATCCCCTTCTATATAAGCTTTTTTTACTTGAACATTTAATTTAATAGTAATTCCCTCTTTCTCTAGTATCTCTGCCAGTCTTGTGGTTAATTCTTCTTCGCCTCGAAATATAGATAATCCACGATGAAGAATTGTTACTTTTGTCCCAAACCGGGCATACATTTGAGCAAATTCCAGTCCCACCGGGCCGGCACCAATAACAATAAACTCTTTTGGCTGTTGTTTTATCTGCAGCGCCTCAATATGGGTTAAATATCCAACTTCTTGTATATTTTCAATCGGTGGAACAGTAGCAGTTGATCCGGCGGCAATAATAAATTTCTTAGCTTTAAATCTTTGAGCATCAATATCGATCTCATCAGGAGAAACAAAAGTGGCTTTACCTTCTATGTGAGTAACATTTTCTAACTGACTTAATACTTTTTGATATTTTTCTTCTCGCAGTTTGCCTACAAGATCAAGTTCATGCTGGACAACTGTAGCAAAATCAAAGTTTTTAACCTCAATATCAAGACCCGGAATATTGTGATTTTTGGCAAGATGCATTACCTCTCCTGCCCAAAGTAAAGTTTTTGATGGCACACAACCCACATTTACGCAGGTTCCACCTAAAGGCAGACCCTTGTTTATCAGCAGAGTTTTAGCCTTTAACTCATTAGCTTTGATAGCAGAAGCAAAAGCTCCTGCTCCACCACCGATAATGATTAAATCGTATTCATCTTTCATAGTTTAACCGCAATTTGGACACATAACTTTTCACCTTCCTAAATATTTATACTCCACATCCTGCACCGCCTCTTGTTTGTGGGATAAGGTTTGGTATCTTGGCAATCTCTGTCTGTACATTTTTACCCCATCCACTGCCGGTTGAGTAATCAGCCCCCAACGCCAATTTTGGGTCAACTTTGTCCCACTCTGTACTTTTAACTACCTTAAAATATAGGGCTGTTTGAATATAATTTTGTGGGAACCAAAACGAATTGAAAACGAGAGCCTCTTTGTATAAGTCATCTTCAGTAAGTCCTTGAGAGGCTCCAAGTTGAAGAAGGCCAAGAAGGGCTGAACCATGATTACAATCTTGGAAAAAGGTAGAATTATTGCAACAAGGTCTGTAGGTGTTTTTAGCAATTTGAGTGACTAAGGCTTCATGCCCTGGTGTCAGCTTAACTATTCTGAATTTATTGAAATACGCTCCACCATTTTCTTCCTTTCCTATATTCCAGCCGCCAGTTGAAGCAAAGTTAAAAAGAGACTTACCATTAACGGGACTATCTTTGTTTGTTGACATATAGTTTGATAGTCCTAATGCCCAGAGAAGATTGACGTAAATGTTGGCATTTTCGCGGGTGAGAAGAATTGGTGTGTATGAAGACTCGTTTAAAACTTCTTTTAACTGGGCGGGTAATCCTCCGCGTTCTTTATAAATTGCTTCAAATTTACTCTGGTCAATAACACCATTTTGTACCAATTTTAAGACGCTATCTCCTAAGAAAATTTTGCTTTGGAAACCTTGTGCCGGCAAAACTTTAGCTACCACTTCATCATAAACTTTGTTTCCTGTTGAAGAGGTGTTGGCGGTATTTAGCTTATTGTCGCTTGGGTTAAGAAGTGCTGTCTTATTAAAGAAACCGAAAATTATTGGGTCAGTCTTAAGCATATTCCAGCCAATAAGTATCAAAACAGTAATCAATGCCAGAGAGGCTATAAGATAAGGTTTATCTTTTGCTCGAAATGAGGTAGGACGAGGAATCGGGCAAGTTTCATCTCCGCAACTTAATGTTTTTAGCTCCCTTGTTGTCAACCAGACAGGAAACGCCATCAAGCCAAAAGAAAGTGCTTTTAGTTCTAAACCCTGTAGGGGAAAAGTTGCCAGTCCTCCGGCAATACCAATGGCTGATAAAAGGACAGAACCGCAGACCGGACAAGCTGAAGCCGCCACCCCTACCAATGCTCCTAAACCGCTTCCGCCTTGAACCTTGAATCTGGGTGGTCCAAATTTCCTCCACCGATAAACAAAAAGTACAGCGTTAACGCCAAAAAGAACAATAGTCCCAAAAGTAAGAAGCATATATGACCAAAGATAAACTGGTTCGCCTTTCGTATTATTGATAAGGCTGTAAATACTTGAATTAAGGCTTAAGCTCCAGTAGAAGATAAGGAATAGAAGTAGAGAAGCTGTTAGCCCGATTGAACCGTAAAATAAAAAGGTCAATAATTTTTCCTTAAATCTGTTAATTCTTCTCATATTTAAGTAGCGTGGTGATGTTCGCTATCGCCACCGCATCCGTCAGATAAATTCCAAACTTCTGTAACCTGTTGTCCGGTAAATTTGTAATTTTTAATTAAGATTTTACCCAACCCTCCGTAAACATTCCATCTCCAACATTTACAACAACATGGTCCCTTCTCATCAGAATTTTGCATGGCGTAGTCATAAGCTTTCTGTTCATCTGCAGTTAACTGAATATTGTCATAATCTGCCATTAACTTTTTAGCCAGCCTTGCCTCAATGTCATAAGGATCAGGAGGGATTTCAGGGATATTTTGATACTTTTTCAGTCCTTCAACTTGCTCGCTGTAGCGGTGCATACTCATGGGACTGCAACAAGA
>CAYUJR010000004.1:32812-50893 GCA_964445095.1 uncultured Gammaproteobacteria bacterium
CTCCCGAACAGGAGGAATTACCATTTTTAGAGAGATAATCAAATTTTGTAGCCAATATTTCGTTAATGAATCCCTTTGTTTCCTGTTGGGACGACTGCTTAGGAGAGAAATTAAATAACGGCTTAGATGAGGAAAAATAGAAATAACCTCCTAGCAAAATAATAAGTCCAATAACTAATAAAAGTCTCTTATTCATAAATAAAATTTTTCAAAGTTTTAGTAAAATCATTGCGTATTAGCGAGTAGTACACTGTTTGAGCTTCTTTTCTTCTTTTTACTAATTGCAAGTCAAGGAGTTTCTTTACACTATGAGAAACGACGGATATAGAGGTATCCAGAATTTCTGCCATTTCACCAACAGAAACTTCAGGATAATGACAAAGAAGGTAACAAATCTTGAGTCTCGTAGCGTCACCAACAACTCCTAATTGTTTAGCACAATCTAAAAGATCTTTTTTGCTGTTTAACTCTTTTTTAATTTGAAGATATTTAGTCATGTATTTGAACGATTATTCAAATAATAACACTGTGAGGTCTTTTTGTCAAGAGGTCGGAGATTTTTTCGATTGTTAAGTCCGCATCGTGTCTATTGGGACAACTGGGGTTGGCATAATGACCCTGACAAACAAGCACTGTCGTCACCGCCGGATATTTTTCTTTAATACTTTTTAGAATATCAGCTCTGTCCTCAATAAACACGCTGTGGTAAGCTTGATATTTCTCCATTATCTCGTCCAGATGCTCCATCTTATGCTCATATAAAAGAACTTCTGTAACCATGACCGCCAGGCCGCTTTTTTCAATCTTGGCCTTTTGATAAATCATGTCTCCTTCGGAAAAAATAACGACTTTACCCATGGTTTTGAGATGTTCTATAACTCGGACAACATCAGGATAAACAAAGCTCGGAAAATCGATGTTTTGGAAAATACTGCCCAATTTAATTTCACAAGTTTTGGGATGTTTTTCTGTGCAATATTCACGGATGATATTGGGGAAGTCCACCAACTGCTGGCGCTCTCGAAACGAGTCATGGTGCTGCCAGAAATGATTGGCCTCCTCCTTGCCTAAAACTTTGATTAGCGACTGGCGAATCCCTTCTTTAACCCTATCATTATCAAGCAGGGTATTATCAACATCAAGAAAAAAAACCAGTTTTTTATCCATCTTTAACTATATTGTATCACTTGATATACTGGAATAGTGAAGATTCCGCCAGTCACAATTGAACAAATGCGTGAGGTTGACAGACTGATGGTGGAAGAAATTGGTGTTTCTATTCTGATGATGATGGAAAATGCCTCCCGAAATATTGCCATTCTTGCTCGAAAAATGCTCGGAGGAAGTGTAAAAGGGAAAAATATTGTTATTCTTTGCGGAAAAGGGAATAACGGCGGAGACGGGCTGGGTGCGGGCCGCCATTTGATAAACTTTGGCGCCAAGGTGGTTATTTTACTTGCCGCCAACGCTTCTGAACTCCGTCATGATTCACATATCCAATATGAAGTGCTCAAAAATATCAATGCTACAGTTTATGAAGCTTCTGATTTGGTAGATGGACCGGCAGAAAAGTACTTGACAAATGCCAGTCTTATCATTGATGCCCTGCTCGGTTATAATGCCAAAGGTCAGCCAAGAGAACCAATAGCAACTTTTATCAGGATTGCCAACCAATCACAAAAGCCAATTCTGGCTGTTGACATTCCCTCTGGCTTAAATGCCAATACGGGAGAGACAAATGGTCCCACCATCAAAGCCGCTGCTACTTTGACGCTGGCCCTGCCCAAGGTTGGCTTACTGACAGAAAAAGCCAGAGGATATGTAGGGAAATTATATGTAGCGGATTTGTCTATACCAAAAATGGTATATAATAAGCTTGGTATTAATGTGCCAGTATTATTTGCTAAAGAAGAGTTGGTAAAAGTAGACTAGCTATGGAATTCGTTGGCCACTCATTACAAACAACTGGTGAAGTCATAATTGGTATAACTGTCATTATGGTCCATCAGCGAGTGCGGAAAGAGCATAAGATTGACCCTGTAGTCTATAAAGAAATGTACCGTGAGCAAGTAATTGGGGTACTGGGAATTATTTTTATTGTTATCGGTTATCTTCTTCAATCATATCCAATATTAAGCCTCCCCAGGTAAAATCTTTTTGGGTGGGAATAATGCGCGGCGAACCGAGCGTCTTTCCATCTGCCGAGTAAGCGACTCTGGTCTTCGTGGCACCAATATCAAAAAGCAAATACATATTTTACTTCTTAATTAACCTACATTCGGTCAGCGCCTTTTCCATCACGGTGAGCATTTCGTCTTTAATCTGTTGTGCTTCTGCCAAACTTATTTTGCGATAATTATGAGGGAAGTAATGAAAGAGGAGATTTCTACCTTTTTTCCAGACTTGCCAGAGCCTATCGGCCAGATCTTTTCCACCGCAGTAGGAAACTAATTTATCGTAAATTGACTCATGTTTCCATTTCTTCTCCAGACTGGGATTGAGCGCCTTGCCAATACGAAAGCGATCACCTCGGTAGGTCTCTCCATCAATAAACTTCAGGTCAAGGAAAAGTTTTTTTAAGAACCCCTCATAGGCTTTGGCATAAGGGAAAACCAGATATGAGTAATCATGAAGGATTTTCTCCTGTTCTCCTGCTTTTCCAAATAAATATTCCCCATCTTCAACCAGCTCTTTCTGATGGCTGGATAAGTAACGCCAAAGGGGAGAATTTTTATCAATCATTCCTCTCTTATCATATCACACTCCCCAAAAAGTTTGACAAAACCTATAGTTTTTGATATGATAATTAGTTAGGCGTGCCGAAAGGTACGCTTTTTGTATGCTTGATGTTATCACTGCTGCAGCTTTATCTTTTCTGGTTTTTGTCTCCCCCGCTGCGGGAGATGCTGTGCTGGTTCAAAATTCACTATCTTTGACTAATCGCCAACCCAACCCCACAGTCAATGAAGTTTTTGCCGATAATATTATTTTAAACCTTCGCTACGCGAGTGATCCAAATTTTAAACGGCCTGCAAGCAAGCAAGACTGGGTAAAAGTTAGAGAACCATTTGAGGTCAGTTTTAAGCTGGCGTCTGGTGAAGTTTTTGCATTTCAACAGGACGCTATGCCCGAATTTAAAGAGAATGTTGTTAAAACTACCAATGCCAAGTTTAATTACGAACAAGGTTTTAGAAGCTCTGGGTATTTAATGGGCGATGGGGTCTGTCATTTGGCCTCTTTTATTAACATGACGGCAAAACAAGCAGGACTTGAAATAATTGCTCCCATCAATCACAACTTCGCCGTCATTCCCGACATTCCTCGAGAATACGGAACGTCTATCTTTTATTCTCCAGGGAATACGGCCGGCAACGCCCGCCAAAATCTCTATATTACCAATAATTTTGACGAAGAAATCACTTTTACCTTTACTGTCGTCCCTGAAAAGGTCACTCTCGCTATTTCAAAATAATTAGGCTTAGCTTTCGCAAATACATGGGTCCTGACCGCACTTTGGGCATGGATCAGCCATAAGTCCCTCCTCCAAAGATAATATCCTTTAATTTTTGGGTGATGTCAAGCGGGTTTTCATTTTGCCAAATATTTCTGCCCACTGCCATCCCAATTGCCCCCGCCCGCATGATAATTTTAGTCATTTCCAATAACTCTTGCCCGGGAAGTTTAGCCCCGCCCGATACTACCACCTTGGTACGTCCCGCCGCTTCAACTACCCACCGCATCGCCTCAAAACTATCCGGATAATTGACTTTTACTATATCAGCTCCCAGCTCAAGACCTATTCTGGCAGCATAAGCTACCAACTCCCCTTTATCTCGGCCGACAGTAGCTTTTCCCCGCGGATACATCCAGCCGATAAGCGGTATCCCCCGCTGATGCGCCTCTCGTTCAATTTGAGCAAACTCGGTCAGCATTTTATCTTCCTGTTCGCTTCCCACATAAACCGTATAGCCGACTGCCACCGCTCCTAAGCCAACAGCCTCTTCGACTGTGGCCAGTTGCGGTGAATAAGGCTCATTTTTTATTAAATTGGTCTTGCCATTAAGCTTAAGTATTAATGGGATTTTTTGAGCAAAGGGAGTCCCCATATAATATTTTTCCGCCACTCCCTTTTGAAAAATGATTGCATTAAACCCGCCATTGACGGCGATTTGCAGTATGTTTTGCGGGTCAACACTTTTATCGTCAAAGTCGGTCGGGCCATGCTCCATCCCCTGATCATAAGCTAAAAACAGCGCCCGCCCATTGGTGGTAATTTTAGATAAATCAACCATATTATTTTGCTACTAATTTTGGATTTTCTTTTAATTTCTTTTCCATCTCCTCGCGAGTTAATAACCCCGTTTGGGCTCCCACTTTTTCAATCACGCTCCCTGCATTGACTGCTCCCCAAGCCATGGCAGCACCAACAGGCAGTCCGTAAAAAAATCCTGCCAAAAATCCCGAAGCATAAGCATCCCCTGCCCCAGTCCGTTCAATATTATTACCGGGGGAGATTCCCAGTTGAAAAATTTTTCCCTCTTCCGAGATTGCCCAGGAACCATTGATCCCGTCCGTAATGGAGACTATTTTTGGCCCTAATTTTTGGAGTTTATTAAGTAACTTACTAACTTCTGGGGTTTGGTCGGAGGCGATTTTCTGAGCCTCGCTTTTATTAATAAACAAAACGGTAATTAACGACAATACTTCTTTTAATAAGTCGGGGTCCCCTTCCATTTGCTGACTGCCCGGATTAAAAGCCAGTTTGATATTGTTGTCTCTAACAAACCGACAAGCCGCCCCATAAGCTTTTTGCCAATAATCACCCAGTGAGGTTAGATAAAGCCATTGGACGACTGGAAGCTGTGGTAGCTGATGCTCTCTTTTAACATGATAGGTAAAAAGAGTTCGTTCTCCCTGGAAATTAATGCTGACTGAAAAATTAGAAGAAGTTCCTGTCTCTTTGTGGATAAACTCTGTTCCCACCCCTTCACGCCGTAGGGTATTTTTAATTTTATCGGAAACTTCATCTGCGCCAATAGTAGTAACTATAGTAGTTTTAAGTCCCAAACGAGAAAAACCTACAGCTATATTGGCCGCATTACCGCCGACTAGAAAATGCAGATTATCAACTGGGATTTTGCCGCCATATTGAAAACAAATTTGGCGCTTTTCTCTATTTGCTTGAGAATGAATACTGGCTTCATGAATCCCCAGAAAGGTATCAATACTGCAATCCCCTATTACAACTATGTCAAAAAGATTGGGCATTAATTTAATTAAACTCTTTCCCCCACTCTTTCGTCAAGTCGTTCATTGACTTTTGGCAGGTTTTAGATTAGAATTTACTTCTATTATGAAACGGTTGAGTTTGAAAGTTGAAGAGCGAAAGGTCTTAGGCAAAAAAGTTAAAAAACTGCGCCGAGAAGGGCTGTTGCCGGCCAATATTTATGGTAAGGATCTCAAATCTCAAGCTGTCCAGGTTTTACAAAAAGACTTTGATAAGGCCTTTAAAGAAGTGGGAGAAACCCAAGTTCTTGATGTTACTCTTGACGCAATCAGCCATCCGGTTTTAATTAAAAATGTCCAGCTGGAACCACGAACTGGTAGTTTTCTTCATGCCGACTTCTATAAAGTTGATTTAAAGGCTAAAATTAAAGCTATGATCCCTCTGGAAGCAACAGGAGAAGCCAAAGCTGTAGCTGATAAAATAGGACTGCTTCTGCAAACCTTATCCGAAGTAGAGGTAGAGGCTTTGCCGACCGAACTGCCGGAAAAAATTGAGGTCGACGTCGCTCCTCTATCGCAGCTTGACCAGCAAATTACCGTGGCGGATTTGAAACTCCCAACCGGGGTAGAAATTTTAACTGACTCCGGACAAGTAATCTTTAAAATTGGAGAGCTGGTAACTAAAGAGGCGGAAGAATTAGCCAAACAAGAAGAGGCAGCAGCCACAGCGGCAGCGGCAGAGGCAGCAGCCGAACGCGGCGAAGAGGCCCCAGCTGAAGCTGCAGCGGAGGCGGGCAAGCCGGCGGAGGAAAAGCCGATAGCCACTGAAGCATCCCCTTCTGATAAAACTTTAGGGGGCAAGCAAAAACCCACTGAAGAACAGAAGTGATGCGGTAATTATGCGGTAAAAGTGCGGGAATTAGGACCATTTGGTAATCATTAATGATCCCCCATCCCCCAATAATCTTTGATAAATTTCTTCTGTCACAAACGGCATAAAAGGGTGAAGAAGCTTAAGTAGAATTGAGAATTGAGAATTGAGAATTGAGAATGAGTTTTCGTCTATTCTGTTTTTAACATCTTCAATGTATTTATCGGCAAAAGTGTGCCAAATAAAATCGTAAAGTGTTTCCGCCGCATGATTAAAATCATACTCTTCCAAATCTTTAGTTACTGTTTTAACTAAGGCTTGTGTTTTATTAACCATCTCTTTATCATTTTTGTGTTTGGCGGTTTTTAGTAATTCCTTAATTGAGATTTGCGATTTGAGATTTGCGATTTGAGATCGATTCATTTCAATGAATCGGCCAATGTTCCACAATTTATTGGTAAAGTTTCTGGCTGCCTGAAGTTTGGGATAAGAGAGCGCCTGGTCGTTGCCAAGGGCCGTACCATAAACTAGGGCAAAGCGAACGCTGTCCGCCCCATACTGATCAATTAACTCCAGGGGGTTAACCACATTTCCCTTGCTTTTACTCATTTTCTGCCCCAATGGGTCTCTCACCATTCCATGAAGAATGACGTGTTCAAACGGCACATTGCCAGTAATATATAATCCAACCATAATCATCCTCACTACCCACCACCGTAAAATCTCGTAACCCGTTTCCATTACGGTAGTTGGATAAAAATACTCATAATCGCCCGCACGGGGGCTGGCCATGAGCGCAGCGAAGGGCCATTGGCTAGAGGAAAACCAAGTATCAAATACGTCAGTTTCTTGTTCCCATTCTTTCCCTTTCGGCGCTTCGCCTTCTGTTACCATCCACCGGCCGGTTTTTTTATTTTTCCAAGCTGGAATTCGTATTCCCCAAACAATCTGGCGACTGATATTCCAGTCTTTAATGTTTTCCAGAAATTGGGAGTAAATTTTTTCAAATCGCTTGGGAAAAATTTTAACTCGGCCTTTTTTAACCGCTTCCAAAGCCGGTTTGGCTAAGGGCCCCGTCTTGATAAACCATTGCTCTAGAGGAAGCGGCTCGATAACAGTTTTGCATTTGTAGCAAAGACCAATCCGGTGGGTATAATTTTCGTCTATTTTTTCAAGCAGCCCCTTCTTTTTCATCTCCTCAACCACTGCCCGTCTTGCCTCTTTGACGGTCAGACCGGCAAATTTTCCCGCCAATTTATTCATTTTGCCATCAAAACTAATCACTTGCTTCATGAGTAAGTTGTGCCGCTCTCCTATCTCAAAGTCGGTAAAGTCGTGGGCGGGAGTAATTTTGACTACGCCGGTGCCAAATTCCGGATCTACAGCCTCGTCGGAAACGATCTTAATTTTTGCCTTCCCCAAAACCGTTTCTATTTCAATTTCTCGGGCTATATACTTTTGATAACGTTTATCATGGGGATGAACGGCTAAACCCGTATCGCCAAATTTTGTTTCCGGACGAGTCGTTGCCAATATCAACGGCCCGTATTTAATATAATAAAGTGGGTCTTTCCGCTCCTCGTAAACGACTTCAAGATCCGAGAACGACGTCCCATCCTTTGTGCAATAATTAACCAGTCTTTTTGCCCGATAAACTAGACCGTCATCATACATTTTTTTAAAAGTTTTATAAACAATTTTGACTATGTTTTCGTCGAGCGTGAATTTCATTCTTCCCCAGTCAAGAGAGAAACCCAGGCGACGAAGCTGGCTTTCCATACCGCCGCGATTTTTTTCTACAAAATCCCAAATCATCTGATAAAGCGTTTTTCTATCATAATCAAAGCGGGACTTGCCTTGAGAGGCCAAGTATTTTTCAAAAACAAACTGTGTTTCAAAACCGGCATGGTCGGCGCCGGGCAGCCACAGCGCGCTATCGCCCTTCATTCGATGGTAGCGAATAAGAATATCCTCAATCACATACATGGCGTGGCCAAAGTGCAGCGCGCCATTGGCATTAGGAGGAGGAAGAAGAATGGAATAGGGCTGGCCTGTTTTGTTTATTTCGGGCCAAAAATATCCCTTCTCTTCCCACAGACGGTAAATTTTATCCTCTACTTCCTGGTGTTGGTATGTTTTGTCCATGTTAAATATGGATTATCCCACAAAATGAGAGAAATGACTAGTCTCCAGCCACAAATTCTAACTTAAATTCCCGGTCTTTTACAAGACTTGTGGTGATAGTAGTTGTCCGGGAATCGCTAAATTGTCTGCTATTCTCCGGACCATCTATTTTAAGAATTTTTAGGGTTGGGGGATATTTAATCTCAACTGTTAACGAGTCGCTAATTGTTCCCGGCTGTTTTAAAACGCGCAGCTTATATTGGCTACTGCCCCGCTGGTTTATTTTAGCGCTGGCTTGATAGGTAGCCGTAGCTGTTTTTTGCATTTTTGGCGGGACTACCATCAACAGGCCAAGACTATTTTTTTTACCCCCTACTTCCCAATCCACCTCGCTAGCCAGCTGATTGTCAACTTCTACTTGCGTGAAATTAGCGTCGGGAGGAGTAAAGATTCTAAGGTAGTTTTTATAATTCTCGTTTGGGCTTTCGTTGGTATAGATTATTTTTACTCGCGTTGCGATCTCGCCATTCTCATCAATGTTAACAGCATATTTTATAGACCTTTTCACGAAATAATTAACTTTATTAACGCCAAGATTAGCATCTACCGCCATCATAAAATCATCAATTAACCCTTCTTCTTTCTCTCTGGATAGAGTCAATAAGCTTTGGATAGAAGGGTCTAGGGAAAACAACAGTAAATGTTTTTCCTCTAAACCCTGACTAAAGCTTTTTAAAAGTTTTACCCAAGAAATGTTTTGGTCATTTTGAATTTTGTCAAAAATTACCCTAGATAAAGACGCTATAAAATCTGCCTTATTTTTTGAACCCGGGAAGAAATCTTTGTGGGCCCAGAAATTAGCCCTCTCGGCTAAATTATCTCTCGTTATAGTTTCCTGATAATCTGGCAGATAGATATTGCCTAATGCCTCTATTAACAGACCAATGAGCGACGTGTCAACCCCAATCACGCCATCAACTTTTACTCCCACCTCCTTCTCTAAAAACCAGGCTGCTTTTTGGGCGGAAACAGTAAAGTCGGGGTCCCAGTTGGAGTCTCGCAAAAACCAATTAGGCTGCTCAAGATATTTTCTAATGGGGGCGGGCGGCTCCACATGCCCCTTGAGCTGCCCATCGGCCGAATAGACATCATAAACGCCAAGCGAAGTAATTTTACTTTTTTCTAAAGAAACTAAGGCATAAGAACCAATAAAGCCACCCGTGGGCCGCAGTTCCATATTGTTTTGCAGTAAAACTAAATAAGTCTTTTTACCGGCATCTCCCAATAACTGTGGAGCCACATCTCCGAAAAGGACCACTTGGGTAAGTAGCCCTTGATACTTTTCGATCATAGTTGTTTTTTCTAGAATTTTATCTTCCCAAATGGGCGGATGGACACTTTTTAATAAAAGTACGCTATTGGCAAATTTGCTATGGGCCAATTTAAAATTAGTTTTTATATTGATAACCACATCTTCTCCTCTTGCTAAATCTTTTAATAAGTTTACTGCGCTGGTTAAGTAGCTTACCCCACTGGCAATTTCTCGTCCGGCTCGCACAGAAGTTTGAAAATCACTGACTAATTCCTCTTTCCCTAAGACTTTTAATTCTAGGGCAAAAAAACTATTAATGGTTTGAGTAAGAGTAAGAAATGGTGCGACTGTACTTGCTACCCGCCTCGCACCGCCAATATCACCCTGGAGTAAATTTTTAGAAAGTGCTTCCAGCTGTAAAAACCCTAAGGCGGCCGTTAATATCATCACTAAAAAAAGCGCTATGTGTAGAAACGCTACGACTAAGATTAACCGCATAAGATTATTCTATCATTCTTGGATGCGAATGGGCATAATGAGGTGAAAAAAGGAGTCGTCGTCTTTTATTCTAAATACACCGGGGTTAAGGGGTCCGGTCATCTCAAAAATAATCTCTCCGGCATCAATACTGGATAAAAATTCCAATAAAAAACGGCTATTGAAAGCTATTTTATTGTCATCTCCCTTAACTACCGCTTCAAGTCGAGAACTAGTTTCGCCAACCTGCGGACTATTGGCAGAAACAACAATAGCGTCTTGCCCTATGGTTAAATTAATAATATTTGTCCCCCCTCTGGCAAAAACCGCCGCCGCTTTTATACACCGCATTAATTCCTCTTTATCAACCTCCACTCGGGTGTCTGTCTTTTGAGGAATTATCTTGTGGTAATCCGGGAATTCCCCCTCTAGTAATCTACTTACTAAAACATCCGAGGAGACCCATAGCTCGATTTGGTTTTCCTCATCTGAAGAAAAAAATTCCAGAATACCACTGTCTCCCGCCCTATCAAAAATAAAAACTAATTCTCTTAGGGTTTTACCGGGAATAATCATTTTTTTATTTAAAGATTGGTTGTTTTGTAGTTTGATCTTTTTTAGAGAAAGTCTATAGCCGTCTGTAGCCACCATAGTACACTCCCCGTTTTCTATCTCAAATAAAACACCTGACAAAACCGGCCTGGTCTCATCTACCGCAGTTGCGAAGACCACCTGTTTAATACTTTTTTTAAATTCCTCCAAATCTGAAAAAATTAATCCCTTCCCCTTTTTGGTTTTAATTTGCGGAAATTCGCTAGCCGGTATACCAATAAAAGAAGCGCGATGATTTTTAGTTTTGATTTCCGTTTTTTTACCATCGCTTATTATCTCTAGTTTTTCGGGGGGGAGTATGGATAAAAGGTCTGATAATGTTTTAACCGGAACCGTGGTTTCTCCCTCTTCTTCAATTTTTGCCATCACCTCTATTCCTACCCCCAATTCTAGATCTGTCCCCCACAAAAAAAGAGAGTCTTTTTTAGTTTTAATAAGCGTATTTAACAATACGGGGAGTTGGGCTTGAGTGGGGGAAACCCGACTAATTAAGGAAACTGCTTTATGTAAATTTTCTTGTAAACAAACAACTTTCATAAAAAGTAGAATATATTTATATACTAGTAATAGTAGCAGTAGTTTATCTTAAAAAGTGTAAAACTGCAAAGGTTAGTTGTTGCGCCAGGCCAAACACTAAATAAAAAGTGTGGAAAAAGCGTTAATTCTGCTGTTGATAAAGGCGATTTTTTATCCACACAACCTCCTCCTTAATTTTTGGCGACTCCTCTATTAATTTTTCTATCTTGGCAACACCATAAAGTACGGTAGTATGGTCTCTACCACCCAAAAAATCCCCAATTTGCGTCAAGGGAGCGTTAAGCTCAGTTCGCAAAAGATACATCAGGATGTGCCGTGGTAAAACCAAATTGCTGTTTCTTTTTTGGCTTTTAAGCTGAGAGGAACGAATTTCATAAAAAGAGCAGATGGCCTCAAGTAAAGCGTCCTTAGTGATGCCGTTGGTTTTATAATTAACCGGTTTTATTTTTACTACTTTTTTTGCCAGGGCGTCACTAATTTCCGTTTTGGTGGCTTGAGCTTCTGTTAGTAGTCTGATTAGCGCCCCTTCCAGTCCTCTGGCATCATGGGTGTTTTCAGCTAATATTTTGGCTACATCAATGGGAATGTCCACGCCTCTAATTTTGGCCTTAATTAAAACAATAGCTGTTTTAAGTTCAAAATCGGGCGGGGCGATATCTACAATCAATCCTCCTTCAAAACGGGAGCCCAGTCTTTTTTCCAGTTTTCGGATTTCACCGGGCGGTTTATCGGAAGTAAGAATAATCTGCCCTCCGTTATTAACAATGGCATTAAAAGTGTGAAAAAACTCTTCCTGGACGGTCTCTTTCCCGGCAATAAATTGGACATCATCAACCAGCAATAATTGGGTGTTTCTAAATTTATCCTTAAAGTCGCGGGTAGTTTTATTTCTAATGGCAAAAATTATCTCGTTGGTAAATTCTTCACCCATGCAATAGATGGCTTTTGTTTTAGGGTTTTTTAGTAAAACCTGATTGCCAATTGCCTGCATCAAATGAGTTTTTCCTACCCCCACCCCGCCATAAATAAAAAGCGGATTATAGGAAACGGCCATTTTTTGCGCCACGGCTTGTCCTGCTGCGAAAGCCAATTGATTAGAAGAGGAAACGGCAAAATTATCAAAAGTAAAAATAGGATTAAGACGAGCTTTTTTGGCAACATCTTCAAGGGTGGCGCTAAACAAAGGTCCATAGTGCTTGCTGTCGATGGTTTTTTTGTTTCTGGTGCCACTGGCGGCAGGAGAGGAGGTAAAAATAATGCTGGCATTTTGCTCTAAATGCCGATCGACAATTTTTTTTAAAAGCGCGTAATAACGAGCTTCAATCAGATTTGACAAAATGGCGGAGGGACAGCTAATAGTTGCCACGTTTTTGTCTAGCGAGACAAGATTGGTTTTCTTAAATAAAGTGGCAAAGGTGGCGGCAGATACCTCTAGCTGTACCTCCGCTAAAATTTTTTTCCACACGTTTTCCATATTGAGCAAAGGAGAGTTTATCTTGTGTGGATAACTTTTGTCAAGAGGTTAAAAGGGGTCAAAGGTAGTCAGTTGCAAAAATAGCAAAAACACTATATACTTTTATTAATGGAAAAGCTGATCACCTTAAAAAAGGTCAAAAGAAAAAGGAAACATGGTTTTCTCTCTCGGGTAAAAACTCATCGGGGCCGCCGACTCTTAAAAAGAAGAAGAGATAAAAAAAGAAAAAGACTAGCTGTCTAAATGGCCTTAGCAAGAGCTTTTAGGCTGCGGAAAATACCAAGAGGATTAGCCAGCAAAAGACACAAGGGAGCGCTTTTTAATCTTGTTGCTTTCCGTAATCTGAATGGTGAAAAGCGCTTTACTGTTGTGGTAAGCGGAAAAGTTGAAAAGAGCGCCGTAGCGAGAAATAAGGCCAGAAGAAGAACGCAGGAGGTAATCAGACAATTGTTGCCTGCTATGCCAGTCGGGGATTATGTTATTTATCTTAAAAAAGAAGCTATTGACCAAAATTTATCCAGCATTAAAAATGATTTGGAAAAAGTTTTTCATACTAACATTGCGTAGCTACCGGATGTTCATCTCACCGCTTATTGAGGAATTGGGGTGGGCCCGTTGTCGCTATCCTCTCACGTGTTCTGAATATTCCATAAAGGCTATTAAAAAACATGGCGCCGCCCGGGGCTTAATCTTAAGTGCCAAAAGATTATTGAGCTGTCATCCATGACCGATATTTTTAATATTTTATTAATCAATCCAATTATTAATTTGCTGGTAGCAATTTATCAATTGCTGGTTTTTTTAAGTATTCCCTTTGCTCTAGGCTTTTCCATTATTTTACTAACAATACTGGTCAGATTTATTATTTATCCCCTCACCAATGCCCAACTGCGCTCTATGCAGAATATGCAAAAATTAAAGCCCCACATGGATAAAATTAAAGAAAAATATAAGAACGACAAAGCCAGGCAACAGCGGGAAACGCTGGAGCTCTATCGCCAGCATAACATTAATCCGGCAGCCGGTTGCCTGCCGGTAATTATTCAACTGCCAATCTTTATCGGTCTATACAATGTTTTTTTCAAAATTGTTAATGCTAATGGAGACGGCGCCATAGGAAATATTAATCAAGTGCTTTATTTTAAAGGTTTGGCTTTAGGTAAAATTTGGGACCCCAATTTTTTTGGGGTATCGTTGGCGGCTACTCCTGCTTCTTCCTGGCAAGGAGTACCTGTTTTAATATTAGTGCCATTAATAACCGGGGTGTTGCAGTTTATCCAGTCAAAGATGATGATACAAAAGGAAGAAAAAAAAGCTGTTCCCGCTAAAGAACAAAAGGATGATTTTCAAAAAGTGATGCAAACGCAAATGACTTATCTAATGCCAATTATGATTGGATTTTTTTCTTTTACTTTCCCAGTCGGGTTATCACTTTATTGGAACACCTATACGGTCTTTGGTATAGTTCAACAATATTTACTTACCAAAAAGCAACATGAAAAAAGAGAAAATAGTTAAAGAGAAAAGCCGTGAACTTCTTGACCAGTTGGGTATTTCAGCAGAGTTAACTGTGACAGAAACAGATGGGGCAGTGGGAGTAGTCATTGAAACGGCGGACGCGGGAATTTTAATTGGATATCATGGCGAGACATTGAACGCCCTGGCTTTAGTATTATCATTATTAGTCAGTCAAGAATTAGGAGAATTCACCAGAGTTAATGTTGACGTGGGAGACTATCGTAAGCAAAGAGAAGAGAAGCTGCAGGAGTTAGCAAAAAATATCAAAGAGCAAGTGCTGCGCCAAAAACAAGAAGTGCCTATCCCCAATTTGACAGCCGGCGAACGGCGGATAATTCATTTGTTTTTTCAAGACGATCAAGAAGTAGTTAGTGAGTCGCAGGGAGAAGGGGAAACGCGTCAATTAATTATCAAACCGCGGTGAAAGCATTATTTTTTCTGCTGGTGGTTCTTTTGCCTACCCAACTGGGACGACATTTTTGGCCGGACTGGGCTTTTATACAAGGAATAAGAGTTGATTATTTATCCCCCACGATATATTTAACAGACGTTATAGCTATATGGCTGATTGCGGCATGGCTGATAACAAAATTTTCAATTTTCCGAAGGTATTGGAAATTGGTAGTACTGGTATTTATTGGTAGTATTGGTATTTATTTCTCTAACAGTCCCCCGGCTGGAATTTATGGATTAGCCAGATTAGTAGAATTTGTCTTATTGGGAATTATTACCAGTCAAATAGTCAAAGATAAAAAAGATTTACTTATTGTTGTAAATTTATTGACGATCGGAGTAGTTTTTGAAGCAACGCTGGCGATAGCCCAATTTATGAAACAAGGGTCAATGGGCGGAATTTTTTGGTTTTTGGGGGAGAGAACTTTTACGGGTATAACTCCCGGCGCCGCCAACGCGGTTATTAATGGAGAATTGATTCTGCGCCCCTATGGGACTTTTTCTCACCCTAATGTGCTCTCGGGGTTTATAGTTGTAGCAATGACATTAGTAATCTCAAATCTCAAAAAATTAATCCTTTATATTTCAATGGGTTTTGGTACGTTGGCTCTAATTTTAACCATGAGTAGGGCGGCGATTTTTTTATGGTTAATAATTCTAGCAGGGGTGGTATTAAAAAATTTACGAATGCCAATAAAAATTAGGTTTTCTATTTTGGCTTTAGTCTTTTTAGTTTTAATTTACGGGCTTTTTTTTGGAGGCAGAACTTTTTCCATCAACGATCAGTCTCTAACCCGTCGATATGAACTAAATATGGCGGCTATAGAGATGTTTAAAAGTTCGCCTTTAATGGGGGTGGGATTAAATAATTTTTTAGTCAATTTACCAAGTTTCCAGCAGACAAAAAGCACCATTCTCTATTTACAGCCGGTTCATAATATTTTTTTATTAATTGTCGCGGAAACGGGATTGCTGGGTCTGACTATCTTTATCTGGCTTATCTGGAAAACGATAAAAAAACTGTTAACAGCAAAACGCTTTCTGCTAACTACACTACTAGCAATACTCTTTTTGGGGTTATTTGATCATTACTGGTTGACTCTCGAGCAAGGGCAATTATTATTTACGTTGATTCTTGGTTTATCTTGGGCTAAAATTAAAACGTAATATATAAATGAAATTAAAAATTTTTACTGATGGGGGAGCGCGGGGGAATCCCGGACCGGCGGCAGTTGGGGTGGTTGCTAAAGACGAAAATAATCAGATTATTTTTCAATTTGGCAAGACCATTGGAGTAGCCACCAATAATGTGGCGGAATACACGGCGGTCGCCGAGGCGCTTAAGGGCGTGAGAGAAAGAGAATTAAAACCACCGGAAGGAATTGAATTTTTTGCTGATTCCCAACTAGTAGTATCACAGCTTTCAGGCCTCTTTCGGATAAAAAACGCCCAACTGCGCCAACTTTTAATACTAATCAGACAACTGGAACAAGAAGTGGGCGGCAATATTTCCTATAGGTCAATTCCCAGAGAGCAAAATAAAGAAGCAGATAGTTTAGTTAATAAAGCATTAGATGAGCAAAGAATTTGATGCAGCCAGAAGAGAACTTCTCTTAAGAAAATTTCCCGGAGCAGTGTTGCTAGCTAATAGATTAATAGCCGATGTCCCTCGCACTTTAGCTGCTGGAGTTGTTAGTACTGCTCTGGTTGCCTGCCAACCAGAACCGGAAGATAATACTGGTCCTTTAGAAATGTTTTCCTGGAAAGAAAGAGCTAGAGAAGCTATGCGGGGTGATGTGGTTATTGTTGATAATAAGCCTTATTTATTGGGAGATAATCGGCGTTATCTCATTCCCGATCTTGAAAGGTACGCAAAAAACTCAAAGCTGATGGATTATGGAGGAAGAGTGTTTACCAGCTCGACAGAAGGACAGAGACAGCTTCCGATAGTCAACCCAGCAGACTATTCAAGTATTCTTAGTTGGTTGGTTGAACTTAATCCGGACAGTCAAGGCAAAGATTCTGTCAAGAGGAGATTAGACAACAAACTGCGCTATGGCGGAGAAATGCTTGTTTTCTTTCCTGGCTTTATGACGGATGATGGCATTGTTTATGACATTGCTAAACCCCGGCTTGATACTTTTGTAACTCTTGTAAAAGGTCTGGCCCCAAGTAATTGGGGATTTGAGGATTGCGTCTTTTTTAATTATGGGCAAAAACTATGGATCGACAATTACCATACAAAAGATACAGGCCGTCCTCCTGAAGAAAATGCTCGGTTCGCCCGTAATTTTTTACGAGCTCTAAAAGAAGAGTTACCCTTGGTTAGATTTAATGTTGTTGGTCATAGTCTAGGTGCCGTTATGGCATTAAGCGCCACAATGGAACACTACGATAGAATTAATAATCTTGTTTTGGTTAATGGTCCTGTCAATGGGATTGAAGAAACAATAGCTCGTAGGGCATTAATAGAAACTTTAAGGAACACTTATTTTAGATTATATGGTTTGGAAGATGAAAGAACTACAAGCTTTCTCTTTAATTTGTGGAGAAAGCCACAGCACCGGAATCAGGTCGAGAAATTCATCTCTTTTTTAAACCTAATTAAAAGAGGAACATTGGTAGTTCTTGACGAAGGTGATGATATAGTCCCACCGGAATCTGCCTATGTTTCTAGCTCAGAAGTACTTCGTGTTAAGTTTAGAGAAGAAGAAATACCACCCTATGATATTAAAGAAAAAATTGACAATCTTCTTAAGAAACATGGAAGACCTTTAAAATATGAGCAGTCAATAAGAAGGATTGGTGAGAAAATTGGGCAGGATTTGGCGGATGCGGCGTAACCTTTAATTGCTACACATTCCTAACTCTTCTGGAATAAGCCATCCGTCGTCTTTATCGGCGAATTGATTTTTGACGTTCCGGCCAATGGTGATGTGGACATGACCAATAGCAGATGGTCCGATAGGTGTCCCCGAGCCGTACTTAGCGCCGGAGGATAGACCGTCAGCAGAAGTTTTATCCATATGGATTAAATGAAGCGTCCAGCGCTGACCAAAATCAATATTAGCCTGGAAAGACAGTCCGATGCCGCAGGTGCCATCAGCCGCTTTAACTTCACAATCAGTTACAGCGATAGGAAAGGGTTGGACAAATTCCCATTGGGCTACCTGCCCTTCAATGCTGGGTAATGCTACACTTTTGCCGTTAGTGGGGACATCAATGGAACTGGCTCGGCGCACTTTAATTGTGGGATCGCAATAAAATATCGGCTTGTTATAGTCTTCGCCACAATGGCCGTTTTTAGTATCAGCCTTAAAAGAGTGGGTGCTGATTTTACCATCGGCAACTGGGCAGGAGGCGATTTTTCCAGCAGGGAGAGTGGGGACTGGGAATTCGTCTTGTTCGCCCGGGAAGCGGCCGGTATCAGATTGAGGGATTAACAGAATAATTAGAGTAAAGAGGACAATTAAAACA
>CAYUJR010000005.1:0-50422 GCA_964445095.1 uncultured Gammaproteobacteria bacterium
GGGCATTCTAAGTGGGCGCAGATTAAAAGACAAAAAGGGACGGCGGACGTTAAGCGCGGATTAGCCTTTACCAAACTGGCCAACGCTATCACCATCACCGTGCGGCAGGGTGGGGGAATTGCCGATCCCGACAGCAACTTTAAACTTAGATTAGCTATCGAAAAAGCCCGTTCTGCTAACATGCCCAAAGAAAATATTCAAAGAGCCATTGATCGGGGAAAGGCCCCACTTCGTCAAGACTCCGCGGGGTTGGAAGAAGTGGTTTATGAAGGGTTCGGGCCGGGAGGCATAGCTGTGATTATTGAATGCGTCACCGATAACAAAGAGCGCACCCGTTCGGAAATTCGCAACATTTTTGATAAAAGCGGGGTAACGCTGGGACAGGCTGGCTCGGTAGCTTATCAATTCAGTCAGGCGGGCCTAGTCACTGTTAAAAAAAATAATTTATCCACAGAAGAAATTCTTAACAAAGCTATCGAAGCCGGAGCAGAAGATTTAGAAGAAGCAGGAGAAGAAAGCTTAATTTATACACCAGCTAATCATCTAAAAGCTGTTAAGGATAACCTAGCTCAAGCCGGCCTAACAGTAGTAGAAGCCGAACTGACTCGCCGGCCCACCGTGACAGTTCCTGTTACCGATAAGGAAATTTCTGCCAAAATACTTTCTTTTGTAGAGACGATAGAAAACCTTGATGATGTACAAAAAGTTTATTCAAATTTTGAGATAAGTGACGAATTATTATGATAATTTTAGGTATTGATCCCGGCACGGCCCGGATGGGCTGGGGAGTAATTGAAATTAGAAATTGGAAATTAGAAATTGGAAATTCCCAAAAGATTTATCTTTTGGGTTATGGGTGCGTGGTGACGGGTAAAGAAGACGGAGTGGGGAAGAGGTTGGGTATCCTGCGAAAGGAACTTAAAAAAGTTATAAATAGCCACAATCCGGATATTATGGTAATTGAGCGGCTTTTCTTCGGTATGAATGCCAAAACTGCCATTTCTGTGGGTCAGGCCACGGGGATAATTCATCTCACCGCTTCAGAAAGCAGTATTCCTACTGTGGAATATACCGGTCTTCAGGTAAAGCTGACGGTGGCGGGGCATGGTAGAGCCGATAAAAAAGTTCTGCAAACCAACGTCCGTCGTTTTTTGGGTATCAACAACTTAAGTTTTAAGGGAAAGAAAAAAGGCTGGGATGATGC
Source organism: uncultured Gammaproteobacteria bacterium (assembly GCA_964445095.1). Lineage (GTDB taxonomy): Bacteria > Patescibacteriota > Microgenomatia > Levybacterales > JACOYD01 > CAYUJR01. The sequence continues at coordinate 1,205 of CAYUJR010000005.1, forward strand.
CTCCGACGCTTTAGCCATTGCCATTTGTCACGTCCATAAGACTTCATATGATAAAAATCATTAAAAACTTAAGTAAAAGAGCTAAGTTTGTCATTGTTACCTTATTGCAAGCTGGCGGTTTTTTTGCCTTTCTTTATTTTGACGCAGACTCACGTCTTATCAGCTATATTATTCTTTCTCTAACTGCCAGCTTGAGTTTATTCCTCATACTTTTGGATGATTTAAAACTTGGTCCACAGCTATTGCTACTAGTTCTGCCCCTTTTTTATACTTTAGCCTTTGGTCTTTTTTATTCACTGCTGCCGGCCAGATTTTTAACCAGACTAATTTTAACTAGTTTTTACGGAGTAGGGCTTTATGCTTTATATCTTTCCCATAATATTTATGCCGTGGCAGGTGCGAGAACAATTCAGCTGTTAAAAGCAGCCCATTCGGTGGGGTTTTTGCTGACGGTTTTGACTCATTTTTTCTTGATGAACGTGATTTTTTCCCTCCATTTGGTGACGCCTCTAGTTTTGGGACTCGTTTTATTATTAAGTTTTAGTCTCATTTTACCCATCATGTGGAGCGTTACTTTAGAAGAGTATCTAAGTAAGCAGGTAACTGTTTTCTCTGCTATGCTGGCCTTGGTGATCGGACAGCTTTCACTAATGTTGAGCTTCTGGCCGGCGCATCCGACCGTGGGAGCTCTTTTTCTCTCCGGTAACTTTTATACCTACGTCGGTCTCTCTCAAGCATGGCTGGAAAGAAGATTATTTAAAAACACCCTATGGGAATTCGTAGGTGTAGCAATTATAGTGTTGTTAGTATTAATTACGTTTACCAAGTGGGGGGAGTAAAGAGGGGAGAAGGGTGCTTGTACCGCGAAGCGTAGCGAAGTGGTGAAATAGTTTGATATGGTTAGTTTTCACAAAACTATGAGCTACTTTTCACAGGCATATGTGGATAACTCATGGAAACGATTCCACTCCACCGTAGCAGGGTGAACAATAAAAGTACGCATAAAATTAATACTTTAGCGCATTATTACGCTCTAAATAGCACTATACTCTTTTCTGTTAAGAAGTTGTAAAAAATGTGATTTGAGAAGCTGTTGGGTAGAGAAAAAAACCCGAAAAAGGTTGAGGGTTTTAGCCTCAAAATTATACATTTATCGCATGAAAACGGGCTAAATGAGATATGATAGGGAGTGGAGTGGCGCTGAGGTCGGTACGAAATTTTTTTCGTCAGCAATTGCGCGCTCTACTGTTTCTAAGCGGGAGGATGGCATAGAGCAAGGTGCTGACATCAAAAAATTTGTACCTCCCCGCGCCATATCATACATAAATGAAATAAAGAGAAAATAAGAATAGATAGGAGACTAGGGAAGCAGCAAGCACTATGTCGTACAATAATACTTTTACGACGCTAGCCAGGCTGGGTTGCCGGAGAAGTGGTTTTTAGTTGGTCATTGATCATTAGTAATTAGTTGTTGGTAATTTTTACTTATCCCTTCCCCTAATCTCCTAATATCTTATTTTCCCAATTCCTTATTTTTACCCTCACTCCCCTACTATGGGATATTGAGAGAATTGTTCTTGCAGAGGAAGAAAAGGTTTAAATAGTTCATCTCCGTCAACCTCACGGCCGTTTTCATAAAAGAAATTTGAATGCCAACCGTTGGGGAATTCTCCTGCCGTAAAATAATTATAATCATAAGTCTTTGGGTTTAAATGAACAGCCCAAAACATTATTTTTCCAGTTGTTGGGTTAATAACTCGCAAGAAATATTTATAAGGACCAATAGGTTTTTCACTTAAATCCAGAATCGGACGCGTAAGCCGATGGCCAATGTTTTCGTCTGGTAAATTATAAGTATCAATAACCGGGCGTTGACCGCCGGCGCTGCCAATCATTACTGCCTTTGGCAGAGTTACCACACCAATTTTATTATTAAATTCTCCTCGTTCCCGATTTTGATTAAGAGATTTAATAAGAGAATTAATAATAGCTCGTTGAGGGGAAACAGAAGGTGGTGGTTGTTCTTGGTTAACAGTTCTAACAGCAGAAGTTGTTGGCGATAGTTGGAGGGAAACTCTACAACCAGTTGTTAAAAGAGCTACAGAAGATACAGCTAATGCCAAATTTTCAAGTCCGTTCCTGCCCACGGGCAAGAATATACGCCTTAAGATTTCATTTGTCAAATATTCTATTTAATATAGTATGGCTAGTTCATATGGTGGAGTTTTGGATTTGGGGGTTTGGTAAATATCAACGCCCGACTCAATCGCTTCTAAAATTTTCACATAGCGGTAAAAAATGGCATTGGTCCAGCCAAAACCGGCTTGAGTTTGGTAATGAAAATCACTGGGCTTATCGCCCCGCACTCCATCAATTTTCTCAAAAAAAGTGCCATATTTTCTAAAAAGTCGAGCATGCGTTTCGACCGATTTTTTCATAATCTGCTCGGCTTCTTTGATAAAGCCATATTTTAGCAGGCCGACAACTGTTAAATACTCGAGCGGCGGCCAACTATGGGGATAATCCCACTGCTTGGGTTTAATGACTTCCTCAATGGCCGGCCGGTAGCGATGCGGTATATGGCGTAGGCTAATTTGGGGGGCCAGCGATTCCTTGGCGGTCACGACCAGGCCATGGTCTGTTTCAAACCGAGATAAATTTCTTGCCATTTTTTTGGCCTGTTGTTTTGATGCTAAACCAACCCACAAAGGAGTAAAGCCGGCCAGCGACCAAAAATCACTCTGACGGGCGAAAAAATAACCATAATCAAAAAAGAAGCCTTTTTCCTCATTCCACATCAGTCGATTAATTTCTTTTTGACGAGCAGTAGCCTTTTTAATCCAAAAACGTTCTTCTTTTTTATCGTTTATCAAACTGGCAAAAAAAGCCAAGTCCGTTTCATATTTATATAGATAAACATTAAGGTCAATCGGCAGAAACTCGCTACAGCGGCTGTAGAAGCGAGAGGTGAAATCCCAGCCGGATTCAATTTCTGATGAATGGGCATAGCCCAGGTCTGTATCGCCATAACGGTTGAGCTGATACCCTTTGACCCGATGATGATAAAATCCGTGTGGATCGTCCCATACTGTTTTGTATTCCCGGCGGGCAGTATCAACAGCTTTTTCTAACCAATTTTGCTGCTTAAAAACTTTGTAGACATTTTTGAACAAATTTTTTATCCGTTCTTTAAGGTCTTGTTTGTAAAGAGAAGAACTATAAACATCTTGAATCATCGAGGTGAAAAAGGGCGGTTGGGAGCGGCCGGTGGCAGTGGGAGAATCAAAATTGGGAATAATGTGAAACCTGTCGAAAAGATAAATAAAATTATCCATCATGCTTTTCATTAAAAAGCGGCGTTTGGTATCCAGCAGTCCTCGAAACATAAAATAACTGTCCCAGTAGAAAATATAACTAAATTTTTGATCGTTGGGAGTAAAAAAGGTATGAGGAATAGTAATGCTATGGCGATGGACTCGTTTTTTAGTGGGCGGGAAAATAATTCTATCCCAATAGGAGTCGATATATTCCAGGCAATCTCGGTATTTCTCCCCCACCATAGGTTGATAGTAATACTAGTTAATTAATTTTTCAAGCCGCAGAACGAAAGGTGCTGGATACAGTGGTAGGTCTTACTACTCCATTGCTATCTTTTTTGACCAAAGTCATTCTGAGGAGAGGCGTATGGCAGCGTCGGGCATTTTCCATGGCCGTTCGGGAGGGTTTAAAAGCTGTGGGAAGCCATACTCGCTTACCGCGAGTGGCGCCTGGACGTGCTTTCCCCTTTCTGACATCCTTTCTGTTAATTGAGTCAGGGTCGGTAGGTATTAGTTGGAAAATTTCTCTCTCTGCTCCAGGTGCCAGTTCAGCAGCTAAACGGTCCAGATCTATTTGTTCTTCTTGAACTGTTCCTCCATCCACCTCTCTTTGGGTGGTAATAATATAGTCTGCGCTTTCTCTGAGCAGATCTTCAACACTTCGGAGTGGCCGGCGATTGCCATTGGTTCTTTCAGTTCTTTGCTGAGCTCGGTTAACAGCCGTGAGCAATCTTTTGGCTATTTCAGCTTTTGAGGGAACCAACAGGGCATGGGTTAGAGAAATTACCCGTTGATTTAATTGTAGGAATAACTCCCAGGAGATTTTTTCTTCAAGCGCCAGATCAGCCAAGTTTCCCTCTAATTCGCCGTTTTTATCTATATAAAATGTGACAGTTAGATCTTCTCCTAAGTAAATTACTCCTTCTAAGTCACTTTGTTGAGCGGGGTTATAATTAGTAGAATGGGCTAACTGGATACGCGGATAATAATTTTCTCTGGCCCGAACCGGCTGTCTGTGATTTAGTCTAATAATAGTATCTCCTGCGCTTAAAGTTCCGTCTCTTTTACAAGTTTTAGCATTGGGATTGAGATCAACCCAGGCTTGACGTAAATCTTTTTGTAATTGGGCAACTTCTTCTAGTGTTAGTTTTTGTTTAAACACCTGGCCTAACGCGTGTGTAATTTGTTCTTCGCGGGTTAATTCATGAGTTTCTGGAGACGGGGTTGGCTTGGCTGGTTCTGCGTTTTCCTCAAAAATAATTGCTTGGTTAGGAAGAGAATTCATTGGTTTGAGGTGGCCCAAAACTCTACCACTTCCTGCATCTATATACGCATCTCCTACACGTAAAAACCTCCATTCTGATCTCGTCACAATCTCTAAAAGTTCTTCATTAGATATGCTAGGGTCGATATCAATCAGTGAGGATAAGTATATTCTTGCAAGCGTTAATTTTACCTCGTCGGAGATAGCTTTGGATCTGATAATATCAGAAAAAAGAAAGTTGCCTGCTACATCATCTTTTTCAAAAACAGCTGCTAAGAGAAGCGCTGCCGTAAGCTTTTTCCATAATTCTTGTTCAGATCCTGATTGATTTGAAAAATTAGCAAGACTAATAATAATCGGGAGAAAGTGATGCTTTTCATGACCTAAAAATTTTCCAGAATGATCTACGATTGGACTTTCCCAATATTCGGTGCCAACTAATAGATTAATTAAAACTCTTCTTGTTTCTGAATTAATTCTTGGATTAGCTAAGGTTTCTGCCATAACGAAGATAGCGTTTTTTAATCCCTCTGGCGAGCTGGTGGCGTTTTTTTTAAATCCTAAAAGATATTCTCTTCCTGAATCTGGTAAGTCAAACGTTGATCTTAAATCATTTTTCCGAAAAAAGATTTTTAATATAGAACAAGTAGCAACAATGGCTAGTCGCAAAGACTCTTCATCAAGTGGTTTTGTTAAAGCAGTTTTTACCCTTCTTCCAACGGTCATGACAAAATCTTGCCAGTCGGCAGGTCGTGGTACCATCGCATTCGGCATTCTTTGTCCCATTTTTCGTTCATATGCAAAAAGCTCAGCGTTACCTATAAGCATAAGCTGTTCTTCCAGAGTTAACCCTTCTTGTTTTTGAGGCTTTTCTTCTGGAACCAACTTTTTGTTAGGTTTTTCTTTGAGAGCTATATAATTAGGTTTAAGTAAATTAGATAGCAAAGTTCCTACGGATTGAAATTCCGGTTTTAATTTAGTCAAAACATAATAACTGACTTCTGCAACTCTCAAATTAAAAACGAAAAACTCATTTCTATCGGGAATAGCCGTGAGAAAGTCAGGTATTCTTCTTTCTGTCAAATCGGTTAATACAGCCATAGTATCTAAAGCATCCGGCGTAACTTCTTGAGCTTTTGTGGCACGATCGGCCAAAACTTCTATGCCTGCCGCCAGGTGGCCAGGGTCAAGAGATATAGTTTCCCAAAAAGCTTCTGTAGCTTCTGGCGTTGGAGCTCCATGAGCAAATAAACTATCGATTAAGTCTCGGGTTTCCTCCAGGGCTTGTAAATATGCCCCAAAACTTTCGCTAGGTCTGATAATGGGAAGAACATCCGTTGCTTCTCTCCATTGGCCTTCTGATGCCGGATGGGTTTGTACAAAATTTACCGCTGGTATTGCAGGTGGAGAAGGGTTTTTCGCTTCGTATCCTCTTCTCCGAGAAAGTAAACGGCGGTCCCGTCGAGAAAGGCCAGTTGTAAAGTTTTTTCCTTCTTTTCCATTCATAGGTACGGAGTATAGCAAAAAGGGTGATAAAAATGCAAAAATTGACAATTAAATTTCTGCGTCGCATAATATTATTATGACTAATTCTCTGCCCCAGTTAATTGATGAGTTTTTAGAATATTTAGAAATAGAGAAAAACTGCAGTAAGCTGACGATTCGAGACTATCGGCATTATCTGGAGATTTTTGTTAATTGGTTTTCTTCCACAGGAAAGTCTATTAAGGATTTGGATTTGCAAACTGTCCGTAAATACCGCATTTATTTGGCTAATAAAGCTGATAGTAAAGGATTGACTTTAAAACGTGTTACTCAAAATTATTATGTGATAGCCCTACGTTCTTTTTTGCGCTTTCTTATTAAAAATGACCATAAAACCCTGGAGCCGTCTAAAATTGACTTGCCAAAAACAGAAAGTCGTAGCATTAAATTTTTAGAACGGGAACACGTTGACAGATTAGTGACCGCCGTTAATACCGAAAAAGAGGAAGGGATTCGCGATCGGTCGATACTCGAATTGCTTTTCTCAACCGGCCTGCGGGTTTCTGAACTGGTCTCGCTAAACCGTGACCAGATAAATATCGAGCGGCGGGAGTTTGGAGTGGTGGGTAAAGGCGGGAGGCCGCGGGTAGTGTTTATTTCAGATAGAGCCGTCCAGTGGCTGTCTCGTTATCTAGTAAAGCGAAAGGATACATTTAGACCTTTGTTTATTCGCTATTCGGGAAAAGTTATTATTGAGAATAATGGCGAGAAAATGCGGCTGACTGCCCGTTCGGTCGAGCGGCTGATCAAAAAATATGTCAGGCACTCAAGATTACCTATTGATGCTACAGTTCATACTCTGCGTCACTCCTTTGCTACGGATCTTCTTAATAACGGCGCTGATATCCGCTCGGTGCAGGAGATGCTAGGTCACAAGAATATCGCTACCACTCAAATTTATACCCACGTTACCAACCGCCAACTACGGGAGGTACATGCCGCCTTTCATTCAGGTAACAAATGATGACATTACACGCATTACACACCTTGGATGTGTGGTACGTTCACACCTTAGTAAAAATGCACTATTCAAGTATTAAGTGTTTTATTCTATCTAATTTTCTTTGGTAATCTATTTGATTTGCCACAAATTTTTTATAATCAGCGATCGATCTAAAAAAATCTAAAATTATATCTTTTCTAAGATATGTTTTTTCTCTACGAATATAATCAGGATAAGATGACCACGGATAGCTTTCTAATTCTTCTATTGTTCTAATCAGAAAAGCCGTCATGGGATTAAGGTGAATATATCTAGATACATGAATAAGCTGTTCATCAGATTCTATCCTGACGGCCCTGAAATTTTGCTGGAAAAGTGAACCAGTACGGGTAGTTTTAATGTTAAAATATTTGGCAAAGCTGTTTTGAAAATTACTCATAAATTGATTTATTCCTCTTCTCTCTACTCCTTTTAATAAAAAATGAAAATGATTTGGCATGAGACAAAAACAAATTATCTCTACGACTGGTTTGTTTAAAATTAAATCTTTTAAAAATTTAGCTTTTTGGTCTTGCGGTAAGCGGTTATAGAAAGAAAATCGAAGAGGTGGCTTGCCATATTGATAAAAACGGAAAACATCAATTGCTCTTTGGTAATCTTTGGCGGACAAAAATATTTCCTGTTGCCCATTGCTTCTGTTATAGACATGGTATATTTCTCCATTAACAACCGGGTTTTTCTGTAGGCCATAAATAGATAATATCGGAAAAATACCAAGGTGTCAAGCTACCACACATTGGAAGTGTGCGGAACGTTCATAGTAGGAATAAGTGATTATTGATTTTCGGCGGCTTTGATTAGGTTTTCCAGTAAACAGGCCACGTTGACGGGGCCGACACCCCCCGGAGTTGGAGTGTAAAAACCGGCAATGCCGGAGATTTTTTCTTCCTCATAATCTCCATGAAACTTATCGTCACTCTCCCTATGCATACCAACACTTATTAGAATTACTCCTTTTTTAATCATCTCACCTGTCACTATATTTGCTCTGCCAACCGCGGAAATAATAATATCGGCAGTGCGAGTGATTAATTGTGGATTAGTAGTTTTACTGTCAATGACTATTGTCTTAACTCCTAATTCCTTTAATCTTTTTATGACCGGTCCCCCACCCGTCTGTCCTTTCCCAATTACTACGATTCTTTTTGATTTAAATTCTCCTATTTTTCTCAAAATTCTCAAAACCGCACGGGCCAGAGGCATTTCAAATTGAGATTTTGGATGTAAGCCGTCGATATCTTTTTCTGGTAAGACCGCTTTAGCGATAATGCTATTATTAATAGTTGGCGGTAGAGGGCGTTGGACTATGATACCGTGGACATTGTTATTATTGTTTAATTCTTCAATTATTGACAGAAGTTTTTGCACAGAAGTATTTGTTGGTAATTCTTTAATGGTAGCTTTAGCTCCAATTAGCTCCCCCTGCAATTTTTTGCGTTTAACATAAAGAGCAGAGGCTGGATCATGGCCGACCAATATAACTACTAAATGAGGCGCTACTCCCCTCTTTTTTAGCTGCTTAACGCGGTGTTTTAAATCCTGGAGAATTTTTTCCGCAATTATCTTTCCGTCAATTCTTGTCATTTTTAACTAATACAGGCGGCGGCGGCAACCTTATCATTTTTATCGGAAAAACGCATCAGAATTACTCCTTGAGTGGCGCGAGAAAGTTTAGGAATGGAGGCAATATCAAGTTTGACTAATAAACCACGCTTACTGGTAATAATAACCTCGCGGCAAGCCTCCGGCATCACGAAAGCTACGATAATTTGGCCGGTTTTGGCGCTGACTTTAGCTGCTTTGACGCCTTGGCCTCCCCTACTCTGTCTTTTAAATTGAGACACCAAGGTTTTTTTGCCAACGCCATTTTCCATAATCACCAGCAGTTCCGGCTTATCGCTTTTTCCAATCACAGCCATTCCTACAACTGTGTCGTCTTGGGTTAATTTAATTCCGCGGACTCCCATGGTACTTCTCCCCAAGGGTCTAGCGGATTTTTCCGAAAAGCGGATGGCCTTGCCACGACGAGTAATAATTAAAACGTCATCATCGCCTGTGGTAATATTACTCCACACCAACTCATCGTTGGGATCAAGTTTAATGGCCGCGATGCCGCTGCGGCGAATATTTTCAAATTCACCAAGACCCGTTTTTTTGACAGTACCTTTTCTGGTTGTAAGAAAGACAAAACCTTTGGTTTCTTTGGGGTGGTAGGTGACAAAAGATTCAACTTTTTCGTCTTGTTCAATATTTAATAAATTAACAATGGCCGTTCCCTTACTGGTTCTTGAGCTTTCTTGAATTTCAAAAGCCCGCAGTTGATAAACTTTTCCTTTATTAGTAAAAAATAAAATATTGTCATGAGTTTGGGAATAACGCAAATGAGCGATGCTATCTTCTTCTTTGGTAGTCATACCTTTTATACCCTTTCCGCCTCGATGTTGAGTGCGAAAGCTTAATAACGATTGGCGCTTAATATAGCCGCTGCTAGTTAAAGTAATTACTGTCGGTTCGTTAGCAACCAGATCTTCTTCGCTGAACTCTCCCACTTTACCTTTGATTACCTTGGTTCGCCTATCATCTTGATACTTTTCTTTTACCTTAACTAATTCCTGCTTAATCACCAGCAAGATTTTGGCTGGTTTGGCCAGTAAATCTTCAAGATAGGCGATAGTTTCTTTAACCATCTCGTATTCATCTTCGATTTTTTGGCGCTCCAGTGCCGCTAGTCTTCGCAGCTGCATGTCCAAAATAGCAGTAGCTTGAAGATCGGTCAACTTGAACTTGGTCATCAAGTTAGTTTTAGCATCTTCTTGGGTTTTGGAGGCGCGAATAGTTTTAATTACGGCGTCAATATTGTCCACCGCTATTTTTAGGCCTTGTAAAATATGAAGTCTTGCTTGAGCCGCTTTCAGTTCAAATTCCGACCGTTTCGTCACTACGGAAAATCTATGTTTGATATACTCCTCAAGAATTGTTTTGAGATTGAGTGTTTGCGGCGTCCCATCAACCAGAGCTACAACGTTGGCCGGGAAAATTGTTTGCAGACTGGTATGTTTGAATAAATTATTAAGAACTTTTCTGGGGGTAGCGTCGCGTTTTAGCTCAACCACAATACGAATGCCGTGTCTATCCGACTCGTCACGCAGGTCAGTTATCCCCTCCACCTTTTTTTCTTTGGCTAAATCGGCGATGCGGGCTACCAGAAGGCTCTTGTTAACCTGATATGGCAATTCGGTAATAATAATGGCCGATTTTCCCTGACCAATGTCTTCAATATCGGCTTTTCCCCGAATAATAATTCTGCCTTTACCCGTGGCGTATAAATTTTTAATTTCCGAAAAATCGTAAATGGTGCCGTAAGTCGGGAAATCGGGACCTTTGATAAATTCCAAAAGCTCATCAACTGTAACTTCGGAAGTAAGCGTAGGAGTTGATACTTTTGTTTTACTAATGACATAAATAATCGCATCAATAACCTCACTTAAATTATGCGGCGGAATTTTAGTGGCCATACCAACAGCAATACCTTCAGAACCCATTAGGAGAAGATTTGGTAATTTTGCTGGGAGAAATGTCGGCTCCTGCAAAGTTGCATCAAAATTAGGAAGAAACTCAACGGTCTCTTTATCTAAATCGTAGAGCATCTCAGATGTGATTGCTGCCATTTTGGCTTCTGTATAACGCATGGCGGCCGGCGGATCCCCATCCATTGAACCAAAATTACCCTGACCGTCAATCAGCGGATAACGCATGGAAAAATCCTGAGCCAGACGTACCAAGGCATCATAAATTGGCATGTCACCATGAGGATGGTATTTTCCCATCACTTCTCCGACAATTTTTGCGCTTTTTGAATACTTAGCATTGTGGGTAAGTCCCATTTCATGGAGAGCAAAAAGAATTCTGCGGTGAACCGGCTTTAGTCCATCGCGAACATCTGGCAGAGCCCGAGAAACAATTACAGACATAGCGTAGTCAAGATACGCCTTCTTCATCTCAAGCGAGATTTCAGTTTTTAAGAGTTTACCAATATCCATATCATCTCATGGCTTTTCTTATTTCTTCTAGCGCTTTCTCTTTTTCTTTCCACTCTTTTACCTTTACCCACTTGCCCGGTTCTGTTTTTTTGTAATTCTCAAAAAAATACTTAATTTCATCGAGAATTTTTTTTGGCACATCGGCAATATCATTATACGCGGCGAATTTGCTATCTACCTTTGCTAGCGGCACGGCAATTACTTTAGTATCTTCTCCTGCTTCATCGTCCATTTCCAGCATGCCGATGGGGCGTGAAGGAATAACAACGCCAACAGAAACCGGTTTGCTGGAAAGAACTAAAACATCAATCGGATCGCCGTCGCCACTCAGCGTCTGTGGCACAAAGCCGTAGTTAAACGGGTAATTCATTTGGGTAAAAAGAAATCGGTCAACAAAAATCGCTCCGCTTTCTTTATCCAGCTCATATTTGACGCTGACGCCTTGAGGAATTTCTATAAAAACATTTATTTCCTCCGGCGGATTTTTACCAATTGGTACATTTTTTATATCCATAAATCTCACCTCCTTAAATATCCAGATTAGCCATCTTGGCGTTACTGGTAATAAAGTGTTTTCTGGGTGGAACTTCATCTCCCATTAACATAGTAAAAGTGGCATCGGCCGCTTCGGTATCTTCAATCGTAACTTGTTTTAAGATACGATTTTGCGGATTCATAGTTGTTTCCCATAGTTGATCGGCGTTCATTTCGCCTAAACCTTTATAGCGCTGAATGTTGATAGTCCCATTATTTTTTCCTTTTTTGATGTCGGTAATTACCGTTTCTTTTTCCTCGTCGGAATAGGCGTAGCGAATTTCTTTTCCAAATTGTACTTTATATAATGGCGGTTGGGCGATATATAAATAACCTTGTTTGACAATTTCCGCAAGGTGCCGGTAAAAAAAGGTCAACAGTAGCGTTTCGATATGCTCTCCGTCTACATCGGCATCAGTCATAATGACAATTCTATGATAGCGTAGTTTTGAGAAATTAATACTTTCGCCAATTCCCGCCCCCAAGGCAATAATTAAATTTTTTAATTCTTCAAATTCAATAATTTTATCAAGTCTGGCCCTTTCAGTATTTAAGATTTTGCCGCCAATTGGTAGAATGGCCTGAAATTTTCTATCTCGTCCGCCTTTAGCGGTGCCGGCCGCAGAATCTCCTTCTACTAAATATAATTCAGACAAAGCCGGATTTTTTTCTTGACAATCTGTCAGTTTTCCCGGTAGAGTTAAACCCTCAAGTGCTCCTTTTCTTAAAATAGCATCTTTGGCGGCTTTGGCGGCCAGTCGGGCTTTGGCGGCCAGGTACACTTTCTCTAGGATTCGCCGAGCATCAGCCGGATTTTCTTCAAAGTAAAGATCCAGTCCATCTTTAGTAATCCCCTGTACTAGCGGCTGGATTTCGGCGTTACCCAGTTTTCCCTTAGTTTGACCCTCAAACTGAATTTGGTCCTGCGGCATTTTTACCGCTACTACTGCAGTCAACCCCTCTCTAGTATCCTCGCCGGTGATTTGATCGTCTTCCTTAAAACTACCGGTTTTTTTACCGTAATCATTAATGGCCCGGGTTAAAGCCATACGAAAGCCAGTCAGATGAGTTCCGCCATCGACAGTATTGATAACATTAACAAAGCTTTCGACTGTTTCGTTAAAACCATCGTTAAATTGGATAACCACCTCTACCTCGACTGATTCAACATGTTTTTTGATATAAATTGGAGAATGAATGGTGCCTTTATTTTCATTAAGTTTCTCGACCAGCGATACAATGCCGCTTTCAAAATAAAAATTGGCCTCAACCATCTTGTCTTCGCGCATATCAAATAGGTGAAAAAACAACTTGGGGACTAAATAAGCTCTGTCGCGTACCGCCTTAATCAGCCTTTCCCAATTTAATATGATGCCTTCTTTAAAAATAGTTTTATCCGCTAAAAAACTGACTGTCGTTCCATTGCTTGGTAATTTTAAATTTAAAATTTTAAATTTCAAATTTGATTCTTTGACTTCCCCAACTGGTGTTTTTGTTTGTCCTCTTTCGTATTCTTGTCGATAAATCTTGCCGTTTCTGCGAACCTCCACCCAAGTCCAGTCCGACAACGCGTTGACTACCGAGGCGCCGACTCCATGCAGACCGCCGGAGACTTTATAGGCCGAACCGCCGAATTTTCCCCCGGCATGAAGTTTGGTCATGACAATTTCAAGAGCTGACTTTTTGTATTGGGGCATCACGTCAACCGGAATTCCCCGACCGTCATCAATTACCGTGGCGGAGTTATCAGAATTTAAAATAACCCAGATATTGCTGGCGTGTCCGCCTAAGGCTTCGTCTACCGAGTTGTCAATAATTTCATTGAGGCAATGGTGAAGACCAACCAGGTCGGTTGAGCCGATATACATGGCGGGGCGCTTGCGGACAGGTTCCAGACCCTCGAGAACTTGGATATGCTGCGCAGAGTATGAGGTTTTCGACATCATAACTAATTATAGCAAGTTTACCAACCATTTTCCAGTGGAATTAGGGAGAGAAAAAGGTTTTCCAGGGCGAAGCGAGGGTTGACGTTGGTGGTGGAAAGCAGAGTATGAGTTTTTTGAAAAGATTTTAAGAAATTAAGATAGTTAGGGTTTGAGTGATTACCAGCTAGTTTTTGCCGAATAAAAATAATCATTTTCTCCAGCCAGGCAGCTGCCTCTTCGCGGTTTTTGCCGACATCTTCAGCCAGCTTCAATTTTTCCTCCACCCCACCAGTTAATAAAACTGAAAACTGAAAACTGAAAACTGAAAATTCGCTCGTGGCTAGTTGCTCGTGGCTAGTTACTAAAGTTATTACTTGACAGCGTGATACTACTGTTGGCAAAAGTAAGTCTTTGTTGCGGGCTGTCAATACTATTATAGTATTTGCCGGTGGCTCTTCCAGGGTTTTTAAGAAGGCATTTTGCGCTTCCGTAGTAGCAGTATCAAAATCTAAAAAAAGACCCAACTTAAAAGGAGAATTAAAGGGTTTTAAAGCTAATTTTGCCTTAACTTCTCTTACTTTATCAATACCAATTGAGCCTGCTGTTGTGGGTTCAATTACCAAGATATCAAATTGACTCACCCCATAGCTTTTAGCAAATTCCAGCGCTTTTTCTCTTCTTTTATCTGGGGTACCGCCTATAATTAAGAAACTATGCATAATCCTTGACATATTAGCACAAAATGAACTACGATTGAAGAAAGAAATCTGCCCATATGGATACCCAACAAACAGTCGCAGATATTTTGCTGGCCGATAAAATTATTACTCCCGAGCAGTATTCCCAGGTAAAACTGGCCGGTATTAATACCAATAGAAACATTTCAGAACTGCTTATTGAGCAAAAACTGGCTAGTCTTACCCAAGTAGCCGAGGCAAAAGCTAAACTATTAAATGTCCCTTTTGTGGCGCTATCTGCTAGGGCTGTTAATCCCGCCGCCTTAGCTCTTGTTCCTGAACCGGTAGCCAAACGTTTTACTATTCTTCCTTTTGATTTTGACAAAAAAACTAATACTTTGTCTGTCGCTATGGCCAATCCGGAAGATTTGGCCACAGTGGAGTTTCTTAAACAAAGATCTGCCGCTCAAGTAGTGGTTTATGCCGCTTCGCCTGATGAGTTGCGGCAGATGATTGACCAGCATTATGCCCAGGATATCATTTCCGAAGTGAAAGAAGCAGTCAAAGAGACCGAGGTTGAGCCGGGAACAAAAACAATTACCCAGACCGACCTGGCTCAAATTATTAAAGAAGCGCCGATAGCCCGCATTGTCTCCACGGTTCTTGAATACGCCATTAAAAGCCGAGCCTCGGACGTTCATATCGAACCGATGGAGGGTAGAACCCGAGTTCGTTATAGAATAGACGGAATACTACACGAAAAATTGTCGCTTCCTAAAGGTATTCACGATGCCCTAGTGTCACGCATTAAAATTTTATCAGGTATGAAAATAGATGAACACCGAATTCCCCAGGACGGACGTTTTAACTTTAAAATGCCGGAAGAAGAGGTGGATTTGCGTATTTCGGTGTTGCCGAGCGTCCTGGGTGAAAAAATAGTGATGAGATTGCTTAAAAAATCAGGCGGAGTGCCGAGCTTGCCAGAGTTAGGTTTAAATGGAATTAGTCTAAAAAATCTGGAAACGGCTATTTTGCGGCCGCACGGCATCATCATTGTCTGCGGACCAACCGGTTCCGGTAAAACTACTACTTTATACTCTGTTCTTAATAAACTTAATACCACTAAAGTCAATATTCTGACCTTAGAGGACCCGGTTGAATATAGAATTGCCGGTGTTAATCAAGTACAGATTAATCCAGCAGTCGGACTGACCTTTGCCACGGGACTGCGCTCATTCTTGCGGCAAGATCCCAATATTATTCTGGTTGGGGAGATCAGAGATAGAGAAACCACTGATTTGGCTATCCAGGCGGCGCTGACCGGACATTTAGTCTTTTCGACGTTGCATACTTCTAATGCTTCAGGTGCCCTACCCAGGCTGCTTGATTTAGGAGCAGAAACATTTTTATTGGCTTCAACTATGAATGCGGTGGTTGGTCAGCGAATTGTCAGAAAAATGTGTACTGCCTGTCGCGAGCAATACGAAATTCCGGAAAGCATGAGGCAAGATATTCGAAATGTTCTTGGTCCCCTCCTGCCGTCAAACAAAACAATAGATAAATTATGGCGCGGACGCGGCTGTGATGAATGTAATAATACCGGTTACTTGGGAAGAGTTGGTATTTTTGAAGTTTTGCCGATGACCGAAAAAATTGCCCGGATGGTGCTGGAGCGGGCAGATGCGGGAAGCGTCGAGAAAGAGGCAGTAGCCCAAAGCATGATCACCATGAAGCAGGACGGCTATCTCAAGGTGATTGAGGGTGTAACTACTATTGAAGAAGTCTTAAGAGTGGCACAGGAATAGTTATTAGAAATTAGGATTTAGTAATTTTCAAGATATGGATATTAAAGAATTATTATTCGCTACAGTTAAAAATAAGGCCTCGGATTTGCATCTGGTAAGTGACAAGCCTCCCATAATTCGAGTTAATGGCAGACTGGTTTTACTTAGCCAGACTCCCCTGTCGGCTCTAGAGATAGAAGAGATGATTTTTTCTGTTACTACTCCGGAGCAGAAAGCCTTAATAGAGCATGACCGAGAGCTTGATTTTTCTTTGCCTTTCGAGCTTTCCGCCGGTCTTGAGGGTAGATTTAGGATTAATGCCTATTATCAAAGAAATAGCCTGGCTGCTTCGCTCCGTTTCTTAGACCCTCACATTAAAACGATTGAACAGCTTAATCTGCCGGCCATCTTCCATCAATTCAGTAAAGTTTTACAAGGTTTTATCTTAATTACCGGTCCGACAGGACATGGTAAATCAACCAGTCTGGCTTCAATTATTAATGAGATTAATCAAAATAAAAGCGTTCATATAGTTACCATTGAAGACCCCATAGAATATGTTTATCCTGGTGGTAAAAGCATCATTAGCCAGCGAGAACTGAGGCTGGATACCTATTCCTGGGCTAAAGCCTTGCGGTCGGCTCTGCGTGAAGACCCGGATGTCGTCTTGGTGGGTGAGATGAGAGACCCGGAAACAATTGCTTCAGCCATCACCATTGCCGAAACCGGACATCTGGTTTTCTCGACTCTCCATACCAATTCGGCCGCCCAAACGATAGATAGGATTGTTGATGTTTTTCCCGCTCACCAGCAGTCGCAAATTAGAACCCAGCTGGCCTCTACTCTTCAAGCAGTTGTTTCTCAAAGATTACTGCCTGCCCTGTCAGGCGACAGAATTCCGGCAGTAGAAGTGATGTTGGGTACGGATGCGGTTAAGACTAATATTAGAGACGGCAAAACCCATATGTTAGATAATATCATCCGTACCTCCGGCGAGTTGGGCATGATTTCCCTGGAGACACATTTGGCCGCTTTAGTTCGGGAGGGGAAAATTACCCTAGATACTGCCAATTCCTATGCTCTGCGGCCAGATGAGTTGAGTAGACTGTTGGGTTAAAGAATTAAGCATGAGAAAATTTTCATACAAGGCTAAAAAGGAAGGAATTGATATTAGTGGAATTATTGAGGCTAAGGGAGAAAAAGAAGCCGCTAAATTACTGCACGAACAGAATTTATTCGTAGTTTCCGTTATTCCAGAGAGAAAGCAAAATATTTTATTTTTCAAAAACCGGGTCGGACTTAATGATGTGGTAAACCTTACCCGACAGTTATCCTCCATGATTACGGCAGGTCTCACTATTACCGAAGCCTTATCGGTATTGGGGAGTGAGGTAGAAAATCCCCTGCTTGGTCAGATTTTAGAAGAAATTTTAACAGACGTGGAAGCGGGAAATTCTCTTTCGGCGGCCATGGCCAAGCACCCCAAAGTTTTTTCGTCAGTCTATATTGCCATGATTACCGCCGCCGAAGAAGCCGGGTTGCTCGACAAAGTCCTGGCTCGCTTGGCAGATAATCTGGAGAAAGAAAAAGCTTTTAGGGGTAAAATTATTGGCGCGCTTATTTATCCAATAATTGTGGTGGTGGGAATGGTAGCCGTGGGAGTCATCATGATGCTGTTTGTCATCCCGACTGTGCGGGGACTTTATCAGGATTTAGGGGTTGATTTACCGGCCATGACCCAGGTAGTGCTGGCCATATCTGATTTTATGGTTAAAGGCTGGCCGTTGTTGGCGGGCCTCGGGGCGCTGTTATTTTTCGCCTTTTCTTCTTATAAAAAAACTGACCTTGGACAGAGACAGCTGGATACTATTCTTCTGCGAGCGCCGGTTATTGGCAAATTGCGCAAGTTAATAATTCTGACTGAATTTTCCCGCACTTTGGGATTACTAATCGGTTCGGGCAGTCCCATTATTGAGTCAATAAATATTACAGGAAATACTACCGGCAGCATTTGGTATAAAGAGTCACTGACTACTATATCTAAAAAAGTGGAAAAGGGAGTAGCTTTAGGCGATGCCATGGCAGAAGATAGTCGTTTTCCCTCAATTTTGGTGCAGATGAGTAAAGTGGGCGAAACGACAGGCAAGTTAGACGAAGCGCTGCTGCGGGTGTCCGGCTACTTTGAGTCGGAAGCCGAACAATCAATCAAAACTTTAACTACGGCTCTTGAACCTTTAATTATGATATTTTTGGGAATTGGGGTAGCAGTTTTAATTATTGCCGTTATTATGCCGATCTACAGTCTAACCAGCGCTTTTTAATCATTTCCATGTCATTCTGAGCCCCGCTCAGCGGGGCGAAGAATCTCTAAATGAGACATTATTATGTTTATATTTTAACTAATAAGAACAATACTGTGCTTTACATTGGAGTAACTAATAATTTACTAAGACGAGTATATGAGCATAAAAACAAACTTATAGATGGTTTTACAAGAAAATATAATATAGGTAAACTTGTGTATGTTGAAAATTTTACTGACGTAAATGAAGCTATTGCAGTTGAGAAAAAAATTAAAGGTTGGTTAAGAATTAAAAAGATAAAACTAATAGAATCAAAGAATCCCCAGTGGAAAGATCTAACCCTTTTTATAGAGGATAACTTTTATATTAGTAGGGTAAAACAGAGAGATCCTTCGCTACACTCAGGATGACAAAAAGAAAGGCGTTTGAGGCTAAATTGGGGGCTTGACAAACAAATTTTAACATGTCTATACTAGATTATAGGTAAATAAATGAAAAGAATTCATCAAACACTATCTCAAGGTTTTACCCTCATAGAACTTCTGGTTGTTATAACTATTTTAGGTATTCTGGTGACTCTAGCTTTAGTGACCATTAATCCGGCCGAAGCCCAGAAAAAAGGCCGTGATACCCAACGCTTAAAAGATGTAGCCACCATCCAGTCAATCGTCGAACAACTACTGGCTGATAATCCTGGTGCTATAACAACTGCAGCGGCAAACAGTGGTACGCCTGCTACGGGAGCAAACTCATGTACAAACACGGGGTGGTTGTCTCAAGCCTTTACTATTGGTGGTGTAAAGCCGGATCTATGTAAATATGCAAATGTTATTCCAATTGACCCCTCTAATCGTTCAACATCCGTAACAACACGCACTGGAACTGTAGATGCTACTGCGCGAAAAGCCATGTATTCCATTGTTTTTACAGGGGGCACAACAGCGTATAAAATTTGTACCAAGCTAGAATCAACAGCTAATGGTGCTAAACTTATTAATGATGGGGAGGCGGCTGCTAACGACTTTTTTGCAGTCTTTTCTTCAGATACAGCTACTTGCGTAGAAATCCCCTAACCTCCGACAGTTAAAATATGCTATTCTTTTATTAATGGGTTATTTTTTATACCTTGCCTTCATCTTTATTACGGGTATTGTTTTTGGTAGTTTTTTGAATGTTCTCATCTATCGCCTACCGCATAATCTTCCCCTGACCGGACGCTCTTTTTGTCCAAAATGTAAAAAAAAGATTTCTTGGCAGGACAATATTCCCCTACTCTCCTTTGTTTTACTGGGAGGCAAATGTCGCAGTTGCCGCTCCCCCATCAGTTGGCAATACCCGCTGGTTGAGTTAGCAACAGGGGTCTTATTTGTCTTAACAGTTATTTTTCTTGCAAAAGACAATCTATCATCTATAATTTATCATCTATCAATTCTAAGTGTCCTTATTGTTGTTTTTTTTACCGACCTTAAATATGGCATTATTCCTGATAAAATTACCTATCCGGCAATTATTATCTCTTTAATATACATAATACTTAATACTCAATACTTAATACTCAATACTTCTTTATCAGCTCTCGGCGCCGCTGTTTTTTTAGCTTTTCTCCATCTTATTACCCGTGGTCGGGGCATGGGCTTAGGAGACGTCAAACTAGCCTTTTTAATGGGCTTGTTGCTGGGTTTCCCCAAGATTATTGTTGCCTTTTACCTGGCTTTCTTGACAGGAGCGGCAGTTTCACTCATACTAGTTTTAATAGGCAAAAAAAAGTTTGGACAAACCATTCCCTTTGGCCCGTTTTTAGTTGCGGGAACCTTAATAGCCATGTTTTTAGGAGAATTAATTATAAAACAATTTAACAATTTAACAATTTAACAATGAAATACAAAGGCTTCACCCTCATCGAGTTGCTGGTGGTCATTTCTATTATTTCCATCTTGACGGTGGTTTTTTTAATATCTAATCCCTTTACCATGCTGCAAAAAGGCAGAGATACGCAGAGAAAAAGCGATCTTGGGCAAATACAAAAGGCTTTGGAATCTTACTATAACGATAATAATAAGTACCCCGACTTCGGTAATCCACCAAATGCTCCTGGTAGCGTGACCGGATGGGCTATTCCTGGTCACGTAAGTGATAGAGGACTAGGTACTTATTTGCAAAACAATAATTATTTTAAAAGTATTCCCAAAGACCCCAAATTTGATGGCAGTAATTGTACTAGTACTACCAGCACAGGCTATCTTTATTTTATGAATAATAGCGATAGGCAAAGATATACCATATTTACGAGACTGGAAAATACCAACGATCTGGCTGCTACGCAACCTAAACCCCTACCCAGTGACCCCTATCAAGCCAGCCGTTGTGGGCCAGATGGAAATGCTAATAACTGTAAAACATATACACCGGCGGATAGCGGAACTTGCGGTGGGGTAATTTTTAATTATTGGGTAAATAGTCCATGAAGAAAAAAAACGGGTTTACTCTTATAGAGCTTTTAATTGTTATTATCATTATTGGCATTTTGGCCACGCTGATTTTTGCCAATTTTGGCGATATCAGGAAAAAATCCCGTGATAGTCAACGAAAAAGCGATTTAAAGCAAATTCAGACGGCTCTGGAGCTTTATCGAGCCGATAATAAAATATACCCGTTAACTGCTTCATTTCCAGCTTGTGGTAGTGCCTTAACTTTGGGTGGTTCGACCTATATGGCCAAAGTTCCTTGCGATCCCACCAATACTGGTCAGTATGTTTATAGATATACAGGAGCTAGCGGTACTACCTATACCCTGACTGCCTGTTTAGAAAATACTAATGATTCACAAAAAGACACCGCTAATAATGCCTCGATTTGTACTGGAGGGACAACCAATTGGTCTTATACTACGCAAAACCCATGATAAAATCGATAGGATTTACCTTAGTAGAGCTTTTGATAGCAGTTTCCGTACTGGCCATTATTGGAGCTTTTGGCTTTGCCGCTCTGGTTAATTATAGTCGTATTCAAGCTTTGGAAAATGCCGCTAGAGATTTAAAGACTCATTTAAGACTAGTTCAAAGTAAAGCCATGGTTCAGGAAAAGCCGGCCGCCTGCAGCTCCTCGGCGCCTTTAACTGCCTATCGCTTAACATTTACCAACCCGAGCAATTATCGGATAGACGCTCTCTGCAGCACCACCGTGACGGTGGGAACTTTTTCTCTTCCCCAACCAATCACCAGAACAGTCCCCGCGGCAGATACCTATATAGATTTTCTTGTCTCTAGTGGTTTACCAAGACCGGCCGTTGGCTACAGTCTTCCTTTTACTTTTACTCTGTCCGGTTTTAGTAATACCAGTAGTGTCATTATAGAAGCAACAGGAGTGATCAAGTAAAAAATGAAAAAAGATGCCGGGCAGACCTTGCTGGAAGTAATTGTGGGATTAGGAGTGGGGGTGGTAGTGTTGGTAGCTATCACTTCGGCTGTCCTTTCCAGCCTGACCGGCTCTGATTTTGGTAAAAATCAGACTCAAGCCACTCTTTATGCCCAGCAAGGGATGGAAGTCGTGAGAGATTTAAGAAACAAGGAGGGAGCTGGCTTTTTTAGCCGCAGCGGTTCTTATTGTATGGACTCTACCAATAGTTTAGTTCCCGGAGTCTGCTCGAGTCCCAATTTAGACGGTTTTTTTACTCGTAAAATTATTTTTGCAATTTTAGGAGCCGGTAGGGAGCGAGCTACTGTCACAGTTTCTTTTACCGATAGTAGAGGAGCGCATGAGTCAAACCTGGTATCAATTTTTACTGATTGGCAACAATAATGAAACCGAGAAGAAATGCATTCACGTTGATAGAATTATTGGTGGTGATGGGAGTTTTTCTGGCAGTGGCGGCAGTGGTGGGAGGAATTTTGTTCTCAACACTCCGCGGTTCACAAAAATCAACTACCATCGATACTGTCCGGGAAAACGGCAATTTTGCCCTTGGTAGCATGACTAAGATGATTCGTCAAGCCCAAAATGTTACTTATCCTACCAATTGTTTTGCGCCTATCCCCACGCCTGTGTCCAGGATAGAGTTAACTCCCGGCGATGGAAGTAACACCACCATTTTTACTTGCGACGATACAAGTAAGAAAATTGCCTCTAATAGTAGCGACTTAATTGATACAACCAGGGTTAATTTAATCTCCGGCAGTTGCTCATTTATCTGCACTCAAACAGCCGGTCAGCCACCCAGTGTCAGAATAAAATTCCGACTTTCCCAGGCTGGAACTTCTTCGTTTAGCGAGAGTCAAGCCGCTCTGGATTTTGATACGTCGGTAACTCTAAGAAATCCGTAGTTGACTTTTACCTCTATTTATTCCTACAATAAATTTAATGGGCAAACAAAGTGGTCAAGCCTTGTTGATTGTAGTGCTGACGATGGTAGTAGCCTTAACAGTAGGTTTATCTGTAGTATCGCGTTCGATTACTAATGTACGTATCTCGACATCGGAGGAGGAATCGCAGCGTGCTTTTTCTGCAGCCGAAGCGGGAGTTGAAGAACTGCTCAAGAGCGGGGCGGACTCGGCCGCTGACACTCTCCCTAATCAAGCCATCTATAACGCACGAGCAATTGCAGTTTCTTCTCCCACCGAATTTTTAGTACCGGGAACGGCCAATAAAGACGAGGCGGTACAAGTCTGGCTGTCAAATTATCCAGATTATGCCAGTCCGTATTCCGGACAAATCACAATTTATTGGGGTGATCCGGCAGAAATTTGTAATAATGTGGCGGCCATTGAAGCAATTATCTTATCCGGTTCTACCACCTCACCCACAGTTAATCGATATCTTCTAGATCCTTGTAGCAGGGGTAATAACTTTACTCTAGTTTCAGGAGGAGCAGGAGCTGTCCAGGGCGTTAACTTTGGCCATAGTTACTTGATTTCTGTTACTAATGGTCTTATCATGAGAATGATTCCTCTTTATAAATCAACGAATATAGCCGTGAAAGGTAACGTAGTTCTTCCCTCTCAAGGTAAAGATATTGAGTCAACGGGTGAGTTTACTTCGGCCGGTCAGAAGGTAGTTCGTAAAATCAGAGTTTTTCAGTCTCATCCCTCCCTGCCTAGTATTTTTGATCACGCCATTTTTTCCGGCACCAGTCTTCCCTAAACTAATATGCCCAAAAAAGTTTTCGGACTCGACATTGGCACTACCTCTATTAAGGCAGTTGAAATAGCAGTTGAAAAAAGTGAATTACGGTTGGTAGCGGCTGACGAAATTCCTACTCCGCCTCGGGGTTTAGCCTCCGAGTCAGACCTTGACCAGCAGTTGTTGGCCGGCACAATTAAAAAACTAATCCAACTGGCCAAAATTGACACTAAGTTTGTTAATACGGCTTTACCTGAAGCCCAAGTTTTTACCCGGGTGATAGAAATGCCGATTCTAAGTGAAAAAGAACTGGTCTCGGCTATCAAGTGGGAATCCGAACAATATATCCCTCTCCCCGAATCTTCAATTTCTCTTGATTGGGAGATCTTGCGCAAAAATCCGGAGAAGAACAATATGGATGTATTATTAGTAGGAGCGCCGATGCGGTTAGTTGCTAAATATCAAAAAATAATGGAATTGGCAAATCTGGAGGTTGTTTCCATGGAGACAGAGTTACTGGCCGCCAGTCATTCGCTGGTGTGGTTCTCGGAAAAAAACACG
The DNA here is from genome assembly GCA_964445095.1 of uncultured Gammaproteobacteria bacterium. Classification (GTDB taxonomy): domain Bacteria; phylum Patescibacteriota; class Microgenomatia; order Levybacterales; family JACOYD01; genus CAYUJR01. The sequence goes on from CAYUJR010000005.1 coordinate 25,273, forward strand.
CCGACAATTCTAATGCATATTGGAGCAAATTCTACCAACCTGGGTATTTTTAAAGATGGCATGTTAGTAGTTGGTTCGACTATTCCCTCGGGGGGTAATGCCTTAACCCGAGCAATAGCGGGAGAATTTGGCTTTGAGACAACTCAAGCTGAAGAATATAAAAAAACATATGGTTTAGAAAAGCAAGCATTCGGCGGAAAAATAGTAGTGGCACTCCAGCCAGTTTTAACGAGTTGGCTGGCCGAAATTAAAAAGGCGATTAGTTTCTATCAGAATAAACAATTAAACAGCGAAATTAAACGAATAATTATTTCAGGGGGTGGAGCCAAACTTCCGGGCTTGGCAATTTTTTTTGCTGATAGTTTGGGTATAGAAGCAGAATTAGGAAATCCCTGGAAGCATATCAAGGTTGATCCGAAAACTTTTGAAACATTTGCCTCTCGAGCCCCTGCCTATGTCGTGGCAACCGGTCTAGCACTACGAGAATATGGTTAACATTAATCTTTTAAAAAGAGCCCAAACCCCTCAGCTAACCAAAAAGCGAATTAAAAATACGCTTAATTATATTTCTTTTCTGTTGTTTACCATACTGGTAATACTATGGGCAGTTAGCTTTATGATCAATTTATTATTAGCAGTCAAAGTGCAAGATGCGAGTCAGCTCATTAAGCGGGCAGAGATAGAAATAACTTCTTTTGCCGAACTGGAAGTAATGCGGCGAACGATAAACGATAAACTCAACTCTATCGAGAAAATCAATAAACAAGACTATCGTTTTGACGAAAAAGTAATTGCTATAGAGGATATATTGCCGCCAGATGTTTTCCTGCAGCAAGCCACCTTTACCTCTAAAACATTTTCTTTTTCTATTACCTCAATTAAACTTTCCTCTCTTAACATTTTTATAGAAAGTCTTGTGTCTCGAGAAAAAGGGGCAAAATTTTTTCAAAAGATTATTCTGGAGGGATTGGGATTTGATGAAAAAGACAGTAGTTATAAAATGAATATTTCAGGAGAATTATTATGAGTCGCGAATTGTCATTTTACACTAAATTATTGCAAGACTTTGCTATTTATATAGGTTTTTTAATCATATTTTTATTTCTTTTATTTAAAATATTAATTCCCCAAATGGAGTCTATTTTGACAAATAGAACGTTACTCCAAAATAGTCAGGAAAAATTAGACAACCTAGAAACAAAAGTCAGAATTTTAAGAGGATATAATAAAGAAGCTACTCGCGAACAACTCAAGAAACTTAACCTGGCTTTGCCTCTGGAAAAAGATATAGGACTAATGCTTAGTTCTCTTGATAGCGTGGCAGCCAGATCTAAAGCTCAACTAGGCACGTTTTCGATAAAAGTAGGTAGTTTGGCCACTCCATCAGCCGCTACTAAGGATTCGACACTCGGAGTGCCATCCCTTGAGGTTAAACTTAATATCAGCGGTGAGCCTCGGGAAATAGCAGAATTTGTTAAACAAACCCGATCGGTCTTGCCAATTATGCAGGTTTCTAAGGTTGCGCTAACTGGTCTTTCTTCTAGTATTGACTTAGTCTATTATTATCAGCCAACAATTCCTATAAATTCAATAACAGATGCCCCTCTGCCAATTTTTTCTTCCAGCCAAGAAAAAATTCTAAGTGATATAGAAACAAGAGCGCCTGTTTTAACCGGCGGGGCGGAGACTGAAATTGACAGTAGCTCAAGAACTGACCCGTTTTACTAAAGTTTTTTTACTTCTCCAAGATGTAATTTCTTTATGATTGCCGGAAATTAAAATTTTAGGAACACGCCATCCCTCGTAAGTATTTGGCCGGGTATATTGGGGATGTTCGATGCTAGTTGAGAAGTGAGAAAAAGATTCATAGAGTGTTGCCTCCGGTTTAGTTAATACTCCGGAGATAAGCCTGCTGACTGTATCGACTACGACCATAGCCGGAATTTCTCCTCCGGTTAGTACGTAATTGCCAATAGATAGCGTTTCATCTACTAAATGTTCTTTTACTCTTTCGTCCACACCCTCGTAGTGCCCAGCAATAAGAATCAAGTGATCAAGTTTTGATAATTCTCCTGCCCTATCCTGTGTAAATGTTTTTCCTCGCGGGTCTGTAAGAATTATTTGCTCTCGACATTTGACATTTGACATTTGACATTTGACATTTGTGATTGCTTTATCAATCACATCTACCCTCAATACCATTCCCACTCCCCCACCATACGGTCGGTCATCTACGATTTTGTGTCTGCCAATGCCAAAATCACGAATGTTTACTAAATCTATTTTGATCAGTTTTTTTTGCTGGGCTCTCTTAATAATTGAGTAACTAAAAGGCCCCTGAAACATTTCAGGGAAGAGGGTAAGAATTGTAATTTTCATGCTTCGACCAAAGTTAGATTAACTCGTTTACCTTCTTTTAACGCCTGAATACGCAAAACGTTTCTGATGGCTTTAATTATTTTTCCGTTTTTGCCAATTATCCTACCCATGTCGTCTTTGGCAACAGTTAGGTTAAGATTAATTATTCCATCTACTTCGTCTTGAGCTATGGTAATTTGTTCAGTTTTTTGTACAATCGCCTTGACTATAAATTCCAGAGTCTTTTCCATAAGACAAAAATTATCTCATCTCCCTTTTAACTTTTCAAGCGCTAGTTTGGCTGCCTGTTGCTCGGCAATCTGCCTAGAGTTTCCCTCGCCGGTGGCTTCTAAATTACCAAGCACATAAACACCGACTGTAAAAATCTTTTTGTGATCCGGACCTTCAGTTTTTAGAATTTGGTATATGGGCGCAGGCTTTTTTTGTTGTTGGATAAACTCTTGAAAAAGACTTTTATTATCTTTTAGTTGTGCTAGAACGTTTTCTTTCTCTATCCTCGGTAGAAGGGTTTTTTCTAAAAAAAGCCAGACACTATCTAATCCGCTATCTAAAAATAAGGCGCCAACAAAAGCCTCAAAAGTATTGGCAAGAAGCGTGGGATTATTTCGCCCAAATTTTTCTTCTCCTCGGGAGAGCTTAAGGTGTTTACCTAATTCTAGCTCATAAGCTACCGTAGCCAGAGTATCGGTTCTAACCAGGATTGAGCGCAAATCTGTCAATTTTCCTTCAGAGAGCGTAGGAAATTTTTGATAGAGAAATTTAGATACCAGAAAAGCCAGCACGCTATCGCCCAAGAATTCTAGTCTCTCATTTGATATTAAACCTTGACTGCTTATCTCATTAAGATAAGAGCGGTGAGTGAAGGCTAACTCCAGAAATTTACGATTTTTAAATTTAGGTAAAACTGCCATGATCAACAATGAAATTAATAATATCGCCTACTGTAGTAAAACTTTCCCCTTCCTGTGGCTCGATTTTTATATTAAAAGTATTCTCCAGTGCGGAGTAGAAATCGCCGAGTTCCAGCCGGGTTGAATTAAGGTCTTTTTCCAACTCTAATTCCGGCTTGATATCTTCTTTGGGAATACCAAAGTGATTGGCAAAAACCTCGATGATTTTACTCTCCAATTTTTTTTCGCTCTCGTTCATAAATTTTACCTAAAACACCATTGACAAAAGATGAAGAAGTATCGCCGCCAAATTCTTTTCCTAATTCTACCGCCTCGTCAATAATTACCCTGGGAGGTTCTTTTGCTTCAAATAATAATTCGTAAATTGCCAAGCGTAAAATGACTAAATCAATTTTGTTTATCTTATCTATTGGAAATTCAGACGCCGCTTCTCGTATTATTGTATCAATTTTAGTAAGATTAGCAATAATTTTTTTAACGTTGCTGCTCGTTTTTTGAGAAGCAAAACTTAAGGCAAATAATTCCTGAATGGTTTTTTGTCTGGCTTTGTGTCGCGGATCACTTCTCTCTCTCATCGTTTTTCTTTTTTGCTGAAGTTGTGGAATAGACTAGTCTACCGTCATAAAATCCGCAGTTTTTGCAAATCTGGTGAGGATAAGTCTTTTGATGACAATTTTTGCACTCCCCGAGTTTTAGCAAGCTAAAGCTAATACTGGCACGTCTTTTACCCTGCCGCTGTCTAGAGTGTCTTCTTTTAGGTTCTTGTGGCATAAGTTTTAGAGTTAATCTGGTGCGACTTGTTGTATTGTATAGCTTTTTAGCTTTTCTTTCAATAGGGGGAAGGTATCAAGCTGCGGTAATATTTTTTCTGCCTCAACTCTCGCTTTTTTAATTAAGTTAGCGTCATTAAAAGTAGCAACTTTTAGAGTAGGAAGACCGTGTTGCATAGTTCCATAAATTTCCCCCGGACCGCGCAACTTCAGATCGAGTTCTGCCAGTTGAGCGCCGATATGTAAAACCTCTAGCGCCTTAAGACGTTTAAGAATAGTTTTTTCTTTGGATTCTGTAAATAGTAGGCAATATGATTGCTTGTCGCTTCTGCCTACTCTGCCCCGTAATTGATGAAGCTGTGCTAATCCAAATCGTTCAGCGGCCTCGATAATAATTATAGCGGCATTGGGAATATCTATGCCTACTTCAACGACCGGAGTAGCCACCAGTATATCAATAGTCCCATTCCTAAAGTTATTGATAGCCGACTCTTTTTCTTGATGCTTTAACTTCCCGTGTAGCAACCCTAATTTAAAATCGGTGAAAACTTCTTTTTTTAATCTGTCAAATTCTAATGTCGCTGCCTTGACGGACTTAAGACTTTCCGACTGTTCTATAAAGGGACAGATAATAAAAAGTTGCGTGTGGTGGATGCTAAGTTGTGAGCGAATCCAGTGGTAGGCCGCCTCTCTTTTCTGGGGAGAAACAAGCCAGGTTCTAATTTCTTTTCGTCCTTTAGGCATTTCGTCCAAAAATGACAGCTCTAGGTCTCCATACAGCGTTAAAGCTACAGTTCGGGGGATGGGCGTAGCGGTCATGGTCAGAAAATGGGGATTTCTGCCCTTTTTTCTGACCATCGCCCGTTGTTCTACTCCAAAACGCTGTTGCTCGTCAATTACCACCAGACGAATTTTATTAAAATCTAATTTTTTGAACAGCAAAGCATGAGTACCAACGAGAATTGAGAATTGAGAATTGAGAATTGAGCTTTTTTTACTCCCTGTTATTAAGCTAACCTTAACTCCCAACGGTGTTAATAGTTTGGAAATAGTATTGTAATGTTGATTAGCGAGGATTTCTGTCGGAGCCATCAAAACTGATTGAAAGTTATTTAAATGCGATAGATACATGGCTATTGCCGCCACTACAGTTTTTCCACTACCTACGTCGCCTTCTAAAAGCCTGTTCATTGGACGAGTGCCAGCTAGATCAGCAAATATTTCTTTAACCGCTTTTTTTTGGGCAAAAGTGAGTTCAAAAGGTAGTTTTTGCCAGAAATCTTGAATTTGCTTACGGAATTTACTGATGATAAATGGATAACCGCTCGTGCTATTATTCCAGTCCGTTTTTCTTTTTAAAACAGCCATTTGTAATAAAAAAAACTCATCAAATGCTAACCTTTGTTTTGCTAAATCAGCGCTTTTTTTATCTTTTGGAAAATGGATTTGTTCAATAGCTTCGATAAATCCTATAAAACCTTCTCTTTTAATAATCGAATAAGGAATATACTCGAACAAATTACTTTTCTGTTCATGAAGTATCTGATAGATTTGACGACGTAACCATTTAGAAGAAATACCCCTGGTTTCTGGATAAATTGGCACTAATCGACCAGTATGGATACTCAGAGCGTCATTATTAACTATTTCGTACTCTGGTGATTCAAGAACCGGCTTTTTGGCAAATACTGAAATTTTTCCGGCAAGAGAAATCTTGTCTCCTGCTTGAATATTCTTAGCCAGAAAAGGTTGATTAAACCAAACGACATCTATAGTGCCAGTGTCATCTTTTATTTTTGCTTTTTGAATAGTTTTAAATCTTCTTATGTAGCTATTTTTTATTTCAGCAACAAAACCTTGAATGGTGACATTTTCCCCAGCCTGAACCTTATCAATTGGAGAAATGAGGGAAAAATCTTCATAGCGAAATGGTACATGATAGAGAAAATCTTGCGCGATGTATATTCCCAATTTTTTAAGTCGAGTAGCATATATTGGACCAATTTTGGGAAGCTGGTTAATTGGTGTTGACAAGTCCATTGTTTATCTTAATAGAACAAAATATGGCAGGAATGAAGTGAGAATAAGTGCCAACGCTGCGATAGCAACCACAATTCTCCAGAAGGTTTTGTGTTTACGAAAAATATCCATAAGTTTTTTTGTCATTCTGAGGCCGAAGGCCGAAGAATCTCAATAGATTCTTCGCTAATGCTCAAGATGACATTTTAATTCTAATAAACTTTCTTTTTCCCACTCTTATTATCATTCCATTCTTAACGTTGATTGTTGATTGTTGATTGTTGATTGTTAGATTATCAATTTCAACTCCTCCTTGCTCAACTAGTCTCTTTGCATAGGAGCGACTAGATGCAAGCTTTGTTTGTACTAATAAATCAACAATATCAACTTCTCTAGCGCTAGTATATTGGTATATTGGTATATCTGATGGTAGCTCTTGTTTTTGGACGGTTTTCTCAAATTCAGATTGTGCTTCTCTTGCTAATTTCTCACTATTTAATTGTTTGACTATCTCAAATGCCAGTCTTTTTTTATGGCTTAGGGGATTTTCACCTTTGGTTATAGCCTTTTCTATATGTCCAATTTCTTCGTTGGGAATGTCGGTTAGATATTCAAAACCTTTGACTACAATATCGTCTGGCAGTGCCATTATTTTTCCGTAGAGAGATGTCGGTTTATCTGTTAATGCGATAACGTTTCCTTCGGTTTTTCCAATTTTAATTCCTCTTGAATCTGTAAGAAGAGGCGTAGTCATTACGAACTTTTCTCTATCTTGCATTGCGCGAACAAGATGCCTTCCAGCAAGCATATTAAAAGTTTGGTCTGTTCCGCCAAGTTCTAAATCAACCTTCATTACAACAGAATCATACGCCTGGAGTAAAGGATATAAAAATTCTCTGAAGTTTATGCTCTGACCTTGCTTTTTACGTTCTTCAAATAATTCTCGTTCTTCAAGTTGCTGCAAGGAAAAGTACCCTGCAATATTAAGAACATCAGTCAAAGTTAATTTATTTAGCCAATCTCCGTTATAGAGAATTTCCACAGCATTTTTGCCTTCAAATCTTACTATTTTTCCTGTCTGCATAATATAATCTTTAGCGTTTCTCCGTAATTCATCGCGCGTTAAGAATTTTTCTCGAGTTCTTGTTTTTCCAGATGGATCACCAGCCTGTCCTGTACCGTCCCCAATTAAAAATATTACTTGATGCCCTACGTCTTGCCACTGCCGGAGTTTACGAAGTCCGACCATGTGGCCTATGTGAAGCTGTATCCCACTAGGGTCAAACCCCTGATAAAGTTTTAACTTTTTTCCGCTTCTCAAAACTTTTTCAAGCTCTCCTTTTGAGGGGTAAATCTTATCAACTCCCCTAGTTAATAATTCTTCAATCTGGTCCATAGCCACAGTATATCATATTTCCAATATGATGATATATTTGGTATACTTTTAGTTGTGAGATTTACCAGACACGTGCGATCACGATCTCGGATTTTTCTACTTAGTAAATTTTCAACTCTTGTTTTCTTTAGCATCGTTGGTATAGTTTTATTAACCATTATTCTTTTTTTCTGGTACGGTCGTGATTTACCAAAACCCGGTAAGTTAAGTTCGAGTAATCTGACGCAATCAACCCGAATTTTTGACAGAAATCAAATCCTACTCTACAGCGTCTATAGCTCGGAAAACAGAATTTATGTTAATCTGTCCGATATTCCAAAGTCTCTTCAAGAGGCTACAATTGCCATCGAAGATAAAAATTTCTATAAAAATGAAGGTTATTCATTGTCCGGTTATCTGCGGGCTATTCGCGACATGATTTTATTTAGAAAAATAACCGGCGGTTCAACTATTACCCAACAGCTTATTAAAAATACCCTACTGACATCCGAGCGAACAATTCCTCGAAAAATTAAAGAATTTATCTTGGCTGTTCAAGTAGACAGAAAATATAATAAAGACGAAATCCTCGAGCTTTATCTTAATGCCGTCTCTTATGGAGGAACAGCGGTGGGAGTTGAAGCGGCTGCCCAGACTTATTTTGGGAAGTCGGTTAAGGAACTTAGCTTAACAGAATCGATTATTTTGGCCGGTTTTCCCCAGCGTCCTTCTTATTATTCTCCTTATGGGCCGGATCCGCAAGCTTATATTGAGCGTTCTAAACAAGTTTTACGAAGAATCAGAGAAGACGGCTACATCACCAAAAAGCAAGAAGAAGAAGTCGCGCGTGAACTTCCTAATATTAAATTTTTAGCTCCCACCCAAGGAATAAAGGCACCCCACTTTTCCTTTTATGTTAAGGACTTACTTGTCAAGCGGTTCGGAGAGGAAATAGTAGAACAGGGGGGACTTCAGGTTGTTACCACCCTTGACTATAAATTACAACAGGAAGCAGAAAAAATTGTTAAAGAAGAGGTAGATAGAGCTCGAGGCCTAAAAGTGGGTAATGGTGCCAGCGTGGTGTTAAATCCGAAAAATGGAGAAATTTTGTCAATGGCGGGAAGTAAAGACTTCTTCGCGACAGAATCAGCCCAAAACCAAATATTTGAAGGTCAATTTAATGTAGTAGCGCAAGGACTGCGTCAGCCGGGTTCGGCCATTAAGCCTATTACTTATGCCACGGCCTTAGAAAAAGGTTATACTGCTTCAACGCTTCTAATGGATACCAAAACAGTTTTTCCCAATCAAGGAGAAGAAGATTATATTCCGGTAAACTATGACGGAAAATATCATGGTCCCGTTCAAATGCGATTTGCCTTAGGCAGTTCGATTAATATTCCAGCGGTCAAGATGCTAGCCTTAGTCGGGATAAAAGATATGTTAACGACTGCTTCTAATCTAGGTCTCACCACACTTACTCCTACTAATGAGAATATTCGGCGTTTTGGTTTATCAATTACTTTAGGCGGTGGAGAAATAAAACTGATAGATTTAGCTGCCGCCTACTCGGCTTTTGCTAATGCCGGATTAAGGGTGGAACCAGTGGCGATTTTGAAGGTGAGCGATAACAAAGGTAAGATATTATTTGAGTATAAAGAAGCTGAAAGTAAAAAACGGGTGTTATCAAAAGAGGTTGCTTTTATGATTTCCCATATTCTGCTTGATAATAATGCTCGGCTGATCACTTTTGGAGAGAATAGTTTTTTAAACGTCAGAGGGCACACTATTGCCGTTAAGACTGGTACCACTGATGATAAGCGAGATAACTGGACTATCGGTTGGACACCCAATGTGTTAGTAGCTGCTTGGGTAGGGAATAATGATAATAGTCCAATGGGTAATGTGGCCTCCGGGGTAACAGGAGCAGCTCCCATCTGGCGGCGAATAATTCTGGAAGCCCTCAAGGGAAAACCAGACGAACAATTTGAAAAACCAGATAACGTGATTGCCATGACAATTGACGGTTTAGGGGGAGGCAGTCCGGTTGATGGACAGTCAACACGAACTGAATATTTTATTAAAGGCACCGAACCTAAAATTGCGGCCTCAATTTATAAAGAAATTAAAGTTTCCAAAGCCGATACCAATAAAATAGCCAGCCAGTCGGAATTGGAAAAAGGAGAATATGAGGTGCGTAAGTTTATTGTTTTTAGCGAAAAAGATCCGGTATCCGCTGATTCTAAAAACCGCTGGCAAGAAGGGATTAACGAATGGCTGACGGAAGCTCACAAAGACGACCCGTTATATCATCCGCCCACCGAAACATCAACCAGGATAATTACTCCAACTCCTACTATTACTCCATCTCCCTCGCCCACCCCGAACCTGACTCCGACAGTTATTCCTTAAGCCTAGCCTTAAACCTTCGCTCGAGATTTACTAGCATTTTCTGGCGAATTTGTGAAACTTCAACTGTTGTTAAATTTCTCGACGGATGTTGGTAGATAATGTGGAAAGTTTTGGTATTCTCGTAAATATCTAAAAGAGAAACACCGGTAATCAATGGACTTTGTCTTTTTATTTCATTTATTAAGTCTGCGATTTTTACACTCCGATCGGTAACCAGTGCTAAATCTTCAATAACTGGCGGATATTTGGGGATAGATTTATAGATTTTTATTAATAGATTTTCCTTAACTGCTTGAGAAAAATTTAGTTCGAATAAAATATAATCCTCGGCAGACACTATAAATTTAGTGGGATCTTTTTTTATTCCCAATTCCCAAAAAAGTCGCTCAACTATTCCTTTTACCTCAAGAAAGGTTTTTGTATTTGAAATGCCAGATAAATAATATGGTTCTTCTGTTTTGTCCAGAGTCTTCCCAAGATAAACCTTGCCTAGTTCAAAAAGATTAATTTCTTCTGCGTTTGGTTTATTTTGTTCAAGCGCTTTCTTTAGATTAATAGTCAAGGAAGGCCGGAGGTACTCAAATTCTCGACTGACCGGATTGTCAACCCGCAGACATTTGTCAGGATTAAAATTTGATTGTCTTAGATCCTCTTCGCTAATTAAGCTATATGTATAAATTTCGGAAAAACCGGCCGCCGCCAGAATTTGTTTAGTTTTTTGTTCAATTTTGTAGTCCTTAAAATAAGGGATTTGTTTTACAGGTATTGCTCCTGTTGGCAGAGTTTTAGAGAAATTATTATAACCATAAAGTCTGGCCACTTCTTCTATGAGATCTTCTTCAATTTGCAGATCATTTCGATAGGTCGGGATAGTACATTCGATAAGACCCGGTTTCGTTATTCTTGGAGACAAATGCAGTCTTGATAGAAGAGCTAATACTTCTTTCTCGGGGATGATAATTCCTAAAATAAATGCTAACCGATCAAGCCGAAGTGTTACTTTCCACGGATTAAATACCTTTCTGCGTACATCATACAAAGTACTTACAACTTCCCCGCCCGCATATTCCAGAATTAAGTCAGTAGCACGTCTTATAGCGTCAATAGTTCCTCCGGCGTTCACTCCTCGCTCAAAAATGCTGCTGGCTTCAGAACGAAGTCCTAGAGCCTGTGATGTTTTGCGAATTAGGACCGGAATTTCAACAGGCGCCCAGATAAAAATTGTTTTCGTATCGTTGTAGGTAGCGCTGTTGTATCCACCTTTAATTCCGCAGAGATCGATAGTATCTTTATCATCCCTTACAATAACCGCGTTTTTAGGCAGGTGATAAGAAATGCCGTCAACGCTTTTAAACGGTTCTCCGCCACTAGCTTGTGTTATAGTCATGCGATGCCCGTTAATGCGGTCGTAATTAAAGGCATGCAGCGGATTACCCAATTCAAACATCACGAAATTTGTAATATCCACAATGTTATTAATAGGCCGCTGTTCAATTTTGAGAAGCTTATCTTTGAGCCATGGCGGCGATTCTTTGACCGTTACCCCTTTAATAATAAGGCCCGTGTGTCTGGGGCTTATGGTCAGGTCGACACTAATATCCAATGGGAGAATATTTACCGGTTTTTTCGTAATATCTATGTGAAGCTTAGGATATTTAATTAGCTTATCTGTAATAGCGGCAATTTCACGAGCAATACCGATAATTGATAGCCAGTCGGGACGATTGGGGGTAATTTCCAGCTCAAAGATGACGTCGTTATTTATTTTAGTAATCTTTTCACATCCCAAACCCACCTCGGTCAGGCGTTTAGCCAATTGTTCGGGCGTAAGCTTTATATCAACGTAATCTTTTAACCAAGAAAGCGGCGCTAACATATTAAAATTGCTCCAATATTCTTAAATCCGGATTGGTCAAAAGTCGCAGGTCATCCATTTGATAACGTAGGGTTACTAATCGGGAAAGACCGATGGCAAAGGCGAATCCGTTGAATTCCTTTGGATTATAACCAACAGCTCGCAAGACATTAGGGTGAATCATGCCGGCCGGCATAATTTCACTCCAGCCGCTTTTTTTACAAAACGAACATCCCTTTCCATGACAAACAGTGCATTCTATATATGTATCAACACCTGGTTCAACAAATGGAAAATTGGTGGTGGCGAACTTAATTTTAATTTTTTCCCCCATTAATTTTTTTAGTACATAGGTAATAGTACCAAAAAGATCTGTTAATCGAACATTCTTGTCAACTAAAAATCCCTCCACTTGCCAAAATTCAAAACCATGCGAAGCATCTACCTGTTCATAGCGAAAATTTTTCCCCGGTGCAATCACTCTAACCGGAGGTTTGGTTTTTTCCATCACTCTACCTTGCATAGCCGATGTTTGGGTTCGCAAAACAATCTCTCCCGGAGTTACTTTTGTTCCGTGAGTATCTAAATACAGCGTCATTTGTGTATCACGCGAGGGATGATTCTTTAACATATTTAATACCTCAAAATTGTAGTGGTCAGTTTCAATCTCCGGACCATCGGCAGCTTGATATCCGAGTTGTCTAAACACATCTACAACTTCATAAAGAACTTGGGTCATGGGGTGGAGGTGGCCGATTTTGGGCGGGATACCCGGAGCGGTAGTATCAATCTGTTGTTTGCGCGTTTTTGAGAATTGAGAGTTGAGAATTGAGAGTTGAGAATTGAGAGTTTCTTCGATGGTGTTTTTGATCTCATTTGCCAATCTGCCTATTTCCGGACGTTTTTCCTGAGGAAGCTTAGTAATCTCCTTTAGGGCTTTGGTCAATTTGCCGCTTTTTCCCAAAAATGACAGTTTTAAATATTCCAGCTCTTTCGCGTCTTTAGCATCAAGAATTAACGGGATAACTTCATTTTTAATTGATATTAATGTTTCTTCCATAGTTACTTTTGTAATTTACGGGCATACTTAAAAATAGCCACCCATAAAGATTTAACAAAATTTTGCTCAAGATGGTATTTGCGTGATAGCGTTTGAAGGACTGCTATTTTTTTTTGTTCTCTACCCGAATCTATTATTTTTAGCCCGTGTTCTTTTTTAAAATTACCGATTTCCGTTACTATAATTTGGCGCTGGGCAAGTAATTCCAATAACTTTTTATCAATATCGTCTACTTGCTGTCTAAGTTTTTCCAGGAATTCCATATTTTAAAATTGTATCATGTTTTTCCCAAAACTCGAATTATTGGACAATAAACTTTTAGTTCTCCCAAGACTTTAATAAGAGCATTGTCTTTAAAAACTTTTTCTACTTCTACAAAAAAATGATAATCCCACGGTTTGACTCGGCTGGGGCGTGATTCCAGTTTGCTAAGATTAATGTTATAACTCGCAAAGACATTGAGGATATCTCTTAAAATTCCCACCCGATCGGGAACTGTCAGGAAAAGCAGTGTCTTATTATTATTTAGCCCTTTAATATTAAAAGGCTCTTTACTAATAACATAAAATTTGGTTTTATTTGCCGGAAAATCTTCAATATTCTTGGCTAAGACATTGAGACGATATTTTTGGGCAGCCAACAAAGAAGCAATATATCCACAACCTTTTTTGTCCAGTTTTATTTCTGAAGTTGTACTTTGAGTAGATATAACGGCGGATTTTGGTAAATTTGTTTTTAGCCACTGCCGACATTGAGCAATTGCCTGTGGATGCGATTTAACGATCTGAATATCTTTTAAACTTTTTTCTTTGGAGACTAGATAGTGATGCACAGATAACTGACATGAACCAACTACATAAAGATTAAATTGGGCAAGATAATCTAATGTTTCAGCAACTGTACCGCCGATCGAATTTTCCGCTGGCACTACTGCCAGTTCTGCGTTGGCGGTCGCGACGCTATTAAACGCATCATAAACTGTGGGATAGGCAATGAGGCGGTTTTTGGGAAAAATATTTAAGGCCGTTTCATGAGAATAAGTCCCTTCCGGTCCCAGATAAGCAATTTTTACCTTTGGAGAAATTCCCTTGACGGACATTTTAACTAAAAAGTTTATTGGTAGTTCTTTTTTGGCAAAGTTAGAAAATTTTGGGAAAGTTTCTTGTTCGTTAACAAACATCTTGATAAAAGAATTCTTATCTTTTCCGGCAACTGTTTGGAGAAGCTCTTGGGCATTGTTTGCAAAGTTTTTTAGAACCGGTAGGTAGAATGAATTGTACAGTTGAATATCCGCTAAAAGCGAAAGGTCCTGCTCAAGTACTCTGCTCATCGCTAGCGATTGAAGAGAAAAAATGGGAGTACGGATTTTGGTCGGCAATTTACGATTAGCAATTAAACTTTTTGAAAGTAGTAGATTGATGGCATGAGTTAATGCTTGAATATAGGCGACTGTTTTGTCATGCGTTTTGGGATCTGTTTCGACTACCTCAATTCCCGATTTTTGAAAAAGTTTTTTTAAGAAGTCAACATAGCGATTATCCTTTTGACGGCAAAAAACAATAGTTTGTCCGGCTAGCTCTCCCGGTGTCGGTCCAAAAAGCGGATGCATGCCCAGCGTCCCGCTTTTAGCTGCTTCCATTGCCCGTAACGGCTTGACTTTAAGCGATGTGATGTCAGTTAATAAAGAGTCGCGTTTAACCAAGGGGGCGATTTGACTAATAACTTGACTTGCCACTGCAATAGGTACACAGACAATCACGATGTCGGCCCGTTTGGCACAATTTCCTATTGATAGCCGAGTTTTTCTACCGGCAACAAGAACTATTAATCCTTGGTTTTTAAAAAAATTGGCGAGCCACTGCCCCATTTTGCCAGTTCCGCCGATAAGACCAATGATAGGCTTCTTTTTCATAGGTGAATTAGGTTACTTAGACTGTAAAAGGTAGAGATTTTTGATAACTGTCAAAATTTCGTTTGGTTTCTCTAATATTATCGCCGCCAAACTTTTCCAAGATGGCGCGAGCTAACACGAAAGCCAGCATGGCTTCCGATATTACTCCGGCACGGGCCACCACGCACACATCAGAACGCTGTACAGTAGCTTTTGTTTGTTGGCCGCTTGTAATATCAATTGTTGGCAAGGGTTCGTATAACGTTGATAGCGGTTTATGAAAAACTCGCGTAATCACATCTTCTCCATTGGTCATCCCGCCCTCAATACCACCCATATTATTTGTTTCACGCTTAATTTTCTTCATTTTTACAAAAATAGCATCTTGAGACTCTTGTCCGGTCTTACCGGCAATTTCAATCCCATTTCCTATCTCTACCGCTTTAACCGAAGGAATACTCATCAAGGCTTGAGCAATCTGGCCGTCTAGCCGCCTGTCGTAGTGAACATAACTGCCAAGGCCAATAGGAATATGATGGGCGATTACCTCAACTACTCCGCCAAGAGTATTTTTATTTAATCTGGCTTTAGTGATCTCTTGTTTCATCTGTTCTCGGGCTGTTTTATCTAAGCAATGCACGTCAGGATCAGTAGTGTGGATATTTTTTACATCCGCAAAAGAATATTTTACCGGTTGGGTTTTTACTTTACCAATTTGGATAGTATGACTGGCGATTTCTATGTCAAAGATCTCTAGCAGTTTTTTACAAATCGTTCCCACTGCCACTCGCATGACTGTTTCTCGAGCCGAGGCTCTTTCTAAAACATTACGGACATCACTAAAACCATATTTTAGCACGCCGGCTAAATCAGCGTGTCCGGGACGAGGTTTGGTAATCCGCTCTTCCCATTTGGCGCTGTCTTCGTTTTTAACTAATAAGGTAATGGGACTGCCAATGGTTTTGTTAAAACGCAGGCCAGACAAAATCTCTACCTGGTCGGTTTCAATTTTACCTCGCCCTCCCCTGCCAAAATCAAAGGCTCTTTTTTGCAGTTCCTGATTAATTTCTGCCGCCGAAATTTTAAGATCCGCGGGCATTCCCTCTAGAATTACCACCTCGGCCGGTCCATGAGATTCGCCGGCTGTTAAAAAACGTAACATTTTTATCTCTCCTTCCTAGGTTGCTTTAAGACTAGGTCTATTACTTCAGCCACCTCTTTGGTAGTTAATTTATTAGTGTCTATAACCTCATCTGCCGCCTCAATATAAAGTTTACGGCGCTGGGCTAAAACTCTTCTCATATCTTCTCTTCTTGAATTGGTGCCGGTCAAAGAAGGTCTGTTTTCGTCCTCACCGATTCTTTTGAGCAGTCTGTCCAGGCTGGCTACCAGTAAAAAAATCAGCCCGTTTTTTTTAAGCATCTTTACATTCTCTTGTCGGATAACAACTCCTCCACCGGTTGAGACAACTCGATTGTCAAGCTTAGCTACCTTTTTACAAACTCCGGATTCTAGATCGCGGAAATACTCCCAGCCATATTTTTGTACCATCCGCGGTACAGTCATTCCAGCTTTTTTGATAATCAAATTATCCATTTCCAGAAACTTTTTTTTAAGGCGGCGCGCTAAAATTCTTCCCACAGTTGATTTACCGGCTCCGCGCATACCAATAAGTACTATGTTCATCTTTTCACCACCTCCATTTTTACCCCCAGTCGGGCTAAATCCTGCCAAAAACCAGGGTAGGATTTGCTGATAACTTCGGCATTTTTAATCATAATCCCTCTTTTGGCTCCCAGAGCGGCAATAGCCATACTCATGGCCATACGATGATCCTCGTGCGTATTGATAACTCCGCCCTTAGGGGGTCTACCGGCAATAGTTAAGGAATTTTTGTTATGAGATACCTCAACTCCGATTTTTTTTAACTCGCGGGCAGTATCGGTGATGCGGTCCGTTTCCTTATAAGTAAGATGACCAATATTTTTGATATGAGTTTTCCCCACAGCGTAGCTCGCCACTGCCGACAATGTCTGCACTGTATCGGGGCAATTTTCCATGTCAACAGTAATTCCTCGTAGAGGGAAGTTCCCCTTGACAGTAACTTGATGGTCGGTATCTTCTATTTGGCAACCCATTTGGGTAAGAATGTTGAGAAAAACTTTGTCTGCCTGGGGCAGTTTTAAGTTCAAATTGCCTACACTAACCTGACCGCCAGTCACCGCTGCTGCAGCAAATAAATAAGAAGCAGAGGAAAAATCACCCTCGATAGCCATGGTGGTAGCCTGGTATGCTTGACCAGGCCGAACGATAAAAACTCGATAATTATCATTTTGTACCTTGACACCGAATTTATTCATGACCATAATGGTGGTGTCAACATATGGCTTGGAGGGAAATCTACCTTCAATTTTCAGTCGTAATCCCTTTTTGGCAAAAGGGGCAACCAGCAGTAGAGCCGAAACAAATTGTGAGCTGGCATTTGGTTTAATAGTAATCTCTCCACCTAAGATTTTACCTCCAGTAATTTTTAGCGGAGCATGACCATTTTTTGCCAGAGACTTAGTTTTAATACTCAAAGCCTTTAGGCTTTGCAAGAGTTCTTTCATCGGTCGCTCGTGCATCCGTTTACTGCCGGAAATAACAGTAGTGCCGGTAGCTAAAGCAGCAATGGCCGTAATAAATCTCATGGTGGTGCCGGAATTATTAACTTTAATAGTTTTTTTAGGGACAACGAGTTGTCCACCACTGCCCTTGATTGTCAGGGTGGCGCCTTGCCGCTTAATTTTTACACCAAAAGCTCGGCAGGCATTGATAGTTTGCATAGTGTCATTGCTAACTAAGGCGTTTTTAACTACAGACGTTCCTTTGGCCAGTGAGGCAATGACGGCCGCTCTATGAGTCATACTCTTGGAGGGCGGCGCCGTGACTTTCCCCTTGACTTTTGATGGGAAAATTTTTATATTCATGATTTTCTAATGTGTTTTATTAATTTTTTAAGACCAACAAGATAACTTTGTTCCTTGAGTCCCATGATTCGATCGACGACAATGCCGGTCAGAACGTCCTTTTTGCGGAAAGCTTCACGCTTAGTGATGTCTGATAGATGCGTTTCTACGACCGGCACTTTAGCATCCTCCAGGCCGTCTCGCAAAGAATAGCCATAGTGGGTTAGGGCCCCGGGATTAATCATAATTCCGTCAACTTTACCCCGATATTTTTGAATAGCATCAACTAGTGCTCCTTCGTGATTTGACTGAAAAAAGACCAGCTTAACTCCTAATTCTTGGGCTAGATTTACCAAGAGTTTTTTGATGTCAATTAGGGTCAGTACTCCATAATGCTTAACACTACGGCGACCCAGCATATTTAAATTCGGCCCATTTAAAACTAAAATTTTCATACTTTACTGGCTTTGTCAAAAGCGTCTGACATAATTTTTACGACATCACTACTCGGTTCATCAACAGTAAACATAAGAGAAAGAGCCAGAAAGGCCTGCCACACCAGCATACCCTTGCCATTAAGAGTTTTAAAACCAGCCTCTCGTGCTTGTTGAAGCATTGGCGTTTCTACCGGATTATAGATTAGGTCGGCAAAAACAACATCTTTCCTCTTTCCTTTTAAGACACGGAGAGCATTTGCTGAAAGTTGATGATTTTCTTTTAGAGAAATGCTAGTTGGTGCAAGAGACGAGTAAGGTTCTTCCGGCTTTTCTGCCTGGCCTTTAGCCGAGGCATTTAACACTAAATCAAAAGTCCCCGACCCCACGAGTTGCGGAATTTTTTGTTCTTCAATTGTCCAAAGCTTATTTGCTGAATAGAATCTTTCTAAATGAGCTACCAGTCTTGCTGAATTTTCAGCAGTTCTATTAGCAATCGTGACTCTTTCCACACCTGCATCCAGCAAGGCGGGGACTACGCCTCTGGCTCCGCCGCCTGCTCCAACTAGTAAAACCGACAGCCCTTGAAAATTAGGAATGATCGTTTTTAAGTTTTTTATCTCTCCTTCTCCATCGGTGTTATAGCCCACCAGCATTTCTTCTCTGGCCACCACTGTATTAACAGCTCCGGCCTTACGTGCCGACTCGTCAATGCTGCCCCCGAGCCTTGGTATTTGTTCTAAAACGAATCTCTTCCAGGGCATACCCACATTAAAACCAATACAGTTGGCGTCTTGACGAATAATCTTCATCATTTTTTTGACTGCGCTTTCTGTGGGAATATCTAAAGCTTGATAATAAGCGTGAATTCTCAAAGCCTCAAATGCCGCATTCCACATATCAGGAGACTTACTATAAGGAGAAATAACCTCTCCAAATAAAAATATACCCATGACATCACCTGACAATTTTTCAACCCCTTTTCTATCAGTGTCTAACTTATTAGTAATCAGTGACGCAATTTCTTGTAATTTTTCTACTTTCATAGGCAATAAAAAACCTCCCCTTCTTGGGAGGTTAAGTATAGCAAGAGCTAACCTCCCTACGGCGTAAGGTAAAAGAAACCGAAGGTTTTGGTTAGTTTCTGCATAAGTTATTTATAATATATCAGATAGTTTTTATCTTGTCAACAATGACCTTAAAGGCGGTGGGATCGGTTACTACCAAATCGGCCAGAATTTTTCTGTCTAATTCGATGTGAGCCTTCTTCAGTCTATTGATAAAAAGACTATAAGAAAGTTCTTCTTTTTTAACAGCCTCCCCAATTCTGGTGATCCACAGTCGGCGGAAATCTCGTTTTCGCAGTTTTCTGCCGTGATAAGCGTAAGCTCCGGCGTGCAAAGCGGCTTGACGGGCTACTCGAACAAGCTTACTTTTTGTCCCCCGATAACCCTTCGTTAATTTTAATAACTTTTTGTGTCTTCGGCGTGATGTTATTCCTCTTTTAACTCTAGCCATATCCTAATAACTTTTTAATATTTCTGGCTTGTTTTCCAATTAATTGAGTCGGCTCTTTATATCTTCTCAATTGTTTCTTTGTCTTTTTTGCTTTTAAATGGCGGGAGTATTGGTGACCACGTAAAATTTTTCCCTTTTTGGTGATTTTAAATCGCTTGAGTATCCCCTTTTTTGTTTTCATCTTTCGCATAAGCTTTTTTCCTTTCTGGAGAGAGCAGGGTAATTAGTAATTTTCCCTCAAAACGCGGCTCTCTATCAACTTTCGAGATATCCGTAAGTCCTCCTATGAAAGTTTGCAAAACTCTTTGACCAAATTCCGGATGGGTGATTTGGCGGCCGGAAAACT
Organism: uncultured Gammaproteobacteria bacterium; assembly: GCA_964445095.1. Classification (GTDB taxonomy): domain Bacteria; phylum Patescibacteriota; class Microgenomatia; order Levybacterales; family JACOYD01; genus CAYUJR01. The sequence continues at coordinate 45,188 of CAYUJR010000005.1, forward strand.
TAACAACCAGTCTTATTTTATTTCCTTGTTGTAAAAATTTTTGAGCATTGGATAACTTGGTTTTTAAATCATGTTTGTGTGTAAATGGTCCTAACCTTATTTCTTTAGTTTCGGAAGAATGAGTTTTTTTTCGTTCCTCTCGGCGTCTTTTTTCTTCCTGATAAAGAAACTTTTTAAAATCTATTATTTTAACAACAGGAGGAACAGCGTTAGATGCAATTTCAACCAAATCAAGCTGTGCCTCTTGCGCTTTCTTTAGTGCTTCATCTTTAGCGACTACTCCAATCTGTTTCCCTGTCTCATCAATCAACCGCACTTCTCGCGCTTGAATTTGTTGATTTAACCGATAAAACTTTTTTTGACTTGCCACTCGTTTAATTTTTTTCCTCGATTTGGGTTTTTAAATTTTCTATAAATTGTGACAAACTTTTTTGACCCAAATCTTTTCCCTCCCTTGTTCGAAGAGAGATAGCATCTCCGGCTTTCTCCTTATCCCCCATTATAACCATATAGGGTACCTTTTGTAAAGTGGCGTCGCGGATTTTGGCCTGCATAGTTTGAGAGCGGTCATCAAGTTCTACCTTAAATCCATTACTTCTTAATTTACTAGCTACCAAGTTGGCCTGCTTAACATGCCGCTCGGCAATGGGAATAATCATTATTTGAACCGGAGAAAGCCACAGCGGAAAAGCTCCGGCATAATGTTCAATTAAAATACCAAAAAAGCGGTGGACTGAGCCAAAAATAGCCCGATGGATCATCACCGGCCGTTGTTCTTTGCCATTGCTATCAATGTAGGTAATCTTAAAGCGCTCCGGCATGGCAAAATCCAGCTGGATAGTGCCGCATTGCCACTGTCGTCCCAGCGAATCGGTTAGATGAAAATCAATTTTGGGTCCATAGAAAGCTCCGTCTCCCGGATTTATTTGATAATCAAACTTAAAATCCTCTAGTACTTTTTGAAGAATTTTTTCTGATTTTTCCCACATTTGGGCCGTGCCGATAGATTTTTCCGGTCTGGTCGACAGCTCGACTTTCATTTTTTTAAAGTGGAAAGGCTCGTAAATTGCCAGAGCCAGTTCTATCACTTTTTTAATCTCTTCTTCAATCTGGTCTTCCTTGCAAAAAATATGAGCATCGTCTTGCCTAAAGGCCCGCTCTCGCAGCAGCCCATTTAAAGTGCCCGATGGTTCAAATCTATGCACCAATCCCAACTCTCTCCATCTAATCGGCAGTTCCCGATAGGAGTGAGGCCGGTTTTTATAAATAATAATCATCCCCGGACAATTCATGGGTTTTAAAGCCATGTCTTTATCGTCGGCTGAAGTAAAGTACATTTTATCTTTATAATTATCCCAGTGTCCTGATATCTTCCATACGTCGTTAGTTAAAACAACTGGTCCGGATACCTCTTCGTAGCCCGCTTGATCATGCATTTTGTTCCAAAAGTCAATTAATGGTTGGCGCATTCTCATACCGTTGGGATGCCAAAAAATAAAGCCCGGTCCTTCCTCGTGAAAACTAAATAGGTCAAGTTCGGCGCCGATTTTTTTATGGTCTCTTTTTTTGGCCTCCTCCTGCTGCCAGAGATATTGGTCGAGTTCCTCTTGGGTAGGAAAACAAGTACCATAAATTCGAGTTAACATTTTATTTTTCTCATCTCCCCGCCAATAGGCTCCGGCAACAGATAACAGTTTAAAAGCCCCAATCTCTTTGGCTAGATTTTGGGCATGTCCACCTTTACACAGATCCAGGAATGATCCCTGCTTAGTTTCCGTAATTTTTTCCCCTTGAGTGGATAACGCATCGATTAGCTCTAATTTATATGGATTCCATGAGAAATCTTTTTTGGCTTGTTTCACTGAAACCTGCTTTATCTGAAAATCATCCCAGGTTTTCAAGATTTGACGCATTTTATTTTCAATTTTTGGAAAATCTACATTCGAGATTGTAATAGCTCCTAAATCGAAATCTTGATAAAAACCATTTTCTATTGAAGGGCCAATAGCATTTTTGGCATCAGGGAAAAGTTCTAACACGGCAGCCGCCAAAAGATGGGCGCAGGAATGGCGAATATTTTGTAATTTTTGGCCAAACGGCTTATTATTGTTATTCTTCATAAAAATAAAAAAACCTCCCGCCTGGGAGGAGTTTTGCTATAACGGCGCAAACAACAACCTCCCTCAAGAGAGCTTGGTTGTCGTCGTAGAAGCTATAGCGCTTTGTTTCATAAGATAAAAGTTACTATACCAAAACAACCTCAAGTTGTCAATAGATAATTTTTGAAGTCGGAATATAGATTAGATAACGCGATTGTTTTTTTCTTTTTTTGTATAATCTCTTTGAGATTTTTGGGCAGAGCCACTTTTTGTTTTAGGGCTCTTTCTATTGTTTCCGGGAATTTGGCCGGATGGGCTGTGGCCAAAAAAATATTACTTGATGGTTCTTGGTTTTGCTGAATATACGCTTTGAGTCCCAAGTAAGCTACGGCACTATGCGGATCGAGAATATAATGGTACCTTTTGTCAACTTCCCTAATGGCTTGAACAGTTTCTTCGTCGGTAAAACTTTTACTAAAAATATCTTTTTGCATTAATTTAAGATTATTTTGATAAAGCTCGCGGATTCTGGCTAAATTATTGGGATTACCTACATCCATGGCATTAGAAAGAGTTTGTTTGGCAGGTTTCGGTTTAAAAGCTCCGGTTTGAACAAAATGGGTAAAAACGTCATTAATATTGGTGGCAGCTACCAGTCGAGCCTTAGGTAGACCCATTTTTTTAGCAAGAACCCCGGCTGTAAAATTGCCCAGATTACCGCAGGGAATAGAAAAAACCACCGGCCTTGCTTTGTTTGGCAGTTGAGCCCAGGCGTAAAAATAATAAAAAACTTGCGGCAGGAGACGAGCAATGTTAATAGAATTAGCAGAAGTCAGGGTTAATCTTCTTTTTAATGTTTTATCTAAAAATGCTTCTTTGATCAGTTTTTGACAGTCATCAAATGTTCCTTCTATCTCGAGAGTAATAATATTCCCTCCCATGGTAGTAAGTTGAAGTTCCTGCGTTGGACTAACCTTTCCCTTGGGATAAAGTATAATCACTTTAACTTGGGGAACATTATAAAATCCCGCTGCCACCGCGCTGCCGGTGTCGCCCGAGGTAGCCACCATGACAGTGGTAGTTTTTTTATTGCTATTGGCTAAAGCGGAAGTGAGTCTGGCCATAAAACGGGCCCCAAAATCTTTAAACGACAGCGTGGGGCCATGAAAAAGTTCTAAAACCCAAAGGTTATTATCTAATTTTTTAAGATTGACTGGGAAGTTCATGCTTTCATTGACAATTTGTCGTAAGTTTTTAGTTGCGATATCGCCTGCAAAAAGCATTTTTGCCAGCTCTAAGGCCACCTCGGTAAAAGAGAGAAAGCGAAATTTTTCTATCATTTTGGCTGAAAGACGGGGAATCACTCGTGGCAGATAAAGTCCTCCGTCCGGGGCCAGACCGGTAAGAGTAGCTTGAGCCAGAGAGGCAGATGGGCTTTCTCGGCCAGTACTGTAATAGTCCATAATTAAATCTATAAATTTAGCCTCGATTATACCGAGAAATTATAGATAAAAATATATAATAAAGTGACCGCTGGTGGACTTGAACCACCGACCTTCACAATGTCAATGTGACGCTCTAGCCAACTCAGGCGTGGGCATTGTAGGATTTTGGACCTACGGCCTGTCGCACCTGCCCGCCGCGGTGTGCGCCTGCATGGATTTGAACCATGGACCTCTTCGATGTCAACGAAGCGCTCTACCCCTGAGCTACAAGCGCATTTTGACAGGCGGGCATCAAGCGACTACTCTACCCTAAGCTAAGCGCCCAATAAAATTCTTTTGCTAACAACTATTCTATCAATTATGTCCCTTCTCTTTAACCTTTTTAGTTTATACTCAATACTTCTTGCTTTGCTCAAGCTTTCGTATCGCTGACTAAAAACAAGCTTGAAAGGTCTTGTTAATTGCGTATACTTTAATCTTCCAAAATTATGCTCAACTAATCTTCTTTCTAAATTATTAGTTGATCCGATGTAATACCGATCATTTACTAAAGATCTTAGAATATATAGTATTCCCATTGAACCTATGACCCGTCCGACGTCATGTCGGACTGCTCTACCACTAAACTAACCGTCCAGACCTCGCCCATTTTACCAACTTTAGTTAATAAATGCTACTAGGGATTAGAAAGTTATGCTTATTTGTCCGTAGGTTCGACCTGTTCCCAGACGCCTCCTGCGCGTATTGTTAGGTCATTAAACCAATCACCAACCTCATTTAACAACATTGCATCTTGATGTGTAACAGTTGGCTTTTGTTCAGGATGGCCATTGTTGCCTTCAGACAAAAGGTGTCTTGCCAGCTCATGAGTACCACTGACGTGTGGTGGTAAATCTCTACCCAGCGCACGCATTGCCAACATAAGACAACTGACGCCAACGGCAAGATGATGACGTGCTTCCCTCAAACCTTCCTGCTCTTCTCCATGATTATTTCCTCTAGCTTGTTCTACCATATTTACACCTCCTTTCCATTAAAAAACCTCCCGTTGGGGAGGTTTCATTTTGCGGAGCATTTTAAAAAACTACCGCAATAGACCTCCCCCTTGGAAGGCAATAATAATTCCAATAATTTGATTGCTTTGTAATGACATTATTTTGATAATAACATACTGCTAAATATTTGTCAAAAACAAAACAATTTTAGGCATTCATAACACCCACTATACTATTACTAGGTTGAGCTTGAGGTCCAGTTTTTTCTGCTGGCTTAGACAAACTAGCATCAACCTGACTTGTTCCACTTTCTGGCCTAACAACTCTTTGCAGATCGTAGCTTGTTGCATCAAAGACGACTACACACATTCCTCTACCAGATATATCTCCATGATCCAATCCATTTACTTTCGTAACGTCTGCTTCTACTCGAACACTTGCGCCTCCGGCGGGAAATTCAGTTGTTCCTCCTGTTATTACGGGAACATTTGGATTTATTTCTACGCTCATTCTATTCACCCCCTTTCAAAGCATTAAAAAACCTCCCGTTGGGGAGGTCTTAAAAATTACTTTATTTTAGATTTTAATTATCTAAAAAGACCTCCCGTAAAAGCTCCCAAAAGGAGAGCCAATAATAGAAGGCTAAGTAAAATTTCAACTTTCTTAAAATCTAAAACAATGCTTTTTGTCATTATG
>CAYUJR010000006.1:0-7377 GCA_964445095.1 uncultured Gammaproteobacteria bacterium
CCAATTAAAATAAGAACAGACAAAACTCCAAACAGAGCGGTGGAATATAAAAAGTTTTTGCTACTGAAGGCGGGATGAGTTGCTATTACCAGTAGCCAACAGAGAACAAAAATTCCCCCAAAGATAAAGAGTATTTTTTTAAATAATTGACCTTTATCCTTACTCCAGTATTCCAGCCCATAACCGGCCAGTATGCTCAAAGCAAAACTTAATAAAAAGATAGCGTTTTTGGGAGAACTGGTGGAGAAAAAAGGAATCTGTATTTTATAGAGAATTTCCGTTATGGGACTGCGGACTATGAATAGAATAATTATTAAGCTGGTCAGTGAAAAAAATTTGATTAATGAATTTTTCCTAAAAAGTACCAGCGAAAAAAGCGAAAAGACAAAAGGGATTAACCCAATATACAAAGCATTTCCCGGATAAGAATTGGTCAATAGATAATTTCTGGTAGCTGGATTACCAAAAAAGTCAGGCGAAATAAAACCAACTAGCTGTTTAGGTTGCAATAGCAGATTTTCTACCAGAAAAGCGTAGGGTTGGCTACTGCGGGCGGAATTAACAATCAACTCAAAAGTTGGGATAATTTGTAACGAGGAAAGTCCTATGCCAAGAGCTAGTAAAACCAGCCATAACCGCTTTTTTTTAAATTTTACCAATCCATAAGCGGTAATAAAAATTAAGCTTAAAACTGCTAGCTGCAAATGGCCAGCCAGCAATATCAAGGCAATAGATATGGTAAAAATACCAATATTTATTAGCTTTACTTGTTTAGTCAGTTTCTCCAAAAACAACAAGGAGAACGGTAGCCAAAGTATGGTGTGTCCGATAATCTTGTATTCCAGAAAAACCGACATAAATAGCGAGTAGGAGAATGCTATGGCCGAAAAAAAACTGCCAATTTTCCCCAGTCCAATTTCTCTAGTAAATAGGTAAATAAAAATTCCTGCCAGAAGCGGCTGCAGCATTACCAAAATAGTCCAACTGATAATTTGCGGTAGCACTAAATATAATAAATTCAGCGGATAAAATACGGCAGACTGAAAGTTGGCAAGAAGCGGTGAGCCGGAAAAGCTATACGGATTCCATAAGGGAATCTCTCCTTTTTTTAATATGTCTGTTACCAAAGTCTGCCAAGGATATAACTGTCTAATAGCGTCAAAGTATTGTAGCTTAGTGGGATAAGAACCGGGATTGTACCCCAAATATGAATAAGTTCTCCAGGGATTATATTCACTAATCAGCAAATCACCAGGGAAAGGAATATATCCTTTAAGAAAAACTTGATAGAAAAAAAATACGGATATCAATGCTAATAGAAGACTCGCTAACAATAACTCTTTTTTGCTCATATCTTAACCCTTGCTTTAAAAATACCCAGTAATAAAACACCTGCCAGGCTCGCCATACTAATAATATCAGCGACCAAACGAAGCTTACTTTCTCCAAAAACAACTTTTACAATATGTTCTCCCTTGGGAACGGAAAAAGTAATTTCTCCCCGCCAGTTAGCATCTTGAAATTGGATGGGAACCGGTAGGTTATCAATAAACACTCTCCATCCCGGAAAATATTGGGTGTGATCGACGATGACAATATCTGTCTTGGCATTAACAGCAAATGTGTGAAGATTTGATTTCTTGTAAAAATTTTTAATTCCCCCCTCGCCGCCTATTATTTCGACTCTTTCCTTAGGATATTCCTTAGCCGGCCCCGCTGACCAAACTACATCCGTTTCTCCATAATAAGTAGTGTTTAGAGGAAAATTCCAGTAGTAAGCTTCATCTATTTTGTCTACCCCGAGCTGGGGCTTCCAATAATAGGCAGTAGAAAATATTAACATTACTAATAAAATTATGTAAGCGGCCTTCTTTTTAAATATTGCCAATGAAAGATAATTAGTAGAGAGAAGAGCCGAGCCTAAAACAGCGACTGACAGAAATCGCCAGGGGAACTGAAATTGCCGAATTAGAGAAATATTTGCCCAAATAATTTTGGAGATACTTTGCGTGAATAAAAGAGAACCAACGATAAGTACCAGGCAAAAATAAATAATTTTTTTGCTCTTTTCATCTAATTTCTTCTTTAGTAAAAACCAAATTGAAGCTACTAGCGCTATTTCATGAAATAAGCCAAATTGCACGGAGATACCCTCTGTTTGGAATATTTTACTATTTAAAAAATTCGGGACAAAAAATTGCCATAACGGCACAAAATAATCAAGATAAACGTTTCTCATATAAAGATTGCCGTGGGTATATTTGTGCTCCATAATGGCTGGCAGCCAATAAAAAGATGATAATAATAATCCCAGCAAAAGAGCCAAACTACCGACTGTAAAATTTTTCTTGGTCTTGGCAAAAAATATCAAAAAAAGAAGAATAATGGCGAAGAAAAGCAGACTAACCGAGTTGTGAGAAAGCACTAATAAGGCAACTCCAAAACCGGTTAGTAAAAAATTCCGGTAGGTTTTCTTTTGCAAAAACAAAATCATTCCCCAAAGAGCCAGCGGCAGAAAAGCATAAGTATAAACTTCACCAAAGCTTCCTCGAATTAACAGTTCTACTAAACGAAAAGGGGCAAATTGATAAAAAATGGTGACAAGTAAAGCCTTTTGGTCATCTTTAAAAAACTGACGGGTGAAAGCCAGCATAAAAATAGCGGAGAGTAAATAGCTTAGGGCTAGTGTTAGCTTAAAAGCAGTAGTTAAACCTGCGCCAATAAAAATAAAGAGTGAGGCAATAAAATACGGCAATTGGTAGATAAAATTAAAAAGCGGCATGCCGTAACCGTAATTTAAATCCTCTGCCCAACGAACGGGAATCTGTCCATCAAGTAAGGCTTTATAGTAAGCGCCAATTCTTGGTAAATGAACTAAGCCATCATGGGTATGAATAAGATCTTGAGCGATAAAAAGACTTATTAGAGGCAGGAGAGAAACTCCAATTACCAGTAAATACAATTTTCGTGACTTCATGGGTTAACTTGATAAAGACTCATGTAGGAATTTCCTACGCCTTTTTGATAACGGGCGATAAAAGTAATAGGCCATTTGTCAGGAAAAACTTGTGTTTGATTAAAGATAAAATAGACTGGTATCGTTTTGGCTTTTTCTTGAAGATCTGCTTCTATGCCTTCTTTTGGCAAAGGCCAGATGCCTCTTTTTTCTACATTTTTATTATCGCCCAAATAAATTTCTACTCCATAAGTTGGCAGGCTGCCAAACGTTCCTTCACTGGCCACGTAAATTTTCCCTTTTTGAGCTTGCTTGTCTAAAAAGGCGATAATTTCCCGTAAACCTCCGCCTGCCGGCCAACTGTTGATGTATTGTTCAAGGTCTTGAAACGGAACAGGCGCGCGAGCAAAATTAGTTAAAATAAAGTAATCAGTACGAAAAGATATTAACAGTAAAAGAAAAGCTAAAATAGCCACTACTAAAGTTTTCTTTAGTTGAGTTGCTAAGAAAATGAATGATAAAGCCGCTAGCGGAAGAAGCGGCAAAATCATAAAAAAAATAAACCTGGGATAAAGCACTCTTCCAAATAAAGCCAGCGCCACAAAGGGAACGGCAAACCAAACAAGCAATAGTAATTTTTCCCGAGTATATTGCCGATAAACTAAGAACGAACCAGCTATTAGGGCTATTACTGGCCAGCTCACATATTTTATAAACCAATCCCATTCTCCTAGTAGATTTCCCCAAAAAAATTCCCAAGGATGACCCAACCAATCACGAAAAGAATAAACGAAAATACTATTCTTCTCATTAATGATATGCAAAAAGGGAGAAAGCCTCAATATCGAATAATAACCATATGTCAGAATAACTGCCAGCACAGCCAGTCCCATCCATCTTAAAAAATTAACCAGCCGTTTTTTGACGAAGAAATTAAAAAGTAAAAGAGAAAACGGCAAGAGATAAATGCTAAAAAAAGCTGATGTTTTGGTTAGAACTCCTCCTCCCGTCACCATCCCCAGCAGTAACGCCGTATCAAGACGTAAATAACGAATTACTAGGATTTGCAGATACAATCCCCAAATAGTAAAAGTTCCCACCAAACCATCGTATAAGGCCATCCGGTCGTAAACTAGAGCCATAGGAAAAATAATATATAAGGCGATTGATGCTATTCCCACCCAGGTACTGCGAAAAATCTCTCTGCCCAAAAAAAACAAACCAATTAAGCTTATAAATCCGGCCATTACCGAAACTAGTCTACCTGCCAACAGCGGATCTTGTACAAACTTCATCATAGTCATGGTTAGCCAGACAAACGAGGGTTGTTTGCCATCGGTCAGCGAGATAAACCGCCAGTTAGCATCGTACCTGGCAATCTGCGACCAGCGTACATAAATAGCCTCATCGGTAAAAAGCGGCAAACCCATAATATCGTAAAGTCTGGTCGCGAAATAAAAAATAATTAAGATAAGGAGGATAATAGGTATGGCGTATTTCTTCATTAAAGATATTATAGCATTATCCCTTTAGCTTTTTTGAATATTTTCCATAAAATAAAACTGCTAATCAGAAATGACGCAGTAATCCAAAGTTTAATGGTGGGAATTGGCGGGTTCCAATTACCGCTGTAAAGAAAGGGCGCATAATGGAGCAGTAAACCAACCGATAAAAGAAGAAAGGAAACTATAATTAGTAATCGCCTTGTTAGAAGAGAAACAAATGGGAAAAGCCAAAGTAGATACCAAGGCTGAAGTTCTGTCCGCTGGGAAGCAAAGATAATAGCCATAACCATGGCCGCCAAGCTATAACTAAAAAGCGTCTCATTTTCTATTAATCTTCTTTTTATTTGCCAAAGAAGAACGATAATAAAAATCGGAATTAATAAAATAGTAGCAAACTTAATTCCAATAGATAAAAAGAGCAATAAAAATGCTCGAATATAGTTTTTGTTCAAAAGATGATAAATAGCCATTGTTACTAGAAAAACCATCACTATGTCATGGTGAGCTGATACTAAGCTTTCTATAATCACCAGTGGATTGAGGGCAAAAAAAGCCATGCCAAAAAGTCCATCGGCAGGTTTAATTTTTTGGAAAATTTTACCAATAAAATAAATAGTACCGATAAAGCTTCCCACCATTAAGGCTTTAAACAGGAATAGCGTTGGCAGAAAAATCTGAAAGCCCAAATATGATAAGGGGATTGTTAATCCTAACCAGACCGGACCATAAGGATAGGTTCTGTGAGTCCAGCGCATAAAATTAATCCAAGGATCATTGGGAAAATCAAGAGCTTTATATAGATATGGGTTTTGCTGGTGCAGAGTAAAAATTCGCGCGTCAAACATGTAATTAAAAAGGTCATAAGAAAAGGCATTATAGGAAAACAGCAGTATTAACGACATGCCGCCAATCAACCACCAAAAATGCCTAGCTAATAGCTGCTTCCTCTTAATATTCCACAAAAACAGTAAATAACAAACGGTAAGTAGCAAGAGGATAATTAAATAAATTAAAGTTGACAGTGGACGATTGAACCAGCCGATGTATTGAAATGATGTTTGAATAGTTTTCCAGATCGACCACTGAGAAAGAGTTAAATTAAGATCAACTTGGGTATAGGAATAAAGAAATAAACCAATAACTGTCAATAAATAACCACTAATAATAAACTTTAACTTTGACATCAATCGTATAATCCTTTAATATCGTTGTATTTAATTCGCAGCAAGTCAATCAGTCCATCAATTGAATCTCTAACAGGACTTACTCGGCGTGTCTCTACATATAGCCAATTAACCGGCACTTCTTTAATTCTATACCCTAGTTTTTGGGCTAAATATAGCAGTTCCACATCAAAACCGGCTGTCACCGCCGAGCCGGAAACTGTTTGAAATCCATGGTGAAGCATGTTTATTTTTCCGAAGAGTTTCTGGGCCGCCTCTTTTTTAAAGGCTTTGAATCCGCATTGAGTATCACTAATTCCTCGTAGTCCTAAAATAATTGTTCGCAGCAACATAAATCCCCTGGCCATAATAATTCTTGAGAACGGCGAGCCTTTTCGCTGATTATTTCGCGAACCAGCTACAATATCCCAGTCGGAAAAATATGGCAATAATTTATCTATTTCCCCAATGGGAGTCGCCTGATCCATATCGGTAAAAAGCACTATCTCGCCCTTTGCCGCCAATATACCGCTTGTAACCGCCCCCGCCTTACCGGTATGAGAATTTTTGATGAGGTTAAAGTTTTTATTTTTCCGGATAAACTGCTCGACAAATTCACGGCTGCCGTCATCAGACCCGTCATCAACCACAATCACTTCAAAACCCTTTTGGTCAAACTTTTTCTGCAAAAAATGTCCGACCTTAACCAATACCCCCTTTTGTAAATTAACCATCTCATTGTAGGAGGGAATGACAACAGAGAGATAAATCTTGCTCACCAAACTATTATACAATATTTAGTTAGCGAGGTAGTGGATGAGTTTATAAGCAAAGCTTGCAAACTCAAATTATCTTTATTTTTTATAATGGGTGAGTTTGTAGACTTTAACTACTGATACCTGCCACTCGCCAGCTATTTCTGCTCTACCAAACCCCGCCACTTCCCACAGCGGATGACCAAGAGGCTGACATCCAGAATCCTCGCAAATTACCAATAATTGATCTGTCACTGTTTTTCTTCCCGGGTCATTCATTTCATTTTCAATTGTAATAGGATGGTTACCTGCCAGATCAAAAAAATAGCGATACCCATGATCTGAATTACCGAGAGTTATCAGAGCGAAATTAAAAGGCCGACCTTCTGTTTTTTCTAAAACAAACTCGCTTATTTTTTTTACTTGAGTTAGTTGACTGTTGGGTGAATATTTGAAGGGCATACCGTCAAGATTAAATAAAAATAGCGCTACAAAACCTGTAACTGCCACTAATCCTGCTAACTTTTGTTTACTGGCGCCAACAGTGCTTATTAAATTACCAATCAGTAAAAACGGCAAGGGGTACATAAAGCCAAAATAATAATCATAAATTGGTTTTTTATAGAAACCAAAAAGAAATACTCCCGTCAAAAACCAGGTAATAAGCAATAATAAACCAAAAGAGTAATTCTGCTTTTTTTGCAATGCTTGAGAAAATTGCCAAATAACTAAAGCTATTGAGGAGATTGCCAAGAAAATCGTTAACCAGTACCACAGGGTAATATTGAGGTGTATTGAGATATCAACTTGTTCGGGCGGAGGAAAGCGAGTTACCAGCCTGCCGAATAGCCTAAAAGAAGCATTCATGATAATTTCGATAAATTTTCCTCCCGTAAAACCGGTTTCTCCGGTACCACCAAGGGCAAAATTAGCTACGGTTTTAGTATTGGGAAAGCTGTGCGTGGCCTCAAATGCCAAAAATGGGGCAAAACCAATCA
>CAYUJR010000006.1:7477-16615 GCA_964445095.1 uncultured Gammaproteobacteria bacterium
TAAAGTCCGATACTTATTATTAGAAACAGGGCAATATAGTGTAGCTGCAGTGCTATCCCCAACATTATTCCGGCAAAAACGAAAAACCACCATCTGCCGCTTTTAACTCCCTGGTAAATTGCCAGAACTGCCAGAAGTGAGAAAAATGGCAGCGGATTTGGATTCCAGGAAGAGCGGGAAAAGGCAATAACGACTGGCGATACGGCATAAAGCGCAGTGGCCATAATTCCTGCTTTTGTGTTAAAGAAAATCTTACCGGCCAGAAAAACTAAAAAAACAGTAGCTATTCCAAAAAGAGCCACCATCACTGCCGGCCCTGTTGGGTCAAGGCGAAAAAGCCAGAGAAAGGGAGCCATCAAATAGTAATAAATAGGACCGGTAAAAAAACCACCAACCGAAGCTGTAGGCCCCAAGCCCACCAAGTCTCCCTCCAACAAATGTTTTACTATTAAAACATCCCTACCTTCATCTCCCAAAAAGGTCATGTAATCGGAAATCTTGTAAAGCCGCAGGAAAGCTGCCAGGAGTAAAATTCCCGCCAGAGAGAGATTTAACCAATTAAATCTTGAATTTTGTGTAGAAATCTTGGTCGCCATCTTTTCCATATAAAGAAATTATACATCGAATAGCTATAAGGAATGACAAAAAAGGCTATTGCTACTACCAAAAATATCTGTCTCACGATTCTTGTATCGCCAAATAGATTAGTTCCTACAGTAATTACCCCGCCGATAATTAAGACCGAACCGGCAGAAACAAGATTAAATTCAAGAAATTTTAACGGCACGCGAGTAGCCGTGGTAATTTTATATTTAGAGAAGGCCCAAAAATTATTGAGCATAAAATTCCAGACAATGGAAAGTTCTGCTCCCATGGCGCCAGCCACTCCTGAATGGAAACCAATACTCTTAAAAACTTCAAGAGAAACGGCATTAATAAGATAGCCTGTAAATCCAGTAATGGCATATTTGGGAAAGGGACTATGGAGAATTTCCCAAAAACGAGTTTTAATAACATACTTGAGAAGATCAATAATATATTCCCTGGGAGCGATTTTGGAACGACCTAAAGTTCTATCGGTAAAAGCAATCGGAACTTCGGTAATTTTAAAACCGTCTCTCACCGCCTTGTGCAAAAATGACACTTGAAAAGTGTAACCGCGAAAGGCTGTCAACTCCGACTTTTCCCTAAGAAATACTTCTTTGCGAAGGACGCGAAATCCGCCCGTCCAATCATGAATCCAAAAACGCATCAGAATAGTTCGCACAATTAAGTTACCGAAAATGGAAAAAAGCTTGCGATGCAAACCCCAATTGGGCGGAATAGAACCTCCGGCGCTATAGCGTGTACCAATAACCATGTCATAACCCTCGTCTATTTTTTGCAAAAATTCCGGAATTTTTTTGGGATCATGGGAAAGGTCTGCGTCCATTTCAAATATCACCTCTGCTCCCAGTTTTCTAATAGCGTAATCCATGGCCCGAACATAAGCCGCTCCCAAACCATGTCTTTCTCCACTGATAAGATGGAGATTTTTATATTTAGCAGTCAGTTTTTTGACTACTCCTGCCGTACCGTCTGGCGAATTATCATCAGCTACCAGAATATACATCTGGTGATTTTTAATTTTGGGAAAAATATCCTTTTCTAAAACTCCGATCAGTTTTTCGATATTTCCCTTTTCGTTATAGGTGGGGTTTATAATGATTACTTTCATCACGTTTCCTAAACACGCTCTCTCCAGTAATTAAGGAGATCTTCCATGGTTTTTTTGAATGTAATTTGTGGCTCCCAACCGGTAGTCTGTTTAAATTTTTTACAATCTCCCAGTAGAATTGGTACATCGGAAGGTCTCATGCGAGATTGTTCCCGTCTTATTTTTATCTTAACTCTTGACATGGAGAGAAGCATATCAAGCATCTCCTTAACTCCGACTGTCTTCTCGCTGCAGATATTATAGACTTCACCATAAGCACATTTTTGTACAGCTAATAGATATGCTCTAACCATATCGCGAACATCGGTCCAGTCTCTTTTGGGGTCAAGACTACCCACTTCAACAATCGCTTCTTTTTTTCCTTTTTCTATTTCTGCTAACTGTTTAGCAAAATTTGAAGTGACAAAAATCTCTCCGCGCCTGGGACCAGTATGGTTGAATCCTCTAGTTCTAACTATTTTTATGCCATAACTTTGATAATATTGATATCCCAAATAATCCATAGCCACCTTAGAAACCGCATAGGGAGATAACGGTCTCAAAGGGTTTGTTTCTTTAACCGGAATCTCTTCTGGCAAAACTAGGCCATACTCTTCCGAAGAACAGGCAATCTGAACGACCGGGTCTATCTCTGCTCTTCTAATTGCCTCAAAAAGATGGACTGTACCAACTACATTAATTTCCATGGTAGTAGCTGGATTTGCCCACGAGCTTTGGACAAAAGACTGGGCTGCTAAATGGAAAATGTAATCCGGTTTTATTTTGCGCAAGATGGCGTAAAGAGAATGCGAATCCAGTAAATCAGCATCTTCGAGAATTATTTTTCGGCGTAAATGGTCTATATTGTCAGTCTTGCTACGAGGCCTGGTGGTCCCAAAAACTTCGTAATCTTCCTTAAGTAATAATTCTGCTAAATGACTTCCCGCAAAACCGGTAATTCCGGTAATTAATGCCTTTTTTTTACTCATAGATTAAAATAAATTCTTAATTTCTACCTATTCCCTGATAAATAAAGCCCATGCCTTTGACTATTTTTGGTTCGTAAATATTTCGTCCGTCCAAGATGATGGGTGTCTTCATTAGGCTTTTAATTTTGTGTAAATCCAGTTGCCTAAACTCATTCCACTCTGTAATTATAATTAATATATCACATTCTTTGGCTGTTGCATAGGAATCTTTTTCAAAATTAATCCCCTTTATGGTTTTTTTAGCATTGTCTATGGCTATTGGGTCGTAAGCCTTAATTTTTGCCCCTTCCTTGAGAAGTTGTTTAATAATAGTAAGTGAGGGAGCATCTCTCATATCGTCGGTATCGGGTTTAAATGCCAAACCAAGCAAGCCAATGACCTTACCTTTTAAATTTCCACCCAGCAGTTTTTTGGCTTTTTGAACAATATTTATGGTCGCCTGATAATTAATATTTTGCACCTCTTTAAGAAGATTAAAGTTATAACCGTGCTGTCTAGCTATGGCCACCAAGGCTTTAACATCTTTAGGGAAACAACTTCCTCCGTATCCTGCGCCCGGAGCCAGAAAACTGCTGCCCACTCTTTTATCAAATCCAACTGCTTGTAAAACCGTCAGTCCATCGGCTCCGGTTAGTTCACAAAGATAGGCAATGGCATTAGCAAAAGAGATTTTAGTTGCTAGATACGCATTAGAGGCGTACTTAATCATCTCCGCCGTCTCAACATTTGTTAATACAAAAGTGCCATCTATTGGCTTATGAAGTTCTATTAGAATATCCCTTGCTGTTTCAGTTTCAGTTCCAATCACAATCCGATCAGGATGAAGAGTATCGGAAATTGCCTGCCCTTCTCGTAAAAACTCAGGAATTGACGCAATATCAAATGTTACTTTGGCAGAGATTATATCTTTTACCATCTGCTTAACTTGTTTATTTGTACCTACAGGAACTGTGCTTTTTGTGGCAATAACAGTATAACCATTAAGATGATTGGCAATTTTTTTTGCTACCTCAAAAACTGTAGAAAGATCGGCTTCACCATTATCTTTTGGCGGTGTACCAACGGCAATAAAAACTATTTTAGATTCTGGAATAGCTTGATCATAATCAAGAGTAAAAATTAGTCTTTTAGCCTTAGTGTTTCTTTTAACTATTTCTTCTAATCCCGGCTCAAAAATCGGCAAAATTCCTTTTTGGAGATTAGCTATTTTTTCTGGCGTGTGACCAACAACCCAAACAGTATTTCCTAAATCTGCAAAGATACTGGCAGTTACCAATCCCACATAGCCATGGCCAATAAAGGTAATTGTCATATCAACATTAATCCTTCCCTCAAAGTTTTCATTTTGACGCCTAATTTTTGTATTTTATCATTTCTTAATGCCAGGTGGAAGGGTCGAGCCGCCCGATCTTTGAAGTATTGTTCTCTTATTGTTTTCTCTATTAACTTTTTATCATAGCCAAAAATATCGGCTACCAGACTGGCCGCCTGGAAAGGACTTACGAATTGACTACCAACCACATGATAAATTCCACTAGAATTAGCCCTTACTAAAATATCCAAAGCACTGGCAATATCATCAATAAATGTCGGTGTCATGATATGATCGCTAACCGCCAAAACCTTTTCTTGATTTTCAAATTTGGCTATCATCGAACGGACAAAATCTCGTTTCTTGGGGAATTCTTTCCGATAGGGATAGGCTATGCGCATAATAATAAAGTCAAGACCGGAGTTTTTAGCAATTTGCTCGCCTTCCCATTTTGTTTGCCCATACCAGTTTATCGGATGCGGCACGTCCTCCTCGCTGTATCCGCCAGTTGGCGGATTTGTTCCGTCAAAGACAAAGTCTGTGGAGATATAAATTATTTTCTTGTGAGTTTTTCGACAAGCATCAACTATGTTTTGTGTGCCTGAAACGTTAATTTGCCAGGCTCTACCTTCTTTTCCCAAACGTTTATCTTTCTCGCAACCGTCAACGTCAGCTTTAGCAGCCAGGTGAACAATTATTGGCGCCCCCGACTGGTCTATTTTTTCCAGCACGGAACTTTTATCTGTTATGTCAACGCCTGCTGCCAAACTTAGGTCTTCAAACCTATATTTATCCTCGAGGAGCTCTACAATTCTTGAACCTACCAGCCCAGAAAGCCCAGTCCCTAAAATCTTAATCATGATATTCTCCGCTTTTAATTCTTTTCCACCAATCTTGATGCTCTTCGTACCACCTGACGGTATTCTCTAGCCATTCATCAAAATCGTGCTGTGGCTGGTAGCCAAGTTCCCGATTTATTTTCGACCAGTCAATGGCATATCTCCTATCATGTCCTGGTCTATCTGTGACAAATTCAATTAAATCCTCGCTCTTACCAAGAACTTTAAGAATTTTTTTGGCTACTGTTAGATTATTAATATCTCCTGTTAGTCCTCCAACACAATACGTTTCGCCAACTTTTCCATTTTGTAAAACCAGCTCAATTGCTCGGCAATGGTCTTCTACGTAAAGCCAATCACGTACATAAAGTCCATCTCCATAAATTGGAACTTTTTTACCTTCTAAGAGATTTGTGATTGAAAGCGGAATCAGTTTTTCCGGAAATTGATAAGGCCCGAAATTATTGGAACAATTTGTAATAGTTATAGGCAGATTGTAAGTAGTGTAATAAGCGCGAACTAAATGATCTGACCCAGCTTTACTCGCTGCATACGGACTTCTGGGGTTATAAATTGTTCGTTCATCAAACTTGTTCGGATTATTAAGTTCTAGGCTACCATAAACTTCATCTGTAGAAACGTGATGAAAACGCTTCACATTGTGCTTGAGGGCACTATCAAGCAGAACTTGGGTGCCAATCACATTGGTCATCGCAAATACTGCCGGTCCGGTAATTGATCTGTCAACGTGGCTCTCGGCCGCAAAATGAACCACCATATCTACTCCTTCCATGGCTTTTTCCACAACTTCATCATCACAAATATCGCCTTTTACAAATGAGTAATTAGGGTTGTCTACCACAGATTGTAAATTTTCCAAATTTCCGGCATAAGTAAGTTTGTCTAAATTAACAATTGTATCTTGCGGGTGCTGTCTCATCCAATAGAGGATAAAGTTTGAGCCGATAAATCCCGCTCCGCCTGTCACTAGTAATCTCATACTATCTCTCCATCTTTTACTTTTTCCGCTACTAAATTATTAGCTCGCAGTAATTCGTCAAAAGAAGTCCCCGCATCTACCCACCAATCAATTAATTCACATTTAAGCGTACCTTCTTTTGTATAGTAATTATTAAGATCTGTCACTTCTAATTCTCCCCTAACAGAAGGCTTGAGCAACTTGATAAAATCAAATACGCGTTCGTCATATAAGTAAATACCAGTTTGAGCAATATCTGATTTGGGGCGCTCTGGTTTTTCTTCTATAGATAGAACTCTATTATTCTCGTCTATCTCAATTACTCCATATTGTTCTGATTCAGTAGGCATCCTCACCCCAAATACCACCGCCCCTTGTTCTTGTTTATTAAATTCTTCTACGCTATTATGTAAATTAAAGTTAAAAATGTTATCTCCCAGAATTACCAGAATTTTTTCTCTCCTAGCAAACTCTTTGGCCAATAAAATAGCTTCGGCAATTCCACCTTTAGGATTTTCTTGTATATCATAATAAAGTTTTATATTAAACTTTTCTCCTCCTCCTAATAAATTAGCGAAATGCCCGGCATGGTCCGGAGAACTAGTCAGTAAAACTTCTTTAACACCAGCCTTCATCATGGCTTCTAGGGGATAAAAAATCATCGGCTTATTATAAATCGGTAATAGATGTTTATTAGTAACTAACGTTAGAGGCCGTAATCTCGTTGCTAGACCTCCTGCCAGAATGACACCTTTCACTATAATCCTCCTCTTAAAGCAATCATTACTATCATCATAGCTATGCCGGCAATGAGTATATATTCTATCACAATTTTGGTGGATAAATCATGTTCTTGATAATGATGGAAAATACCCCAACCCACATAAATAATAGTAATAGCCAAAAGCGCTTGAATAAGCTGCTGCTGGTCAAAAGAAAAGAAAAACTTTGACAAGATAATTGCCATAAAAATTATTAGCAGGACTAGGTAATGTGGAGCGTGGGAAAGCATTTTTTTAATTAAAGTATCGCACCTCCTTTACTCATAACTATGAGAAGAAGACCTCCCAAAAAAATTATATGGTCAAAATTATGCCCCACCAGACGGACTAGTCTTTTTTGATGAGCAACAACCATATCTATGGCTAATATCATTAATAATAAACTTATTATAACAGTAGACGTATGGCGGGTAATTAATTTAAAGTTTATTGACAGCTTTGGCGGAGCTTTTGTTTGGGCTGCAAAAATTGGAGAGGTAGCAGCCTCTTTTTTTGTTCCGAATAATTGAACTACCAGCGTGGTTTCTTTTCCGTTAAGCTTGCCATTAACTACGGCAAAACCGATATCCTGATAGTTACTGGAAAGAATGTTTTGACGATGACCGGAGCTTTCCATCCAGGCGCTGACTACTCCTCGTGAATCGTCAAAATCCCGCGCCAAATTTTCTCCGGCATAAATATATTGATATCCGCTATCTGTAATAAAAACCCACGGGACCCGACCGTCAGGAGCATTATGCGCCCAGTAGTTTTTGGTAAACATATCCTGCGCTTTTTGCCAAGCGGCTTGGGAAAGTTGATTATTCAAGGTGAGAGGCGCAATACCATTACTGACCCTTTCTTGATTAGTTAATTCTACCAGCCTTTCCACAGAAATATCTGTAGCGACTCCCAAAACAGTCGGCATGCTAACTTTTACTATATTAATCCCCAGGCCAAAGACAACTAATAAAATCAGTAGCAGTAAGAGATTAGGATGATGTAACAGTTTAGCCCGATAATTATTAGAATGGTGAGGTAAAAAAAGATAGGCAGGATTCATATTTTTAGTATATCACCTTTTTTAGCGGTATTTTAAGAGTAAAACTAAGAGCTTGTGCTATAGACAAACCAACTCTGATACCGGTAAAAGAACCTTCTTTGGTATTAACTTCTATTTCGTTTAAATCTGATAATCTAACATTATTCTTTCTTAAAATTTTATCAATTAATGGCAGAACTACTTGCGCTCGGCGCTTATCAATTTTTTGTTTAATAGCATACTTTTTGTTGTTAATCCTTAATCCCACCTCAATCTCTTCATTGCTAGTTGTATCAATAAGTAAGGTATTCATAATTTTAACGCTCCTTTACGGATAATTTTCCATGGCTTGCTCGTGCAATCAAAAACTGTTGATTGTTGACCTATTGGACACTCGCCATCAACAACGAAATCTACCTTTTTTATAAAATTATTATCAAGGTCTTCTATTTTATAGGGAGTTTTTGCTCCATGAAAATTGGCTGATGGACCAAGAATCGGTACGCCTACACCGCGAATAATGGCGCGGGCAATCGGGTGATTGGGAATTCTAACTCCCAAAGTATTCCCTCCGCCACGAACAAGACTGGGAACTTTATCAACCCTACAAGAAAAGATAATAGTCAATGCTCCCGGCCAATACGGCTCGATCAGTTTATTAATAACTTCTCTAGGTATTGGTAATAAATAGTCCTGTGCCATTTTGACTGTATCAACCAACACCGGCGTGGCCTGCGTTTGGGGTCTTTTTCTAATAGCAAACAACCGCTCAACCGTTTTCTCGTTGTCTATCCGACACCCAACAGCAAACGCCGTATCAGTAGGAAAAACCACAATACCGCCCTGCTTAATAATTTTAATTGCTTTTTTTGATTGTAATTCTTCGTTTGTGTTCATCAATATATTCAAAGTATATATCAATTCTTTTTTTTGGCAACAAATCTTTAATTTTCTCCGCCCATTCGATTGCTACAATATTTTGCGGGTCGCTAATTATCTCCTCTAATCCCAACCCCTTAAGTTCATTCTTGCTTTCAATTCGATACAAATCCACGTGATAAAAAGCGTTACACCTCGCAGGAGTCGAGGTCGTTGCCTCGCCACCTCCGAGGTGGCCGAATGGACTCCTCGGAGGTGAAATTTTATATTGCCTAACAATTACAAACGTCGGCGAGATTATTCTTTGTTTAATTCCCAACCCTTTAGTCATTCCCTGAACAAATGTCGTTTTCCCGCTTCCCAACTCTCCATAAAGAGCAATTACTCTATCTGTTAAGGCTACAGCAAATTCTTCTCCAAACTTTTGTGTCTCCTCGCCGCTTTGTGTTATTATCATAAACTTTCTTCTTTTTTCCATTTCTTAAAAACAATTCCTGTGCCTACCAGTAGTAAGCCTCCTATAATTATAAACATTTTTGCCAAATTCCGCTCTAAAAAACCCGCCGTCACCGCTTCCCCTTCCGCGCTCGCCTCGGGAGAACTTTCTGAAGTGGCGGTTTTTTCTCCCAATATTTCAGCCA
>CAYUJR010000006.1:16715-43755 GCA_964445095.1 uncultured Gammaproteobacteria bacterium
CTCGCCTCGGGAGAACTTTCTGAAGTGGCGGTTTTTTCTCCCAATATTTCAGCCACCAATGAGGAAGTCGGCGTTAACTCTTTACTGGAAGTCGGTGTAATTATCTTGGTAGGAGTAGGTGTTGATGTTGGAGTTGGGGTTGACGGAACGGGAGTATTTGTTGGAGAAACAGGAGTAGGAGTTGCAGGGACAGGCGTTGCCGTTGGAATATTTACTTGTATTGAAACTGGGTCACTATCTTTATACGAAGAACAGCTAGCAGTATACCGTCTAGCTTTTAAAATATAAGAACCGCTATTTATAGTATTTTCTTCACCAATTTTAGTATTTATTACCAAAGATGTCGTAGTTAGATCGGAAATCTTGTAATAATTTTTACAATCCTGACTAGATTCAACTTTAACCCAATCGTCGGCGTTATTCTTCATGTATCCAAAATATGGCTTACCTGATGACTCTTGCCAAGCAACACGAAAATAAGATTCGCTCGGTAAATCATTTATACTTATATTTACTGTTACTTCCTGTTCATTATAAGAAACACTGTCAGGGTTAATACTTGAAATACTTAATGAAAATGCTGCATAAGCGGGGGTTTTGAGAGAAAAGAAAGCAACCAATGCCAGCAAAAAAACTACCATCTTCATTGTGGTGTCATGTGAAGATACCAACTGCTAATTCCATCTCCCTGGTCAACTTTGGCATAAAGCAGAGTTCCCGGATAACTGCCTCCGCATTGGTAGCTACCGGCGTATAGTTTTCCCGACTTAACTGCTTTCACTTGGGTACTAGAGTCAGAATCCATATCAATACCGTTATGTCTTCCTTCTGGATAAAAGGCTTTGGCAAAACCATGCGAACCAAATCCTTGATTAATCACAATGGGGTCAAATAACGGCCAGTTCCAGCTCCCCTGTGGATTTATTGAACCATAATAAGAAGTATTATAATCTCTGGCATAACTATATGAAATTGACTTTAAATAATTATTGGGATCTTCAATACTACTCCCCTTATGCACCTCAAAGTGCAGATGTTGACCACTCGAGCAACCGGAAGCCGAAGGGATGACTCGCCCGATAATATCTCCCTCTTTAACTTCTCGCATAAAAGTCTCCTGTCCTTGCCCCAAAGAAACGGCAAATTCGGCTCGCGCCCTAGCTAGTAACTCCTGATATTTTTTCTCATCATTGCGCGTTACCTCCAGCAATACTTCTTTGTCCTTTTTCTGCTGGGCCAGTTGCGCTATTAAGTTCTCCAGCTGCCTATTTAAAGCTTCTACCTGCTGCTGTTTTTCTTCCAAAACTTTTTTTTGATCCTCATAGTTATCTTTGGTAGCTTGAGTAGCAAAAATTAGCCTCTTATCATTTTCTTGAGCAATCCGCAAATACTCTATCCGGTAAAGAAGATCGGAAAAACTTTTGGCTGAAATAAAAAACTGCCAAGGTTTAACTGTAGATACAGTATAGGTAGCAATTATTCGGTTTAAGAGTACTTTGGTGAGTTTGTCTAAATCCCCCTCTAAATTTTCTATTTTACCCCTCAATGTACCTATATCTTCTTCTAATTCTTCCAGGTCTTGGCGGGCTTTATCAATCCTAAGTTGGGTGAGGCGCACTTGATTATCCATCACGGTAATTTGAGATGAAAGAGTTCTGGCCTGACCCCGCAGTTCGGCCACTTTGTTTTCCAAGTCTTTTATTTTTTGCTGAACTTCAGAAAGGTTTGAAGGAGTAGGAGTAGGAGTAGGAGTTTGACTTAATACCGGAGCTACTCCTAAAAGCAATCCTGCCAATAATGTTAGGGTAAGTAAAATTCTTTTCACTTAAGATATCGAAGCACTGCCGCGAAACTGGCTATGACCCCAAGCATTATAGCCACCACCAGTTCTATACCCAACACCCCCAGCATTAGATAAGGAGAAATAGGTAATATAGGAATGCCAAACAGAAATGAGTTAATAAATGGCGTGGCATAAAGAAGAGCTCCATAAGAAAGCAACCAGGCAATAAAAGAGCCGATTAGTCCATATAATACTCCCTCGACGATAAAAGGCAGGCGGATATACCAAGCGGAAGCGCCCACTAACCGCAAAATTTCTATTTCTTCCCGCCGGATGCTAATTTTCATGCCAAGCGCCGTAATAATAATCAATATGGAAATAAGGGCAAGAATTAAAAAGACGAGCAGCCCTATTTTTCTAACGGCGTTGGTCCAGGAAATAAGAGTATCAACTATGTCTTTTTGAAAAACTACTTCCGATATAATGTCTGAATTTTTAAGAACTTGAGACAGGCTATCTAAATCTTTCACATTAACTGCTGAAACTTCAAGCGAGGCCGGCAGTACATTGGCGGTAACTAACTCGAGTAGCAAAGGATCATCTTTATTTTGCTCTTGATAAATTTTAAGGGCTTCTTCTTTGGAAACAAAATTCGTGGAGGAAATTTTTTCGGTTTGGGTCAGACTGGTTTGCAGTCTGGCGATCTGCTCTTGACTTGCTTCATCACGGAAGAAGGCGGTTATTTGAGGACGGGATTCAAAATAGTCAATCACTTTTGTTCCTCCTACCCCAATCAGAATAAAAATGGAGGCGATAAAAAATGTCAAAGTCATAATTAAGACCGCCGCCAGCGATTGGTAAGGGGAACGTCTAACATGTTGCCAGGTAGTTTTAAGCCGCATATTTTCCTTTCTTTTCGTCTCGAGTAAGCTTACCTTTTTCTAAAGCAATCACCCGGCGTCCCAGATTATTGACAATATCCACATTATGAGTAGCCATAATGATAGTGGTGCCTTTCTTATTTAGTTCTTCGAATAATTTGACTATTTCCCACGATGTTTCCAGATCTAAATTACCTGTTGGCTCATCAGCCAGTAAAACTTCCGGTTCCCCCACTAAGGCCCTGGCAATGGCTGTTCGCTGCAGCTCTCCTCCTGATAGCTCCAGAGGAAATTTTACCAGATGTTTTTCTAAGCCGACTAGCTTTAGCACCTCTTCCACTTTGCTTTTTATTTTTTCTTCTTTTACCCCCCCGACTTCTAGAGCTAAAGCCACATTCTCAAAAACTGTTCTATCCATGAGTAACTTTAAATCTTGAAAAACCACCCCAATTTTTTTGCGTAGCGCCGGAATTTTACTGTGAGGTAAACGAGCAAGATCCCAATCTTCCACAAAAACTTTTCCCTGAGTCGGCAGTAAATCTCTAATTAAAAGACGAAGTAAGGTAGTCTTACCCGACCCTGTTGGACCAACCACAAAAGCAAATTCTCCCTTTTCGACTTTTAAATTGATCCCTTCAAGGACAAAAACATCGGCGTAGAATTTCTTTGATACCTTCTCGAATTTGATCATCCTTCATTCTAATATTTCCACTTTCCCTACATCCATTAGCCAGCCGGCTTTTCTGGCTTTATTGGTTTCTCCCCAAACTTTGACCTTTTGACCAACAAACTGCTCCAAATCGATAATGGAAGAGGTAAGATAAACCGTCTGACTTATCCCTCCCGGCCGCACCAGGTGATGCGAACCTTCTCCGTCAATACCACCTCTTTCCAACGTTCCCTCTGTGCTATCTCTAAAGGTTTTGGTATCACTGCTACCAACCACCGTACCCTTCCCCAGTTTTTCCAAAAGTTCACCATCATTACTAACCCTAGTCCCTTTTACTGCTCCCCGCTGGGACAATAAATAGCCACTAACTATACCCAAGATGATAATAAACACCGCTGCGGCAATAAGCGGCATAGAAGTTAGTTTTACTCCTTGAGTTTGCGTTAGAGCCTGATGAACAATATTGGTTGGCGGAGTTTTCTCCTCGATTCTCGATTCCATAAACACTCCCATTTAAACACATTTCTACTCGCTTGACAACCCCCGCAGTTCTGCTTCGATAAAGATGTCTAAATCTCCATCAAGCACCGCATCAGTATTACTAGTCTCAACATCGGTGCGCAGGTCTTTGACCATATGATAGGGATGAAGAACATAAGAGCGGATCTGATTTCCCCAGCCGGGAGTTTTATAACCGCCTTTTAATTGCTGTTCTTGTTTTTTTCTTTCTTCTTCCTGCCGAGCCCATAATTTGGCCTGCAGTAATTTTAGGGCGTATTCTCTATTTTGCGCCTGATAACGCTGGGTTTGACAAGTAATAACAATGCCAGTTGGTTTGTGTTTAAGCCGCACGGCTGATGAGACTTTTTGGACATTTTGCCCGCCATGGGAAGAGGCTCGATAAAACTCCCACTCCAGGTCATCGTCTTTAACTTCTAAATCTTTTTTATCTTCTTCTCCCAGCTCTGGTAATACTTCCACCAAGGCAAAAGAAGTCTGGCGAAGTTTATCAGCATTAAAAGGAGATTGGCGAACCAAGCGGTGGACTCCCGCCTCGCCCTTAAGATAACCGTATGCATATTTTCCCGAAACTGCCAGAGTTACGCTTTTTAAACCTGCCTCGTCTCCCGGGGTTTGGTCTATCGCCTCATACGACCAGCCCTTTCTTTCAAAAAAACGCGTGTACATACGCAGCAACATACTGGTCCAATCCATGGCCTCGGTTCCTCCTTGACCGGCATGAATACCAACTAGACAATTATTAGCATCATAAACTCCGGAAAGATAAATAAGTAATTCAAACTGATTAAGTAATTTGCTAGCCTCTTCTTCTTTACCTTCGGCAATAAGTTTTTCCAATTCGTTTACTTGGGCTAATTCTTTTTGCAGATCTGCCAATTCTTTCATCTTAGCGGCCGCAGTCTGACTATCTTTCCAAAATAAGGGATTAGCACTTTCAGTTTCCAACTGTTTTATCCTTTGTTGTTTCTCCTCAACCTTTATTTTTGCCAACAAATCAATGACTTTTTGTTTTAATTCATCCATAATTGCCAAACTAAACCCGCTGTTGCTAAAATCATGGTGCCAACCGCCAGCCCTCCAAAGGTATTATCAAACCAGGAGTTGGTAAACTTTCCCATAATTTTTTTATTATTACTCATTTGCAAAAGAAGAATTATAAGAACCGGCGCCAAAATACTATTTAATACCTGTGAATAAAATAAGGCTTTAATGGGATTAAGACCTATTAAGGGGATTATCATACCTACAATTATTGATGTTGAGATAACCATATAAAATCCTTTTTCTTTTTTGGGATGACCCAGGAGCTGATCTTTCCATTTAAATGTTTCTGCTACCACGCTGCCGGTGGTAACACATAGCACGGGAATTGCCAGTAAACCGGCGCTAAAAAGACCAATGGCAAAAAGAGTGGAGGCAAAATTACCGGCAAACGGTTCCAGGGCTCTCGCGGCGGTTGCCGCATCTGGTATGTCGGTAATACCATGGTTAAATAAAACTGAACCGGTAGCGATCATAATAAAAATAGACACCATGTTTGACATGATAAATCCTGGCGCTGCCAAACGGTCTTCTCGCCGAACTAAGAAAAATCTGGCATTTTTAGTTCTATTTTCCTCCACTTCCTCTTTGGCCTGCCAAAAGAAAAGATAAGGAGCAATAGTGGTTCCTAATAGTCCCATCGAGACCATGAAAAAAGTTGGTGTCGGTTGTATGCTGGGAACAAATGTTTCTTTTATAACAGTTACCCAGTCAGGCTTTGATAAAAAAGCGGCGATGAGATAGGTCGCAAAAAAAGGAACCAGATAAAATAGGATTTTTTTGATAGTCCGGTAGCTTTGAGAAATAACCACTAACCATATCCCTATTCCTATAGGAATTATCCATAAAAATGAGCTGCCGCCGGTGAGTAAATTCCAGGCAGCTACCATACCAGATAAATTAGCACCAATAGTGATAACATTGGCCACAATTAAAATTGCTGCTGCTAAAATAGCGATGGGTGGCGGGTAGTAAGAACTAATGACCGTGGCCAGTCCCTTTTTTTGAATATTGGCAATTCTGGCACTCATCGCTTCAATAGCGACAAGCATTGGCGTTGCTAAAATCATCAACCAATTTAATTGGTAACCAAATTGGGCTCCGGCCACCGAATAAGTCGAGATGCCGGCCGGATCATTATCTGCGGCGCCAGTAATAATGGCAGGTGTTGCCCGCTTAAAAAAGTTTTTTACCTTTTTCATTATTTACAAATAAGCTTTTTGACTTCTTCACATAAGATATCTTTAGTTCCTCCTACTACTTGCGAAGTAGCCGAAGCCTGCAGTACTTCCAGTTCAGACAAGATTTTTTTGACCGGCTCTTTACTCGTGATATCTTCCGGCCGGAGCTCTTGAATTTCTTTTTTAATACTCTCTATTTTATTTTCTAAATCTTCTTCTGTGGGTATTTTTATGACTTCCCTTTCACGAGTAGCCGATGTTCCGGCTACCGAGCCGCCATTTTGTCCAACGGTAAATTTTGATTTTAGGAAAAAGCCGGTCCCAATAAAAAGAAGAACTAGGAGAAAAGCGACGCCGATTCTTTTTTTATTCCAAACTGTTTCTATTTCCTCTTCGCTTTTGATTAAGGCCATACCCTATCATTCTATCACTATTCGATAATCTCTTCACCCTCAAAAACTACTTCCTCTACGTTTGCAGAACTGCCGCTATCACTACTCGATGCTGACCCGTTAAAGGTAAAACTGGCTAGAACTGTTTCGTGAACTTTTTGCCAAAAATTTTTATTATTATCTGGTTCTGTGCTAATAATAAACAGCACTCCTTTATCGATAACTACTGCGGTGACTTTTTCTCCTTGGACAAATTCTCGTCCGGATAGATTTCCCAACATTATTTCTTTGTTTTCTCCCGTCAGATACTCTTCAATTGTTTTAAATTTGGTATCGGTAATTTTAACAGTCATACCACCCTTAGTCTCGTCTGATACAAGTTTTAAATCAGCATAAGTTATACTATCAAGTTCAACTTTTTTTTCTAAACGCAGATTGTCCGGGTAACCAAAGGAGAATCCCGAAGGGTCGGCATAGGTAGTTAAGTTTTCCGAAGGAATAATTTCTTTAACAGCCTCCTTCTTGGATTGCTGTTTAGTTATATTCTTTGACAAAAAAACTCCGAAGACCCCAGCCAAAACTAAAACAGCAATTACCATTCCTATTATTTTTTTATCCATGATGTGGAGTATATCATGCCCGATTTTATTTATCAAGAATTTTATGATAAAGTAAATTAGTGATAAAAAATTTGTTGGTAATGTTATTAGCTGTCGTGCTCTTAACGATAGCTACTCCGAGGGTAGAAGCGAAAGTTCTGCCGCAGACAAAAGGAGTTAAAGCAGCTGTCCGCTCGGCTGGCGGCTCGAGTTTTGCTGTTTCTGCCAGGTTATTAAGAAATAAAAACGCCGTCAGTGTCGCTTTTTCCAACCTGCAAAATGTAACTTCTGTCATGTATACTTTGTCTTATCAAACCAGCGGCAGAGAAGAAGGAGCGGGCGGAACAATTTCTCAAACAGAAGGCAGTACCAGTCGAGAATTATACTTTGGTACTTGCTCTGGGTATGTCTGTCGTCCACATGGTAATATCACTAATGCCAGACTGGAAATTCAATCACAGCTCAAAAACGGCAAAACCTCTATCAGAAGATATAAAATTAGAGTTTAATTTTACTGCGGATAATGGCATTTTTCTCGTCCTGTTTAGCTTTTGTGCAGTATTAATAATCTAACAATTGATATCCGCCATCTGGCTTAATTTGCCAAACTCTTTTATCTTTAGGAAGTTCTCTTATTATCTCTGCAGAATCTATCGCCGTTGCATTCGCGTACCACACAATTTTCCCGGAAGAAGAAAGTGCGTAAACTGGAATAGAAGAGCCCGATCGCTTCACATAATACTTAGTTTCTAGAAAATTTAAGTATTCTTCAGGAATAATAATATCTCCCTCCCGTGCTTTTGTGAGAATTTCATTAACAGCATAATTAATAGAAGGTTTTGTTGTTAATCTCACAATTTTTTCAGCTGCCTGAATTGAAGATACTAGGTAAACTACTAAAATACTAACGAGAACATAAGAAAGGGTATCTCCTCGTAGTGCTTGAAGTCGATGGAGTGAGACCGCTGCTAATAGAATAAGCAAGGGCACACTTGCAATAACATAGCGTTCATGAAAATTTGATACCCAAAGGGAAGAAATAAGATACGCGATAACAATTGGCGCAACTGACACGAGAAGAAAAGCAGTGGCTTCCAGCTTTTCCTTTTTCTCATTCACAACCCATGATGCAATTACAAACCCTGAAAGAATAAAAACTACTGTTAAGAGAAAACCTCTTCCTTCATAATTGATCGGGCCGCCAAAAAAATTTTCAAACGTTTGAAGAAACATATCAGATGTTGTAGGATTGATCCAAAACGATTCAGTAACTTTACGCCATTGATTTAATACAAAACCTCCCCAGAAAAGAATGCTGACAACTGGTATAAAAAACAGCAATAAGGATTCTCTTATAGTCTCTCTCTCCCTTTTCACAAATGCAATCCCATTTCTTATAATCCAATAGGAAAAAAGTCCAAGCAGGCTAAATAATGCAAAGTTATGCGTAAAAATTGAAAGAGACAGTATGATAGATGCAAAAAGAAATCGCTTTGTCATAAAAAGGTAGAGTGCAAGTGTTATAAGAAATGCGAGAAGTGAGTAGGGGCGCGCTTCAAAAGAGTATGAAAGTAAGAAAGGATTAAAAAGTATTGCAAGCGAAGCAAAGATACTCGCTATTGTATTTTTGGTTAAATGACGGACGAAGAAGAAAATAAGAATGCCAAGCAGGAGATGAAAAATAACCGAGAGACTTCTTATGATAGCTTCTGAACTGCCAAAGAGAATCATCCAGTAGTGAAGGATGAAATAGTAAAATGGGGCTTGAACATCTTTTATTACAAAAAGAAAAATTTCGTTAAGAGGCTTTTCGGCAATAAAAAAACTTAATGCTTCGTCTCTCCATAAACTTTGATGAAGTATTGGTATCATAAGGAAATTATAACACTTGTCCCATTTAATCTCTATCTTCTTTATTCCACCTTCGAGACGAATTAGCTTGATACCCAGCAAGTTTTAAGAATTTGTAAATGCTGTATATGATCTTATCTCGCCTTGTAAAAGATAAAAGCTTCATTCTTAAAGCCTAGAAGAAGATTGTAACAGAAATAAAAATGTCACCAGAAGAAACTATTTTATAGGGAGAAGTAAAACGATCTCTTAATCTTTCCAGCAACCTCTGAATTTTAGACACGTTGTCTTCTCCGATTCCATGAAGGTTCAATTGATTTATTCCGTACTTTTTGTTCATCTCCATTTTACTCTTTACTTCAGCCTCAAGCTCTTTTTCTGACATTCGTTGACCAACAAATACTGCAAACGGATATTGAGTAACAATTTCATCGTATATTTTGTTAAACTCCTCTGGTGAAAAATTAGACTGAGAAAACATCCGTTTATATAATGGTTTTATATATGATGTAAAGTAACCAGCGGTACAGAGATTAACTATATTTGCACCTCTCTTTCCGTATTTCTGTATAACGCTCGACTTCAAATTCCATGCTGGTTCGCCTCGATCGAATACCTCACGAATATAAAGACCTGCGCGCAAGGCTTCCAGATCTGACGCAGCAATCTTCCCTCTAAAAAAATCTATTAGTTCTCTATTTTCTTTCTTTCTATCTACACCAGAAAACTCATCAAGGGTTTTTTTATCACCCTCCTCTAGAAGTAGTGCTTCTTTCTTACCGACAACGCCTCTTATGATCTCTTGAAGCCTAGATAACTCTTTCTTATCAACTTTGTCACCAATACCAATAATGAGATTAACTATATTTCCAGATTGATGGACTTCATTTTTGTTTGATGTATTCTCGGTGTTTATGTTAATGCGTAGTCCTGCTTTAACGAAGGAGGTTAATTTATCAAACAAAGACATCGTACTTATGGTTAAGTGGATTTCTTCGAGAGTGCATCACATAGTCTTATCAATGACATGAGACCAGATTTTATATAGATTTCAGATCCTCCTCTTATTCCGCCAAACTCGTCTATGTAAATCTCTTCTCCATCCTGCGTCAAAACTCTTTGCTTGAGGTTATTTTTTTCCGCAAGATAACCTTCTCCATCAACCATTTTACCAAATGTATCTAGAATAAACTTCTTAGCTGACTTATTAAAAGTGATAATATTCATAGACTATCAATGCTGTTTAAAGATAGGAAGAGGATTATAACACGATTGATTTTCTTTGTCATCTGACAAAATGTTTTTCTATCCCCAATTGTGTAACAGTTTACAACCGTTGTCAAGTGGCACTTTACATGTCTTCCTATCAACATATAAATACGACTGATGGCATCCTTAGGATAAGGTTAGTTTGACACCTGCGGATAATGACACTTCTTCCATTTTTTCCCGCTGCCGCACCAACAGGGGTCGTTTCGACCCAATTTTTTCTTACTACCCACCTCTTTACCACTCTCTCTGCTAACCTCTAAGCTCTCATTCCTACTAACTGGTTGCTGGGCGACTTGTACTTTATAAATCCGGTGGACTATTTCATCATCAATTGTTCCGATTAATCTCTCAAACATCCGGTAGGCCTCGTTTTTATACTCGACCAGCGGGTCTTTTTGAGCATATCCTCGCAGTCCAATCCCTTCTCTTAAGCTGTCTATACTGTCCAAATGCTCCATCCATAAATTATCAACTACCGACAACACTACCCATCTCTCAACCTGTTTTGCCAGCTCCTCCCCCAACTGCTCTTCTCGTTTTTGATAAACGTCTTTTGAGACCTGCTCTAGAAATTGGCTTTTTTCCTCGATAGTTTGGCGCTGCTGGAGTTGCTTAACCAGTTGCTTTTGGCTGGTCTCGTCAAAAGGAATAATGGTGGCAAATTCCCTGACAATTTTTTCTTCAGCCAGCTCTTTTTCTAGCTGACTGGTTTTATAATGTTCTTCGCTGATAGCCGCCGCAAAATTGGTAATCTCATTATTAATTTTTAACAAAATTTCTTCTTTCAAATTATTTTTTCCTTTTTGCGCCAGTAATGCCTCTTTACGTAATTTATATATAATATCTCTTTGCTTATTTAAGACATCATCATAGTCAACTAAATGTTTTCTAATGTCAAAGTTAAAACCTTCCACTTTAATCTGCGCCTGCTCAATGGCCCGAGAAACCAATGGATGAGTTAAGGGAATATCTTCCGGCATGTTAAAACGAGTCATCAATCCGGCAATTTGTTCCCCGCCAAAAAGCCGCATGATGTCGTCCTCTAGCGACACGAAAAAACGAGAACTGCCGGGATCTCCCTGACGGCCGGAGCGACCGCGTAATTGATTGTCAATGCGCCTGGCTTCATGTCTTTCCGTACCTATAACATGCAGTCCTCCAACCTGTGAAACACCCTCACCCAAAACAATATCTACTCCCCGACCTGCCATATTAGTAGCTATGGTTACGGCTTTTTTTTGACCGGCTCCCGTAATAATCATTGCTTCTCGTTCATGATTTTTGGCATTTAATAGTTCATGAGCGATTCCTTTTCGTTTTAAAAATTGAGAAAGCAGTTCATTTTTTTCAATAGAGGTGGTTCCAACCAGTACCGGTTGTCCCTTCTTGTAGCACTCCTCTATTTCTCGAACTACCGCCGCAAACTTTGCCCGGGTAGTTTTATAAACCATATCGGGAAAATCTCGTCTCACCATTACTTTATGAGTGGGAATAACTACCACTTCAAGACGATAAATTTTGTAGAATTCTTCTGCTTCGGTAACAGCAGTTCCCGTCATTCCCGCCAATTTCTCATATAATCTAAAGTAGTTTTGTAAAGAAATCGTGGCTAGAGTTTTGCTTTCCGGCTGGATGGAAACTCCTTCTTTTGCTTCAATTGCCTGATGCAGTCCTTCGGAAAATCTTCTGCCCTCAAGCAGTCGTCCAGTAAACTCATCAACTATTACCACAGCATTATCTTTTACTACATAGTCTCTATCTCTATGAAAAAGGGTTCGGGCTTTAAGAGCTGCTTCAAGATGATATACCGCCTCAAAATCTTTCTCGTAAATATTTTCGATGCCAAAAAGTTTTTCCATTTTGATAATACCGTGCTCTGTTAGATGAGCGGTTTTTAATTTCTCGTCAATTATATAATCCGTTACGGGTGCTAACTTATCGACCAGCCGGGCGTATTCATAATAACGCTGGGATGGCTTAGCGTCGGGAGCGGAAATAATGTGAGGGGTACGAGCTTCATCAATTAAGACGGAGTCTACCTCGTCTACGATAGCGAAATGGTGATTTTTTTGCGCAACTTGCGAAGACTCCGTTGCCATGTTATCTCGCAGATAATCAAAGCCAAATTCTGAATTAATACCATAAACAACATCAGCCCCGTAAGCCTCTTGCCGACTGATCGGGCGAAGATGCTTGAGACGCTCGTCAGAACCTTCAGCGGTAAAATCAGCCTCATAAATAAAAGAAGCATTATTAATAATGGCAGCAACTTTAAGACCCAAATAATCAAAAATTGGTCCCATCCATCCGGCATCTCTCCTTGCTAAATAATCATTAACTGTCACTAAATGCACTCCCTGCCCACCTAACGCATTCAGATAAAGAGCGGGGACTGCTGATAACGTCTTTCCCTCTCCGGTTTTTTGCTCGGCAATTTTGCCCTGATGAAGAACAATTGCCGCCATTAGCTGTACATCAAAATGTCGCTGTTTGATTGTTCGTCTGGCTGCTTCTCGAGCAAGAGCAAAAGCTTCGGGCAATATCAAGTCTAAACTCTCGCCATCTTTTACTCTTTCTTTTAATTCTTGAGTCTTTTGAGAAAAATCTTTACTTTTTATCTTTTGAACTTTTTCTTCCAAGACGTTTATGCTATCAACGATTGGGGATAATTTGTCTATTTCGCGTTTGTTGGTATCAAATAACTTACCAAGGAAATTAAGCATAGGTAATTTAATTTTACCACTATTGTTTACCTAAAAAAACCCCCGCCTAAATATACAATTTTTCAGCGGGGGCAGGTACCAATTGATCAATTGGTATCCCGATTAAATCGGGATCAGTACCAATTTATCTTTGCAGAAGACAAGCTCTGCTTATCTTCTTTTCTTTCTTTTCTTGGCCATGAAGATTATCACCTCCTTTTACTACAATTATCTTCGAACAATAATGTTACTTTTGTCAAGTAAAATACCTTGCTTCAAAACTAGGCTTTCGGGGCGCAAATAAGCCAAAAATCAACAAGGCTAAATTTGAGGTTTTATGACGTTTTTTCCGGTGTATTTTTGTAGAACTTTGGGAATAACAACGGAGCCGTCTTCTTGCTGATAATTTTCCAAAATGGCAATAATAGGCCTGTTTGTAGAAAAAGCGGTGCCATTAAGAATATGGACGAACTTTTTCTCTCCGCCAGCTGGCGGACCATCCTGGTATTTTATATTAAGCCTTCGTGATTGAAAATCTGTTACAGTTGATACCGATGTCACTTCTCGATATTTCCCTTGCCCTGGCATCCAGGCTTCTAAATCAAATTTTGCGGCAGTGGGAAATCCCAAATCACCGGTACACATTTTGACTACCTGATAAGGAATTTCCAACATTTGAAATAGTTTTTCCTCCAGCGATAACAAATATTCATGTTCTTTATCATCATTTTCTTCTGTCACAAATGATATCATTTCCACCTTATCAAACTGGTGAACTCGTAAAATTCCTCTCGTATCTTTTCCATAACTCCCTGCTTCTCGTCTAAAAGCTGTAGAAAAACCAACATAGCGGCGCGGTAAATCTTTTTTATTAAAAACTTCGTCTTTATGCATAGCCACAATTGGATGTTCAGCAGTACCAATTAAAACTAAATCGTCTTTGGGAATTGCGAATATATCTTCATCCGCTCCATGCTCCATATAACCTAAACTTTTCATAATTTCTGTTTTAACAAG
The DNA here is from genome assembly GCA_964445095.1 of uncultured Gammaproteobacteria bacterium. GTDB lineage: Bacteria > Patescibacteriota > Microgenomatia > Levybacterales > JACOYD01 > CAYUJR01. Next base: position 30,627 of record CAYUJR010000006.1, read on the forward strand.
AACTGGAGGGACAACAGGAATAAAACCTTCTTTAACTAAAACTTCAAAAGCGAGCTGGATAAGAGCAAATTCCAAGAGAACTGCATCATTTTTTAAATATCCGAATCTGGTCCCCGAAACTTTGGCAGCGCGCTTAACATCAATAATATCAAGCGATTCTCCAAGCTCAAGATGATCCTTTGGTTTGAAATCAAATTTTGTCGGCGTGCCATGCTTTTTAACAATTTCGTTTTCCGATTCATCTTTACCAATCTTGACATCCGGTTTTGGAATGTTAGGAATTTTTAATAGCCAATCTTGCAATTCTTCCTCCACAGCTCGCAAGGCACGCTCTTCTTTTTCTAATTTTTCTTTAAGCTCTCTCCCCTTATCGACATTTTTTTCCTTAGAAACTCTATTTCTTTCCTCTCTTAATTGCTGGACTACTGATGATAATTCCCGATGTTTTTTGTCAATTTCCAAAACATGGTCTATATCAACGGGATAACCCTTATTTTCTGCGGCTTTTTTGACAACTTGCGGATTTTCCCTGATAAATTTTATGTCTAGCATGCTATCACCTAAAACCTAAAACCTTTTTTATTATTGGCTTTAGCTTCTTAATTGCTTTATATCTATGATTATACAACTTTTGCTCCTCTTCTGATAACTCGCTCTCATGATAGTATTTTTTAATCTTTGGTAGATAAAAAAACGAGCGGTATGGATAACCGGATAATAACTTTACGCGTGGATCTCTTAATATTCCCTTAATTTCTCCCTCGACAGAAAATGTTTCTCTATTTGGAAGCGCTAATGTTATGACAACCTTAAATGTTGCATCTTGTTTGTCTGGAGAAAATTTAGCAACCAACTTCTTCATCGCAATCATAATTTCTTCATCTGTGGCCTCTTTACCATTTTTGCCAAAAAACCGCCGACTTTTAACTCCGGGAGCACCACCCAAAGCATCAATTTCAACCCCTCCATCATCGGCAATGGTGGGAAGTCCGGATAATTTTGCATAAAATTTAGCTTTTTTAACGGAGTTTTCTTGATAAGTTTTCCCTGTTTCTTCCACGCTCTTTTTAATTCCCAAGTCAAAAAGCGAAACTGTTTTAATGGGAAGACTTGAAAGAAAATTACCAATCTCAAACAATTTCCCCGGATTTCTAGTAGCAATGAGAAGTGTTTTATTCATAAAACGAGACTATTCCTCACTAGTATAGCATATGAAGCGACTATTGCATTTTAGCCTATAAGATTGTGTACTTGCTGTTTATAAATATGGCCGGAGAAAAATTAAGACATACGGGTGAATTTAGAGTAGTGACAGAAGGAGCAGATATTGCCTATCAATGGCTTAGACTTAATGATTTAGCGACAGAAACACAGCCAAATCTAGATCCTAGGACTATACTTACTTTGCCAATAGGAACTGTAGACTTAGGAGGTACAGTTTTAACTACGTTGAACTCTGCTGTTCACTATACCCCCGGAGATGATGAATATCAGATAAACACTTTTTTTGAATCTCGTCCACAACCTGAGTCTGCCGAACCATTTCTTGCTGGCGCTGTTATTCTAGAGCTCGATTCTGAAGGCTCTTTAAGTCAACATCAAATACCGCGAGGATCACAATTGAAAATTAGTGAAATTTTATCGTCTCTTAGCGCCAATTTACGCCCTCAAGACTACGCTATTGAATATGATGGCGAGAAAGATGCAATTTTAATTAGATCACCAGGAGAAGATAATAGTACATTTATCCTACACACGATCCAATCAGACAATTCTATTCACTACATATAAACGGACAGTTAGAAGAAACGGCTGAAGAGAGTTTTAAACAAGCATATAAAATGCATGGTGAACTAGTAAAAGCAATTGTTGATGCGCTCCATCAAAAAAATGGAGTATCTTCTATTGACAAAACATATGTTATATCTCCACCAAAAAATATTAAAAAGTTATTAGCGAGAATGCAAGGAAGACTTGATATACAACGCAGAATGTTGCAACTTAATGGAGCTTTAGGAAATGGACAATTGGATGCCGAAACAAGAAAACGAATCGTTTCTGCGGAAAGACCTAGAGATACTTTTGATGAGGTAGGTGGCCTTGAAAGTGTCAAGGAAGAGCTTAGAGATCTCGCTGATGGTCTTCGCGGTGTTGAAGACTATAGCAATTGGGGAACAAGACCTCCCAAAAGTATTTTATTGTGGGGTCTACCAGGTACTGGAAAAACTCTTTTGGCAAGAGCAACGGCTAATGCGGCAGAAGCAACAATTTATGTTGTGAAAGTTTCTGAAATATTACGATCTCTCCTTGGACAAACAGAACAAATCGTGCAAGGAATATTTGACGACGCCCACAAAAATCAACCGGCTATAATTTTTTTTGATGAGGTAGACTCTATCGCCACAAATAGAGATTCACATTTAACAATCGATGTGGCAAGGCACATAGTAAGCATACTCCTGACCAATTTAGATGGATTTGAACAAAATGGTGCGAGAGTTGCTATTATAGCAGCCACAAATAGATTGGATATTGTAGATCCCGCTCTTTTTCGTGCCGGAAGATTTAAACCTCTAGAAGTAGGAAAACCAGAAAAAAAAGCAAGAAAGAGAATTTTTGAAATACACGTAAATAGTGCCCGTAGTAATGCTGGCAGAGAACTTTTTGAGCCAGATCTAGATCTGGATAAATTAGCTAGCGATTCAACCGGATGCACTGGCGCAGAGATAAAAGATGCCATTGATTCAGTCCTTCGGGGTAAGGCAAGAAAGGCAAGGGCTGGTGGTTCACCATCAGCTGTCACCGCAACTGAACTTATTGAGGAAATAATGATACAAAGACTAGGAAGAGGAAACAAGACAGGAAATGCTGGATTCGTGGCTATTACACGACAAGGTTAAATCTGCTTTATTAAGAAGCCGCTTCTTTGAATCTATCAATAACAAACTTTTTCTCAAGAGAGAGTATTAACCAAGCGGCTTTGGGACCGTAATCTTTGCCGATAAGTGAGAGATAAATGGCAGAAAAAGCCTCTTTTGAGGAAATTTCTATTTCTTTAGCCCAATTATAAAGATTGGCTTGAAAATCTTCCGCTTCCCAGTTTTTCATTAACTCGTCAGCCACTTTTATCAAAAACGTTTTTTGCAGAGCCGATAAATGAAGCGCCGTCTCGGGAAAATCTTCTTTGACGGTAAATTTCTGCTCCTCCGGCGCAAACCTATCCAGCCAAATTTTGGCATAGGAAACTCTTGGTTTAACATCTTCCCTTTCCAGTTCTTTTTCTTTACCGGGCATCTGTAATAAATTGACAATATCGGAAAACCGGACAAGTTTTTGTCTTTTTGACATTTTGTCGATTTGGGATAGCTCAAAAATTCTCGCCATATCTGAATCGTCTGACTCGGCAAATTTATCGTATTCATCAAAAAGGCGAGGAATAGTTGTGGGTTCATATGGATCAAAATTTATCGCCTGATTAATACGAGCTTTAACCATTAAGAACCGTAAAATCTCGGGAGGTAAAATTTCAAGCATTTCTTGCGCTGACGAACCAAGACCTTTGGATGAAGACATTTTGCGACCGCCCACTAAGAAAAATTCGTAGGCTATAGAATATGGAACCGGATAATCAAGCACTCTTTTGCATACTAATGATGCCAAGTCATGCGAACCTCCACGACTCATGTGATCTTTTCCCGCCCCCTCAACAGTAACGCCGATTACCCTCCATTTAACTGCCCACTCTATTTTCCAAGGAAGCTTTCCAGCAATATTATTTTTGTCACTAAAGGGTGAGACGTGGCTTTTAAATCCGCATCCTTTGGTCCAGGCAAGTCTATCAACATCGCATGTAAAAGCAACTTTCTCGCCATCCCAACCAGTAACTCTTGTCGTTGATACTTTCCCGCATTTTGGGCAATAAACTTGGAATGGATACCAATCTTGAGGTATTGGTTTTTTATAAAGTTCTTCATAGATTTTTCTTATCACGTCTGCCTTATCTAGACATAAACGAATGCCATCGTTCATTTTACCGCTAAAATATAAATCCGTAGTCCAAAGAATTTCCGGATGGCACCCTATTGCAGTAAATGTATTGATAAAATCTTGCGCATAACACTCTGCATAATTTGCGAATTCTTTTTTCGGAGAAGGAACTTTATATAAAGGCATTCCTAAATATTGCTCATAAGTTTCTTTTGAAAGGTATACCGGAAGCGCATCCATAGGATCGTGATTATCAAAAACATAGGTATATTTTGCTTTTATACCTATTTCCAATAATGCTTTATAAATAAGGTCGTGAATTACAACGCCACGAAGCGCGCCCACGTGAATCTTGCCGCTGGGGGTTTTCATGTCATCAACCCACTCTAACGGCAATTTTCGCTTTTTTAGTTCTCTTGCAACTTCATCCGCCCAAAACATAATTACAATACCAGTATTTCACCTTTCTGCATTGTTTTCCACTTGTATTTGCCAATTGGCTCCGAACAAAGCAACGTCACTCCGCCGTCTTTTACGAAGTGAAGGCTAAAATACTCTTTATTCCCATCATACCGGCAGAGTGCATAGAAACGATTATTTTGGACCAGACCAATATTCAATCCGGTAATTTTTTTGGAGTTGGCAACAATTAGTTTATCCACTGTCTTGAGTACCTCGTCCGGCTTACTACCATCAAGCTCTTGAAGAATCAGACTAAAAATCTTCTGCGCCCCGATTTCTCCTTTGAGTTTTCTTTGAACGGTCACGCCGCGAATAAGGCCGTTAAAAACAAAACACAGCGAACCGTCAATATAGGGTTGGTTATAAATTATGCTTCCCTTATGCTGTGGGAAGCCGGCGCTTCTGGCATGGGCTACAAACACATCCGTTTCTTCAAGCTGACCAAATTTATCTTGTTCCTCCCATATCGGCTTTAGTGATTTATATATTTGCCAATTTTGACTTTTGACTGCTTGCCCTGAGCGAAGTCGAAGGGCTATTCCCCATCCGTCTCCCTGCCAGTCGTCGTCGGGGGCTCGGCTAACTTTGCACATGGCGGCAAATTGTCTAAGCAATTCTTGCGGCTTTATCTTTTTTTGGGAACGAACCATTAAAAAACGACACATAGTAAAATCTCAAATGGCAAATCGCAAAACGGAAATAACCTTATCAATTTCTTTTTTCCCGATAATATAAGGTGGTAGAAAGCGGATAATGTTTGACCCGGCGGGGATGGCAATAATTTTTTCCTGCTGCAGGGCTTTGAGGACAGGCGTGGCATTTTCTGACAGCTCAATTGCCAACATTAACCCAATTCCTCGAACCGCCACAATTTTTGGATGTTTTAGTGTTTTAAGCTTCGACAAAAAATAGTCTCCCGTCTCCTTTACATGCGCTAACATTTTTCCATCCTCAAATTCTCTAAGAACCGCCAAAATTCCCGCGCAGGCCAGAGGATTTCCGCCAAAAGTAGAAGTATGCACATGAAGCGGTATTGTTTGGGCAATTTCTTCTGTCACGAGCGTTGCTCCTATTGGTATCCCTCCGGCTAGTCCTTTTCCCAAACACAGGATATCGGGCATAAGTCCAAACTGCTCACCTGCCAAAAAGGTACCGGTTCTACCAATTCCTGTTTGAATCTCATCAACAATAAGAAGAATGCCTTTTTCGTTGCATAGTTTTTGAACAAACGGCAGATATCCTTTGGGCGGAAGAATAACGCCTCCCTCTCCCTGAACCGGCTCTAAAATAACTGCCGCCGTGTCTTTATTGACGCTTTTTGAAAGTGCGTCTTTGTCGCCAAATGGAATATGAACAAAGCTCCACAATAACGGTTCGAATTGTTGACGATATTTCAAAGATCCCGTGGCAGAAAGCCCACCCAGAGTTTTACCGTGATATCCTCCTTCCATAGCCACAAAATGAGTCTTGCCCGTTGCCAGTTTAGTAAATTTTAAGGCTGCCTCTATTGCTTCGGAACCTGAACTGGAAAAGAACACTCGCGATAATTTGCCATTACAACGATTAACGAGTAACCTTGCCGCCTCATCTCTCACATCGCTGCCAAACGACCCGTGAATATTGGTAATTTTAGCAAGTTGCTTTACCAAGGCTCCTGTAATTGCTGGATGTTGATAGCCAAAAATACTCACACCATAATTACTGCCAAAATCAAGATATTTCTGGCCGTTTTTTTCGATAAGATATACTCCCTTACCCTCAATAAATGTAACGCCTCTGTTAGGATATGAAGTTACCAGATAATCATTCATTGAATTACCGTCCCCTTTCCTAAAAGCGCCTCACGGACAGGATGCGCGATTCTTCCATCACCAAAATATACCTGCTTTACCCCCACAATAATTGCCTCTTTGGCACCTAATAGTTTTTTCTTAATTCTCCCCTTTGCTTTTTCCACAAAGCTATCCAGTTTTTCTTTATCAATTAACGATATTTTAGAAGATTCGTTATTTACATCTTTCAAAAGTCCCGGCGCCTCAAAGAGGGAAACAACTTTTGATGCAGATAGAGCCTTGGCCATTACTGCTACCGCCCGATCATTATCTACATTAATAAGCTCTCCCTCTTTTGTTATGGCCGGAATTGTCACCACCGGCGTATAGCCGTTTTTGATTAAAAGGCCCAGCAATTTAGCATTGACCGACTCCACATTGCCAGTAAGGGAATCTCGAATTGCTTTTATTTTGACACCCTCTTTGGCATAAATTACTTCTTTGCGTTTTCCCAGCCACAGCCTGCCGTCGGCCCCTGTCAGTCCCACCGCATTAACACCGTGTTTTTGAAAAGCAGCCACAATTTTTTTATTAACCAGACCGCTATAAACCATAGTTAAAACATCCATCACTTGGGGGGTGGTATATCTGCTGGTAAAACCGGAGGGAGAGGTGATTATTTTTTCCAAAACTCCTAGCTTTTGGGAAATATCGGACATAAAGACATTAGCTCCATGAATAACAACCACCTCTTCGTCAAGGTTTTTGATGTCCTCCCCTATGCCTTCCCAGTTGAGGTTTTTGCCTCCGCCAACTTTTACGATAATCATAGTTAAATAGGATGTAACCCGGGAAAAGTAAGTCCTTCTGTTTCGGGGAAATTATACATAATGTTCATGGCCTGAACGGCTTGTCCGGCTGTACCCTTTCCCAGATTATCAATAGCTCCTATTGCTACAAGGCGGTTTTCCCGTGCGCTTAACGAAAATCCGATATCACAATAATTTGTGCCGGTGAGAATTTTTGGCTCCGGATAGCGATAATTTCCGCTTGCCTCCTTGACAATGCGAATAAACGGCTCTTTACCATATTCCTCTCTATACGCCCGCCAAACGTCTTTTTCCTCAATGCCGCCAACCGGTTTTGTGTGAATTGTCACCAACAACCCCCGCACCATTTCAATAGTGGTAGCTGATACGGCAACTTTAATGTTTTTGGCAAAAGGACTAAGCTCTTGTTCAATCTCTCCTGCGTGGCGATGGTTAACCGGTTTGTAAGAACGTACCACTCCTGCTCTTTCCGGATGATGTGAAGCGGAAGTTGACGCATTACCTCCTTGCGAACTGCTCATTTTGGCATCAATGATAATACTTTTCTCATCAATCAGTTTATGCTTAAGTAGAGGATATAAAGTTAGTATAGACACAGTTGCTTCGCAACCTGCACAAGCCACATAGTTGGCTTTTTTAATTTTGCTTCGATGAAGCTCGGCTAGTCCGTAAACAAATTTTGATAAAAAATGGGGCATACTGTGTTCCTTCTCATACCAATAGGTAAATGCATCTTTGTTGTTAAGACGAAAATCTGCTCCTAAATCGATAATTTTGCGGGCGATTTTAAAAAAACTTGCCATATTCTGCATAGAAATTGTATTTGGTAAGGATACGAAAAGTATATTACAGGCTTTTAACTCTTCTATTTTTGTAAAAACTAAATCTGTAACCCCTCGAAGATTTGGGTGTGCCGCCTCCACCGATTGGCCGGCCAGCATTTGGGAAGTAACTTGCAAAACATTAACACGGGGATGAAACAGGAGAATTCGCAACAGCTCCCCTCCGGCATAACCCGAAGCTCCCACAATAGAAACATTGATTTTTTTCATTTTTTGGCAACTTTAAGGCAATAATCAAGAATGGCGCCTGCAATATCTATACCTGTAACCCGCTGCACGTTTTTAAACTCAATGGTATGATTTACTTCATTTACCACATATCCGCTTTTGGTCTCAAATACATCAAGGCCCAGCACTCCCTCTCCTGTTGCTTTACCGGTTTTAATAGAAATAGCCTTAAGATCGGCGTCTATTTGGCAGGGAACCGCTTCTGCACCCCGAGCTGTGTTGGTAATCCAATGATTGCTTTTTCGGTAAATTGCCGCAATCACTTTTCCTCCGATTACATGAACCCGAATGTCTCTTCCCGGCTTCTCGACGTACTTTTGGATGTAAATTGCCTGATGATGAGGTCCACCAAGCATAGTCTTTTGCTCAATAATAGCCTCCAGGGCATGCATATCGTTTATTCGCGCCACCAGTCTTCCCCACGAACCGGATACCGGTTTTATGACAACGGGAAATCCTCCCAGCTCCGAAACAGCCAGCTTGGCTTGCTCCTCGCCAAAAACCAAAGCAAAACGGGGGGTGGGAATTTTGTTTTTTGCCAAAACAAGCGACGTTGCGAATTTATCCCCGCAAAGTCTGGCAATACGAAGAGTATTAACTGTCGGTACGCCTATATTTTCAAAAAATTCAATGACATGGGTGCCTTTTACAGTAGAAAGGCATCGCTCTAAAACCACATTAAAGCGCGTTTTGTAAAAAAGCGGGTCAAAAATTTGCTCACGCACATCAACAACCTGTAAATCAACATTTCTGCGCTTTGCCCCATCAATAAGGAGTTTTTCGTCTCCCCGGATAGTCGTATGCAAAAGGCCGAGTTTTATTTTTTTCATATCTTACTCTCCCCAGTCTTCTTCCACCTTTGGCGCTTCTTTCAAAACAACATTCCCCTCGTTAATATTTCCCACTTCCAGGCGATTTTTACATTCGGGGCAGGTGATAATTTCAGCCACTTCGACAGTGCTATTTAATGTTATGTTTGCATCGCATATTGGACATTGAGCCTGCATAAAATAAACACCCCCTTCCAAATCAACAAAAAACCCCTTTTGTAAGGGGCGTTTGTTTTTTTGTTGGCTATTTTTGTTTTCTTACAACAACAAGCACCCCATTAACAACGGGGTTTCTTGACTTCCTTCTCTTGAAGTAAAGAAACTATGCCTATCATATACTATATTTAGCAAACTTTATCCTAATTGTCAAGAGAAACCGCTTAAATTATCTAATATCGACAATAGTGTAGAGAATTTTGCCGGCTGGGGCCTCGACTTCAACCTTCTCGCCTTTCTTTTTACCAATTAAAGCCTTGCCCAGGGGAGATTCGTGGGAAATTTTTTTCTCAGACGGGTCTGCTTCCCATTCACCAACCACCATAAAAGTTTCTTTTTTCCCATTAACGTGCAGAGTAACCTTTGACCCAAGCCGCACCTGATGATTATTTTTAGCTTTTTGGCTATCGCGAATCATCAAGGCATGTTTTAAGAGTTCCTCCAGTTCGGCAATCCGACCGTCAATAAAAGACAGTTCATCCCGGGCGGCTGCATATTCGGCGTTTTCCGATAAATCGCCTAAGCCACGAGCATTACTGACTTGAGCTAGTATTTGCGGCCTTTTGACTTTAGTCAACTCCTCATGTTCAGCCTTAATAGTTTCTAGACCCTCTTTGGTTAAATATACTTTGTTTATATCCATAATATCTGCCCTTTTAACTTAATAAAACCCTCCCGCAGTAGAATAAAAATAATACGGGTGGGTTACTTATTGAAGCTAATTCTACCCCAAATTGGTCGGGTTGTCAAGATGGGAAAAGTGAGGTAAAATAGGCATACGGCCCCATCGTCTAGCGGCCTAGGACACCAGGTTCTCATCCTGGTAACCGGGGTTCAAATCCCCGTGGGGTCACAGATAATTAATATGAATAATTTATTAAATTATGCTTTTATCTCTATTAACCCTGGAGAGCAAGTTGATCCAACAGTCATGAGTGAGATTGCAAGATTACGATTTCAAGAAGAAAATGAACCAGAAGAAAATGAACCAGAAGAACAAAATCTATCTGAACCTTTTAACTCTTTTGAAGATGTACTAAGCAACCTCTATGATAACTTATTTTTTAACCTCTCATTTGTCTTGGCAAAAGATCTCACTACGGGAAGGTATGTAGGGTTTGGCGAACTTTTTCCATCATCTGAAGACGATAAATTAGCAACTTTTTCTTCGGCATACGTAGAACCAGCTCATAGAAGAAGAGGTATTTTTGGGAAAATTACCGACATTATTGAAGACTTGGCTATACAACGAGGCTTTGAAAGAATTGACGCATTCCCGTCGCTTGATGGAGGATCAAGAAGAGTATTAGAAAGAAAAGGGTATGTTGTTGTAAAAGAAGACGAAATTGGTCAGGTCGATCTTATAAAAGATTTAAAAGATGCCTCTCGAGGAGAAGGCAACTCTTCAAGACCAGAATCAATTAGTTGAAATTAAACTAAATCACTCTCCAGATGTAAACTTGTGAACCTTAAACAAAACTTATAACTAATCTACTGCGGGGTTGATGGCGTGCAGCACCGGCCGGGGGGTTTCCAGAGGTTCGGCAACAGTGTAAACCGGCAACAATTTTTTTAAAGCTACTTTTAATACCTCATCCATATGGGAAACGAAGACAAATCTTAAATCATGAATGACATTTTTGGGTATATCTTCCAAATCTTTTTTATTGTCTTTTGGCAAAACTACCGTCTTGAGGCCAGCCCGATGAGCGGCAATCACCTTTTCTTTAACTCCGCCGATTTCCAGTACTCGACCGCGCAGGGTAATTTCTCCGGTCATGCCAATTTTTCTGTCAATTGGAATTTTGGTGAGAGCAGACACTATGGCTGATGTTATGGCAATACCGGCCGACGGTCCGTCTTTGGGAACTGCGCCTTCGGGTACATGTACATGGACATCAATTTTTTGATAGAACTTTTCCGCCAATCCCAGTTGACGAGCTCTGGCTCGAATATAAGACATAGCCGCCTGACAGCTTTCTTTCATTACTTCTCCTAATTGACCTGTCAGAATAAGTTGTCCTTTTCCCGGCATCAGAGCAACTTCAATAAATAAAACGTCTCCTCCGGCTTCTGTCCAGGCCAAACCTGTTGACATCCCCACCTCATCTTTTTTCTCGGCCAGAGTTTTGGTATATTTGGCAGGGCCAAGATATTTTCCTACATTATTTACCGTAATTATTACCTTATCTTCTTTTCCTTCAGCCACAGTCTTGGCAATTTTTCGCAAAACCGCCGCCAGCTCCCGCTCCAAACTTCTCACTCCCGCCTCTCTGGTATAACGCTGAATGATATGGTGAAGCGCTTCGGGGGTAATTGTCAACTGCTCTTCTTTCAAGCCATGCGACTCCCGTTGTTTTTTAAACAAAAAGTCTGTGGCAATATGAAACTTCTCATCTTCGGTATATCCGGGGAAGTGAATAATTTCCAATCTATCGCGCAGAGCCGGAGGAATAGTATCAAGGATATTAGCTGTAGTAATAAACATCACGTCCGATAAATCAAAATGCACTTCAAGATAATGGTCGGAAAACATGTTATTTTGTTCCGGGTCAAGAGCCTCAAGTAGAGCTGATGAGGGATCGCCTCTAAAGTCTGCCCCCACTTTATCTATCTCATCCAGCATAAAGACCGGATTTTTAGTTCCCGCCTCTTTAATTCCCTGAATAATACGGCCGGGAAGAGCACCTACATAAGTTCTTCTGTGCCCTCTGATTTCAGCCTCATCTCTAATGCCGCCCAAAGAAACCCTGACAAATTTTCTGCCCAAAGCCTTGGCAATTGACTTGCCCAGGGAAGTTTTTCCCACCCCCGGCGGACCCACAAAACAAAGTATTGGCCCCTTAATTTTCCCGGCCAGCTTGTGAACTGCCAAATATTCAACAATTCTTTCTTTCATTTTTTTTAATCCGTAGTGATCCTCGTCCAGAATTTTTTCCGCCGCTTTAATATCCACGTTATTTTCACTTTTGGCGCTCCAGGGAAGAGAAACCAGCCAATCCAGATAGTTTCTAATATAGCCTGCTTCGGGGTTATAAGGGGTCATTTGACTTAATTTCTTAAGTTCTTTTTGAGCTTTTTCTTCTACTTCCTGCGGCATGCCGGCTTTTTTAATTTTCACCATCAACTCCCTCACTTCTCCTCCTTCATCTCCCTCACCAAGCTCTTTTTCAATGGTTTTTAATCTTTCTCGTAACCATGCTTCTTTGGCACCTTTTTCAAATCTTTCCTGGGTTTTGGAGGAAATTTTCTTTTCAATCTCTAAAACTTTTATTTCTTTACCCAAAAATTCCGCCACTTTCTCCAGTCGACGACTAACATCGGTCTCCTCGAGTAGTTCTTGTTTTTCCGTCGGCTTGATATCAAGAGTAGAAGCGATTTGATCGGCCAATTCGCTGGGGGTAACATCGGACATAATATTCATAAAAGCCAAGAAGTCGGCCGACTTACCTAAAGACATCGCTCGGCGAAATTCACTAGTCAAATGGCGGCAAAGAGCCTTAACCTGTTCGCTATCTTCTACTTTGTCTTCTATCTCGGCAATCTTTGCCAAAAGATAGGGACCGGAGTCGTCAAAAGAGAGTATTTTAATTCGCTTAATTCCCCGTACCAAAGCATTTATTTCTCCATCTGTACGCAGCATCCGCTCAATTCGCGATAAAGCTCCAATTTCATATAAATCCTGTGGCTGTGGATCATTTTCTTGGGGATTTTTCTGCAGAACAAAACAAACAATTCGTTCCAGTTTATAAGAAGCTTCTATGGCCGCCAAACTCTTGGGCCTGCCAAAAGTGAGCACCGAATCCGTACTGGGGAAGATAACCCCGTCCCGAATGGGAATTACCGGAATAACTTTTTCTTCTCGACCAAGTATAATAGGCATTTATTAGCACTCTATCACACTAATTGCTAAATGTCAACCCCTACGTCTTTTAGTATTTTTTCTTTTAAGCTTTCTACTT
>CAYUJR010000006.1:43855-47918 GCA_964445095.1 uncultured Gammaproteobacteria bacterium
TGCTAAATGTCAACCCCTACGTCTTTTAGTATTTTTTCTTTTAAGCTTTCTACTTCTCTTTTTATCTTTTCCTCTATTTGCGGGTGGGCTTTTTCTCGTAAATACATCAATATTGTTTCGCTGTGGGGCGTGGCATGAACCATGACTAAAAATTCTTCATGATGCTTAGGATCCAGATGAACTAACACCACCTCTAAAACCGTCTTGTGTAAAATCTCATCTAAAACTTTAAGTAATTTATCTTTTTCCGCTTTTGTTTTTGCCTTTTTATTAATTAAACCTACCAAGTCATTTTTATCGATTATATGGTCGTAAAATAATTTCATACTTATCCTTTAATTTTATCATATTCTATCGGTCCCAGTTTAACCTGGTTTTGCGGGTCATCCACGAAAAAGACGATAATTTCTCCCTTTTTCATTCCTTTATCCAAATCCAAGTAATGCATCAATTCCGGACTACAGCCAAACTGCTTACCTGTCCAGTCGGCCGGCCCGGCATCTCCAATTACAGCCACCGCCGCCTGACCATTTTTGGGATTAACTACTAATACTTTTCTAAATTTATACCAATCTTTTAAATAGGGTTGCCTTGTATTCCAGTCAGGTAAATACAGCGTCTGTGCGGCAATATAGTATTTTTCCATTTGCGGATCGGTAATATATCCCCAAGCACCGAGATTTGGCGCCATTCCCGCATCTTGACGCTGGTCATGTTGAGCAGTTGCATCGCCCGGGAAACGCGCCAGATGCTGTTCCTCACCGGTATATCCATAAGTAGTATTAAGGTGGTTTCCCTCGAGGATTGCGGTAGCATCAATATTTAAATATTTTTTAAATAATTCCGCAAGGTCGGCCTCTGTTTCGCCTTTTAATGGCGATGGCTCTTGAGGAAGAATTGATAAGAGCGTTTGACTAAATGTTTTTTTTAACTCCTCTCCTGCTAAAGGTTGAGCAAAGACATTTTTCGCTAAACCCGATGTCAATTTTGGTAAATCAGCAGTTCCAGGATTAAGCAGTAATGCTCCTGCCAGCGCTCCGGCCGTTAACAATTTAGCACTCTTTTGTCGCAGATTGGCAACGGACAATCCCTTTTCTTGCAGCCACTTTTTAGCTTTCTCATGCCGAGCCAGCTTCTTTTTAATTTGCCTGTGGTGTTTCTGAAAAACCGCTTGTAACGAATTGCTCACTATTCTTTAATCTTATCACAACCAGACCACAAACCGCGATTGTTTTCCCGCGCTTCTCTTTCTGCCTCCAAAAACTGCTGTTGATATTTTACATCCGGCGGAAAGGTAGAAACATGCGCATAACCTTGCCTAACTAAGTAATCGTTAATGAATAAATCATTAACATAAACGTAACGCAATAACCGCCCAAATTTATCAGTTTCCGAAACGTCTTTTTCCAACCGCACTAACTTCCCTTCCACCAACTTCTTATTAAATTCCGAGGCCTCTTTGCCAAAACATTGAACACTTCGGCGCGGATCAACAGTCTCCGGAGTATCAATACCAATGTAGCGAACTCTCTGACCATTTTCCAACTCAATCGTGTCGCCGTCAATAACTCGAGTAATTACAAAAGTCTCTTGAGAAGCTGGAGATTTAGCAGGTTGATTTGTTTTAATAAAATTTCCCAGTAACAGAAGTGTGGCTAAAATAACAATCCAACTGATTTTATTCATATTATTAGATTTCTATTAAAATCGAAATCGGCAGATGATCAGAGGCCACTGATTTTTCTACTTTAAATGAATTTACCTTAATATCTTTGCTGGTAAAAATGTAGTCTAGTCTCGTGTCTACTGATTGGGGATTACAAACTAAACAACCACTGGAATAAATACTCCACGTGGGATGAGAAGCCGGGTCGGAATCGATAAGAACCTGGCTTATATTTTTTATAACTGCGCTATTGGGTGTCGCATTAAAATCTCCCATTAGAATAGCACTTTTGCTCGGCAAATTCTTAAGAAGATTTGCTACTTGCTCATCTTGTTCATTTGATTGTTGTTGGTGGGTATGAATAAGGTGAGTGCTAAACACATGGAGACGATTATCTCCTACTACAATCTCAGCTCTAATAGCAGCCCTAGGATTTTTTCTCGAAAGAACATGGGTTTTACTTTCGACAATTTTATATTTACTAAAGATTGCAGGTCCGTCCCAATAAACTTTACCTTTCCAAACATGTTCGACTGGATCGAACACATGCTGATAACCTAATTTATTAAGAAAACCGATAATATCTCGTCCGGGATCATTGTTGACTACTTCCTGCAAACCAATAACATCTGCCCCTGAATTTTTGAGAAATTCTGTAACCTTTTGAAAGTAGCCGTTAATCCAAATATTCCAAGATAATGCTTTCAGTTTTATAGCCCCTTTAAGTGTTTAAAATATTCCACCTGTCGCAGTCTTTTGACCGCTTCCTCTTTCGTCCGGTACGGCCCGCCAAGATTGCGCCTGGTTTTTTCGGAAATCACAAAGTATCCCGCTTTTCGTTTAACTATCATAACTTTATTATACCACTCGCTTCTGGTAAAATATGAGTACATTGCTGGGTCGGCTAACGGTAGGCCAACGGACTCTGAATCCGTTTATTTTGGTTCGAATCCAAACCCAGCAGCACAACGCAACGTTTTCAACATAGACCGAACTGTTCTATTTAACATGAAAATCTTTAAGTCTGGAGGACAATTAAAAGCTTGTTTTTCTTCAAAAGAGATTGCGAATTTACTTATTTCAAATTTTTTTAGTCAACTTTTTTCAGCCGAAAAACTCAAAAATGAGCCATACGATTCTAGTATTGTTTCAGATTATATTAAGAAATTATCCGATCAGTCTGTAGATTCTACAGATTATGAACTTTTTACTTCGATTCTAGATTTATATGAACAGTTTGAGAAAAACTGTGAATTTTGTTTTAACTTAAAGAACACTTTTAATTCTAAAGTAAATAAGATAACCAGCATCAACGAATTATATCGTTATAGAGAAGACCCTCCAGATGTAATAGTTTTTTATAAAAATAACTTTTATGAATTTGAATTAAAAAGATACCGCGACGAATTTAACTTTGATAAACTTCGCACTTTTATTAGAAAGAGAGTTATTATGCATTACTCTGGAAAATCAAATTACTTGATAATCCTTCAATTAAAACCAAACTCAAATATAGATTTCAATATCTTTAAAGAACTGCATGAAAGCTTAAAGAAAGAAATAAATCAACCTGGAATCATCGGTTTTTCTTTAAACAACAATAATCAAGAAATGATTCTTATTCGTATTCTTCCTGAATTTAATATGAGTAAACGCCAATATAACGAGGCCAATGCTTTTGCTGACATTCTACATTCCGAAGCTTAGTTACTTCTCATTTTCTATAAGGTCGAAACGGGTCTAGGCCGACACGGCCAGCCAGTATGAAGTTAAATATTTTGATATAATTACATTCCTTTTTATCACACTGCTCATAATCTTCACGCGGTAAGAAAAGGTTGAGTTCAATAAAAAAAGATAGATTTTCTATTTCTGAAAGAAAGAGCTCGCTCATTGCAAACCAATTCAAAAACTGCTAAAAATAGATTTATGACGGAAACAACAAAAATAGCAATTTTCAAAGGTAATAAAGTTCGAAAAACTATTCATAATAATGAGTGGTGGTTTTCAATCATTGATGTTATTGCCGCGCTGACAGATAGTAATATTCCCCGAAGATATTGGAGCGATCTAAAGATTAAACTTAAGAAGGAAGGATTTATTGAGGTGTACGAAAAAATCGTACAACTGAAAATAGAATCGTCAGATGGGAAAAAATATTTAACAGATTGTGCTAATACCGAAACTATGTTTCGAATTATCCAAACTATTCCTTCCCCAAAGGCAGAACCCTTCAAACGTTGGCTAGCAAGAGTGGGCTATGAAAGAGTACAGGAAATAGAGGACCCGGAACTGGCAACTAAAAGAACTAGAGCCTTGTATAAAGCCAAAGGTTATTCTGATGTAAACGAACGACTAACACCTGGAGGGTGTTTTAGCTTTACACAGTACTCCTAC
>CAYUJR010000007.1:0-44241 GCA_964445095.1 uncultured Gammaproteobacteria bacterium
GAGGTGTTCCCTTAAGTGGGGAAACGAGCGCAACCCCTATCCAATGTTAAATATTCATTGGAGACAGCTCCGCTTTTAGCGGGGAGGAAGGTGGGGACGACGTCAAGTCAGCACGTCCCTTATGTCCTGGGCTACACACACCCTACAATGGCGAAAAACAACGGGCTGCAAGCCGGCAACGGCAAGCTAATCCCTGAAATTTCGCCTCAGTTCAGATTGGGGGCTGCAATTCGCCCCCATGAAGATGGAATCGGTAGTAATCGCGGATCAGCAGGCCGCGGTGAATACGTTCTCAGGTCTTGTACACACCGCCCGTCAAGTGAGCAAAGTTGGGGGCTATCGAACCCCGCCGTTAGGCGGAGGAGATAGAATTCAGCGATGAGCACTAAGTCGTAACAAGGTATCCTTAGCCGAAGCTGAGGATGGATCACCTCCTTTCTAAAGGAGTATTAAAATCCCGCCCACGGCGGGATAAGCAAGTGACTAGTCAATGTCACTTAAATAGACTTCCCACCACTTCCTGAATTTTAAAGATAAAAAGCCTGGCGTTTGCCAGGCTTTTTAGTTTGTGATAGACTAACAAGGCGGCGCGATGGTGAAGCGGTTTAACACGCCTGTTTGCAGAACAGGTATTCGCCGGTTCAAATCCGGCTCGCGCCTCCAATTTTGGATCGGTAGTTCACTGGTAGAACGGCAGGCACCATTTGGAGCCTGCCAGCCAGATGCAGCATTGTATCTGGCGCTTCACTGATAAGATTGATAAATCAATCTTGCGAATGTGGGCACTACCATAAATAATGGGCACGTAGTTCACTGGTAGAACGCTTCACTGATAATGAAGAAGTAGATAGTTCGATTCTATCCGTGCCCACATTCTAAATGAAGGAAGTAGATGGTGCAACTATTCGCCAAAGGCGAATTGCAATGTTCTGAGCGAAGCGAATGGTTATTATTCCATCCCGATCCACCAACTACTTCATCTCTGGGGCTTTGTGGTAGTCTCTCCGAGGACCGTCCCCAAAATCCCGTCCCCAAAATACCCTAAATACAAATATCGACAAATACTTTTTAATTTGATAGGATTTAATCAATATGATAGGTAGTGGAGAAGGCCAAATGGGTGCTGGGCAACCAACAACAGGAGAACTTTCAAGAGAACAAGTACAAACAGAAGCCCCTCGATTATTTGCTGAATTTCAACAAACGCTAAATGAATTACCAGAGTTTCAACAAGCTGTAGCTACCGCATTTTGGACAGTAGACGGAAGAAGAGAAAACAGAGTTTCTTTTCGAAAAGATGGCATGGTATATAATGTAGAACAAGATGGAGGAAAGTTGGAAATTAACAGGATAAGCGAAACATTAGCATCAGAAGGAAAAGACGTCTACGATATGAGCGGGGACAGAACTAGAAGATTTTACGGCGAAGATCTTTCTATAGATACTGGTAGGAATAGGGATCCTTGGGATCGGGTCCAACAGGGTCCAAAGTTGGGATTTGGGGCGAAAGATGCACCTACAAGTCCGGGATTTACTGAAAATTGGTCAAGTAATTCTCAATTTGCGCTCGCTAGAATTGAAAAAGTTTTATCTGATCTAAGAGCCTTTTAGTTTTCCTTTTCGATTACGCTCCTAATTTCTTTTTGAAGACAAAGTCCGAGCGAATGTTTTAGAGTTGTTGAAACTCAATCCGGATCCTTTGATAAGCTAAGGACAAATTTTTACGAAAAGAGTCCGCGGGTTTAAAACTGGGGGTTGACAAAGTGTACATTTAAGTGTATATATAAAAATATGCAAGTTATAACTACCACACAACTTAGAACAAGGTCAAAAGAACTTGTAAAAGCCCTGAAGGAAGGATATTCTGTTGATTTGATCCATAGATCACGGGTTGTTGGCGAGATCAAGCCCAAAGCCTATGACCCAAAGCCTTTTGATCCTGATGAGTTCGTTAAGATTGTTAAGAAACTCAACTTTCCAAAACTTACCCCAAGACAAATAGAAGCAAGATATAGAGCAGCAATGATGAAAAAACATGGCAAGAGTCTTTCTTGATACAAATTTTTATATTGATATAACAAAGAGGGCAAAAGAAAAATGGGAATCTCTACGAGAAAACTTACTTTTTATCTCGCCTCTTTCTACTCATATTCTATTCTATACCCGCAAATTAAAAGTTCCTGATCGGGAAGTAAATAAACTGCAGGAGCAATTTGGTATAGTACCTATCACAAAATACATTCTTGATAAAGCTTTAGAAGGTCCAACCTCTGATCTTGAGGATAATATTCAACTTCATAGCGCAGCAGAAGCGGAGTGTGATATATTTTTAACAAATGACGAAAAACTCTTGAATTTGAAATTTTTTGGTAAAACTAAACTACTGTCTAAATTAGAACAAGCTGCTAATTAGCTAAAAAAATGAATGAAACTTTTTTTACCATTATTGGCTGTATGGATGGCAGGTGTCAGGAGGCGGTGAGTCTTTTTGGGCAAGACCGTTTTGGGGCAGTTTATCCCGATACCATTACCGAGGCGGGGTTGGTCGGTTTTTTGTCTAAGGAACCGGTTGACAAAACGCTTCTGGAAAGTTTGAAAAAGAAAATTGATATTTCCTTAAAACACCACCGCTCCAAGGGAATTTTGGTTTTTGGACACGAAGATTGCGCTGGTAATCCCGTGGCCGATGAAAAACACAAAGAAGATGTGCTGGCGGCGGTATCACTTATCCGCACGCTGGTTGACAGCGAAGCGGTGGTCGTTATTCCTCTTTTTGTTAAACGCTCCATTGACAACGACCTGTCAGATTGGACTACCGAGGAAATTGTATGATAGTTACGTCGGTTAAAACTCACAAAATTACCGCCCAAGATCAGGATATTTTCAAGATTCTTGATAAGTATTTGCCGGAACTCGAGGAAAAATCAATTATTGCCATTACTTCCAAAATAGTTTCTATTTGTGAGGGGCGAATAGTAAAAATCGGTCAGGGAAGTAGGGCCTGCCTGCGCAGGCAGGGAAGTTGGGGACAAAAGGACGAATTAATAGAGCGAGAAGCCCAATACTTCCTGCCCAGAAGCGAGAATAAATACAATGTTAGTTTAACAATTACTAATAACACGCTGGTGGCCACAGCCGGCATTGATGAGAGTAACGGCGACGGATACTATATATTATGGCCCAAAAATCCGCAAAAGACTGCTAACGAGGTTCGTGAATATCTACAAAAGATTAGGGAAGTTAGGGAGGTTGGAGTTATTATTACCGACAGCAAAACCTCTCCACTACGCTGGGGAGTGACTGCCATTGCCGTTGCCTACAGCGGATTTCTGCCGCTTGAAAACTATATCGGTAAACCGGACTTGTTTGGCAGAAAGTTTGAATTTGAACAGATGAGTATTATTGATAATTTAGCTTGCGCGGTGGCAGTGGTGATGGGCGAAGGGAGTGAACAAACGCCAATGGCGGTTATTACCGATGTGCCAAATGTCCAATTTCAAGACAGAAATCCTACAGAAAAAGAGTTGGAAGAACTTAAAATAAACATTGATGACGACCTCTACGGCCCCTTTCTCAAAAATGTTAAGTGGAAGAGGGGGAAGGGTTCACCCTGAGCGAAGTCGAAGGGCTAATTACCAAATACAGCCCTTCGCTATTATGGCCGAGTAAGCGTTCGGGTTTTCCTTTTAGATCAACTTCTTGGCCGCCCCAGCCCCATAGACCCCTTTTAGTTAGCACAACGCCATCGGTAGAAACCAGTAAGGAAGGATGAATATTCCTATTGATTTCTGCAGTTCTGATATCAAATATGTCAAGTTTGCCTCTGTGTGGCGAAAAAAAGTTCCGGTCTGGTGAGTGAGCTACTAAAAAATGATTATCTCCTTGACCTATGCCATAGAAATTAGTTCCCACAGCAGCCGCCTTGATATTGGGAGAGGCGGGATCAAGAAGTGCAACAGTAAGAGAAAACCCCCACCTCACGCCACGATCGCGTAAATAGTCCGGATGGTAGTTTTGGCTAAGATGTTGGATAAAGGCCGCCGGATCAACAGAAGCGGGCGATTCTGCAACTTGTAGTAGTTCTTGAAGTATTCGGGATTCATTTATTGGTTTTCTTTCCTCGTCCATTATTGGAGTGGCTCTATCATAATGGCCCAATGAAATATCAACAACAAGCAGAAGATGTTTGCCGTTAGATAATTCTAAGACGGAATATCCATCTCCCTTTTTTGTTGAGTTAAGCTCTTGTGACCACAGATGAGCTCCACGCAGACCGAATCTACCTACCGTTTGAGATATTGGCTCTACAACAACCGATCGGCCTAGTATGTCTTTATTTTCTGCTTTGGCTGGCATTTCGGGTATTTTAGCAGATTTCTCTCTCCTCTCAAAATTGAAATTAAGTTGTCCTCATGCTACAATTGGGAAAAAATGAACCCTGAATTTTCTAAGCGATCTTTTGGAGGAATGGTTGTTCGCGATTTGGTAGGTCAAGCAGATGGTATACAGAGAAGAATGAAAGGTGAGGGACATCCAGTGTCTCTGAAAGTCGCGCTTGCCTTGAGTTTTGGAGAAGTTGGTCGAGGAATGCTAAAGAGCGCAACTGCCCCAGTTGTTAGTGGGCCGGTGGCGGAGAACCTGGAATCTATCCTTAAGAAAATGAAAAGAGACCAAAAGCGACAATTTCTCATGGGACTGGGAGGAATATGTCTTGGTTGTATTATTAGAAGTCTAGAAAGTGCTGTTTGGGATGGTTGGGATGATAGAATATTTGTTGATTTTTTTAACTTAGCGATTTCGGGGACTTCTATTCCCGGGCTAAGGTTGGAAGATTTAGAAGAAGCTGCAAAAGGAATGTCTAGCTCTAGACGAACTGTCGAGGAAGAAACTAGCATTATAAGAGCTGAATTACAAAGAGATAATACATTTTTAGGTTTTTTTGAGAAAGAAAACAGGGAGAAGTTACCTCAAACGATTCAGGCTTTGACATTAGGCAAATACATTTCCGCCGGTCTTTTACTAGTTTTACCTGTGTACAAAGAGGCAGTAACACAGCTATAAAGTTTTTAATTTTATCCCTCTGTGACTATCACGACAGGTGGACAATAGAGGTAGGGATACACTCGTTGGGGTAGAGCCACGTCGACGATTAATTGTGAACATGTGTGATTGTCAATAGAAGGACGACCTATCCAGATGTTGAGTAAGGGAGCCGGCGGTGTTTGACCATCGTTATTAACCATAGGGTAAGTCCTGATTTTAGCCTGTTCTTCTATTACTTCCCGAACTTTTACCGGATCTTCTACTAGCTCGTAGCCATTCAGATTATTAGAACGATTGTGTTCGAGTAAAAAACTAGCAGTGCGGATGGCAAATTCCTTAAAAAGCCGCTTACCTGTTTTATTAAAATATTCCCAGTCTAGGAGTACAGCTTCAAAAAAAGTTGGTGGGCGCACCTGTACTTTGGGGTCTTGCGGGTCTATTCCTAGACGCTGTTTAAAATTTTGGCGAAATATTCTAATAGCTTCTTCTCCTAGATCAGTAGTATCGGGAGTAAGAGTCATTGTGTCAGTAAAGGTGATCAGAGTTCCCGGTCTTAATTGTGCCTTTTTGAGAGCACCCGCCCGATTAAGATGAGCAAAATGATTTTTCGGTAGCTGGCCTAAAACAAAATCCTCAAAAGAAGACGCAGTTTTTACTTGGCAGGCAAAAGATTGAGCTGCTGATGTTTCAACGATTCTTCTCACGAGATCTGGCGTTCCAAGTTGTACCCCGAATCTTCCTCCTTCACCCAGCATATAAAAATATAATTTAACATGTAGACAACTTATTTGCAACATGGTAAACTTTTGCCATGGTTTTGTCTGATAGAGATTTAAAAAAGGCTTTGAAAAATGGCCGCATTAAAATTAGGCCTTCTCCGGATTTGACCACCCAGCTTGGCTCCTGTTCGATTGACTTGCGTTTAGGCAATACCTTCCGCGTTTTTGAACATAGTAAATATCCCTACATCGACCCTGCCAAAAAAGATTACAGTAATGAAATAGCCCGGGAAATTGTGATTGGCAAAAATGATAAGTTTATTATGCAGCCGGGAGATTTTGCCTTGGCGGTAACTCTGGAGCGGATTGTCATTAGCACGGATCTTTTGGGTAGGCTGGAAGGCAGATCGTCTATGGGCAGACTGGGCATTGTGGTGCATTCGACAGCCAGTGTGTTTGAGCCCGGCTGGGATGGAAACGCTGTTTTGGAACTTGGTAATCTGGGGAGGATGGCGGTGGCCTTAACTTGCGGCATGCGCATTTGCGCCATGACTTTTGAAGAGTTGACAAGTGCGGCCGAGGTTCCCTACAGCAAGAAAAAATCGGCTAAATACGTTGGTCAAAAGGGACCGGACGAAAGTAAAATACACGAGGAGAAATGATGTGTGCTTTGGCTCGGCAAGTTTTTGTTCGTGTCCTGCAGTTGCGGACGCGGCAAGTGCAGGGCTCACAAAATCCTTGCCTCACCCGCACACTATTGATATATGAAATACCAAGTTTCTTTTAATTTAGATTTTCGGCGAAATCCCTATCCGGGGAAACTGATAGTGCTGGAGGGGATTGACGGATGCGGAAAAACTACCCAAACAGAGTTAGTTAGTAAGCGGTTAGAGAAGCTTAGTAAAAATGTTTTGACTACTAAAGAGCCGACCAGAGAAGACGAGATAGGTAGATTGATACATGAAGTTCTTCAGGGAAAAGTAAAAATTCCTCCGGCGGCCATTCAATATCTTTATGCCGCAGATAGGGTTGTTCATCTAGAACAAGTGGTGTTACCTGCTCTTAAGGAAGTAAAAACGGTCATTTCCGACCGCTATTTCTGGTCATCGGTGGCCTATGGATTAGCTGACCTGCCTGCGCAGGCAGATTTGGACAGCGTTACTGACAAAGACAGATTACTGGTTGTACAAAGCATGTTATCTTTTTACCATCAATTCATCGTCCCAGATTTTACCTTTTATCTTCGGGTAGCACCTAGTACAGCCAACGGCCGACTAGCCCAACTAGGCAGACCGCGAGAGCTTTACGAGAAAGACAGTAAACTGGAAAAAATTACCCAAGGCTACGAATGGCTAGTTTCTCAATTTCCCAAGGAGATAACAGTGGTTGATGGGGAAAAGTCGGTGGAGGAAGTGACGGAAGAGATAGTTAGCCAATTAGACCAATTAGTCTAATTAGACCAATATGATACTGGGGCCGAAAAAACTATTACAGTTAGTTAAAACAAAAAAACTCGTGGAGGGTTTGTCGGAAAGAGAGTTGACTAATCCCGAAGGGGCGGGGTTTGATTTGCGATTGGGGGAGGTCTACAAAATAAAAGGCAAGGCTTTTTTGGGAGAAACACATCGAAAAACCGCGGATATAGAATTGGTTTTAAAATATACTCAAAATAAGAAGTCTAGCCTAAAGATAAAGCCTAAAGAGTTTTACCTAGTAAAGACAATTGAATCGGTTAACATGCCCAATGATTTAACAGCGAGCATTACCCCGCGGTCAACCACCTATAGAAGCGGGTTGTTTATTAGAACCGGAAATGTGCCGCCCGGCTATTGCGGGGAATTAACGTTTGGTTTGTCAAACGAAGGACCGGCCACCGTGGTTATAGAACTGGGTGCTCGTATAGCACACATCCAGTTTCATGAAGTAAAAGGCGGGGGGTCAATGTATCGGGGACAGTGGCAAGGCGGCCGCGTCACGACAAAGAAAAAAGAAAAACAAGTTTAACATGGCAATTTTAATAAGACCTGCAGGTAAAAAAGATTATAAAGAAATACTGGTTTTATATGGCGATTTTGTTAACGATAAAAATCGATATTCAAATTTTGATGCCGATTCGTTTTTTAGAGTAATCGAAGACGAAAATGCATTTATAGATGTTGCTACGATAGGAAACGAGATTGTCGGTTTTATAAGTTACTCAATTAGAAGCGTTGTCAGATATCCAAGCGCAATATTAGAAGTAGAAGAATTTTATGTAAAGCCTGATCAAAGGCGTAAAGGAATAGGTAAAAAGCTTATGGAGCGAGTTTTGAGGTTTGCCGAAAAAAGAAATTGTAGTTATGTTTTTATAGCTTCTGCAAGAGAAAGAACTGAGGCGCATCAATTCTATAAAGCAATGAAGTTTGATAATTACGCGTATCATCTTAAAAGAAAGCTGAAGATATAATTTAGCTGGGTGTTGACATTTGTGTAACTATTGTATATACTTTAGTTACTATGCAGACTGTAATTCATATAAAAGCCGATCGCGAAGTTAAAGAAAATGCCGTAGAGGCCGCCAGAGAGCTTGGTCTAAGCCTTAGTGACATAATCAATGCTTCTTTGCGAAATTTCATCAGGACTCGGGAAATAACTTTTTCTCATACTCCGCAGATGACTCCGGAACTGGAAAAGTTGTTGGGCAAGGTTGAGAAGGATATTAAAAATAATAAAAATTTAGTTGGCCCTTTTAAAACCGCAGAAGAAGCGAATAAGTATCTTGACTCCTTATGACAATTATTTTCCATAAGGACTTTGCAAAAGATTTTAAGAAATTACCTTCAAAAACAAAGAAAAAATTCCAAGATAGGCTAACTCTTTTTGAAAAAGACGAGTTTCAATTAGTGTTGAATAATCATGCATTAAAAGGCATTTATCAAGGTTATAGAAGTATAAATGTTACCGGCGACATACGGGCGATTTATAAAAAGAGCTCCGAAAATACAATTTTTGTAAAAATAGGTTCCCACAGTAAGTTGTATAAGTAAAAATAACCTTATTGCAACGGCCGAGAAACTTTGTTATTCTAGAGACTAGATTTTATGAAGCATCTCAAAGACACTGAGCAGTTCGATAAGCTCACTGTTAAAACTCGCCGAAGTGCGGAATATCAATATTTAGACCTTCTTAAGGATATTTTGAAAAATGGAGTGGATAAGCCGGTGTTTAATAATCCGAACGTCACCATTCGCAGTGTTTTTGGCAGACAGATAAGATTTGATTTAGCAAAAGGTTTTCCGCTTTTAACCACAAAAAAAGTTTTTATCCGCGGCATCATCCATGAGCTAATCTGGTTTTTACGCGGCTCATCAAACATCAAATATCTGGTGGATAACGATGTGCATATTTGGGATGAATGGGTGTATAAAAATTACAAAGGCGAAATGAATCAGGAAGAATTTATCAATAAAATAAAAGAGGATGTGAATTTTGCTAAAAAATGGGGGGAGTTAGGAGATGTCTATGGGGTGCAGTGGAGAAAGTGGCCGGCTTCAGACGGCCGTAGAATTGACCAATTGGCTTGGGCCATCCAGAAATTAAAAACTACTCCCTACCGGCGGTCAATTCTGGTCTCCGCCTGGAATCCGGAGTTTATTTATGAAATGGCAGCCAGCCGCGAGAAATCAGTCGCCTTACCTCCCTGCCATACCCTTTTTCAGTTTAATGTAGCCAACGGCCGCTTGTCATTACAGCTTTATCAGCGCTCGGCCGATATGTTTTTGGGGGTGCCGTTTAATATCGCCAGCTACGCCTTGTTAACTCTGATTATTGCCCAAGTGACTGGTTTTAAACCGGGCGAATTTGTCCATACTTTTGGTGATGTGCATATTTACAGTAACCACTTTGCTCAAGTCAAAGAACAGCTTAAAAGAAAGCCGAGACCTTTTCCTAAAATGAAAATCAATCCCAAAATTAAAGATATTGATGATTTTAAATTTGAGGATTTTACTATCATCGGCTATAATCCGCACCCGCCGATTAAGGCAGAAGTTACGGTAGTAGGAGGATTCTAATGAAAATAAGTATAATCGCCGCCATGGACAGTAAAAGGGGAATTGGAAAAGATAATAAACTACCCTGGAGTATTAAAGAAGACATGGAGCGGTTTAGAAGTCTTACCCGTGGTCATCCGGTAATCATGGGCAGAAAAACTTTCGAAAGTATTATTGGCTATCGAGGAAAACCGCTGCCCGATAGAATAAATATAGTAATTACCCATAGTGTCAGCCTCGCAAGGTCTCACCTTGCAAGCGTAGTCATAACTCATTCTTTATTGGAGGCGATAGAAATTGCCCAAAAAAGTCCGGGAGCAGACGAAATATTTATTATTGGAGGAGGACAAATTTATAAAGAGGCTCTGGACAAAGACTATGTTAATAAGCTATATTTAACAATTGTGGAAGGAGATTTTGGGGCAGATACTTTTTTCCCTGATTATTCACAATTTAAAAAAGTAGTTTTTGAAAAAGAAGGGGAGTCCGAAGGGCATAAATATAAGTTTTTGGAGCTAGAAAGATGAATTTAAAATCGGTTGACTCACAAATTTATAAACTCATCAAAAGCGAGGAGAAAAGGCAGAAAGAAAATCTGGTGTTAATTCCTTCAGAAAATTACTGCTCCGCCGCTGTTCGGGAAGCTCTTGGTTCTGTTTTAACCGATAAATATTCAGAGGGCTATCCCAAAAGACGATATTATCAGGGAAATGAAGTGGCTGACCGCGTGGAGATTTTAGCACAAGAGCGGGCCAAAAAATTATTTGGGGTGCCGCATGCCAATGTTCAGCCATATTCCGGCTCACCTGCCGTTGTGGCTATCTATCTGGCTTTACTTACCCCTTTAAAAGACAAAATTCTGGGAATGTCTCTGCCTTTTGGCGGCCATTTAACCCATGGTTCTCCAGTTTCTATTTCGGGAAAATATTTTCCGGCGGTGCAGTATAAATTGGGAAGCGATGGTAGGCTCGATTATAATGAAATTGAACAAATGGCCATCAAAGAAAAACCTAAAATAATTACGTGTGGTGGTACTGCGATTCCCACCATTATTGATTTTAAGAGGTTTGGTCAGATTGCAGATAAAGCTGGAGCATATTTGCTGGCTGATGTTTCTCACATTACCGGTTTGATAATTGCCGGCGTTCATCCAAACCCTGTTCCCTATGCCCATATTATTGTGACTACTACCCACAAAACCCTGCGCGGTCCTCGAGGGGCAATGATTTTAGTTACAGAAAAAGGACTAAAAAAGGACCCAGAATTAGCAGTAAAGATTGACAGGGCAGTCTTCCCAGGTTTGCAAGGTGGGCCGCATGATCATCAGACAGCCGCCATTGCAGTAACACTACTCGAAGCGAGTAAACCGTCGTTCAAAAAATATGGTCAGCAAATAGTTAAAAATAGTCAGGCGCTGGCTCGTGAGCTAGTTAATTATGGATTTAATTTAATTAGCGGCGGTTCGGAAAATCACCTCATTCTGATTGATCTTTCTAACAAAAAAGTCAACGGCGCGGTGGCAGCTCTGGCGCTGGAAGTTGCCGGTATTGTTACCAACAAAAACGCCGTACCTAACGACCCCATGCCCCCTTTTTATCCCTCGGGACTTAGAATTGGCACGCCGGCAGTCACCAGTCGGGGAATGAAAGAAAAAGATATGGTTAAAATTGCTAAATGGCTAAACATGGCTGTTGAAGAAGTCCGCGGTGACGGATTCGATAAACTCACCACTAAAGAGCAAAGAAGCGAGTCTTGGAGAGAATTTAAAAAAAGAATTGTCAAAAACAAAAAACTTTTGGCGATTACCCGCGAAGTCAAATCTTTCTGTTCCAAATTTCCCATCCGCTAAAAATTGTTAAAATTTTGCAAATTAGTTAATTTTTTGCTATTGTAATAGTTTATTATGGCACTTCCTCCACTCGCAGAGCGATTTGGTGCATTAAGTCAAAGGTTTTTAGGTTTTAGTCAGGAAGCTGTATCTCAACCGGCTCCAGGGTCTAGTAGAAATAGAGCAGACCGAAGAAGCCCGCTTGCGCGTGGCATATCGGCTTTAGATCACAGCGTAGCAGGCTTAGTTAGTGGAATAAATCAAACACACATCACTGCAGTGGATACTTTTCGTAGGGATAGAGAAACAGTTGATGTGATTTATAGAGGAGAACCTACTGTCGTCCCCAATTATATAGCAGTTAGAAGGGCAATTCCAAAAGTAATGTCTGAGGCAAAAATATTAATGAGCGCTCCCGAAGCGCATCCGACCAATTATTGGCGTGATGTTCGAGGATCACTTCAAAATTCAGATGTATTCTCCTACGAAATTGCCGGAACGTCGCTTTTAGATATTGAGCAAATGCCTCTACCCTTGAGCACTACAGATATTCAGAGAATTAATAGAGTATTTAGACAACAGTCACCAGCCCTGGTACTAGATAAAAAAGCTGCATGGATTAGGCAGCTGATGGGGATTTTTGCAACGCAACAATTTGCCAGACCACTAGAACATCTTACTATTCCAATAGAACTTAAACCGCTTCACGCACGCTTGGTGGATTATTTTGATTACTTCATAGATTCATTAATAGATCCCTCAGCCTCAAACGAAGAAAAAGAGAATTTTCTTCTAACATGTTATTGGGCAAATGGAGCATTAAGAACTCTTTCCTTTTATATTCCTGCGCGTTTAGGTATAACTCCATCTTCCGCAGTCAAACTGTACCGAGAGTGGGCCGGAACGCTTTCGCCATATTGGAGATTTATAGCTAAACCAGCTTTAAAGGCGTTTGAAACATTGTCACAAAAAGCTTTCTATGACGATAACTTGCCATCGAACTTGGAGATATATCAACGCTACAGTCCAGAAAATGACAAGAGAGCAACACAATTACTCGTTGCCTATTATGAAGCCCAACATTCAACTAATGAGGAGATAATTTTAGCTCAGAGAAAATCCGAAGAGTATCAAGAAAAACTTGCGCGTTATCATAGGAGCTTGTATAGAGATGTTATTCAAAATGGAAATAGGACTATGGAATTTCAATTCTCCGCAGCTCATCCGATAGAAAAAATGATAGTCACTACTCAAGAGTTCGCGACGCGTGCCCTAATTTTTGTTCTAAAGTTTACGGATGGAAAAACTCATCTCACTTTAGAAATAGATGAACATGGGAAAATATACGGGTTTCCTCATGAGGCAAAGGGAGAACGCCCGCACCTAATAGACGAATTGTTAAGAGATGTTCTAGAACCGCTTTTAAAGGAGGCAAAACAAAGACATCCTCATATTGAGCCGGTGCCAAAGCCAGTATTACCTATCTCTCAGGTTCTATTTTCATCGCCAAATAGACCAATGGTAAATGATCATTCGGATCAAGAGTTAGTGATTGATGAACCTCGGCCGTTGAAGCGAGGACGACAATTAGCCGCAATGTTGGCAGCTAGTACTGGTTTATCCCCAGAGCCAGTACCACCTATCCGAAAACCTAAAGAAGACACCAGAAAAGCAAGAGTTGTTTATTCAAGAAAAACACTACCCGCTGCATTCACGAAGCAACCAAGACCAAATGACCTTAAGATAGCAAGGCGTGCGCTTCGTAGGTTTGAGCAAACCGGAGAAGCAAAATTTATCGACTGGACGGGCGGAAAAAGATTAGTATTGCGGGTAGGAGATATCAGAATAATTCTTAATCATGAGGGCAATGGTCTCTATACAGTAGAAACTATTGGAGGACGACAACATGTTTATAGAGATTATGCAGATAAAATTTAATTCTTTTTCCGGTTCGCAGCCACAAAACGAACCCGGTTCGTAAAGTGAAAATTTAAAATCAAACATTTCTTGCCAAAATTTGATTTTAGTGGTAATATCTTTTCTATTATGAGATCCATGGGAGAAATATGCGAACGACCTAGCGCTCTTAACCGATTTCTCGCTAACAGACAAGGTGATGTTGTTACCAGAATCGCGTTGAGAAATTTTCAACGGTGGGGAGTTAAGGAAACTGATGAAAAAGTAGGGCAGGATCTGGTTTTAACAACCGAAACTATTGCCAGGGGTATAGATATTGTAGACCGAGAAATTGTCCAAGACCTGCGGGCATTAAATGCTGTTAATGGTGGTCAATTAACGCCGCCGCTGGTAGAATATGCCGTTCGACATTCCAGAAGAATAGCCCGTTTAGCCAGTGCGTTAGGTTAGGCCTAAGTCTACTATTGACAAATCCTTAACAACTTTGGTAAAGTAGTAAACGCTCATGAAATACCTGCCGACGACAATTGTTATAGCCCTTCTTCTTTTACTTTTTGTTTTCCCCGTTTTTGCCCAAGAGGCGACACCTCCGGCCAGAATTCGCGACCAGGCCGTTCAAGAAAGAGTTAAAACCGCCCAGGAAAGAGTCAAAGAGCGAAAAGATAAAATTGCCTCCCGTGAAGCAACCCTCAAAGAACGTTTGACTGTTTTTAAAGACCAGCATAAAGCCCAGGCAGTCGAGCGCGTCAATAAAAATCTCAATTTGGTTAATGATAAAAGAGTGTCGGCCATGAGAAAACATCTGCAGAGGATGAGCGAGCTGTTAAATAAACTTAATAATAGGGTAAATACCGCCAAGGCAGGCGGTAAAGATGTAGGCGAAGCCCAAGCGGCCATGGCCTCGGCATCGGCCAGCATGGCCGAAGCATCAGCCGCCCTTGATTTACAAGCAGACAAAGATTATAGTTTAAGTGTAGCTTCGGAAAGTGCGGTGAGCCAAGAAGCCAAAACCGCCCGCGATACACTTCACACCGATTTACAAAATGTCAGAAAATTGGTGGTTGAGGCTAAACAGGCATTAATGAATGCCTTTCGCGTAGCCGCCACCAGCTTAAAGGGTATAGGGGAAAAATAATATGGAAGAAAATCAACCAATGTCAACTCCGCCAGTTAATCCAACTCCAGCCGCTCCCAGTGAGCCAGTAGTCGAGGAGCCCCAAAAAAGCGGTACCAGCGGTATACTGGTAGCTTTACTTTTTATCGCCGTTTTGCTGGCGGTGGTGGCAGCCGGAGCATATTATTGGTATACTGCTCAAACCAATGTGGGGCCTAAACAAACGATTCAGGTTGCCGCGCCCACCCCAATTCCCACCGAAACACTGGATAATATGGCTACTGCTGCCGCCAACTTGCAAATAGAAGATATCGAGCAAGACTTTACAGCTATTGACAGCGACCTGGGAAACCTCTAAAATACCTCTATTACACACATTCAGCACATGAATCCTGTTTGTTAAAGCTGAATGGTGGTTAAGGATTCATTATGAGAGGAATTACACTAACAGAACTACTGGAAGCCGGTTGCCATTTTGGACATGTGGTAACTCGGCAAAACCCCAAAGCCCGCGAGTTTATCTTTGAAGAGAGAGACAAAATCCACATTATTGATTTAGCCAAAACCAAAGAAGGATTGGAGGCCGCCGCCGCTTTTGTTAAAACTTTGGCTAATAGAGGCGGTAAAATTATTTTCGTTGGCACAAAACGGCAAGCCCAAAGTATAATTAAAGAGGAAGCCCAGCGTTGCGGAGCTCTTTTTGTAGATAAGCGCTGGATCGGCGGCATTATTTCTAACTTTGAAGAAGTGTCCAAAAACTTTAAGAAACTTAAAAAATTGGAAGAGCAGTTGACTTCTGAACAAGCCAAGGAGGGATATACCAAGAGAGAAGTCGGCTTGTGGGAAAAAGAGCGGGTTAAGCTGGAAAGTTTATACGGCGGGATAAAAAATCTGGAGAAAATCCCCGATGCCCTGTTTATTATTGATGTTCATCAGGAAGAAGCGGCGGTGCGGGAAGCCAGTCGGCGGGGAGTGGCAGTTACTGGTTTAGTTGATACTAATGCCGACCCGACGCTAGTTGATTATCCCATTCCGGCTAACGACGATGCGGTTGGGTCAATAAAGTTGATTACCAGCTATCTGGCAGATGCGTGGATAGAAGGAAGTAAGCTGAAACTTGAGGCAGAGACAAAGGAGACAGAGGTTAAAATAAAGAAGGAGGTTAAAGGTGGTAAGCGTAAGCCTAAAACTACTAAAAAAACTGCGTGAGCAAACTAGCGCCAGTGTTGCTGATTGTCGGCTTGCCCTGAGCGAAGCGAAGGGAGATTACCAGCAGGCTCTAAAGCTAATTAAGGCTAAGGGGTTGGAGAAGGCAGAGAAAAAATCAGGCCGAGAAACCAGTCAGGGACTGGTTGAGTCTTATATTCATCAAAACGGCCGGGTGGGAGCGCTGGTTGAACTGCTGTGTGAGACCGACTTTGTGGCTAGAACCGGCGAATTTAAAAATTTAGCCCATGAGCTATGCATGCAAGTAGCCGCCATGAACCCCAAAGATGTTGACAGTTTACTCAAACAGGAATATATTCGAGATAACAGTATGACAGTTAGTGATTTAGTCAAACAAACAATCGCCAAATTGGGAGAAAATATCAAAGTTAAAAGGTTTCAAAGATTTGAAATCGGTCAATAATCTCTTGCCCGAAGGGAGGTGAGAAGATGGCTTTAACTAAAGAGGTAGTAGAAGTAATGGCAGAGGTGGTAGGAGGACACGCTAGTCAACTTGTTGCAGGAAGTGAAACTACCCATATTATTCCAGGTGGAAATAATGGTTTAAATAAGATACATATGGAGGTTAAACGACAAACGGGGTGTGTGCAAACGGTTAGGGTAGATGCGACTGGAGAGAGAGGAGGAGCTGGTTCTAGCGTCTTTTTAACTAACCCAACAGTTGTCTTTGGTGGAGAAAATGAGCATGAGCCTGACATTTTATTTATGCGTGATGTCAGGGGCGATGAAGTGCTGATTGGTCCCGAAAACGAAGTTACCATCCATCACTCGCCGCAACAGTTGCCGCAGTCGCAGCAGAGGGCGGCATAAAAAAAATATTATAAATAGTAGGGTATCAAGTAAATAATATGCCAGATTTAGAAGGCTTACGCGATATAGGTGCTTTAGTGGTAGAAGTGGCCATAGGTCGTCCGTCAAGACTTAGCCGTAGTCTTTACGATGGAATACGAAGAGGGCAATGGAGTAAAGAGCAACGGGTGGTAGAAGCGGCTGGGGGTAGGGCAAGTTTAATTTAAGAAACAAACAGTCTAAGACGAGAAGGAGATCAACATGCTGCTATTTGGGAAACTGTTCCCGGCGAGGAGTTGACTTACGCTCTCTTTTTACTTTTTAGTCCAAATGAACAGGGTAATCCGACTAAGGGAGTAGTAGTTAAGGCTAGCAATAATAATGTCCCTGCGATATCTTTTACAGCAGAAGGAGGAACCTGGAGGTCGTTAGAGGTAGTTTTTCCTCATGACCAAAATGTTCAAGCGCAGCAAGCATTAAGAGAAATGTCTTTAGGAGAAAGAGTGCGAGAGGCAAGGCAACGAGCACTTAGAGCTAATAGGGATATTTTAGCAGGAAATGATTTAGTTGGTAGACGTGTTAGACAAGGACTTGCTGAATTAGCAGTTTCCAGGATTTATCCCCACGATTAATATGAATCCTAATTTATTAAACGACTTGCGGCAGAAAATGGACAAGGCCCTGGAGGTTTTGAAGGGAGATTTGGCGACCATCAGGACAGGTCGGGCTACGCCGTCAATTGTCGAACACATTGTGATTAACGCCTACGGCGGCACTCAACGGCTTAAAGTGATGGAGCTGGCTACTATTGGAGCGGCGGATCATCAGACTTTGGTGCTTACCCCTTTTGACACGTCAATTATCGGCGAAATTGCCAAGGGAATTATGGAGGCAAATGTGGGGCTTAATCCGGCAATTGACGGTAACCTGATTCGTATTAATATCCCGCCGCTTTCCCAGGAACGCCGAACGGAGCTGATTAAAATGATGCATCAAAAACTCGAGGGCGGTAAAATTATGGTGAGGCAGATTAGACAAGAGGTGATGGGGGAAATGAAAAAGAAATTTACCGACAAAGCAATTTCTGAAGATGAGCTGACGCGAAATGAAAAAGAAATCCAAAAAGTGACGGATGAGATGATGGCGGAAATTACGGTACTGGCAGAACACAAAGAGAAAGAGCTTTTGCAAATATAGCATTAGCGCTTAGCTCGGCCAGCGATTTTTCGTGTCCTGCAGTTGCGGACGCGGCAAGTGCAGGGCTCAAAATCATCTGGCCTCGCCGCGCTTAATATCTCTATGATTATAACTATTTTAGTATTTTTATTAATCCTTAGCATCTTAGTTCTCATTCATGAGCTGGGGCACTTTTTAGTGGCCAAGAAGTTTGGCATTAAAGTGGAAGAGTTTGGGTTTGGACTGCCGCCGCGGGCTTTTGGCATTAAACGGGGAGAAACTATTTACTCGATTAACTGGTTGCCTATCGGCGGATTTGTCAAACTTTACGGAGAAGACGAAGCCGGTGGGGGAAAACGGGCTTTTTTTGCCCGTCCGGTGTGGCAGCGCGGCCTGGTTATTATTGCCGGCGTAGCCATGAATTTTATTTTAGCGACATTGCTCGTTTCTTTTCTTTTTACTCAAGGTGTGGCTATCCCTACGGGAGAAGTAAAAATTGGTCAAGTGGTGGCTGATTCTCCGGCAGCAGCGGCCAAGCTGCAGACGGATGATATTATTACGGCTATTGACGGTAAAATAGTCAGGCGAATAAGTGAAGTACAGAAGCTGATTTTTCCCAAGCTTGAGCAAGATGTTAAATTAACAATTAAACGAGGCGATAGCGTTCAAGAAATAATTATTAAAACTAAAAAAGAGATAGTTGAGGGAAAAGAAGTTGGTTTAATTGGGGTGGGACTATCTGACATGAGTTTTAAAAAATTTCCCATTTGGGAGGCGCCTATTGTTGGGACGATTGAAGCCGCTAGACTATCCTGGCTAACTGTAGTTGGGCTAGGCAATATGGTTTGGAGTTGGCTAATTTTGGGGCAGGTGCCGCAAGACGTAGCCGGACCGGTAGGCGTGGCCCAAATTACCGGACAGGCAGTCAGCGTGGGCCCGCTGGCGGTAGTTTTTTTTACCGGTATTTTAAGTTTAAACCTGGCGGTGTTAAATATTCTTCCCATCCCGGCTCTTGATGGGGGAAGATTTTTCTTTATTTTGATTGAAGCCGTAACCAGAAGGCGAGTCAATCCCAATTTTGAGCGCTATGCCCATACTATTGGCATGATGATTTTACTGGCGCTAATTGCCTTAATTACTTTCCGCGACATCGGGCGCCTCCTCTCCGGCCAGCCCATCCTTCCTACGCCGTAGGAAGGAATACTACCAATACTACCAATTTCAAATAAATACCAATAATCCAATATGAAGAAAGTGATATAATAAAGTCCAATGAAAATTTATGATGTGACACTGCCGATTAAAAACGGCATGCTGGTGTGGCCAAGGGACCCGGGTGTTAACATTGATATTAAAACAACTCTCGAGCAGCATGGTGCGCGCACTTCCCGCTTTTCCTTTGGTAGTCATACCGGAACGCATATAGATGCCCCCAACCATTTTGTTAAAGGAACGAGTGGTGTTGATAAAATTGCCTCGGAAAAATTGGTCGGCGAATGTTTAGTAGTTGATTTGACCAACATACAGCATCCGGAAATTACTGTTGGTGATATTAAAAATGTCAGAATTAACAGGGGTGGACGAATTCTTTTTAAGACCGGTAATTTTAAGTTTTTAAAAAAAACAATTTTTCCCGACAGTTACGTTTCGCTGTCACTTGAGGCAGCCCAATGGTTGGTGAAAAAAGGCGTAGTGCTGGTAGGGACTGATTTTTTGGGAATTGAAAAGAGGAAAAGCCCGGGCCACCCGGTTCACACAGCCCTTCTTAAGGCAGGCATTGTAATTGTGGAGGGCTTGGATTTGGAGAAAGTGCCGGCGGGAAAATATCAAATTGTTTGTTTGCCGCTGCGGGTGGTGGATGCTGACGGCTCACCAGCCCGGGTAATATTAATAAAGAATTAAAGATTAAAGGACTTAAATGATAAATCTTTTTTACTTATCATTTTATTTTTTTAATCCTAAAGTCTTATGAGTATACCATTTATTTTAGTCATTTTTGGAGCTACAGGGGATTTAATGCGAAGAAAACTCTTGCCTTCGCTGTTTTCGCTCTATCAACAAAAAAAACTGCCAGAGAAATTTTTCATCCTCGGCTTTGCCCGGCGCGAGATGGCTGATGATAATTTCCGAGAAGAAATGAGAGGTAAACTAGCCTCGCAAGGTCTCACCTTGCAGGGCTGGGAAGGATTTGCCCAAAATCTTTATTACCAGCAGGGATTATTTGGAGAAGAGGAGGGGTACGAGGAGTTAAGGAAAAGACTCGAAGCGTTTGACAAGGAAGTGGGGGCCTGTATCGCCCGCTTTTTTTATCTAGCCACCCCGCCTGATAATTACGAAACTATTCTTAATTTCTTGGAGTCAACAGGGCTTTCTGAAGGTTGCGGCCATCAAAGTAGCAGTTGGACCAGAGTTATTATTGAAAAACCATTTGGCAGAGATTTAGAGACTGCCAGAGCGCTAGATAAAAAGCTGGCAAGAGAATTTAGTGAAAAGCAGATTTTTCGAGTCGATCATTATTTGGGCAAAGAAACTGTGCAAAATATCATCACTTTTCGCTTTGCCAATGGGATTTTTGAGCCGATTTGGAATAGGGATTATATTGACCATGTGCAAATTACCTGGGCGGAAAAAGGGGGAGTGGAGGGGCGGGGAAAGTTTTTTGATGGGGTAGGGTTGCTGCGCGATGTGGGCCAAAATCACCTGATGCAGCTTATTGCCGCTGTAGCCATGGAACAACCCAAGAGTTTTGCCAAAGAGGACGTGCGGGATGCCCGGGCGGCGGCCATCAAAACGGTCCATTGTATTGAGACAGCAGAAGTAGCCAAGTCAGTTGTTAGTGGTCAATACGAGGAATATCGGAAAGAAAAGGATGTTAATCGTGATTCTACGACGGAAACTTTTGTAGCCATGAAGCTTTTTATTGACACTCCCCGTTTCCAAGGCGTCCCCTTTTATATTCGGGCCGGCAAAAAAATGGCCAGAGAAACAGCCGAGATTTCTATTGTTTTTATTCAAACTTGCCATATTTTGTTCAAAGAGTTTGGCTGTCCGGAGGAGGGTAATGTTTTGACCATTCGCATTCAGCCGGACGAGGGGATTAGTATGCGGGTTATCGCCAAAAAACCTGGCGAAGAAGTATCATTGGGGACGGTCAATATGAAATTTTCTTATCAAGAGGAGTTTGGGAATAAGGGCGCTGATGCTTATGAGAAGTTACTACTGGATATTTTTTCCGGCGACCAGATGCTGTTTAATCGCTCGGATGAGCTGGAAAGTTCCTGGGAGTTTATCACCAAGATTCTACAGGGGTGGAAAAATCAAGAATCAAGAATTATAAATTATAGATCGGGAACTTGGGGACCAAAAGAAGCCCAAGAATTGATTGAGAAAGATGGAAGAAAGTGGCTATGAAGATTGGATTTATTGGATTGGGGAGGATGGGGGAGAATATTGTTTTACATCTTTTAGAAGGTGGAATTGAGGTAGTGGCTTGGAATAGGTCTAGGAAGCCTCGAGAAGAATTAAAAAAAGAGGCAAAGAGGTTTAAAAAAGGAGCAGAGAATTTAACTATAGTGCCGAGCTTAAAAGAACTGGTAGACAATTTGGCGACTCCCAGAACTATCTGGTTGATGGTAACTGCCGGAGTAGCGGTTGATGCTCTGATTGCGGATTTGGTTAATAAATTAGATAAAGGGGATTTAATTATCGATGGAGGGAATTCTTTTTATAAAGACTCTATCAGAAGAGCTGAAAGACTTTCTCAAAAAGGAATCCATTTTATGGATGTGGGTACTTCGGGAGGGGTGGAGAGCGCCAGACATGGAGCGTGTTTGATGATCGGTGGTTCCCAGGAAGATTTTAAAAGAGCCGAACCAATTTTTGAGGCCGAAGCGGCTCCCGGAGGTTATGAATTACTGGGTCCAGTAGGGGCAGGACATTTTGCCAAAATGGTTCATAATGGAATTGAGTACGGGATGATGGAGGCAATTGGAGAAGGCGCTGCGATTTTGAAAAATTCACCTTTTAATTATGATTTAAGAAAAGTTTTTCAAGTTTACAGCGTACAATCAATTATCCAGTCAAGACTGGTTAGCTGGGCTTTAGCAGAGCTCAAAACAGACCCTAATCTGGATAATATTTCTTCTGTTATTGGTTCTGCAGGTTCTGGTAAGAGGGTGATAGGAGAGGGTGATTGGACTATTAAATATGCGAAAGAAAAAGGAATTAATGTTCCAGTGATAGAAACTGCAATGAAGGTTAGGGGTACTTCAGACAAAGACCCGGAAAATTCTCCGGCCGGTTTTAGAAATAAAGTGGTAGCGGCCATGAGATGGCAGTTTGGCCGGCATCCCGTTAAGAAGAGTTAATATCAAGATGCTTTTGAGGTAATTTGGGCGGCTATTTTTTGAAATTCTAAGTAAGTCAAATAAGGATTAGAGCTATGATCATGTCCACTGGCCTCATCTATTTGAATTCTTCCAGACCAGACGGGATTGCTGTTTGTGTTTTGCTGAAAAACTAAAACGCTGGCGTTTCCCGTTCTGTATAAACGCCACTGTTTAATTATGCTATCAGGCCGCGCTTGAGTTATTAAAATTCCCTCTTTCCCTTCATCTCTAATAAAATTTAAGACTACCTGACCTAAGGCGGGTAAGTAAATTCGATAGTCATCCGATCGTTTTTGTTCACCTGCTCTTATAATCCCTTGTGGCGTAAGGTGGTCTCTTGTAAGAATCTCATACAGAGCGCCAACTTGTTGTTTAATTTTATGAGGTGAATATGTGGGACTGGCTAAACTTGTTTCCAGGCCCTCGGTTAAAGCCCGTAGCCGATTGATAACATTTTCTGAATCTTTTTCATTACCTGGCGAAATATAGCTATTTTGAGATGCCTTGAGATCTAGCCTCTCTTTAACAATGAACGCATGGCTGTTATATTGAGCTCTTCCGTCAGCGCAGAGGTCAAACGCTTCTTCTAAAGAGCCGCCATCTTGGGGAGTAGTTCTGATTAATCTAAGAGTGTTGTCTGTCGAGAGGTCAATAAAAAACTGGCCTTCCATGCCAGTAAAGCTAAAGAGCGATTTCTGATCGGTTACCATTTCCAGATAGTACCTGGTAATTCCCACACTGGTCAGCGCGTTGGTAAGCCTGGTATAAAAACCTCGTACCAATCCCATGCGGTCGGGCGTGGTTGGGGGAATGTCAGATGATGGAAGTGGATCAACCT
The DNA here is from genome assembly GCA_964445095.1 of uncultured Gammaproteobacteria bacterium. Classification (GTDB taxonomy): domain Bacteria; phylum Patescibacteriota; class Microgenomatia; order Levybacterales; family JACOYD01; genus CAYUJR01. Next base: position 23,071 of record CAYUJR010000007.1, read on the forward strand.
GGGGAGATCCCATAGCTCGGGGGGGAAGAGAGCCGTATTTAGCTTCGCCGCTTAAGACGCTGGCGTTAGCCTGTTCTTGAACGCTCGCCATATCTATAGGCTATTTTACTGCAAATAGCCTTTATTGTCAATCTATAAAAACAGAAAGCTCGCGATTTACAAACTCTGCAAAAGGTTTAGATTTGGTGCCAGACGTGGTTGCATTAAGATTGGCCGGTTCAACAACTACAACATCTGCCCGCTGCATGGCAGTTGCTAATTTGGCTTTTTTCGTTCTGTTTAAACGAGCGGGGTCATAATTTGTCTCTAGTTCATGGTTAAGCCAGTGACACCCAATGTTTCGACCGGATTTCCCCGTTTGAGCAGAGACTATCCTTTTTATTTCTTTTGGGTTTAGCCGTCCAAGAAATGCCGCTCTGCCGGTAAATTGATCATGTGGGTCAAGTCTTTGAATAATAATTTCTTCAGCCCCGCCAAGTATGGGAGCCAGCTCATCAAAAAATCTCTGTTTCTCTTGGGGATATTTTCTAAAGGATCTTTGCCAAAACAACAGATTGCCCGGTGGCATATGCATCAGGCGTTTTTCTCCCAGTATATAAATGGCGCGAGGATCGTTGGGAGAGGCATATTCTATTTGATGGGTAAATATTTCTTCCAGGGCGTCTGGCGAAAATGCTTTTGGATCAAGATGTAATTCGCTGACTCCCTGCGGATTCGGACGGAAAAGAAGAGATTCGTTTTCTACTCTTGGCATAATAGAGTGGATTATACAATAAATACGGTTTTTCATCCATTAATTTGTGCGTTACAACATTTACGCTTAGCATACTATTGTACCACTTGACAGGAGGGGCAAAGTTTAGTATTATTTAATTGTTGATAATTTGGGAAAGGCGTTTGAGTTTGGTTTCCTGCCAAACGAGTTCAAAAAGACACGCTGTCCGCCCAAAAAGCGGAACGGAAGCTTAACCGTAAAATTAAGCGCCCGATGATAGTCGGGACAAAGGTTACGTTAGTAATAACGTAGCAAAGTAAGGTGGTAACACGAGCAAACCTCGTCCTTATAAAGGAGAGGTTTTTTTTGTGATATACTAAACTTATGACTAAACCGTCCGCCTTCGCTCAAATTCGCCTCGTGGTTTACATCCACGTAGTCGAATGTTCGCTACGGACGGATTTCAGACTATTATGGTAATTAATATAGAGGACTTCAACAAGATTGATATTCGCATTGGGCGGGTGGTTAAAGTGGAGGATTTTCCGGAAGCGAGAAAACCCAGTTATAAACTGTGGATTGATTTGGGGAAAGAAATTGGCACAAAAACTTCCAGTGCCCAGTTTGTTAAAAATCAGACTAAAGAGGATTTGTTAAATCGTCAAGTGGCCTGCGTGGTCAATTTTGCTCCTAGGCAAATCGGACCGTTTGTGTCGGAAGTATTAACATTGGGACCGGACGATGGCACAGATGATGCTAGCAATTGGGTTGTTCTGACTACCTTAAAGGATGTACCATTAGGTAGAGGAGTAAAGTAAATAACAGATGAGTTAATGACAAACTACTTTCGATCGCAAGTAGTTTGTCATAGAGGTAAATATGAAGTATTCACAGCTTTTTGGAAAAACTACCAAGCAGGCGCCCAGGGATGAGGTGGCGGTTAACGCCAAGCTTTTGATCCGGGGCGGTTTTGTCAGTAAAGAAATGGCCGGCGTTTATAATTTCCTGCCGCTGGGACTCTCAGTTCTTAATAAAATCGCCGACATTGTCAGAGAAGAAATGAATGCGGCGGGCGGGCAGGAGTTGTTATTGTCGGCTCTCCAGAATAAAACTAACTGGGAAAAGACCGGCCGCTGGAGCGGATTTGATGTGCTGTTTAAAGTCAACAGTCAATATAAAACACAATACGCCCTTGGCCCCACCCACGAGGAAGTACTGGTTCCAATAGTTAAACATTTTGTCAGTTCTTATCAAGACCTGCCGCTTTATCTTTATCAAATTCAAAATAAATTTCGGGACGAGCCAAGAACCAAGGCCGGATTACTGCGGGGGCGGGAGTTTTTGATGAAGGACTTATACTCGTTCCACAGCGATGAGAAAGATTTTAAGAAATATTACGAGGTAATGAAAAAAGCTTACCAGAAAGTGTTTAAGCGCTTAGGATTATCGGCGATTGAAACCGAGGCCAGCGGCGGCACATTTAGCAAATTCTCTCATGAATATCAAGTGTTAACTCCCAGCGGAGAAGATACAATTTTTTACTGTGCCGATTGTAATTTTGCCCAAAATCGAGAAATTGCTCAAGTTAAAGCCGGCGATAAATGTCCAAAGTGCGGCAAGGCAGAAATTAAAGAAGGTAAAGCCATCGAAGTAGGCAACATTTTTCCCCTCAAGACCAAGTTCTCCGAGGCGTTTGGTTTAACTTATAAAGACAAACAGGGGAAAGAGCAGCTGGTAATTATGGGTTGTTATGGTATTGGGTTAGCTAGAACAATGGCGGCAATTGTGGAAGTGCATCATGATGAGAAGGGGATTGTTTGGCCGGCGTCTGTTGCTCCTTTTGCCGTTCATCTAGTTCATATTGAAGATCCAGGGACGGAGCCGTGGGCAGAAAAAACTTATGAACAGTTGACAAAAGCTGGAATTGAAGTGTTGTGGGATGATCGGGAGGATGTGAGCGCCGGGGAAAAGTTTGCCGACGCGGATTTGATTGGAATTCCGGTCAGATTAGTAGTTTCAGAAAAGACCGGTGGAGGAAAAGTCGAGTGGAAAAGGCGCGACAGCGATAAAACGGAAATTATTTCCGTTGAAGAGGTTTTGCGGCGGTTGGGGTAGGCGGCAGGACATAACGAGCTCGCGTTCTTCTGGAACGGACTAAAACATCAAGTGATCCTCCTAGGCCATTATTTCTATGATTATTGTTGGAACTAGTCGGTGGTAGTTTTTGATCAACAGCCTCCTCTTCCAACGTGGGACCAATTTCTCTCCCTTCTCCGTTCATCATAAAATTACACCTCTCTTTTTAGCCTAGCATAAGAAAAGGCGGTTGTCAAAATACCGGTTCGTAGCCATAAAACGAACCCGGTTCGTCAATACGGTTCGCAAGATAAAAAATTTTCCTCTTGACTTTTGGGGCGGCGGGGATTAGATTTATCTGTAGATACCTGCCCAAAAAATATGGTAGCAGCGGAACATCCTTCGCGCGTTGCCCGACCATTAACTCCTGATCATGGGAGTCCAAGTTTACCTCCGCATCCGATTACTCAAGAAGAAATAGAACTGTGGCAAGCTGGCCACTCGGCAGAAACCTATGAATTGGGAGCTCTGGTAGAACTTAGTGGATTCCCTCGTAGAACTCTTCGTAACGGTCCTTCTTCTACGGAAATGTTTAGAGCAGCACGTGAGATTAATGGAGTAACGGTTACTTCGGGAGGAGTGGTAGTCTTTACGCCTCAAGGCCTTGAGAGGGCAGCCATGATTGTGGGATATTCTAATCAAACTTGGCAAGAAAGAGAAAGACTTTTAGCCGAAGAACACAGGGCGAGAGAGGCGCAACAAAATATTGTAGGGAGGAGACGCCTAAATGAAGAGTTAAGAGGTCCATTAACCCTACCAGATGAGGAGGCAGTCGTTTTAGCTGATGCAATACTTGGCGCCTACGATCCTGATCGTGGCCAAACTCTAAGGAATAATCATATTAATATTAGATTTGACCCACACTGGAGAGAGGCAAGAGAGGCGTTAGTAATTCTTCGTGATGTACATGTAGATCCAGACCGGCTCAATGCAATATGCAATAGTCTACAAGATAATTTGCGGGCGTTAGTTACAAATCGGACTGAATTTTTGAGACAGAATACACTAGTAAGAGAATTATTGGGCCTTTTTATAAACGTTGCAGGCAATACACAGCTTTTAAGAACAAAAATAGACTTCCTAGTACTTACTCCTTATAAAAACTCTATTCGGGCAAAAGTAAGAGAGTCAAGAGATTTTAGTTTACCTTTTCATACGTTTCAAGCCTAAAGTAGTTTTTTCTTCAAAATATACCGGTTCGCAGCCACAAAACGAACCCGGTTCGTCAATACGGTTTCTTAAATTAACCGTTTTTTCCTTAACACAAACTTTACCACCAGCACATAAATCGCTCCGTAGAAGATGAGGTCGATAAAGTTATTATAGAGTGCTTCAAGGCTTACCACATAGGTAAAGATAAAATCTAACAGGCCGTTGGTACCGGCTTGAATGTTAAAACTGTAAGGCATAAAAGTAACCAGATAATCCAGTGCTAAATGAGATAAGACAATTAGCACTACAGAGATAAGGTAAGAAGTTGGGTAAGGTTTTCTTCTCAACTTTCCCCACAGCCAAAAACAAAAACCTACAAAAATAGCAAAAAAGGGTGAGTGGGTGAGGGGCGAGCGATGTAAGGCCAGCATGTTGCCACCAGCAAAAAACAAACCAAACAGGTAATCAAAATCCGGTAAAAGAGAAAGAATAATGGCTAAGAAAAAATTAATTTTGTTTTTTTTGTCCGCCGCGGTTTGGCGAATCATCAACCCAGCCAGAGAATGACCAACAATTAAAGCCATAATTTTAGTGTTAAAGAATATTGTAACATAAACAAGAAAAGTAGTATACTTAACTACCATGAAAATCATTGTTACCCATCACTCGCCCGATTTAGACGCCATTACCTCAATATGGCTGATAAAAAAATTCCTGCCGGGATGGGAAGAGGCGAAAATCCGATTCGTCCCTGCTGGAGAAAGGTTAGAAGTTAGCAGTAAGAAGTTAGAAGTTATCGAAAAAATTGGCGAGGATGAGATTATACATGTTGATACCGGTTTGGGCCCCCTTGACCATCACCAAACCAAGTCTGACTTGGTTAGCGCGGCCAGCCTAACGTGGGAGTTTGTGAAAAATCAGAGCTTAGAGCTTAGAGGCGAGAATTCGCAAAAGATTAAAGATAAAAGTGAAGCAATTGAAAGGATAGTCAAAATTATTGTTAGCGTTGATCATTTTAAAGAAGCGCTGTGGCCAGAAGCAAGCGCCGATTATTATGAGTTTTTTCTGCATGGAATTCTGGACGGTTTTCGCGGGCAGTACCCTCACCGGGAAAAGCTTCATGTAGATTTTATTACGAAATGCTTGGATGCCATTTTACATAATTTTGAAAACCGAATTTGGGCGGAAAAGGAAATGAGAAAAGGAATAGAGTTTGAGTTTAAAGGGGAAAAAGGTTTGGGGTTTGAGACTATTAACGATACGGTTTTACCACTTGCTCAAAAAATGGGATATGTTATAGTAGTAAGGAAAGACCCTAGAAAAGGTTATGTGAGGATTAAGGTCAGACCTGATAGCAGCCTAGATTTAGCAGCGGCCTATCAAAAACTTAAGGAAAAAGACTTGCAGGCCACCTGGTTTTTACACATATCCCGTAAAATGCTGCTTAATGGGACGACTAAAAATCCCAAGATGAAGCCAACAAAGTTGAGTTTGGAGGAAATAATAGAAGTATTAAAGAATTTATGAATAATTGTATATTTTGTAAAATTGCCAAACACGAGATACCCAAAGACTTTACTTATGAGTCGCCGGAGGTGATGGTCTTTCCCGATATTCATCCTCTGCGGCCGGTACATCTGTTGGTAGTGCCAAAAAAACACATAGGGGATTTTATAGACATGCAGGATAACCGGATTTGTCAAGAAATGCGGCAGGTAATCCAAAAGCTTATCCGAGAAAATAAATTAACCGACAGAGGTTATCGGCTGGTGGTTAATGGCGGCGGGGCGCAAATTATAGATCATTTACATATTCATATCTTGGGACCGGTTGGTCAGAAGGAGGCGATGTGAGTTGGTTTTTGTCAAAAAAACCCCGGGAGAAACTACGGACTCTTTAATTAGAAAATTTACCAAAAAGGTTTTTAATGAGGGAATTTTAGCAGAACTTAAGAAAAGAGAATTTTATCAAAAGCCCTCCCTCAAGCGAAAGCTCGAACGAGAAGAAGCCCGACGGTCAAAAGGAAAATTTAGATAAAATGCCAAACAAAGTAAATGTCCTCCTTTATACGGAGAGTCGTTATATTGTTAATAGAAAAAAAATCAAAAGTGCCATCGCCGAAGTTTTAAAAGAGCAGGAAATAGAGGGACCGGTCGAGGTATCGGTTGCTATTGTGGGAGATCGGAAAATGCGCAGCTTAAACAAGAAATATAAAAGTGAGGATAAAACTACCGATGTATTGTCCTTTTCGATTATGGATGGGAAAGTTTCGCCACTACCTGCTGACGGAATCCTGCGTTTAGGCGATATAGTAATATCTTATCCCCAGGCTGTCCTTTCCGCCGCCCAAAAAGATACATTGGTTGATGAGCAGATTAACTTTTTAGTCAAACACGGATTACTACATTTATTAGGGATACACCACGAAGGAGGGGAGTGATGGTTTACTATCGAAAATACAGACCGCAGAAAATTTCCCAGCTTGATAGCACCCAAGTCAGAGATGTCTTGACAAGTATTTTGTCTGCCAAAGATATTCCTCATGCCTTCTTGTTTACCGGCCCCAAGGGTTTGGGAAAAACCTCGGCTGCCAGAATAGTGGCAAAAATAGTCAACTGCGAAAAAAAAGGACTTGAGCCTTGCAATAAGTGTTCGCAGTGCGTTTCCATCACTAACGGGACAAATCTTGATATTCTGGAAATTGATGCGGCCAGTAATCGCGGCATTGACGAGATAAGAGAACTGCGTGACAAAATTAAACTAGCACCCCTTTCTTCAAACAAAAAAGTTTATATAATTGACGAGGCTCACATGCTAACTCGCGAGGCCTTTAACGCGCTTCTTAAAACTTTGGAAGAACCGCCTTCCCACGTCATTTTTATTCTTTGCACTACTGAAGCGGAAAAACTGCCCGAAACCATTGTCAGCCGCTGCTTTACGGTTCGTTTTAAAAGAGCCGGTAGCGAAGAGATTATCCGTTCGCTTTTGCGCATTATCAGGGAAGAGAAGATAGCGATAGACAAAGAAGCGGTTAGTCAAATTGCCGCTCTTTCTGACGGGAGTTTTCGAGATGGCGCCAAGATTTTAGAACAGCTAAAAAGTGCGGCCGGCAGGAAAAAAATCACGCCGGAGTTTCTAGTCAAGGTTAATATCACTTCAAACACGGTAGAATATATCCATCAGCTGAAGGATTTATTGCAAAAAAGAAAAGCTAAGGAAGCGCTGAAAGTGGTGGCAGAAATTGTCAAAGATGGCATTGAAATAAATTTAGTGATAGGGCGGTTAATTGAAGAATTACATCGGGAGTTAATTGTTCAAATTATAGGAGAAGTTAAGGAGGACGGTTTTACCCCAGAGGAGCTGAAGAATTTAATTAATCTCTTGGCCCGAGCTCATCAAGAAGGAAAATTTGCCGTAATTACGCAGCTGCCGCTTGAGTTGGTGATTATTGAATGGGGAATGAGTGGAAGGAGCGCTGAGGTCGGTAACGAAAATTTTTTTGTTCCGCAATTGTCTCGCGATGGATCGCAGTCTGTTAATAAAGGCATCGACGCTCGCCAAGATGCGAACAGAAAAAATCTTGTTACCTCCCCGCACTCAACTATTTTGAATGAGCTTATTGAAAAAATTAAGCCTTTTAATCATTCAGTGGCGGGAGTTTTGCGGGGATGTAAAGTTGGCAGTTTTGATGGGAAAAGTCTTATAATAGAAACGAACTACAAATTTCATCAGGAGAGATTGGAAGAAGTAAAAACTAAACAATTATTAGAAGAAGTGGCTGGAGAAATTATTGGTAGTCCGGTTAAGGTGGTGATAAGAAATGTTTAATCCATTTCAACAACTGGGGGATCTTAAAAAAATGCGGGATCAGGCTATGGAAATTCAAAAACAATTAGCCAGCGAGGAAGTGATAGTCGAAAAAAATAATATTAGAATTGTGATTTCCGGCGACCAGAAGATTAGGCAGATTGAAACTAATGGTCAAAGAGACGATGACATCAAGGAAGCAGTGAATGAAGCCATTAAAAAATCACAAGAGGTGGCCGCCAGAAAACTGTCTCAAATGGGTGGAGGTTTGCAAGGACTTTTGGGAGGAGGACAATGAAAATCTTTAGCGGCAGCGCCAATCAAAAATTGGGTGAGAAAATTGCCAAAATCTTGGGGACCAGACTTTGTCATCCGGAAAAGTTCGTTTTTCCCGATGGGGAAGAAAGAGTCAGAATTCTCCAGAAAGTTTTAGATCAGGAGGTGGTGGTGGTTGAGCCGCTTTCCCCTCCTGTTAATGAAAATTTTGTCGAACTTCTTCTTATCGTTGATGCCCTGCGTAGAAATGGCGCCAAAAAAGTTACAGCCGTCATCCCTTATCTTGGTTATCAGCGTCAAGACAGGATGTTTAGACGAGGCGAGGCCGTTTCACTGCTGGTAGTCATTAAGGCATTAGAAGCGGTGGGGGTTAGTCGGGTTATCACCTTTGACCTACATTCGATTAAAATTCCGGAGTTTTTCAAAATCCCCGTCAGTCATCTATCAGCGGTTCCCCTGTTTGCCGAGAAAATAAAGGAGATGGGGTTGTCAGGTGCGATATTAGTGGCACCGGACATGGGAGCGGTGCGGCGAATTAAACAGCTATCGGAAAAACTTGAAGGAATGCCGTTTACAGCCATAGAAAAAAGTAGGGATTTGGCAACAGGGGCAGTTGTGTCGGAAAGAATAAATAAATTGTCTTCTGTTAAAAGCTTTAAAAATAAGACTGCTATTATTGTTGACGATATGATCTCCGGTGGAGGTACGATTGTTAAGGCAGTGGAACTCTTAAAAAAAGAAGGTTTTGAAAAAATTTTTGTTTTTGCGACACATGCGGTTTTCTCTCAAAATGCCCCAGCGCTCCTCCGAGAGATTCCAGTTGAACGAGTTTTTGTGACCGATACAATTTTTGTTCCCCGAGAAAAAAGATTTAGCAAACTCGAGATATTGTCGGTAGCCCAGATAATAGCAGAAAATTTATGAAAATTCCCAAGGCAATTCAAAATCTGATTGAGGCTTTTGAACGTTTGCCTGGTATTGGGCCAAAGACTGCTCAAAGATTAACTTTTTATTTACTTCATGTGCCTCAAAACGAGTTGGATAGCTTTGCTACCGCCGTTTCAAATCTTAAAAAAGAGACTGTTACCTGCTCGACCTGTTTTTTGGTGGGAGAAAACGACCCTTGTGAAATTTGCTCTGACTCACAGCGCGATACTTCAACTATTTGCGTGGTCGAGCAACCGTTGGATGTTTTGGCTCTTGAGAAAGGTGGGAAATATCAGGGGCTTTATCACGTCTTGCACGGCAAAATTGATCCGCTTAACAACATCGGCCCGGAGGAAATTTTTATAAAACAATTATTGGAGCGAATTAGGAATCAGGAATTAGGAATTAGGGAAATAATTTTAGCAACCAATCCAACTATGGAGGGGGAAGCCACCGCTATGTATATCGCGAAGCAAATAAAAGCTATAGACACCTCGGATGGTGGCAGGCTGAATCCCGAGCGAAGTCGAGGGAGAAGCCATGACTCCTCCGAGGTGGAGGTAAAAGTTACCCGGATTGGACGGGGGTTACCAACGGGGGCAGATTTGGAATACGCTGACGAACTGACTTTACAAAAAGCCATGGAAGGAAGAAGCGAGTTTTAAAAAATATGAAAATATTTATTTGTGGAAGCATGGGTAATGCTAAGAAAATGGTTCAAGTAAAGAAAAAATTGGAATCGTTAGGTCATGTAGTTTTTTTACCTCCAGGTACAGAGGAGTGTGTTAAAGACCCCAAATTGATAGATGATTTAGAAAGAGATCTTCAGTTTTGCTTAGAGCATGATGTCATGATGACTGGTTTTAGATTAATAAATAAAAGCAATGCAATACTGGTATTAAATTACCCAAAGAATGGCATCAAGGGATATATTGGAGCATCGGTATTGATGGAAATTGCCGTTGCTCGTTGGTTAGGGAAGAAAACATTTTTATTAAACGAGTTGCCTCCTATGAATAAAGCTAGGTGGGTGATTGAAGTTAAAATGATGAAGCCAGAAATTATTAGGGGAGATTTTACTAAGTTAAAGCCCGTATAAACTTACACACCAGGAGTGTAAAGCTAAAATATGATTACAAAAAAGCAAGTTTTGGAAGAATTGAAGAAGGTTATTGACCCGGAACTCGGTGTTAATATTGTGGATTTGGGGCTAATTTACGATGTTGATATTAATGATAAAACGAGTAAGGTTGTTATTACTATGACTTTGACTACTCCCGGTTGTCCCTTGAGTATGGTGTTTGAAGAGTGGATACCGGCGGCGGTCAAAAACATTGATGGGGTAAAAGATGTTAAAATAAACTTGGTGTGGGAGCCGGCTTGGGAACCGGAGAAAATGTCAGATGAAGCAAAAGAAAACTTGGGAATTATTAGTTAAAAAGAAGAAATATGGATAAGTCTTCTATTATTGGCGGGTTTTTTGAGGAACTGGGGGAAACAGTTAAAAAAGGGGCAGAACAGGTAGCGGGAAAAGGCGAGTTTGCTCCGCCAAAAACAGCGCCCGTTCAAGGAAAAGGTGAAGCAAAAACGGGAAATGTAGATATCGGGGCGATGAGGACAGAAGAAGAGCAAGAGAAGGCTAGAAATCTAGCAGTGCAGCGTCAAAAACTGGCGGAAATGATGGCGCCGCCCAGAACCCAAGAGTTACGGCCGCAAGAACGAGTGGCAAGACAAACACAACAAGAACTGGAGCAAAAGAAAGCTAAAGAACCACCGCCATTGGTTGTTAGTCGAGCCAAAACTCAAGTGGAGAGAGGTAAGATTGCCGGCTAGAGCCAGCGTCGGCTTTTGAAAAGAAATAATAAGATTATTCCTACCGCCGACATTAACAGCATAACCGTTATAAAAGCAGTAGGCGTATTGGCAAAAGGCAGTCCTTGTACGTTCATGCCATAGATGCTGGCCAGCAAGTTAAGCGGCAAGAGAATAGCAGAAAAAATGGTCAAAATGGTGATAATTCTGTTGGTTCTGGAAGAAAGGAGAGATTCGTTGCTTTCGGAAATCCCCTCAATCAGTTCTCGGTTGTCTTCCAGCCTATCCCAAATCTTTTGCAAATGATCTAAGATATTCCCCCACAGCGGCGTTAGCTCATCATTAAGCTGGCGGTGTTTACCTTCTTCCAGCCCGCGAAAGAGCGGAATCATCGGTTTAGTCATAGTATGGTAGACGACGATATTACGTCTGGTAGTAGAGATTTCCTCTAAAATTTTTTCCGAGTGGCCTGTTTCCAGCTGTTTATCGATTCTATCTATGGTGAGCGAGATGTCATTAATAACAGAAAAAGAATTATCCACTAAATGATCAATCAGGTAGTAAAAAAGATAAGAAGAGCCTTTTTCCATCAGCTCGGTCCTTTTCTTAAGTGTTTTTTGACAAAGTAAGAAACAATCGTTAATGGGAGTTAGCATGCCGTCGTGAAGTACCACCAGAAAATCCGGACCGATAAAAAAATCAACTTGACTGCTGACTATTCTTTTCCCTTTACTTTCGGAAGAAAATTTTGGTAGAGGGACGCGGGAGAGGGAGGCTTGGGGAAGATTAAGGAGTTCCAAGAAGAGATTGGTTTCTCCATTAGTCCTGCTTTTGCCTCCCGTCGTACTATTCTGATAAATATAGGGAAAATCTAAAACTACTAAAGTATAGTTTTTGGCCTCTTCAATTTTAGGCACTTGGGTTTTATTGACAAAATCATCAAGATGCAGAGAGCTAAAACCGAAGTTATTTTTTAAAAACTTCAGCTCCAGCTCTTGCGAATTGGTGCAAACGATAAATGATGTTTTACTTAATTTGACTGTCTGAATGTTCATAATACTCGCCTCACTTAAATTGAAAACCTTAATCCTCCATTTGTCAATAGCTGTAAATTATATTAGAATTGAAGAATGATAAGATTATATAACACTTTAACGAGAAAAGTCGAGGAATTTTTGCCCCTGCACGATTTTAATATTGGCATGTATACCTGTGGGCCAACAGTTTACCGTGATGTCCATATTGGTAATTTCAGAAGTTACCTGACGGCTGATATTCTGCGCCGAGTTCTTACCTATAATGGCTTTAATGTCCGCCAGATTAAGAACATTACCGACGTGGGCCATATGCGGACCGTCGGTCACGGGCATCATCAAGAACAAATAGATCCGGTGATCCGCGAAGCTCTAAAAGCAGGGAAAACTCCCCAACAGATTGCAGAATATTATACCGAGCTGTTTTGGCAAGACGAGAAAAAACTTAATATTCTGCCGCCCGAGCGCTATACTAAAGCCACGGAGCACGTAGAAGAAATGATTGCCATGATTAAAACTTTAGTTAGCAAAGGTTTTGCCTATGAGACCGGGGGAACGGTTTATTTTGATGTAAAGAAGTTTAAAAATTATGGCCGATTGTCGGGTAATACACTAGACAAAATGGATAAATTACTGCGGGCAGTTAGAATTTCGGTCGAGACCGATAAAAAAGACAGTGCTGATTTTGCTCTGTGGAAAAAGGCGGAAGAGGGACGAGTAGCGAGCTGGAGTAGTCCTTGGAGCCGTGGTTTTCCCGGCTGGCATATCGAGTGTTCAGCCATGAGCATGAAATATTTAGGGGAGACGCTTGATATTCATACAGGTGGAGAAGACAATGTTTTTCCTCATCACGAAGATGAGATTGCTCAAAGCGAAGGGGTAAGCGGCAAGCAGTTCGTTCGCTATTGGGTTCATACCAAATTCTTGCTGATAGACGGACAAAAAATGGCCCGTTCCAAAGGTAATGTTTATACTATTTCTGATTTAGAGGAGCGTGGTTTTACCGCTCTTGACTTTCGTTTTTTAACTTTGATGACCCACTATCGGGCTAAAATGAATTTTACCTGGGAGGCCTTAAGCGGAGCGCAGACAGCTCTTAATCGTTTACGAGAAGAAGTGGAAGGTTGGAGTGAGCCAAAAATCGGCTGCGCGGAGTTCGAACAAAAGTTTCAAGAGGCAATAAATGATGACCTAAATATGCCGGAGGCTCTGGCGGTGATGTGGAAGTTAGTTAAAAGTGATTATCCAACTTCTGCCAAAGCAGAAAGTCTTTTTAAGTTTGACCAAGTATTGGGATTGGATTTAAAACGGAAGCTAGAAACTACCCTTCGACAAAGCTCAGGGCAAGGAAATAAGAAGTTAGAAGTTCCTGTTGAGGTCATGAGATTAGTTCAAGAAAGGGAGGAATTACGGCGGCAAAAGAGATTTCACCTGGCAGACCAGTTACGTAACAAAATTAAAAAAATGGGATACCAAATAGAGGATGACGATGAAAACGGTAAGACAAGAGTTGATAAAATATAAAACTGGACTTATTATAGGCAGGTTTCAACCCTTTCACAATGGCCACCTATATCTGATAAAAAAAGCCCTGACTTTAGTTGACGGGTTAACTATCGGCGTTGGTAGCACTAATGTAATCAATCCTGATAACCCCTGGAGTTACTCGCTGCGAAAAAAGATGCTGGAGTTGGTTTTCGAAAAAGAGAATTGGCGAGACAGATTAATAAAAATAGTTGACATCCCGGATACTCCCGATGATAACGAGTGGCTCAAATTAACCCTTGAGAGAACCGGCCAGTTTGACGTTTCAATTGGTAATAATGAATGGGTTAATGGAATTTTTGAGGGAGCGGGAATTCCTGTTGCAAGAATAACTTTTTATAAACGCTACATTTTGGAAGGAGAAAAAATTAGACAACTAATGCGAAACGGTAAAAAATGGCAAGACAGAGTCCCCCCGTATCTACTCAATTTAATCGAAAATCGATCGTAAGACTATCAATCACAAGAATAGGCTGGTATAATTTTATTGTGAAGACACAACAATTATATTTAGAAGATTCATATCTTAAAGAAATGGACGCAAAAATTCTGGATGTCCAACCCGAAAGTGAGGGTAGATACAGGATAGTATTAGACAAAACAGTTTTCTATCCAATGGGTGGCGGTCAGGCAACTGATCAAGGAATTTTAGATGGTGATTTGTCTGGCGAAGTTTATCAAGTTTTAAATAAAGATGGAGAAATTTGGCATTTTGTTAAGACAAGTATTTCTCCAACTACCGGAATGAAAGTTCACGGAACCATAAACTGGGATAGGAGATATAAAAACATGAAGTTACACTCGGCTGGTCACATTGTAGATTTTGCAATGTATGTATTAGGTTATTCACCTAAGACTCTAGTACCTATGAGGGCAGATCATGATAAAAATCCACATATTGTTTATCAAGGTGTTTTGTCGGAAGATATTAAGCAGAAACTGGAAGACAAAGCCAATGAGTTAGTTGATAAAAACTTAGAAATTAGCTGGTATTCCCAACCATTAGAAGATTTACAAAAAGAAGCTATTTATCTTCAACCTGGTTTACCAACAAATAAACCATTGAGAACTTTAAAGTTAGAAGGGGTGGGAGTTGTTGCAGATGGCGGAACTCAAGTTAGACACACGAGTGAAGTTGGGAAAATAACAATCGAATCAATTGATAACGAAGACAACCTTACATTAGTTAGATATTCTATCAAAGCTTGATAGTGAAAAATGGGGTTGGGTCTATACAGCAAGCTTTATAGGAGAATTAAATAGATAGGCTTAGATATTGTTGCCCCAGCGGTTCATGTAGATATTTACAGCTAGTTGGTATTGTTCAAATGCTAACCTTGCGCCGAGAACTCTTAAAGCGGCAGACGATAGAATTTCTCCATCTTCACCAATTTCCATAGGAATCTCATTATGTAGGACAGATCTTGCTCTACTTAAAAAAGCCTCTCGTTGAGTTTGGTTTCCGCCAAGGGCCTTCATGAGAGCTGCCAGAATATCGTCAGCAACAGTCCTGTCGTCTAATGGCTTTGGTTCGGGGGGTTTATCTGGAATATCCCTTGAGGCATAAAGAATAGCTGCTATTTTTGTCCTTACTTCATCTCCTTTTCCCTCTAGTTCAACTTGACCGATAGAGGCTTCTTCTTCAATTTCCTGCAACATGTACTTTATATAACTAACGCCCGTAGGATCATCTCTAAATTTTTCTGGTGCAACTTGAAAGTCTCTACTCCCTCCAAACGTAGTATTCTCATCTTCAATAAGGGCAGGAATGAGTTCAAACATGGGGGTGCTGACTAAACGACTATATCCAGCATAGGCAGAATTAAATTCAGATTTTGGTAAAACATCATTGGGTTTTGGGTATACTTCACGAAAGTTTTTGGCAAATGCTATTTGTTCGGGCGTGAGTATTCTTTCCCCCAGAGCAATATCTGGATTGAAAGTCAAAACTGCAAACATGGCAGCCCTTTTAGCGGTTTGCCTCTGTTGTTCGGTGAATGGGGCACTTTTTTCTCCAAAAGCCCGCTTTAAAATCTCAGAACCTGGATCTCCTCCCATAGCTATAATATAAACCTAGAAATCGCTTTTTGCAATATTTCAAAAATGGCACTTGACTAATTCTTTTAAAACATCTACGCTGGTTGTAGTAGGGAATTTATGGAAACCACTTTTTTTTGGATAGTCTGGATTATCATCGCCTCTTGGCTTCTTCGAACTTTTTACTTTTCTTATAAGAAAAACAAGGCAGAACAGCTGTGGCTGGTTTCTCTGGGGATAAATTTTTTGGTTTTTCTACTATTTTTTCTTCCCTGGATGCCCAAAGAACTGGGTGGTAAAACCGGCTGGGAGCTTTTTTCATCAGGAAATCTTTTTGTAACTATTACGCTTTTACTACTGGCCCTAACAGAGGCGCTACTAATAACAAAGCAAGATAATTTAATTAAACTGGCAACGCTTTCACATGTTACCAATAGCGTGGTTTTTATCTTCGGTATGACCAGAATTTTACCGGGAACCTTTACTCTTCAGGCCAGCGGCTTAGCAGCCATCATAGCGGCACTACTGCTGCTGGTAGGAAATGTCACTATGCTCTTTTTACATCAACAGCTGGAACTTAAAAGAAAAACGGCTCGCCGGAAAAAACGAAGTAAAAGGAGGTGATAAGATGAAAAAGATTATCTCGGGAGTTTTAGATTTTGTACTGGCATTTGGTGTCAGCGGATGGCTGCTGACCCGTCTGTCGGGAGGAGAAGGAACATTTCAGCTGCAAAATATGTGGTTTGTTGCCTGGATTGTGGTAGTAGTTTTATATTATGTTTTGAGCAAGAAATACTTGGGAAAAACAGTAGGGCAGAAAATTACAGAATCTTTCTAAGGGAAAATTAAATGAAGAAATTATCTCAATTTTTACTGGGAATTGTTTTTACAGTACTTTTCCTACTCTTTTTAGTGTTTTCCTCTTTAAAGTTCCAACTGTTAACGGCGGCCTATTGGACGGCTCCACTCTCTAGAGCAAACGCCTATTCTCAAATAGAACAAGATTTGCAAGCTCAAATAGCCAAACAGCCTGGGATGGAGGTGTTGGCGGGTGGAATTAACGCCGGGCTCCTCCAACGGTTTGTGGAAGTTAATCTAACCAGAATTGAAGCCTACTTTTTAGGGAAAAGCGATAGCTTATTAATTTTTGCCCCAGTGGAAGAATTAAGATTACCGCCGGCAATAGCAGGACAAAAGCCATTTTCCCAACTATCCGCCGAAACAGATTTGGCAGTTTTCTTGGGTAGCTTTATGACGGCAGTCCAAGCGGCCGAACTGGAAAATAATATAACCAACGCCCAGGGATTTACTCGCCAATTACCGTTCGTCTGGACAGTAGCGTTAGTGTTATTGTTGGTCCTGCTGGCTAGTTACTATTTACTGGGAGAGGGAGGAATGGTTGGTCAAGTCAAGGCAGCGGCCCGGTTGTTTCTAGTGGCCGGCGGTTTTGCTGCTTTAGTCGGTTGGGCTGTTAAGGGAATATTGGGAGGAGCTCTAGCACAAGCTGTAAATATACCTCCAATACTGCAAACAATTCTACCAGCATGGATTAACGGATTTTTTGAACCCATAGTTAATGGGGGACTAGTGGTGGCGTTTTTCGGTCTGGGTGCCATATTTTTAATTAACTACCTAGTTAAAAGTGGAAAATTAGAAGCAAAAGAAGCTAAATTAGAGACAAAAAAAGCAGAAGCAGCAGGGGTTAAAAATAAAAAATGGTTGATGTGGGCAGGAGTAGCAGCAGTTGCCGTAGTAGGAGTACTATTGTTGGTAGGAAAGCCAAAAGTTGGTCTTAACAAAGAGAAAGCTGGCAGTGTCCAGTCCCAGCAGGAAATGAGGTTGACAGATGAAGTTTATACTAGTAATTTTGGCTGGGCCATGCGTTACCCCCAGGGCTGGGCGATTAAAAAAGAAGACGAGTTAAAATTGGTGGGATTTGCTAAAGAAGGCAAAGACTGGGCCTTTATCGCCGTCGAGCTATCGGAGAGAATGCCGGAGGTAGATAAAGGTACGCTGGTCGCTGGTTTAACCCAGCTTTTTAACAATGGTCAAATTGAAAGATTTCCCAATTCAAAATTAGCCCAAGAACCCCAAGAGGACGAGTGGCAGGGATGGAAACGTTTTAGTTTAGCCTTTGATTACGACCATGCCTCCGGTGTTAGATCCAGACAAAAAAGAGTTTATCTTTTCCCGCCCCAAAGCGGTAATGGCTTTTTAGTTTACTGGGAAACAGTGGTTACCAATTGGGAAAAGTATAATCAAATTTTTCAAGAGTCTTCCGAAACCTTTACCGCAAAATAGTTTAAGGATATTGTGTATTATTTAATTCCGGTGATTTGCCAAAATTTCCAAAAAAGCTGGCGCTGCATGTTTGCATAAGAGGAGTTAATAATTTCCAAACCCACTTCCTCACCATCTACCCAATTAATAATAGCAACAGTGTCATTAAAAATTGCCGTATATTGTTCTATTTTTAATGTTTTTGGTGATATATATCTGGATTTATAAAACTTTTCCCAAGTTAACACATTGGTATACCAATAATCACCCTGATCTGTGGCATTTTCAATTTCGTAAAGTATAATCCTGCGGGCCACCTGTTCCGTTCGTATTTTTTCAGCATATGGTTTTCCCACCATATCGTTTCTATTTTTAAAACCGAAGAGTAAAATATCTTTTTTGGCCGAAAGCTGGTTCCACAGCATTTGTCGCAACCCCTCCTGTCCCCGATAATGTTTTACTTCAAATTCCCGCTTAACATAGCTTGGAAGATTACCTAACTGCTGTATGAGATTTGGCAGAGCTTCTTTTTTTGTTTTTAGCGCCTCTTCTTGTTCTTGAACCATTAACAAAATATTATTGGGACTTGCGGCTTGTATTTTTTTACCCCAGGCGTCATTTAATTGCTCAAGTAGCTTCTTTTTTAATAGTTTTTCTGCGTACCGGTATATTTTAGACCGGTCAATATTTGTTTCCCGGGATAGTTCAAGATGGCTGCGGGGGCCTTTTTCCAGTAGAGACAAGTATATTTTTGCTTCAATTTCCCCAAACCCGAGTTGTTCCAGTTGAGATAATATTATTTGTTTGTTCATATAAACAATCACCAGTTTTACAGGTAATTATACCACAAATATAATGCTAAAGCAAGGATAATACAAATGTTTACTAAAAAGTGCAGAAAGGTTTTATGCATGGATTATACCGGTAAAGAACTGGCGCTTCCTTATTGGAAACAGATTGACCGCCTGTGTGCAAAAAAATTACTGATAAATAAACAAAACGCCTCTTTTACAAAAGAATTGCAAAATACAGACTGTTTATTGGTAAAACTTGGGGCAAAAATTGATAAAGAAATTATTAGTAAAGCACCGCGTCTGCGGTATATCGGCATGCTTGGAACCGGGATGGGAGGCATTGATATAGCCTATGCCAAAAGCAAAGGCATTGTTGTAGCTAATATTGCCAATTATGCGACAGAGGCTGTAGCAGAATTTACATTTGTCCTAATTCTCAACCACATACGGGAAATAGAAAGAGCAAAAATGCAAGCCGGAAAAGGCAAATATTCGGAGGCGGGTTTTAGCGGAGTAGAAATTAAGGGGAAAAATTTTGGCATCATAGGACTTGGTAATATAGGAGCAAGAATTGCAGAGTTGGCAAAAGCCTTTGGCGCAAATGTAATTTATTGGTCAAGGAATAGAAAAAAATTACTAGAGAAAAAGGGCTTTAAATATCAAGGTTTAGAAAAGTTATTGCAAAATTCAGACTTTATTACTCTAAACATTAGTCTTAATCCCGACACACAAAATTTTATCGATAAACAAAGAGCGAACATGATTAAAAAGGGCTGCGTGGTTGTTAATGTCAGCCCAATGGAACTGGTTAACCTTCCTGCGCTTATCAAAAGATTGGGAAAAAATGATATAGCGTTTATTTTGGATCATAGCGACGAGATGACGGGAGAGCAATTAGCACTGCTTAGATCATACCCCAACTGCATCATACATCTGCCTATTGGCTATACCACTAAAGAGGCAACGGAACTCAAGCAGAAGATTTTTGTTGAAAACTTAAAAAATTTCCTCAAAAATAATTAACCGATAAATATTTTTTAAATTTGTTTATTTATCGGGGAAATTGCGGTTCCACTTTACCATTTTTTACACTGACTTTGTAGAATAATCAGTTCTTGCCATCTCCGCCAGTTTTTCCGCCCAATAGAGCTTTTCCTCTTGACAAAGCAAGAATAATATAGTGTAATTTAAATAAGGATGATATGTTGGCGAGTGCTTCTGCCGGTTTAGCCTACGGATTAGCTAGTATTGAAAAAACGACTTTAGCCTCACGTTTGGGATTGCTTGATGGCGGGGTGGAGCTAATGCAGGGAGCAGTGGCCGGGGCTCAAACCACCAACGCTCCCACCAACCTCATTTTATTTTCCCTGGCTCTACTTTTAATTGTGGGCGCCGTTTTCTACCATGAATATTTTGCAAAATCGTAATGCCATCTTAGGTGTAATCGTTTTGGTAGCAGTAGTTGGTGTGGTGGTGGTAACAGGGGCTTTTAAGTCAGACAAACAAAAAGGTTCTCCCACTTCCAAAACAGAAACAAAACAAGTCAGCGAGTTGGCCGAGCGAGAATTAACCTTTGGCGGTTCCTCCGGTAGGCCAACCTTTAGCGTTAAAGCGCCGGTCGGGTGGTCAACAGCCGAAGACTCCCGGGTTGATTTCTTAATAGGTTCCCTAATAGGGGAAAAACTGCCGGACGGCAGTAATTTTACCCCCAATATTAATTTTATTATCAGTAAACACGAGATAGCGGCCACCAGTATTGCCGATTATACTTCCTCCTGGAAAGAGGTGATGGCTAAGTCTTATCCCAGTATGAGATTTTTGAGCGATGATATTAAAAAAGTGGGAGAGCTGGATGCCTATATTATGAATATAGTTCAAACCAGGCCGGATGGGGTAGACGTCCATCAAATTCAATATATGTTTTGGGTAGATAGCGACGGGGTTTTGGCAGTAGTTGGGTCGGCGCCTGATTTATCTTGGGATAAATATGAAAAGGTGATAAAAGCTTCCATTGAATCGGTAAAAGTGGAAAAAAAGGCAGAGACTAGCGAGAGTTCCAGTTCTCAAAAATACAGCAACGAGAAATTCGGCATTACACTCGACCCCCCGGAGGGTTGGGTCAAAGAAGATGTCAGTGAAGCAGGGATGCAGGATGAGCCATTGGTAGCCTTTTTTCCACAAACAGGAAGAAACGCCCAAAACATCAATATTGTGGTAGAGGATTTAACTGCCGGTCCACTCACTCTTGATGAATATACCGAGTCCATGCTTTCCAGCGCCAAAAACCAGAACAAAGACATTAATTTTCTGGAGTCCAAAAAAGTCACTTTTGCCGGTCTACCGGCTTATAGAATAGTTTATAGTATTCCCTCTAAAGGAACTAAGGACATGATGTTATGGACAGTCAGGGGAAATTTAGCCTATGTTTTTATGTACGACGCCCAGCCCCAAAATTTTGATGAGTTTATTAGCTTGGCAGAAAAAGTGGCCGCCACGGTAGCTATTAAATAATTTATAGCGTGAAAAAAATTATCCTGCCCATAATACTTCTTTTTATTCTACTGTTTTTCTCATCCCCAAAAGCTGAAGCCCAAGCAAGTCCAGATTGCCATGAAGCATTTACTAATGAGTCAAATGCCTGCCTGAAAGAAAATAC
>CAYUJR010000008.1:0-34298 GCA_964445095.1 uncultured Gammaproteobacteria bacterium
CTAGGCCAAAAAGGGTGGCTAGAATTAAGACGATAGTCAGCTCCAGATAAAAGGGGTCCATAATCTTAGTATAGCAAAAAAGATTAATGTTGACAGATGAAAAAATTATCGCCAGAATATCACTAGCGGTACATGGGGGGGGTAAAGTGAGTCAAATAGAACTAGAATAGAACGTCCTAGCTAACTATTTGATCAAAGTATAGCAGACTTTTGAGCGATTTCAAATACAGGTTCCACTTTATGAGCTACCTGATATAAGATATTGAAGCCTATTTTGTACAACAGGGGTGTTATCTTCCTTCCAGTACTCGCTTAAGAATTGCTTGTATTCCTTCAGTAATATTCTTTGAAAGAATAGGGAGATGCCCAAATAAAGAAACCGCTAAAAAAATCAATAAGGCAAAATCACTAATATTCAAAGCTTCACCTTTAGATAGTAATGGCAATCTAATTAACACAAAGTAATATCCGATTAGTCCTGCGATAAAGAAACTTACGAAACCATTCCAGATTTCAATAAACTTAAGTTGCCAAGGTTTACCTTTATACGAGCTAGACAAACTGCCATATTTTATAAAACCTAAGATTACGCTTATTAAAAATAGTATTGATAAAATAATTAAGCTATTCATATAATCTTGATTCCTAATATTATCATATTCGGCACTAATTTTCGAACTCTGATTAGTTTTAAATACTACACTATCATTGGTTACCCAGGCGCCGACCAATCCTAGAATTCCCAGGACAAATGCTAAAAGAACCAAATAGTAAAAATGTTCCAACACCTTTCTTCTAAAAGAATACATATCTGGTAGTTTTTCGATTTTCGTAATTTCTTGGGCGAAGTCTTGATAATGCCTTTCATATCTTTCTGGATGTTGAATAACTGCATCAGTCGATTTTTTAAGATTATCTATGATTGTCAGCTCTATTCCTTTGGTATAATCAATAGCTATTTTGTTATAGATTATTAACAACAAGGCTAATGTCGTGCCTAAAACAACAGTCACTATAAGTGCCCAAAAAGAAAGTTCCAGCCAGAAGTTTTTTTGTATTTGGAAAGCGACAGTTAATGCTATTATTGCGGCTGAAATCGAAGATATTGAAATGAGGTGTTCTAACTGCTTATCTGCAATTTTAATATTAACATCTTGGTACCATTCTCTACGACGTGCGGAATATTCTTTAAGGCTTCTTAATCTTTCCTTTGCCTCGTGTTTAATAATTGTCTCTTCGCCAGAATTCATGAAACATTAAACTATTAGATAAAATCAAATATAAAACGAGTTATTTCGTTCTAGAAGCCATTTTTTACTTTTTGTATTATACCTAAAATCAAAATGTCCTCCTTCTTTTTCAATGCTAGTTTTATTTTGCGCCAGGGCTTGCTCTGCTTTTTTCATTGCATCCATAAAGTCTTCTTTTTTTAATTCCGTGAAGATAAAGAAAGCCATAGCGTTATTAAGTTCAATATTGATTGTAAATTGGTATTTTTGTTGTGGCCTTAATTTTTGTTTTCTAGTAAAAAGCTTCTCCTTTATGCCATTGTAAAAATCTTGTCCTATTGCACCTAAGAAACCGCCTGCGACACCAGATGCAACAAAGATTACAATACCTTCCCATATTAATCCACCCGTTGCTTCTTCCTTTTTTGATAGTTTTTCAGTTTTTACTTTGTGCCCACCGATAGTAACTCCATCTAAATCCGATATTTCCGATTCTTCAAAGTAATTAGAAAACGTGATAGAGATACTTTTATTCATGTGAACTCTGTATAATTATACTAAATATGAATATTTTTGTTTTTCAAAATCCCTATCTGTGAGCCGCCGGCGAATCGAACGCCGAACCGTCTCCTTAAGAGGGAGATGCTCTACCAATTGAGCTAGCGGCCCGAAGCGCGCTCGGGGAGAGTCGAACTCCCAACCGCATGGTCCGAAGCCATGTGCTCTATCCATTAAGCTACGAGCGCAACTAGTGATATTTTAACAGAAATCACTTTCTTTTTACAGTATAAACTGCGGGGTAATAGAGGAAGGCGGCGGGGGCGTCGTCAACTAAGTATTTTTGAAAATCGGCATATATTTTTTCTCTCTCTGTCTGGTCTTGAGTTTTTCTGCCATCCTCTAATAATTTATCTATTTTTTGGTTTGCATAGCCCATGATATTATTATTTATTTGTGTTGAGTGCCATAGTATATACTGGTCCGGGTCAGGAGGAATTCGTAAAATTCCCAAAAAAGCTTGCCAATTACTACTGGCGGCAGGTGCTGTTCTGGTTAGCTCTATATCAGTTTTTACACCGATATCTTGCCAAACTTTAGCAATTTGACTAGCCACCTTTTCTAACTTGCGGTCGGCAGATAATTTAATAGTCATCATAGAACTAGTAGCGCTTGTTTCTCCCAGCAATTCCTTACTCTTTTTAAGATTTTGAGTAAATTTGTCGGGCTGACCTATATAGGCAAAGGAAGTTGGTCGCAGCGGCGAAGAGGCGGTTTCGCCCTCTTCAAATTTATCAGGCAATGCGTAAATTAAAGCCTGCCTAGTATTCTTTGGTGAGAGATTGGCATCACGGGTATTAAAAAAAATCGCAACGAGTTCAGTAGTATTATTGGTTTTATCTATTTGGACATTGGGCCAATTATAAAACTGACTAACATCATAAAGTTTTTCTATTCTATCAATTTCGCCTAAGGTAAAGGCGGTTTTTAAGGCTTCATCAGTTGGGTAAAAACGATAAATAAGTTGCTTATTCTTGTCATTTTTAGTGCCGACCAACACCAGCGTAGTCACAAAAGAGCCATTAAAGCTGGCTTTTTTTACCTTATACTCCCCTACTCCAATTAATCCCTTTTTGAAGATTGGCTGTGACAGTACAGTTAAAAATGGCGAGAAGGATTCATTGAGGGTAAAACGGACGGTGTTATCATCTATTATTTCAAATTTAGCATCTTTAAAATTATAATTAATATCTTGGCTTTTAAGTCTCTTATTATCTTGAAACGAAAGGTCAGTCCTAAGTTTAACAGTATAAACTTTACCATCTTCACTGATTGTCCATGAACTGGCTACGGCCGGACTTGCCATGCCGTCGCCATTAACTTTGGTCAACCCCAGGCTAATTTTTTCCTGAATCACGAGCGGTAGTGATTCTATAGTATAAGAGCCGGTAATTCCCATAGAAAGAGTGTTGTTGTTTGTCAATAATATTCTAGGAACAAATAACAGAATTAATGCGGCCGAGATGACTCCCAGAGTAAAAAAGAAAACCAGTAGTTTTAGTGAACGCTTTAGATACGCCCGCAGCAACCAAAATAATAATCTTCTTCGAAACGGTAGAATTAACATTATCTTGTGATAATCACGGTGATAATTGAATTGAGAGCAAAAAGTACTACCAAGAGGATGGTTAGGCGAAATAAGACTTTTTCAATGCCGCGCTTACTTCGATAAAACTCACCGCCTCCGCCAAAAGTTCCTCCAATGCCCGATCCTTGCGCTTGCAGAACTATCAGCAGGATTAGTAACGCCGCAATCAAAATTTCTGAAATATAAAAAATTGTTTCCATGGGTTAACGAATAATCTGTAAAATTTTTCGAGCGAGTTTTTCTGAATCATGATATAGCGGGAAAGATTCATCAACCAGATCTGTCTTGATAATTTTACTGTCTTTCCCGGACAAACCATTACGAACATACTTGTAGTGATATTTTCTTGGAATTACTGTGCGATAATTATTATTTACCAGAAAATGGTGGAAAAGTTGATTTTGGCAGTGTCTGGTGATTGCTTGAATAAAGTCAGCCACGCGATAGTCGGGGGTTTCAAAGGGTTTATTAGCGACGTTGACCACAAAAATTTTGTGAGCACGGGATTTTTTAATTTCCGATAAAATTTCCGGTACCATTAATACCGGTAAAATCGTAGTATAAAGATCACCCGGTCCAGCTATTATCACATCTGCTTTTTCCAGTGCTTTCTTTACTTCGTTTGATGTGGTTGGCCGAGAAGGTGACAAATATAGCTTATCAATTTTTCCTTTAAAGCGCCCCAAGTCAATATTTTCCTCACGAAAAACTTTTTCGCCGGTAGTGGTCTTTGCCCAAATCGACAGATTTTCAACAGTTGAAGGGAGAATCCTTCCGCTGATTTTAAAAATCTTCTGCATCTCTACCAGCGCTTTATTAAAATCACCAGTTATAGAAGTTAGCGCCACCAAGATAAGATTGCCCAGTTTGTGTCCGGGCAGCGAGCGATCGGAGCCATACCGATTACCGGAAAATCTATAGGTGAGAATATCTTTCATCAAGGGATCGGCGCTGGACATTGCCGCAATGCAATTAATTAAATCTCCCGGAGGAGGAATGCTATAAAGTCTTCGCAACCGGCCCGCAGAACCTCCATCGTCAGCCATCGATACAACTACGGTAATATTATTGGTGTAACTTTTAAGTCCGCGTAGTAAGTTAACTGTACCAATCCCGCCGCCTAAACAGACAATACGTAGATCTTTTTTCATGAGGTAATCCATTTAATAACTTTTTTAATAACGGTCAGACTAATGGCAACGGCCAGAAAAGCTCCCAATTGGTTAAAGTTTAAAGCCGGTATTATAAAGCCGGCAAAACTAAATCCCGGGAAAACAAAGGGGACAATTTTTACATTTGTAATGAGTAGGGTGAGAACATAAAGATTAACGGCATTAATTACCAGAGAAAATAAACCAAAAGTGGCGATGCTAATTGGTAGGGTTACCAGCTGCAATATCGGTTTTAAAACGCGTTCTAAAAGATAGAGCACAAAACCCGCCACTATTAAAGTTATGATTCCATCATTTATGACCAGTCCCTGGGCGATTTGGGAGGTAAGCCACAAAGAAAAGGAAACAATAGTCAGTTTCTTAATTATGGACTGCATGTTTTATGATGGTAGCAAAAAACCGCCTTTAATGTCAAATAAAAACTGCTTTTGAGCGGAGTTTGCGGTGGTAGGAGCGGGCGAAGCGGTGAGCTTCATCTCGCAGGCGCTGTAATAGGTGAAAGCCCGGCTGGGTTTTAAAACTTAAAATAAAGAGGCCCTCTTTTTTAGGAATTACCACATTGTCAAAAGGTTTAACTAGACCGATAATAGGGATATTGATATCAAATTGTCGCAATACTCGTTGGGCCGTAGCTACTTGAGTCTTTCCTCCATCAACGACCAATAGATCCGGTTTTCCCCAGTCCGGATGAGTAAATCTGCGTGTCAAAGCTTCTTCCAGAAAAGACAGATCATCAAAAGATTTTTGTTTTATACGGAAGCGTCTATAGAAATTTTTAGCCGGTTCGGCACCGATAAAGGTGACCATTCCCACCGTTGGTAAAGTCATAGCGGTATGTGAGGCATCAAAACATTCAATTCTTTGGGGAATGTCGGTCAGCGATAGGTATTTTCGCAAAAGCTGATATAAATTTTTTGACTCATCTTGTCTTATTTTGCTCATAAAATTAGGATTTTCTAAAAAATCAGCTATTTTTAGCCTTGGTTGAGTAATATAATCAAGTTTACTAATTTGGTCGCGAATTTTAGCAGCTTGTTCAAAGCTCTCTTCGCGAGCAAATTTAGTCATCTCCTGGCTTAGTGTCTGCCGAACCTGGCTTGAACGTCTCGACAAAACAGCAATTAAACGGGCGATATTTTTTTGGTAAAGACGCTTCAGCTGTATTTGTTCCCGGCCTTGTTTAGTCATAATTAATGATGGACAGGGCTGGCAAAGTCCTAAATGGCTCCAAAAACAAGTCCGCTTACCGATTTTTTTTTGCGTATCAAAAGGAAAAATGGTGCGTAAGAAGTGTAAGACCTGCTTGACGGTTCGACTGGAAGGAAAAGGACCAAAATAAATTGCCCCACTCTCATCTTCCCTGCGTGCAGTAAAAACTCGGGGAAATTCATCTTGCATGGTAATTCTAATATAGAGCGGATGCTTATCGTCTTTGGCTCTGGTATTAAAAAAGGGTTGATGTTTCTTAATTAAACTGGCCTCAAGAAGTAAGGCCTCCAATTCCGAGCTAACTACAATATGGTCGATTTTTTTAACTTGAGAAATTAACCGTTGTTCTTTGGAATTTTGCCGATAAGTTTTAAAGTGGTTCGTTACCCGGCTTTTGATATCAAGGGCCTTTCCCACGTAAAGTATCTTCCTGCTTTTGTCTTGCAAGATGTAAACGCCAGGTTTTGAAGGTAAGGTAGAATAAAGATCCGCCAATTATTACACCTCCTGCCACGAATAGACGCCAATCATCAACGAGTGTTAGTAATGAAATATTAATAGCACTTTCGGTTTTGTTGAGTTGGTCTTCAACACGAATTATAACCTTTTCTCGGCTAAAAATCGAACTGGCGGGAAAACTAAAGGGTATTAACTGCTGGCCGTAGGGCGGAATTTGCGGCACGCTAATAAGCTGGGAAGTCATTCTTTCCCCAAGTTTAGAAATAGTTATAGTTCGCGCCGGCAGTAAAGTATTTCCTATATTTAAAACTTTCACCTGGCCTTGTATTGGCATAAAGGGCGGGATTTTTTGAGGTAGTAAAAGCTCAAATTCTTGCCGTTCTTTGACAGTCAGATCGCCCGCTTGTCCTAGCGTCACATTAACATCGCGAGCTTCTTTAGTTTTTTCAGTTTTATAGCCGCCGGCCGGAATAGGGTACTGGCTATCCTTCCCCTTAACGACTAAAGTTAAATGGTCAAAATCCAGGATATTAAAATAATCAAGACCTCCCGTAGTGTTACCCCAGGTGGGGTCTACCATAATCCAACTATTCTTTTCGCTATCATAATATTCCGGCCAGGCATGTAAAATATCACTTTTATCGCGATTCACCAGCGACAGCGGTCGCAAATTTACATCCTGGGTATAGGCAAAACCATTTACTTCTCGGGCTGGAATGTTGGCAGCTCGAGCTAAAGCTATAAAAAGATCGGTGAATTCCATGCAAATAGCCGAATTTTTATTTTTAAGAACATTGGCCGCCCCCACTCGACCTCCTCCCTTTTCTAACTTCGAATAATCATAAGTTAGCTCACTAACCGCATAATTATAGATATCGACAGGAGTTTTTAAAACTTTAGCTAAATTGTTAATTGAGCTATCAGCAATTTCCCAAAATTTCTGCGGGGCTGTATAGTTTGTTATCTCATCTGGCGATAAATCTTCGCTTTTTTGGGGATTGAGAAAAAGCTGGGCAATACCAACTGCTTTTATTGGCAATTCTGATAAAGGTGGAATTTGATATTGAGCTAGCCAATTACCGTCTTTATCTATTACCACATTCATTGGCTTAGGCGACAAGTCATTAATAAGAATATTTTGATAGTTGGTATTTGGTGGAAGAGCAATTTCGGTTTTAATCGGGTATAAGCGGGGATTTTTCAGTTGATATGATAAGTCAAATCTAAAAGTTTGAAATTCTCCAAAGGAGATAATCATGCCTCCCTTGGGAATTTCCTCTTTTGACCAAGTTAACTTTCTATTATCTAAATTTTTGTTAGGCTTAATATAGGCCGCTGTCCCTAGTTTTTCTGGAACAGTCAGGTTAACTAAATACTCTTTAAAGTTAGTTTTATCGGCGATACCGGGAATGCTTACTTCCCAAATAGTTCCTTTCTGGACAGCCAGTTCCTTTGTTTCGTAGGAAACTACAAAAGAAAGCTCCTTATCTTTACCAATTACCCGACTATTAAATTGGAAGGTAATAGAAGTTTTACCGTCCTGTTTTTCTACTTTGGGAGTGACCGGTCCGTCCTGGTCTGATACTCGGACATTGGTCGTGTCTTTTAGGCTTATTTCTATAGAGTACTCAGAAGGCCTGAACTCATCGGTTTTATTTTTTAAAGTGATATTTTCAATAACTTGAGTAATGCCATTTTCATAGACGGTATAATTAACGGTTTGTTTAGTCTCAAATTTTTCTTCTTCGGCTTGAACCGGCGTAGTAAATAGCAGAAAATAAATAACGAGTAGCAAGATTTTCTTCACTAAAACATCATAAAATTTTCCCAAGAAATTGTCCAGTCAGAGAATTTTTGCTTTTGCTAATCTGTGTTGGCTGACCCTCTGCCACTTTTTCGCCTCCCTTTTCCCCACCCTCCGGGCCTAAATCAATAATCCAGTCGGCATTTTTGATAACATCTAAATTATGCTCGATGACGCAGACAGTATTCCCCTGCTCTGCCAGTCGCCGCAAAACACTAACCAGTTTTTCTAAATCGGCAAAATGAAGTCCGGTTGTTGGTTCATCTAAAATATAAAATGTTTGGCCGGTCGAGCGTTTACTTAGTTCGCTAGCCAACTTGACGCGTTGGGCTTCTCCGCCCGATAAAGTGGGTGCGCTTTGTCCAAGTTCAATGTATTCCAGTCCCACCTCTTTCATGGCAGACAATTTACCGGAAATTTCGGGGATGGCGCCAAATAAATCTAGACTTTCCTCAACAGTTAATCTTAAAACATCGGCGATATTTTTTCCCCGCCAGGCTACCTCCAGCGTTTCGTTATTAAAGCGTTTGCCCTGACAAACTTCGCAGGTAATATAAACATCAGCCAAAAATTGCATTTCAATTTTATTAACTCCTTGCCCTTCACAAGCTTCGCAACGGCCACCACGAACATTAAATGAAAAACGGCTGGGAGTAAAGCCATGGGTACGCGCGGCCGGACTGGCCGCAAAAATTTGCCTAATAGGCGTCCAGGCTCCGGTATAAGTAGCCGGATTAGATCGCGGCGTTCTGCCTATAGGAGACTGGTCAATTAAAATCACTTTGTCTATTAACTCCAAGCCCTCAATTTTTTTAAACTTTCCCGGATTTTCCTTGTGAAACGGATAAAAATGACGAGCCAAAGCATGATACAGCGTTTCAATTAATAAAGTTGATTTACCACTACCCGAAACTCCGGTAATACAAATAAGTTTGCCCAGCGGAAAGGAAACGTCAATATTTTTCAGATTATATTGCGAGCAACCACTAATAGAAAGAAAATTTGCAGATTGATGCTCCAACTTTAAGCTTCGAGCTTCTATCTTCCGCCGTCCCCCGAGATATTGTCCGGTCAGAGAGTTCCGGCTCTTAATGATTTGTTCCAAGGTTCCTTGAGCAACGACCATCCCGCCATTTTTGCCAGCGCCGGGTCCAAAATCAACCACCCAATCGGAACTTTCTATGGTATCTCTATCGTGTTCAACCACAATTACAGTATTGCCTAAATTGGTTAGACGGCGCAGTGTTTTTACAAGCTGAAAGTTGTCTCTTGGGTGTAAACCAATAGTTGGTTCATCAAGTACATAAAGCACACCGGTTAAGCCGGAACCAATTTGAGATGCTAATCTGATGCGCTGGGCTTCGCCGGCAGATAGGGTAGCAGCTGACCTAGCTAAAGTTAGATAATTTAAGCCGACAGATTCTAAAAATAAAAGCCGGGTTTCTATTTCTTTTAAAAGTAAATTGCTGATTGCCTTTTCGCGGGCGCTTAAAATTTGAGATGAATTTTGTAATATTCCTACCCAGTTTAAGGCGTGAGTTATTGATAATGAACAAACCTCAGCGATTGATTTTCCATCAATGACAATGCCTAAAGTCTCATTTTTTAGCCGAGTCCCCTGACAAGTTGAACAAGCTTCTTGCTGCATATACTTTTCTATCTCTTTTATGCTCCATTCAGATTGAGAATTGTGATATCGCTGTTGCAGTTCTGGCACAATACCGTGGAAGGTCTCTTGAATTGATGTCCAATGTCCAAAGCGATTTTTTCCTTCAATTTCATACTCGCGGTCTTGTGTGCCAAAAAGTAATATTTTTTTCTGTGCGGCTGTTAGATTACCCAAGGGGGCTTTGGTGCTAATATTATTTTCTTTTGCCACAGTGCGAATAATCCTAGAAAACCAGGTGTCTTGGATAAAAGTGCGGGCAAAGGGTAGAATTCCGCCTTCATCTATTGAGAGATGCGGATTTAGAACCGTTTTTTCATCAACCTGTAGTAACGAGCCAAGACCAGAACAGGTTGCGCAAGCGCCATAAGGCGAATTAAATGAAAATAATCTTGGTTCAATTTCGGGTAGTTGTATATTGTCTACTGGACAAGCAAAGCGTTCCGAGAACAAATTATCCTCAAATTTTTTAGGTTTTTCCGGAAAGTCAAAAGAGGAATCTGTAACTTGGGAAACTATGACTAGCCCGTCTGATAATTCTAGCGCCTGTTCAATTCCTTGCGAAAGTCGTGAACGAATATTAGACAGGGAAGCAGAATCCTTAAGCTGTTTTTTATCCAAACTAATCCTGTCCAACACCACCTCGATAGCGTGCTTATTAGTTTTAATTAATACTAACTCCTCGTCCAGATTAAAAATTTGATTGTCTATCCGAATCTGGCGATAACCCTTGGCTCGTAAGTTGTCAAAAAGATTAGTAAATTCACCTTTTCTACCTCGAACGACTGGTGACAAAATCATTATTCTGACAATTTTTTGTGAATTTGTCGAATCTTTGATAATTTCTAAGGTTCTGTTAACGATCTGGTCAATCGTTTGGCGAGAAATTTCCAATCCGCAAGACGGACAGTGTGGATGGCCTATTCTGGCAAATAATAATCTCAAGTAATCATAAATCTCGGTTACCGTACCCACTGTCGAGCGGGGGTTATGAGAGATAGTTTTCTGATCAATAGAAATAGCAGGGGAAAGTCCTTCAATACTATCAACATCCGGCTTGTCTGATACGCCTAAAAATTGACGCGCATAGGCGGATAAACTTTCGACATAACGCCTTTGGCCTTCAGCGTAGACGGTATCAAAAGCCAGCGATGATTTACCACTACCCGAAACTCCCGTAAAAACAATTAGTTTGTTTTTGGGGAGCGTGAGATCGATATTTTTTAAATTGTGCTGTCTGGCTCCCTTAATAATAATTTTATCTTGCATTGGAACTTTATATTTTATCAGGTTTTGTGTAAAATTACGAGTACCGTGTATAAATTTTGGGGCAAAGTGAAAAAAGGTTTGGGACGAGGAAGGCTTTTGGGCTTTCCCACCGCCAATATAAGACTTCATAAGTATATTCCGGAGGGTGTTTATTTTTCTAAGGTAAGGATAAAAACTAGAATTTTTCCTTCGCTAACGTTTGTGGGGCGGGCAAAAACTTTTAATGAGAAACTCTTTCAGGCAGAAAGCTACATCTTCTTATTTAAAGAAGCGCTTTATAATCGGTGGATTTCAATCCGGTTGCTCAAAAAAATTCGCCAGAATAAAAAGTTTAAAAACGCTCAAGGTTTAGTAGCACAAATGAGAAAAGACGAAAAATTAGCAAGGGAGTTTTTTAATGTTTAGTGGCATTGTGCAATATCAAAAAAAGGCGGTTCAATTAAAAAGCGACAGTAACGGCACAAGGTTAATTTTGCCTATTCCCAGCGGTTGGAGGTTGTTAAAAGGTGAAAGTATTGCCATTGATGGCATTTGCATGACAATAGAAAATATTAAAAATGACACTTTTTCTTTTTTTGCCATGAATGAGACTCTTCGACGGACAAATCTTTTAAAAGTTAATAAAGGTCATTATTTTAATTTAGAGCGGTCTTTGACGCTAAATAGTTTAATTGGCGGACACTTGGTGAGCGGGCATATTGACACCGCAGGTTTTGTTAGTAAAATAAAAACTGATGGTAGCGCAAAAGTTATTACTATCAAGATTGCTTCGCGATATAATAAGTATATTATTGAAAAAGGTTCAATAACTGTTAACGGCGTTAGTTTAACAGTGGTTACTGCTAATAAAAATTCTTTTGTTATATCATTAATACCTTATACGCTAACACAAACTAATTTGGGTCAACTTACCCTTGGTGACTTGGTTAATATCGAACTTGATTTAATCGCCAAATATTTGGAAAAACTAAAAACTTAATTTAAAGCTGAAATTTCGCGGATTTCGTCACGGATTTGAGAGGCTGTTTCAAACTCCAGAAGCGCTGCTGCCTCATGCATTTCATTCTTCAAGCGTTTAATAATCTTTTTTCTGTCATAGGGCGTCAGCTGTTCTATATCCGCCGCTGTAAACTCCGATAAAATTGGGCGTAGTTCTTCCCGCTCAATTAATTTTTCTCGAATGGGTTTTTCAATTGTTCTGGGAGTTATATGATGTTTTTTGTTGTAGTTAAGTTGAATTTGACGTCGTCTTTTCACTTCTTGAATAGCTCTTTTCATGGAACCGGTAACTGTATCGGCATACATAATCACCTGTCCGGAGATATGGCGGGCCGCTCTGCCCATATTTTGAATAAGAGAAGTTTCACTACGCAAAAATCCTTCTTTATCGGCATCCAAAATGGCGACCAGAGATACTTCTGGTAAATCAAGCCCTTCCCGTAATAAATTAATTCCCACCACTACGTCATAACTCCCTCTTCTCAAATCTTCTAATATGTCAACTCGGTCTAAGGTTTCCACTTCCGAATGCAGGTAGTGAACTTTTAATTTTTGTTCAGCTAAATAGGCAGCCAGATCTTCTGCCATCCGCTTGGTGAGCGTAGTAACTAAAACTCGCTCGTGTTTTATGACTCGCTTTTTAATTTCGGAAATTAAATCGGAAACTTGTCCCTTGGTCGATCGAATAATCACTTCCGGATCGATCAGTCCGGTGGGCCGGACTAATTGCTCCACAGTTTTTTTATGGGCTATTCTAATTTCCCAATCAGCCGGAGTAGCCGAGGTATAAATGACTTGAGGAACTCTCTCCAAAAATTCATCAAATTTAAGCGGGCGATTATCAAAAGCAGCCGGCAGACGAAAACCGTATTCAACTAAAACTTTTTTTCGAGCTCGGTCACCGTTATACATGCCATGAATTTGCGGTATAGTCATGTGTGATTCATCAATAATCATTAACCAATCCTTTCCATATGGTTTATTAAAGTAATCAAGCAGCGTATAAGGCGGTTCACCATTTATTCTTCCGTCAAAATAACGCGAGTAATTTTCAATTCCATTAACATATCCCGTTTGCTCTATCATTTCTAAATCATAATTGACCCTTTGCTCTAATCTGTGTGCTTCTAGTTTTTTCCCCAGTTTTTCAAGTTCCTTTAATCGCTTTTCTAAATCCTCTCTTATCTGGTCAAAAATTTCGCCTTGCGATTTAGTATCGGTAATATAATGTTTAGCAGGATAGATTACGAAGGCGTCCCCTTTCGAGGTTAAAATTTGTTTTCCGGTAAGTGGATGAATTTTTTCGAGTTTTTCTATTTTTTTAGGACCAAAGACGATGCGGATAGCGGTTTCTTCATAAGCTGGAAAAATATCAATTGTTTCGCCCCGGACTCGAAATGTTCCTCTCTTGAAACCAAAGCTTGATCTTTCATATTGCAGTTGGGTCAGTCGCTTGATTACTGTTTCTCGAGAAATGGGAGAATTTTGAGCCAGTTCCAGAATATTTTGCCCATATTCAACCGGCGAACCAAGGTTATAAATACAAGAAACTGAAGCAACTACTATAGTATCAGGTCTGGTTAATAAATTAGTAGTAGCGGCTAGTCTTAGTCTATCAAGTTCCTCGTTGATGGCAGTTTCTTTCTCGATATAAGTGTCGCTTTGGGGAATGTATGCTTCCGGCTGGTAGTAATCGTAATAGGAGACAAAGTAGCTGACGGCATTTTCCGGGAAAAAATCTCGAAATTCCTGGTAAAGTTGAGCAGCCAAAGTTTTATTGTGAGAAATAACCAAAGTCGGCCGCTGTACTTTGGCAATCACGTTGGCAATAGTAAACGTCTTACCACTTCCCGTTACGCCTAACAATACCTGGTGAGGAATTTCCGACTTAAGGCCTGCTGTTAACGAGTCAATTGCCTGGGATTGATGACCGGCTGGCCGAAATGGCGATTTAAGTTTAAAATTCATAAGCGAATTTTATCACATTTTATCCACTTTGATACTCTTGACATTTTTGGTTTTTTTTGGGAAAGTAGTTTTGTATGACATTCGTACTTTATCCGTCCGAACGAAGAATTTTAGAAACAATGATCCAATATATCAACAGGAACGGTTATGCCCCGACCCTCAAAGAAATAGCCGCGGTGGTAGGGGTGGCTTCTCCTGCCACCATTCATGAGCATATTCAGTCGTTGGTTGCTAAAGGGTATCTTTTGAAGCTAGGCAGATATAAAAGGGGTTATGATTTGGCTCCCCAATACAAAAAACGGGACATGGAAAATACCGAACCTAGCCTTAGTCTTCCCCATTTTGGTTTTATTGTGGCAGGAGCTCCCATTGAGCCGCATCCTGATCCAACTGCCAGCTTTCGAGTTCCAGTTTCCATGATTAATTCGAGTAAGCCTGGCTATGTTTTGCAAGTTAGAGGAAATTCGATGAAAGATGATGGCATCTTAGACGGAGATTATGTGGTGGTTGAATATACAGAAGCTGCCAATAATGGCGATATTGTGATTGCCTTCTTAAGAGATAATGGATTGGCTACCCTCAAACGCTTTTTTAAAGAAAGCGACAGGGTTGTTTTGAAACCCGCTAATTCAGAAATGCAGCCAATATATGCGCAAAACGTCACAATTCAGGGCCGGGTGGTGGGTTTAGTGCGCAGATTTTCTACGAATGGACTTTAACGGCTAAACCTGCTAAGATTTTAATTAATGCAACGATTAACCCAGCGGCTTTCTCCTTTTTTGAAATTATTATTGCTTCCCAGTAAAACCATGCGCCGGCTATACTATTGGACCCTCCATTGGAGCAGAACCAGACACGCCAGATTCGCTTTATTTCTGATTGCCTTTAGTGAAAGCTCATTTTTCCCCATTCCGCCTGATGTATTACTGATTGCCATGACCGTCGCAAATCGCTTTAAGTGGTGGTTTTATGCTATTATAGCTACCACAGGTTCGGTTTTAGGCGGAATTTTAGGGTATTACATCGGCTATACCCTGTTTGAAACCATAGGAAAACCAATCATCGATATTTATAATTCGCAGAGTGTTTTTGATGTTGTTAGAATAAAATATTCAGAAAATGCTTTTTTGGCGGTTTTTACCGCCGCCTTTACCCCCATCCCTTACAAGGTGTTTACTATCGCCGGAGGAGTTTTTCAAATCTCGTTACTAG
The DNA here is from genome assembly GCA_964445095.1 of uncultured Gammaproteobacteria bacterium. Classification (GTDB taxonomy): domain Bacteria; phylum Patescibacteriota; class Microgenomatia; order Levybacterales; family JACOYD01; genus CAYUJR01. Next base: position 15,134 of record CAYUJR010000008.1, read on the forward strand.
AGCTGGTAATTGGTTCGTTACTGGGCCGGGCAGGTAGATTTTTTGCCGTTACCTTGGCTCTGCGAATTTTAGGTCAGAAAATTGCCGATACCATTGAAAAATATTTCGACATTTTGTCTCTCGTTTTTATGGCTCTTCTAATTGGAGGTTTTATTATCCTGCGGTTTATCGGATAGTAAGATATGGGAACGCTTTTTATTGTAGCAACACCTATTGGCAATTTGAAAGATATCACTCTACGGGCAAAAGAGATTTTGTCAAAAGTTAACTATATCGCCTGTGAGGACACCCGCCGAACCGGTATGCTTCTCCATAATGTCATTCTGAGTCCGCAGGACGAAGAATCTAGATCCTTCGCTAGCGCTAAGGATGACACAGAGAAGAAACTCAAGCTTATTTCTTACTACGAACAAAACGAACTTCAGCGTATCCCCTATATTATTGAACTGTTAAAAAACGGCAGCGATGTGGCTCTGGTTTCCGATGCGGGAACGCCGACAATTTCCGATCCGGGTTTTAAACTGGTTCGCGAGTGTATTAATCAAGGGATAAAAGTTGAACCAATCCCCGGACCCTCCTCTGTTACCACCGCGTTAGTTATTAGTGGTTTACCAACAGATAAATTTCTCTTTGTAGGCTACCCTCCCAAAAAACAAGGCCACCGTCAGAAGTTATTTAACGAACTTACTAAAGTACAGCACAGTATTAAAGTAACAGTTATTATGCTTGAAGCGCCGCATCGTTTGGTAAAAACACTGCAGGAAATGATGGATGTTTTTGGAGATATGAATATTGTTATTGCTAGAGAGTTGACCAAAATTCATGAGGAAGTGCGTCGGGAAAAAATCTCCCAGTCGCTCACCCATTTTGAGAAAACTAACCCCAAAGGTGAATTTGTGATAATATTTAATTATGGAAAGTGAAATCAAGCAACTTCGTGAAGAAATAGAGGCGATCAAAATGAGAAATCGGCGCGTTGAGGCCGATAAATCTTGGGAAACGAGTTGGACTAGAAACGTCTTTATAGCGGTAGTAACCTTTATGCTGGCTTATATTTTAATGTTACTTATTACAGAGAGCCAACCTCTTGGCAAAGCCCTGGTCGGGTCAGTCCTTTATTTATTGTCTACCCAAACTTACGGAATACTTAAAAAATGGTGGTTAAGGAGGAAAAGAAATTAAAAAACTTGACTGCCCGGTAATTTAGTTATTTGTCCACTACCATATTCTTGGACAAAAATTTTACCTCGAGGAACATCTGTTCCAACAACAATACCTCCTGATAAGGTGTTGTCAGGGGGCTTACGGAAAAAAACTGCGTTTTGACCACTTAGCCTTCCAAACTTCCCATGAATAAATGCGGAAACGATATTAATAATGACGCCGCCTTCTTTTCGGTTCCCCATAGGTTATCAATTAATACTCTTCCAGCGTAGAAGTGTCGCCGATCGGCAAACCCAGTTCTTTAGCTTTTAAGACTCGTCGCATAATTTTACCACTTCTGGTTTTGGGAAGTTTATCAATAAATTCAATTTCGCGAGGGTAGGCGTGGCCTGCCAGATGTTTTTTGACAAACTCCGACAGCTCTGCTTTTAACTTCTCTGAAGTTTTAACGTCTTTTTTAAGCACCACGAAGGCTTTGATAATTTCTCCTCGCACCGCGTCAGGTTTGCCAATCACGCCGGCCTCCAGAACTGAAGAGTGAGAAACCAAGGCCGATTCCACCTCGAACGGCCCCACCCGTTCACCGGCGGTTTTAATTACATCATCAGCCCGGCCAATAAACCAGAAATATCCATCTTTATCCTGATATGCCCGATCGCCCGAAATATACCACCCATCCTTAAAATAGCTTTTATATTTATGGGGTCTTCTCCAAATAGTTTTCATCATGGAGGGCCAGCCTTGCTTAAGAGCTAAATTCCCCTCTTTATTTACAGGAAGTTTTTTACCGTTGTCATCAATGATTACGGCGATAACTCCGGGAAATGGTTTACCCATAGAACCCGGTTTAATGGGTAAAGAGGGATAATTGGCAATACAAATAGCACCTGTCTCCGTTTGCCACCAATTGTCATGAAAGGGAAGTCCAAAAGCCTTTAGTCCCCAGTAAATAGCTTCGGGATTTAAAGGCTCGCCTACGCTGGCCAGATGGCGAAGGTTTTTTAAATTAAATTGATTAACCAGCTTAGTACCTGTCCCCATCAACATTCGCACCGCTGTTGGCGCGGTATACCAAATTGTAACTTGGTAATCTTGGAGAATTTTATACCATCTGGCTGGATCAAAACGCCCTTCAAATACTATGCTTGAGGCGCCATTACTCCAGCTCCCCAAAATCTCATAGGCAATACCGGTTACCCAGCCGGGATCTGCCGTGCACCAATAAATATCTTCGTCTCGAATATCCAACACCCACTCGGCAGTTAGGTGCTCTTGTAAAATGGCCAAGTGACGATGAACTACTCCTTTGGGCTTGCCGGTTGTTCCCGAAGTGTAAAGCATGAAAGCTGGTTCGTCCGGCTGCATTTCGGCGATGTGGGCAGTTTCCGCCATCATTTCCAACTCTTTTTGATAAGTTGAACTGTCAACGTTAATGATTTCTTGCAGTCTCGGTAGTTTACTTTTTATTTTTTTCACCCGCTCTCCCAGCAGAGTATTGGTAATAACAATTTTAGCGCCACTGTTTGATAATCGGTCAAGTAAAGCCTGTTCTTGAAAGGCTGAAAAAAGTGTTCCGGCAATAGCACCGACTTTCAAAATTCCTAAAAAATTAATATATAAAGCGGGAATTCGGGGCAGAAAAATAAAAACTCGATCGCCCTTCCCGATACCCTTCTGGCGCAGTAAATTAGCCGTCCTGTTGGAAAGGATTGATAATTCCCGGAAAGTAAATTTTTGTTTATTGCCATCTTCGCTCTCAAAATATAGCGCTACTTTATTTTTTCTTTTACCCAGGGCGTGTCGGTCAACGGCGTTATAGGCGGCGTTAAGTTTACCCCTTCGAAAAAATGTCAATTTTTTCTGGTAGTCGGCCCACTCGAATGCTTGATATGCCTTTTCGTAATCGGGAAGGTTATATTTTATTTTATTATCTTTTCTTACTAATTTTATTGGCATGCTATTAGGATAACAGATTTTTCCCCGTCATCACTGATGGGGTTTTTATATTTAGCAAGTTTAATAAGGTTGGCGCCACATCTGCCAATATCCCGCCTGATAAAATTTGTTTTTCTTTGACGGTACTACCGGCGAAAATTATCGGTACGGGATTACTGGTGTGTTCGGTGAGGGTAACGCCGGTTTTAAGATCTATCTTTTCTTCGGCATTGCCGTGGTCTGCCGTAACAATAAGCAGTCCCGTCTTGGTTTGAAGTATCTTATCTAAGATTTTTCCGAGGCAAGTATCGACCGCCTCGCAAGCTTCTACAGTCGGTTTAAAAAGACCAGTGTGTCCAACCATATCGGGATTGGCAAAATTTATTAAAATAAAATCGTAGTTGTCGTCTTCCATTTTAACTAAAACTTGTTCGGTTAGCTCAAAGGCCGACATGGCCGGCTTCTCATCATAAGTATTAACTTGAGGAGAAGGAACAATCAGTCGGTCTTCGCTATCAAAAGGCTGTTCTTGGTAGCCATTAAAATAGTAAGTTACAAAACGCTCTTTTTCGGACTCGGCCGCTCTTAATTGACTCAGGCCTTTTTGAGCAAAAATTTCCCCTAGCGTTTCTCTTAGCGGTTCCGGCGGAAAAGCTACGGCTTGAACCGGTAAATGCTTATCATACTCTACCATGCTGACAAAAAAGAGCTTAAGAGAATGCTTGTTGTTATTTGTCAGCATGGCAGTTAATTGCTTGGCGCGATCAATGCGGTGGTTATAAAAAATGACGGAGTCATGCTCTCCAATCTTTACCAAAGGATTGCCGTTTTTGTGAGTAACAACCGAGGGAGGTATAAATTCGTCAGTGATATTTTTTTGATACCAGCTGTTAATTAGGTCACTTGTTGAAGTAAACTTTTCTCCTACTCCGCCAAGGACAGCTTCATAAGCTTTTTTGGTCCTGGACCAGCGCCTATCTCTGTCCATGGCGAAAAAACGACCGGTAATAGTGGCGATAGTTCCTGAACCTAACTGGACCAGATGTTTTTGCAGATCGTTAACTAAAGAAAGAGCGGCGGTCGGCGAAGAGTCCCGACCATCAGTAAAAAGGTGAAGAAAGACGTTTTCAACCTCTTCCTGTTTAGCTAATTTTAACAGGGCGTAAAGATAGTCATTTGAGGCATGGACATTGCCGCTGCCCAGTAAACCCATCAAATGAAGATTACTGTGATATTTTTTAACATAATCAGTTGCCTGCAGCAAGGCTTTATTGGTAAAAAAACTACCGTTTTTAATAGCCTCGGTAATTCTGACTATCGGAGTCTTCGAAACCCGACCGGCTGCCAAGCTGACATGACCAATTTCGGTATTGCCCGGATCATTATCCAGTAGCCCGACGGCTGTCCCGCTAGCCAGTAGTTGGGAGTGGGGGAAGTTTTTTAGTCTTTCCATGGTGGGGAGTTTGGCTTGGGCAATTGGGTTACCGGCTGTTTGGGCAGCCAATCCCCAACCATCTAGTACTACAAGAACTACAGGTTTAATCATTAAAGAGTTCGCGTTCTATCTCCAGCAGCCGATTATATTTCGCTACCCGTTCGCCTCTGGCCGGCGCGCCAAATTTAACATAATCTGCAGCCACGGCAATGGCAAGGTCGGCAATAAAAGTGTCGTTGGTTTCGCCGCTTCTATGGGAAACTATGGTAGTAATATTATTTTTTTTGGCTTGCTCCACTAACCAAAGCACTTCGGTCACAGTACCGATTTGATTCGGTTTGACCAGAACTCCGGTGACAGCTTTTTTACTAACAGCCAACTTTAGCCGTTCGGGATTAGTAGCAATTAAATCATCTCCCACAATTACGACCAAATTTTCTAGCTCCTGGGAAAGCTTTATCCAACCGTCCCAATCGTCTTCTCCAAAAGGATCCTCAAGCAGTAGGAGTTTATATTGATTATTTAGTTCTTTATAATAATTAACTAATTCAGCAGTAGAAAAGGGAGTAGGCCGGTCTTTTAATTTATAGCTATTGCCGCTCATAAAATTATTAGCAGCCGAGTCCAGTCCCAGAAAAATATCATAGCCAAGTCTTATATTAAGTTTTAAGATAGCTTCTCGCAATATCTCTAGGGCGTCGACATTATTAAAGAGATTGGGAGCAAATCCTCCTTCGTCGCCCAGAGAATGAATAGCGTTTTTATTAATCAATACCTGTCGTAGTGCATTATATACCGCCACTCCCAATTCCAATCCTTCATGGTAACTCTTAGAAGTAGGTGGAATTACCATAAATTCCTGGATATCCAAATTGCCGGCGCCATGTCTACCTCCATTTAAAATATTAAAAGTCGGTGTGGGCATTTTCTCTATTGAAGTAGGCAAATTAAAAGCCTTTCCCAGATTATTGATATAACGATACAAAGACATTTTTTGCGAAAAGGCAGCCGCTTTGCAGACTGCCTGGGAAACGCTCAAGATGCTATTGGCGCCAAGGCTTGCTTTGTTGGACGTGCCGTCTAGCGTTACCATAGTATGGTCAATATTTCTTTGATCGCCTGCTTCCATGCCGACTAGCTTCGGCGAAATTTTATCGTTGACATTAGCGGTGGCTTTGAGAACTCCCAAACCACCAAATCTACCCATATCCTTATCTCGAAGTTCCACCGCCTCGTATTTACCGACAGAAAGACCGCTGGGGACAGAGGAAATACCTATAGCGCCATCATCTAAGATGACTTGTGTTTGGATGGTGGGGTTACCCCGTGAGTCAAGAATCTCTTGAGCTTTAATACTTTTTATTTTAGCCATATTTAACTACCTCTTTTTTAGCAGCTCTTCTTCCGCATTAGCAATATAAGTTCGAGTTTGAGAAATAGCGTCCGGAGTTACGGAGATGCTACTTATTCCCCAGGCTACCAACTTCTCCACTAAATCCGGATACAAAGAGGGAGCTTGGCCACAAATTGAAGAGGATACACCAGCCCTACTCGCGGCTTTGATGACTCGTTCCATCGACCATAAAACGGCCGCATCCCGCTCGTCAAAAGAAGTTTGCAACTCGCTATTATCTCTGTCAACGCCTAGCGTTAACATGGTCAGATCATTTGAACCGATGGATACGCCATCAAGACCGGCTTTGATAAATTCCTCTATCAGAATTACATTGGAGGGAATCTCTACCATCATCCATAGCTTAAATTTTTTATCTGCCAGTAGGTTTTCTTTAGCTAAAATTTTTTTAACCAAAATCAGTTCTTGAACTGTTCTGACAAAAGGTATCATTAAAAAAAGATTGGTTAAACCTAGGTCCCGGCGGACAATTTTTATAGCCTCCAGCTCCAGCTCAAACACGCGCGAGTCCGCCAAATAACGATATGCCCCGCGATAACCCATCATCGGATTTTCTTCTTGCGGTTCAAATAGCCTGCCGCCGGTTAAATTTTTGTACTCATTTGTTTTAAAATCGGTGGCTCGATAAACCACCGGACGAGGATTAAAGCTTTCGCAAAAAGTTCGCAAGCCATCAGCCAAATAATTGATAAATTTTTTCTCCTTTTTCTCTTCTATCAATTTTTTGGGGTGGACACCAATTTGAGCTATCATAAATTCCGCCCGTAAAAGTCCCACTCCATCTACGTCTTGTTTAGCCACATTTGCGGCCACACTCGGCTCGGACAAATTGACGTAAAGTTTGGTGGCAGTTTTTACCTTTTTTTGAGAAGAAACTGCGCTCGGTAATTTTTTAGTTAAAAGGCTACCTTTAAAGACTTCGCCGGTACTGCCATTAACAGTAACTATCATGGCATTTTCTAAAATTTGAGTAGCCTTATCCGCTCCCACCACTGCTGGAATTCCCAATTCGCGGGATACAATAGCCGCATGTGAAGTTCTTCCCCCTTTGTCAGTAATAATTCCCGCCGCCCGTTTCATGGCCGAGACGTAATCAGGGTTGGTTTTAGGAGCAACCAGTATATCACCCGGTTTTACCTTTGATAGCTCACTGTTTGAGCGGATAATTTTAACCGGTCCAATGCCAATTCCCGGACTGGCGGGGTCACCCTTTAGAATCGGATGCTGGAAGCTAGAAACTTGAAGCTGGGTTTTTTCATCTCTTTCCAGCGTGGTGACGGGGCGCGTCTGAACGATGTGAACCTGGCCTTTTTCAATTGCCCACTCCACATCTTGGGGGAAATAATAGTGGCGTTCTAACTTCCTCCCAAGTTCGGCTAAATGCATTATAAGGGCAGTTGTTAACTTTTGCTTATCGATCAGGTTTTTATTGACGGGAACTTGTTTATTTATACTCCCTTTCTTAATTAGCATCATCTTTTGCGGTTCAACTGATGTTATTTTTACTTCCAAAGTTTTCTTCTCTACTTCATAATGGTCAGGGGTGGTAGTTCCCTGAACTAGTAATTCGCCCAGTCCATAAATAGCCTCAATTACAATTGCATTTTTATCATTTGAGACCGGGTCAACAGTGAACATTACTCCGGAAATTTCCGACTCGACCATTTTTTGCACCACCGCCGCCAAGCCAACTTTATGCTGGTCAAACTTATTTTCGTGGCGGTAGAAAATTGCCCGCGGAGTAAAAAGTGAGGCCCAAGCCGCCCGAATATTTTCTATTAGATTGGCTTCACCGTGAATATTTAAAAAAGTTTCCTGTTGTCCGGCAAAGGAGGCAGTGGGTAAATCTTCGGCAGTAGCTGAAGAACGTACCGCCACTAAGGCATTTTTAAAAACACCGCCCAGTACTCGGTAGTATTTAAAAGCTAATGAAACAATTTCTTGAGGGACTTTGGCGTGCAAAATAAGTTTTTTAATTTGTTTGGAAACGATTTCAAGCTGCTGGTCATCTTTATAATTAAGGCCCCTTAATATTTTGTCAATTTTGGGCGAGAGTTCATTTTCATTGATAAATAAAAAGTAGGCGGGGGCCGTCACAATAAAACCATTAGGAACTGGAAAACCGGCTCGCATCATTTCCCCCAGATTGGCTCCTTTTCCACCTACTAGGGGAATATCCTCATGATTAACATCCTTAAACCAAACCACCAAAGGCCTACTGCTCATAAAGATATTATGCGTTAGTTTACTAATTTTGACAAGGGGGTTAGTTAGGCTTTACTCAATTTTTCTTTGAAGTAGTCTACCCAAGGAATAAGGCTGGGATCCTGCCCATAGAGAAGAGCCAGATAAAATGTGAGGTACCCGCCAAATGCTAAAATATAGAGCATTTGTGAAATCTTATTTTCTCCCATTGCCTCTATTTCTAAAACCTCTATGCCGTTTTTTCCAACGACCTCTTTTGTTAAAGTGAAACGTTTGGTAATAACAGGATTATAAAGAGAAGAACGAAGAAGAATAAAATACAAAATTCTTATCTTTGGATAGCTAAGTCCTTCCATGAGATGATGATTGAGTTCTGGAATCAGTGAATAAGCTGCAAAATTCTTTGCTGTTTCATTAAATTGATTTCGCATCACGTGTGCGTTTCCCGAAAGATGTTCTGATGCAACAATTACAGGAATTTTATCAAGGCATTTTTTAACAAGTTCTTTTGCTAGCGACTCTATATCATTATTTTTTTGCTCAATGAAATGGATTGAATCATTCACTTCCTGATTGGGAACATCAAGCAGTCCAATTTTTGTTAATAATCCGATATGGCCAAAAATCATGTAGCCCTGCCCCAAACGAGGCTGATTAGCTGGATTATGCGTTGCTTCAAATATGTAGCCCGGAAGATTATTTGTTTTAAAAAACTCTCCAAGGGCCAAACCATTGCAGACGCCAGTAATTTTAGCATTTCTTAATAGGGCTTCCTTCCCACAATTTAATACTTCTTCTGTCGAGCCGGAATAACTGGAAAGAAGAACTAAGGTTTTATTATTGACGTAATTTGGTAGGTCATAACCATTTACGAGTTCAAATGGTACTGTCAAAGAATTCGCGTATAAGGCCTTAATAATAAGAGCGGCATACGCTGATCCGCCCATGCCACAGAGAACAATATTATCTACATTTTTATAATCTTGAGGGAAGATTATTTTTTGTGTATCGTCCCAAGCTTGTTGACACTGTTTGGCAAGATTTATAACAGACGAGTAGGCATTTGATTTATCAATAGAAGCAATGGCTTTTTTGTCATTCAAATCAATCATACTTTTATAATAATGTGATAACGCTAAATTTGCAACTATATTGTTACAGAGTGCGCGTACCAGTCTTTTATCGCCTGACGATGTTTCCATGCAATATTTTCTGGAAGATTTTGCGGGGAAAAATACCGCCACTTTTTGTCTTCGCCGCTTATATTAATTTCACCCAGCGCCCTCCCAGAAAAAATCGTGTCAATACAGTTTCCTCGCGGATCATCATCGATTTTATATATGCCAACAATCCCTTCAATTATTACATCCAGTCCTATCTCTTCTTTTGCCTCTCTTTTAATAGCTTGTTCGGCAGTTTCTTCATAACGGACATAACCGCCGGGCAGACACCAATAATTTTTAAAAGGGTCTTTTGCCCGTTGTAACATCAAGACTTTCCCGCCTTTATGAACTAAAATACTAACCGAGGGCTTGGGTTTATGCCAAAAAACAAAACCGCATTTACTACACTTTTTAACTCGTTCGTTATCAATAGTAATAAGAGCTAATTTATGGGTACAATGCGGGCAGAAAATGTATAAATCAAGCTCGCTTATTATCTTATTCATTGAGAATTTTGATTACTTCATCATGTAGTAGTCCGTTGGTGGCAACGGCGGTTGAGTCGGTTAATTGCCAATCTTTACCTTCAAAATTAGTCACTCTTCCTCCTGCCTCTTCAATTATCACTTTGAACGGAGCGATGTCCCATGGGCCATTTCTGGCATCCATCATAATATCTGCTTTACCTTGCGCCACCAACCCATATCCATAAAGATCTCCGAAACCTCGGTCACGATAAATACCCCTTAGGAGTTTTAAAAACTGGGGGATTCTTTGTTCAAAATAGTTGATTGTGCCATGGACTAGAAATGCCTCGTTAAGTTTAGTAATTTTTGAAACAGATATTTTTTTACCGTTAAAATAGGCTCCTTGCCCTTTTTCTGCATACAGAAGCTCATCAAGGCATGGCGCGTAAGTCACACCAATGACAATTTCGTTATTTTTAACATAGGCAATTTCCACGCCCCAAAATGGGAGGCCTCGGATAAAATTTTTAGTACCGTCAATGGGGTCTATCACCCAAAAATCAGCGCCCAATGATGTTTTTACCGTTTCTTCGGCAAGAAAGGAAGAGGAAGGGTAAGAGCGGCTAACAACTTCTTTAATAGTTTTTTCTGCTTCTTTATCAGCCTGCGTGACCGGACTATTATCTGATTTTAGTTCAATATCCAAAGTTTTATTAAAGTACCTAAGCGCTACTTTTGAGCCTTCTTTTGCCGCTTCAATAGCAACTTTTAGTTCATTTGTCATACTTGGCCAGTTGCTTAATCAATTTGATAATTTCATCTCTTTTTTCTTCCATTACCGGCTCCTCAAAAGATTCTACGGTTAATCGCAGAAGTGGCTCTGTATTTGAGGTACGCAGTAAAAACCGCCAATTATCGTAATTTACTGCCACGCCATCTGTGGCATCAATTTTTCCGTCATTATATTTATTTTTTGCCTCCTGTATAATTTCCTGGCCGTTAGTAACTTTAAAGTTAATTTCTCCCGACTCAAAGCTTTTTTTATATTGTTTGACAAGCTGTGAAAGAGTTTTACCGGTTTGGGTAAGAACCTTTAGAACCATCAAAATAACCGGCATGGGCGATTCGGCATTACCTGTTTGTCTAAAGTAATAATGGGCAGAAGATTCACCTGCAAAAATTCCGCCGTGTTTATTCATGGCTTCGGTAATATAGGCATGACCAACCCGAGTTATCAGCATTTTGCCGCCATTTTGCTCAATAGTTTGCTTGGGAGTAAGAATATAGCGAATATCAACTAAAATTTGTTCACCCGGATTTTGTTTAAGAAGCTCCTTTGCTACTATGGAAGTAATAATGGTTGAAGCAATGACATTTCCTTTCTCATCAATAAAAAATAGTCTATCACCATCCCCATCCGGAGCCAGGCCTAAATCTGCCTTTTCACTAATAACTTTTTTTTGTAAATCTACCAGTGTTTCTTTTTGAAACGGGTCAGGTTGATGCACGGGAAAAGTTCCGTCAAGAGTAAAATTCATTCGAATAAGATCTGCCGGAATATTCTGAAATAAGGCATCCAAATATTGACTACCCATGGCATTGGCTGCATCAGCCACTATTTTAAATTTACTAATTTGAGGATTACCCGCTATTTTTAGTGAATTCTCAACTTCATCTCGCAAAATTCCATTTTTTTTGACTACAGTTCCACCGCCAGTTAAGGGAAGACTTTCGTCTTTTAGGGCCATCTCTTTAATTTTTTCCAGTCCGGTCGGTTTACCAATTTTAATTAGCCCCTTTAGTCCTCTTTTGACTATTTTTATGCCATTCCATTCTTTGGGGTTGTGCGAGGCGGTAATCTGGATTCCCGCATCATATCCATAATGGTGGACTACAAAATAAAAGGTGGGACTAGAAACCATGCCAATATCAACGACATGTGCTCCAAGACCAACGAGCGTTTGTATAGTCACTCGCGTCAAGGAAGGTGAAGAAATACGCATGTCAGTACCAACTACCAAACTTTCTGGTTTAAGAAAACTATAGATGGCCTTGATAATCGGAACTATATTCTGCTCGTTTAAATCCTGGGGATAAATTCCTCTTATATCATACCCTTTAAAAATGGAGGGGTTAATAGTCATTGTTAAACTATTCTAAATCTCCAGCAAGAAAAGGTCAAGGGCGCCAGTCAGAGTTAAGGGCGACTGGCCGGTTTTCTGCGCGAGCTCTATTTGGAAAAGTTTTCGGTAAAGAGTTATTAATGTTTCTTGGCCAAAAAGAGCGGATTGCCTTTTTAGCTTTCCCAGCTGCCATGGGGCCAGGCTAGTCGGGGGTGCCAGCATTAACCGGAAATGACGAGTCAGCATGTAAAAAACTAACTCCGGCTCGCTAGTTTTAATAGTTTCGCGTAAAAGTTTTATAGAGAATTTACCGGCATTTGGTTTAATCGAATCTAAAAATTGCCAAATTGCTTTTTTAAGTGGGTTATATAAAACTGTGGCTTTTGGGAAAATTTGCAGCGACTTTTTACCGATGTCGCCATCTTCCCATAAAATAATGTTATTTAATCCCGTGGCATTTGTTTGAAGATAATCCAGCAAGCTTTTCCCGCCGGTTTTTAACAGATTCTCTATGATAATTAAATTTTGCTCACCAAAAAGACTGGTGCCTTCAATTTCCTGCCTAAGCTGCTCCAGTGTCAAGTTTTTAGCCTGGAATTCTTTTGTGATTTTGTTTTTTTTAAAATCAATCAGAGCTTGTCTAGACCTTACTATGTCCTCACCGTGAATAATAGTAATCATAAGGCCGCCTTAAATTCTTTAAATAACTTATCTACCATCGTTCCCAGTCTTCTTCCCCTCCCCCGGTGGGGAAGAAGGGCGCCGGAAAAATTTTTCGGGATATGCAAAAGTTCGTGAATTAGAACCTTCTTTTTCTGGTCCGGATTAAGTTTATCATAGTATTTTGAAAGAACCTCTATTACATAGGCCGGCTCTATACCAAGCGCCCGCTGAAAAATTTTAGGGAAGGACCAAATTCGGGCATAAGAACGAGATTTAGAGCCCTGCGTCCGAAAGCAAAAAATCCGGGTGGTATTGATGTGGGGAATATTAAACTTGCTAATTATCTGTTTAATTTCTCTTTTAATATCTGCAGCCTCCTCCCAACTTAAACTTTTGATATTTGCCATTTGAGTTTTAATTTTTGTTAAGTATGTTTGTCGGCAATGGAGGAGGCGCCGTAGGATTCCGGCTTAGTCTTAACTTTAAAACCATTACCGTTCACCATGCCTACTACCTCCCTAATCATTTCTCTGGTATCGCCCTTTTCCCCCACATCAACATGAATCTCTAAATCATAAGTGAGTGAATGGCCATTGAGGGCAAATTTGAGTTTTGGTACAAACTCCGTAGCCAAATTTAGTGACAGCATGGTTTCCGTATAAATTTTGTCGCGCAGGCTTTTAATAGAATTTAGCGTTTGTTTGAACCAAAAATACCTACCGCCAAAACCAACCCGCCGCACTACAATGGCAGTAACAAAGTCTATTTCCAGTTTGCCGTTTTTTCTTTCTTGAGAGTCGGTCCCGATCACCAAACTATAACTAAGTTCCGGTTCATTTTCCAGATAATTTTTAATTTCCGTAATTACTTGCGGAAAAGTCAATTCCCCTAGAGTTGGATTTTGAAAAGAAGTCATAATAAATTTTTGACCGTACCCCCGAGGGGATTCGAACCCCTGATTTACTGGCTGAAAACCAGTCGTCCTAGGCCGCTAGACGACGGGGGCGCTCTTAAAAAACCTATACGGCAGGAATCCTACCGTATAGGTATTATATTCGATTGCGAATAAATGCGCAACCTCATCTCTATTTAATCAAGCTTTTTCCTTAGCTCATCTACCACATCTTTGGCAGCGCCTTGTCCGCCCAATCCAAAAGCAATACCTCCGGCTATAGCTAGCATCGCCACAAATCCTGTTACCAAAATTCTTATAAGTTCCGGCGCCACTCCCAATTGATCAAGTACGGCTAACACCACAAAGCCAACTATTGCCCAGCGAGTTACAGTAGCCACAGTTTTAGCAGAATCTCGGGAAATACCGTGAACCGAGGCTAAAATGGCATCGTGTGACAGTTTAGCAAAAGCCAAACCAACCAGGGCAATGATGGTAGCCACTAAAACTTTCGGGATATAAAGCAACACCTGATTTAAGACTGCAGTTACTTGAGTTAATCCCCAAATATCTGCTGTTGGCAGAATGAAGAGCACAATTACAAACCAGCGCACAATTTCAGCCAGAATATTTGACCAAGATAATTCTGCCTTTGCCTCTGGCACACCATAGCGATGCAGTAATTGTTCAACTTTGAGGGCTTTTAATACCTCGATTACAACCTGACGGAGAACCGAAGCAACAATTAAACCCACTAAAAGAACAATTAGACCAGCTACAAATTTGGGAATAAAACCACCCAAGGCAAGAAGTCCTTCGTTAAGTGCCGCCACTAATGCTTGCCCAACGTCATTTACAATCACTTTCTCTTCTCACCCCCTTTCTGAAATCCAAATTCTAACACTAACTTTAGTGTTACACACCCTATCACATCTTGTCAAGAGGAAGGTTGCCTGATATAATTAGTTTGCGGGGGCCGGTAGCTCAGCGGTAGAGCAGGAGCCTTTTAAGCTCTTGGTCACAGGTTCGAATCCTGTCCGGCTCACCCAATGATATTTGTGATTTTGCAGGGTTTTAGCCTCAAGAAGTTATAGAAAATCCCTTAAATTTAAGCCTATAACCCAGAGACCGAGCAGGATTCGAACTCATGATTAGATTGTTATATCAACCTTCTTTATTTTCAACTTACCCCTTAAAAGGAGATTTTCTTGAATTAAAGAATTCTTAGTAGAAAGCGTTTTGCTACCGACAATCGAGGGATAAACACTTATTGATCTAAAGTTGTTATGGGTCGAGATTGAATTATGTAAAAATTATCTTTCTCCAGAGCCCACTCAATATCTTGAGGACAACCATAGTGTTCTTCAATTTTCTTACCCAACAGAGCAAGTTTTTTTATTTGGTCATCAGACAATGCAGACTGACTTCTTTTATTTTCCGGTACAGGAATTTCTTTATTTGCGCCTTCTTGAAACACAAGCATAACGTCTTGAGTTTGGATATCCCTATCTTTTATTTCTATTGTGGCTTTATTTAGCAAAAAATTATCAGGAGTTATAATTCCCTGTACAAGCATTTCCCCTAAACCATATCCTGCTTCTATCATCATTTCATCGGCATCTTTGGTAATTGGATTGACGGTAAACATTACACCGGATACTTCACTCTCAACCATTTTTTGTACTACTACAGCAACAATCATTCGATCCTCTGGTAAGTTTTGTTGAGCTGCATATGAGAGTGCCCTTTCCGATTTAATAGAGTCCCAGCATTTTCTAATACTATCTATTAAATTTTCTTTGGTTACATTCAAATAGCTTTCTAATTGGCCGGCCCAGGAAACTACAGACGAATCCTCCGCTACAGCAGAGGAGCGCACAGCTACCCTTTCCGTTTTTAGGTTATCAAAAGCCTTGAATATTTCCTCTTCAACATCAGCGGGTAATTCTTGATTATAAAATTGCAAATAAGCCTTTGTAGTAATAACAAAACCAGAAGGAACTGGTAAGCCAGCTTTTAACATTTCGCCTAATGAAGCACCTTTACCGCCTGCAAGACTTACATCATTTTTTGAAATTGTTTCAAAGGTCTTAATGAGCATGTTGTGGAATAAACAAACTACACTAGCTTAAAATTTTTACAGTCCCGTTGTCTGCATCAACTTTAACTAGGTCTCCGTCCTTAAAAACTTTTGTTGCTAGTTTTGTACCAACAATACATGGGATACCAAATTCTCTTGATATTATGGCTGCATGACTTGTAATACCTCCCTCATCAGTAACGATTGCAGCCACTTTTCTCATTACGGGAACATAATCAGGATGAGTAGCAACTGCAATGAAAATATTTCCTACTTCGACTTTATTTAAATCTTTAACGCCTCTTATAATTACAACCTTTCCTTCTGCTAATCCCTTTGATGCAATTCTTCCAGTTACATCTTTTACTTTTTCTTCTTCTTGTAAAAGATTCCAAGACTTCAGGATATTTTTTATTTCATCTCCTTGTAAACAAACCAACTTTTTATTTTTATCTAAATAAACTACATAACCCTTTTTCCTTTCTGAAATAATTTCTTTTGGAACTCGTACCCCAGTTCTTAGGAAATCTTCAATTTCGCTGGTTTGTAAATAACTTGTTTCTTCAGGATCAATATTCATTCGCCGTGCAATTTCAGCGAAAAGGGGTTGTGCATAAAATACACTTTTTCTCCTGTAATCATCGCGCGCATCTTTTATATAAACAAAACGTTTGGCCATTAACAAATACTCTAAAGCTTCTTTTGATATATTCAGTTCATTTGCAATCTTTTTGAATGAGACTGGTTTTTTTGAAGAAAGAGAGGTGAACGATTTGATATGATTTCTAAATTCTTCTTTTGTCCAGGGTTTATTATGAATATCCAAACAAGATAGCCATTTAAATTTATTAAATAAATCTTCAAATTGTTTTTCGGAAAGTTTACCATTACATTTTTCAACTTCATATTGAAGTTGAAAAACAGCTGCGTTTTTATCAGGATGGAATAAGGAATTATGTATTTCTTGCTTTTCACTTTCTCGATTGTTTTCTGAAATATATTTATCAAGAATTGCAGTGGCGCGGTCAGCAACATAATTATTTAGAATAAACGCAGACCAAGCAAAAACAGAATACTTATCTCGTTTATCTTGATGGTCAAAAAACAATGACAACAACTCTTTATCACTTAATGATTTAAGATTTAAACTAGAAATCTTTTTAGCAAGAGCTAAATAATTTTTCCCATCAAAGAGAAATTGTTTTTCGTATTCCTCTAATTTTTTAACATGAGAAGTATATTTTTCATTAAGGCCCTCCACTAACTCTACCCAAGATTTGCTGTCAATATAAAATGCTGTATTATGTCCTTCTCCGGGGATTACTACTTGATCTGTTGAAACTTTGGGGAAGTGATAATTCGCGTCAGCTAAAAGAGATACTGCTACTTCAGAATATTGCACCCCATATTCTCGCTCGTAAATCTTTTGCCATGATAGCTTATTTATTCGATCATTAAAAATTGGACCGGGCGCATTTTTCATATTAACTCCTAAAAATATCGTTTTCAGAAAGTCCAAACTCACGTCTTACATTTTTTATTCTTTTAACATACTCATTGAAAATAGGTTCTGGTTTATGAATTTTGTAAAAACCTTCAGCTCCCTTATAAAGGGAACAATCAAAGACATCAACATCTTTTACTAATTCTATATAAGGATTATCAGAATAAATTTCTTTCTCGCTATGATGAGCTACTGCCTCTGTGATTGTTTTTATATCTTCAGGAGAAAAACCACCAACCTCTTCTAAAATATTTTTCGCAATAGGAGCACTCAATCTTGCATGGTCTTTATATTTTCCTTCGACAATCACATATATATCATGTATTAAGGAGGCCACTTCAGAAATGGTAATATTCAATCCTCTTTTTTGCGCTAGTATTCTTCCAATTTGACAACAACTAGAAGAATGCTTTAATTCCCAAACAATAGAACTTTCTCGTTCATCATCCGGTAGATTTGATTTTAGCAGTAGTTCAACAACTTTTCTTTCAACCCTTTCAGAAGGTGTAAGTTCATTACCTTTGTAATGATGAAAATCTTTTAATTGATTAGCCATATAAGATCAGCTTGTGCTCTATGAGTATATCAAATTTTGTAAGAATAAATTAACAGAAAGTTTATCGAAGTTAAAATTTGAGGTTAGGCCCAAGTTGGATGTGCTACTGCCGTTAATTTCTACTATGCATAATTATGCATTTTTAAGGCCAAATAAATAGGCAAATTCAGAGTTTAGACCGTCCTGAAGGAATAATTCGGAGAATTCCCGCAGTCTGTTTAAGATACTAAGCGGATCACCAAATGATATTTGAGTTTTTGCCACTTTTTAGCCTCAAGAAATTGTGGAAAGCTTATCAAATTTAAGCCCATAAGCAAGAGACCGGACAGGATTCGAACTAGTGTTTAGGTTGTCAAATCAATCTTCTTTCTTTTCCAAGTCCGGGTCACCAATATCCCCTTCCCAGCTGTCTCCATAAAAATATTGCATTACTCCGCAGCATAACTGATAAACAAACACCTGTATTTTCTTTAATTCTTCATCTGATAAATCAGGATAATACTTTCTAATTACATCAAGCGACAACATTTATCATCACCACCTCCTTAGATCTCCTTAAAACTTTTGCTAATTCCCTAAAAATGATAAAATAGATTTTAATGAAACAAATTTTTGCCGCAGTTTTTGTAATCATAGTCATCGTCAGTTTTATTGTAGTAGCATTCACTTTAACCCAGGTTCAGCAGGAGGAGCAAAGACTGAAAGATGGCCTTGAGCAGAGATCCATATTACTTGCCGAGAGCTTAAAAGAAACAGTCCAGCCAAATTTTATTAACAAATCAGATCAGCAATTACAGAAATTGGTTGATAGGTTCGAGGATAAACAGAGATTGGCTGGTATGGCTATTTACGACAATAAGGGAGAGACTATCGCAACTTCCTCGAGTTTGATTGCAAATGTATTAAAAACCCAAAAAATTGCTGAAGAAGCTATGGATGCAGATGCGGCAAATGGAGATTTTGTCGAATTAGACAATGAAAAAATGTATCTTTTAGCCATCCCGCTGCATGATGAGGGAAGCGTAGTGGGCGCACTCATGACTGCTCAAGATGCCAGCTATATTGATACTAGATTAAACGAAATATGGAAGAACAATCTTTTAAGGCTTTTTATCCAGGCATCTTCAATATCTGTAGCAATCTTTCTTATAGTCCGTTGGCTCATCTATGAGCCTATTCGAGGCTTAGTAAAATTTTTGAAATCAGCCAGAACAGGAGATCTGGAACAAAACTTTCCCAGTTTACCTACTAACTTTTTCTTCAGACCGCTTATTAAAGAAATTTCAAATATTAGAGGAAGCCTGATGGAAGCAAGAATTATAGCAAACGAAGAAGCAAGGCTAGGGTTGGAAAAATTGGACTCTCCCTGGACAGAACAACGCTTAAAAGTATTTATTAAGGATGTTTTAAAAGATAGAACTATTTTTATGGTATCCAATAGAGAGCCGTATATTCACACAAAAAAAGGGAGGGATATAAATTATTATATTCCTGCAAGCGGCATAGTAACTGCCATTGAACCGATTATGGAAGCCTGTGGAGGTATTTGGATTGCTCATGGGAG
>CAYUJR010000009.1:0-26423 GCA_964445095.1 uncultured Gammaproteobacteria bacterium
ATACTGTTGATTTGGGTGGTTCGGCAATTGGTGTTATTGCAAATAAAAACCAGCTCATAACAGATAAAAAATTAAAAATTGGTGACAGAATACTGTTATTAAAGAGTAATGGGATTAATTGCAACGGACTCTCGCTCGCTCGGGCAGTTGCCAAAAAACTGCCAAAGGGATATGCCGCTAAATTATCTAACGATAAAATGTACGGTGAGGCGCTATTGACCAAAACCAATATTTATACCAAGTTAATTCAAGATTTATTAAAGAGCGGTATTGATATTCATTATATTAGTAATATCACCGGTCATGGACTTCGCAAAATTATGAGAGCTCGACAAAAATATAGTTATATTATCGAGAAGATTTTCGAACCCCAAGGAGTTTTTTTATTTATCCAAAAACATGCCAATCTTGACGATTACGAGATGTATCAGACTTTCAATATGGGACAAGACTATACTATATTTTTACCAGCAAGAGATGTAAAAAAAGCCCAAAAGATCATTCGACGAACCGGGTTCGTCAGTATAAATGCTGGATTTGTTGAGAAGGGTGAGAGACAAGTAATTATTAAGCCCAAAAATCTTGTTTACAAAGGCGATACTCTAGACCTGCGTTAAACTGCTATACTGTATTTATGCTGGCGAAGGTTAATTCCTCGGCGGTCGCGGGACTCGATGCTGTTCCAATTACGGTTGAAGTGGATATTGCCGCCCAAGGTCTGCCCGCATTTAATATTGTCGGTTTACCTGATAAGGCAGTTGAAGAGGCAAAGGAGAGAGTGCGGTCGGCCATTAAAAATAGCGGGGCTGATTTTCCTGCCAAAAGGATTACTGTTAATCTAGCTCCGGCCGATCTGCCCAAAGAAGGCCCCAGTTATGATTTAGCAATTGCCTTGGGAATTCTGATATCTTCAGGACAACTAGAGGTTGATATAAAAGACAGTTTATTTTTGGGTGAGCTGTCTCTTGATGGCGGACTGCGCCATGTCAATGGAGTTTTACCCCAGGTAATGATGGCCAAGGCTAAAAAATTTAAAAAAGTTTTTTTGCCAGACGTTAACAGTAAAGAGGCATCAATTATTGCTGGCATTGGTATTTATCCAACCCAGTCGCTAATTAGTATTTTAAAACACTTAACTAGCAGCTTTTCTATTAAACCGCATCCTAAAATAAATAATAATAAACTTTTTGAGGCTGATAGTGAGTTTGACTTTGACATGAAAGATATCAAAGGCCAAGAGCAGGCTAAGCGGGCGCTCGAAATTGCGGCGGCAGGAGGTCACAATGTTTTTTTAAAAGGTCCTCCCGGGGCTGGTAAAACGCTGTTGTCAAGAACTATTCCCTCAATTCTTCCTAAGCTAATATTAGAGGAGGCACTGGAAGTAACCAAAATTTATAGCGTCTGTGGACTATTAACCGATGAATATTTGATTACTAAAAGACCATTTCGAAGCCCACACCACACCAGCTCTCACATCGGTTTAATTGGTGGAGGAGCAAATCCTAAACCGGGAGAAATTTCCATGGCTCATCGGGGAGTGTTATTTTTGGATGAGTTTCCGGAATTTCCCAGACACGTTTTGGAGGCGCTGCGGCAGCCGATGGAGGATGGTTATATTACAGTTTCAAGAGCCAAGGGGAGAATTACTTATCCGGCCAAATTTATGCTAGTAGCAGCAGCCAATCCCTGTCCCTGCGGATACTTGGGTGACCTAGCTCATCAATGTCGCTGTATGCCAGGTCAAATAATTCGCTATCAAAAAAGAATTTCCGGTCCCATGTTGGATAGAATTGATATTCATCTAGAGGTGCCGGCAGTGAAATTAGAAAAGCTAACGAGTGAATCGGTTAATCAATTAGAGAGCGAAAACTCAAAATTAATTAGGAAGCGAGTGCAAAAAGCCAGAGACGCGCAAACAAAAAGATTTAAATCCGCCAGTCGGCGAATTAGTATTTCCTCGAATTCCGAAATGAATGTCCGCCATATTAAAGAATTTTGCGAGTTAAGCCAGGAATGTATGAATATCTTGCGACTGGCAGTTGCCCAGATGCAGCTGTCTGCCCGCTCCTATTATAGAGTGATAAAAACGGCCCGTACAATTGCCGATCTTGAACAATCAATAAAGATAAATCCTTCGCATATAGCAGAAGCTCTTCAATATCGTCCTCGACAAGAAGTGTAATCTCTGCTAAAATCTCTTAAATTATGAAAGCAGTCATTTTAGCAGCGGGAGACAACACCCGTTTTAGAAAAGAAAATGATAAGCATAATAAGTTATTGCACCCGGTTTTGGGATTACCGCTTATTGAGCGAACCATCAAAAGCGCCAAAAAGGCGGGTATTTTTGAATTTGTTTTAGTTACGGGTTATCAAGATAAAGAATTAAAAAAACTATTAGGAGATGGTAAAAAAATAGGAGTTAATATTAACTACGTTCATAATAGAAGCTGGCGAGGAGAAAATGGTTCAAGCGTTTATCAGGCAAAGGAGCAGCTTAAGAATGAGAATTTTATTTTATTAATGGGGGATCATCTTTTTGATGCTAAGGTATTAATAAGGCTCGTAAGACAAAAATTAGAAAATGACGAATGCATTTTGGCGGTTGATAAAAAGTTAGAGCAATTTCCCAATGCGGATGAGGCAACTAAGGTCCAAATAAATAACAGAAAAGTTTTTAAAATTGGTAAAGAGCTGGCGGAATTTAATGCCTTAGATACTGGCATGTTTCTTTGTACACCATCGCTTTTTTCAGTCCTAGCTAAAACAATTAACAGTAAAAAATTTTATTTAACCGATGCTATGAGAGTTTTGGCTAGCGATGGTAAATTGAGAAGTTTTGATATTAGAGAAAGTTTCTGGGCGGATATTGATACTCATCAAGATTTGTATTTGGCCCAAGAAGGACTATTTAATAAATTGGTTAAACCAAAAGGAGAGGGGCCGATATCAAAATATATAAATCGCCGTTTTTCTCACGCCATAACAAAAGTTATTGTTAATACTCCGCTCTCTCCTAATCAAATCTCCTTGGTTTCGTTACTCCTGGCTTTTTTATCTGCAATAATGCTAATAAACACACATTACCTACTTGTTGCTATAGGAGGAATTTTAGCCCAAACAGCCTCAATTATTGATGGAGTTGATGGAGAAATTGCCAGGGTTAAATTTCTTACTTCTGGTTTTGGCGGATGGTTTGATACTATTCTTGATAGATATGGTGATGTGGCAATTACAATGGGAGCCGCGGTTGGTGTCTACACAAGAGAGCCATCATTTTGGGTAGCTATTATCGGTGTTTTAGCCTTGGCTGGTTCAATTTTGAGTAGCTACTCTTCTCATACTTTTAAAGCTGCCTTTGGTACATCTTTTAAGGTAGGAGAAGAAAAATCATTTTCTTTGTCTTCGGGTAGAGATGTGAGATTATTTTTAATATTTACCGGCGCAATAACAAATTTGATATTGCCTGCTTTAGTTGTGATTGCCTTTTTGACTCATTACAGCGTTTTATATAAGCTTTTTTTAACCAAACTACGAGAAAGCTAAAGAATTTTACCCAACCCCACCAGAGCTAAAATACCAAAGGAGTTTAGGATAAAAGATATTGGTAAAAATTTTTTGATATCCAAGTTAGTTATACCAAGTAGGGCAATACCAATTTCATCTGGAAAAGGAGAGGCGATAATAAAAAAGCCAATGATAGCTGCTGCTAACCTAATCAACCGACTTTTAAAGATGTAAGCTTTTTTTATTCCATCTATGCCGTTACTACGGAATAGTTTATAAATAAGATAATCTCCCAGCATTGCTCCGAGGCCTCCCCACCAGGCAAGAAGAAGGGGGTGGAGATTATCATTTCCCAATAAAATAAAACCAGCAGAGGCAGGAAGTGAGGTAAAAATAGAGGTATAAAAAATACCTGCCAAGAAACTCCCTAAGTATCCAAAATTTCCCAAAGATTCGAGCGCAAGCTGAAAAATTGGATGAATAAGTATGAAAATGGCAACTGTAATTCCTAGCAAGAATAAAAAAAGTTTTTTACTCACTTTAGATTATTCTATCAAATTTTGGAGTTTGTGTTAAAATCAATAAATAAATGGAAAAGGGATTAACAGAGAAAGAAGCTAAAAAAAGACTTTTGCAGCATGGAGCAAATGTCATTATCACTCAAAAAGCCATTTCTGCATGGGAAATTTTTCTTTCCCAGTTCCCCAGTATCGTCAACTTCATACTGGCCGGCGCCGCCGTCCTTTCATTTGCTCTAGGAGAAATAATAGATGGCGCATTTATTCTAGTAATTTTGGTGCTCAACGCTTTGTTTGGTTTTTTCCAGGAATTTAAAGCAGAAAAAGCGGCAGCAAAACTTAAACAGTTTATTATCCAAGAAGCTCGTGTGATGAGAGACGGAAAAGAAAAAATACTTCCCGTTTCACAACTCGTCCCCGGCGATTTGGTAGTAGTCAGTGAGGGAGATAAAATTGCGGCGGATGGGGTGCTGGTCGACGGCACTCATATAGAAATTGATGAATCAATTTTAACCGGAGAAGCGCTGCCGGTTCTTAAAACTATTCAAGGAGAAAGTAGTCTTTTCATGGGGACGGTGGTGATGCGGGGACACGGGAAAATGCTGGTAGAAAAAACCGGTGCCAAAACTCGTTTTGGACAAATTGCTAAAACATTAGCGGAAATAGAAAAAGAAAAAACGCCGCTTCATAAACAAATAGATAAATTAGGTAGCCAGTTGGTAGTGGTAATTATTTTAATAGCCTTATCGATAGTAGCGATAGGGTTGGTGCAGGGACGAGATTTTTTCCTGGTATTGTTGACGGCTGTCAGTATTGCTGTTGCCGCTATTCCCGAAGGACTGCCGGCGGTTATTACCATTGCCTTGGCTCTTGGCATGCAAAGAATGGCTAAGAAAAAAGCCATTGTTCGCAAAATGGTAGCTATAGAAACTCTAGGAGCGACGCAAGTTATTTTAACAGATAAGACCGGTACGCTGACCCAAAATAAGATGAGAGTGAAAAAATTTTTTAGCCAAGAGAAATCTTTGGATAGCTTATTGAGGGCTTGTATTTTAGGCAATACAGCCTCGCTGGTAAAAAAAGAGGATGGACCAACATCATGGGACGTAGTGGGAGATAAGACCGATGGAGCGCTTCTATTATGGGCTAAAGATAGACTTGGCGAAAAATTAGAGGATTTTCAACAACAAGGAAAAGTGGTTGATGAATACTCATTTAATCCCATCTCTAAAACTATTACCGTTGTTTGGCAAAAAAATGGCGGTAAATATGAATTTACCCGGGGAGCACCAGAAAAATTGCTTCTAGGGTCAGATTTAAAAGAAACTGAAAAAGCCGTTATGGAGAAGGCATTTCAAGAATATGCCAGAGAAGGACTGCGGATAATTGCCTTTGGCGTAAAAAAAGAAAGTGGTAAAAAACTTAAATTGTTAGGATTTGTGGGGATTTATGATCCGCCAAGAATCGAGGCAAAAGCGGCAATTAATCTTGCTAAACAGGCTGGCATCAGAACAGTAATGGTGACAGGCGATAACCCGGTAACGGCAGAAGCAGTAGCTCGAGAAATAGGTTTGATTGAGAAAAATGAAGATATTATTACGGGAGAGGAGTTGGACAAAATGAATGACGAAGAGTTTAACAAAATGCTACTCAAGACTAGAATTTGGGCTCGGGTCAAACCCCAGGATAAACTTCGTCTGGTAGAAAGTTATCAAAAAAAAGGCTTTATTGTAGGGGTAACAGGAGATGGGGTCAATGATGTGCTGGCTCTCAAAAAAGCCAATGTGGGAGTGGCCATGGGCGAGTCGGGGACAGATGTGGCTAAAGAGGCTAGCGACATAGTGCTGGCAGATGATAATTTTTCTACTCTAGTTCATGCAATAGAAGAAGGCAGGACTATTTATCAAAACGTAGTTAAAGCAATCACCTATTTATTGTCTGGTAATTTATCAGAAATATCACTGGTATTTTTTGCTTCGCTTTTGGGACTGCCGCCCCCGCTATTGCCCACACAAATTTTGTGGATAAATCTGGTGACAGATGGTATACCGGCTTTGGCACTAGCCGGAGATGTAAGAAATCCAGGACTAATCAAGCAATCTCCTCGAGATCCGGCCGAGCCTATTCTGAACAAAAATAGAATTTATTTTATTTCTCTGGTTGGTTTGGCGCTGTCAATAATACTTCTCGTAGCATTCTTCTTGTTGGTTAAGTTTTACAACGAGGGTTTGGCCCGAACGGTTACTTTTAACATGCTGATATTTTTACATTTGGCGATTGCCTTTGTTATTCGCGGTAAATCACTTTTGGCAGTCAACAAGCTTTTATTAATTGGGGTTTTTGTAACTATTATTTTGCAGATTATTATCACGACCACCCCAGCTTTGCGAGAAATTTTCCACCTATGGTAGAATAGCATTATGGACGAACTTGGTAATATTACCTGGCTGGGGCATGCCAGTTTTAAAATTAAAGACGAGGCATCTGGCAACCTTATTTATTACATTGACCCTTTTGATCTTAAGCTGTCAGAATATGAGAAGGCCGATATTATTTTTATCACCCATGCCCATTTTGACCACTGTTCAAAAGATGATGTGGAAAAAATTTTTAAACAAACTACGGTTATTGTTGCTCCATCCAATTGTTTCCCAAACTTAAAGTTACCTGTCGAAGAATATCATGAGCTTGAGGTTATGCCGAACAAAAGCTATGAGGTAAGAAGGGTAAAATTTAGGACAGTTCCGGCATATAATATCCATCCGCAAAGACTTTCTCACCATCCAAAAGCCAATAATTGGGTGGGATATATATTAACCGTTGACGGACAACAAATTTATCATGCCGGTGATACGGATTTTATTCCGGAAATGAGAAATCTTGGGTTACTCGATATTGCCATGTTACCAATGGGTGGAAAATACACCATGGATGTTGATGAAGTAATTACGGCTGCTAATACCATTGGTGCCAAAATTACCATTCCCATGCATTACCGAAGATTACTTGGTGAAAAAGCCCAAGAGGCCGAAGAAAAATTAAAAGCCGGCGTCACTAATTCAAAAGTTGTAATTCTTAATGAGGTAGGGTAAGATCTAATTATGGCAAATATTACGGCCACCTGTGCCAAATGCGGCAGACAGTTTCTAATAATTGATCAAGAGCAAAAATTTTTAAATGATAAGGGCTTAGCCCTACCTAAAAACTGCCCCAGCTGTCGCCAAATGCGCCGTCTAATGTTGCGGGGAGGAGAGAGGCAGCTCTTTAAAACCAAATGCCAAAAATGCGGGCAGGAAATAGTGGTGGCTTATGACCCAAGTAAAGTTAAAAACCAGATTCTATGCAAAAAAGATTATGACCAATGGTTTATGGAGAATGACCCGATCATCAAAGATCCACTACCCGAACTATAAAATATGAGCGCCAACGCTTTTTTTCAAGAGCTTAATAGGCTAATTCTTTCGCAACCTAGACCACCTTTATATATTTGGAAGTGTGAGAACTGCGAGTTTAGTAACCACGTCTATTATTCCAAGAATCTTCTCAACTCGTTTGATTGCACTAATTGCAATGACTCAACATATCTTTACGACTCTTATATGTCTGCTAATTGTATAGATTGTGATTATGCGGTCGAAAGCGAACTATGCTATGAGAGCACGGATCCTTTTAAATGTTTTAACAATGCTTATTTGCAGGATTGCGCCCGGATGAGAGATTCCTATTACTCTTATGCCTGCGCTAATTGCCATGATGTTTTTGGCTGTGTCAAATTAGAGAACAAATCCTTCTGCATCTTTAATCGCCAGTTGACCGAGGAAGAATACCGGGAAAAGGTGAAAAAATTTAAAGAGCTTCCTCCGGAAAAAAACTTAGAGATGCTGGATGAGCTAAAAAAACGTTTTCCCTGGACTCAAACTAATGCCATTGGCAATGAAAATACCACTTATGGCAACTTCATGTGGTACAACAAAAATTGCTATCTGGTTTTTGATGGAGCTCATAATGAAAATAGTAATTATCTTTACGATAGTCATTACAACAAGAACTGTTGTGACCTAACTTATTCCGGCCAAAATAATGAGCTGTGCTATGAGTCGGTTGATAATGATACTTTATTTAACTGCGACTTCATGGTTTATTCCGACCACTCGCGCGATAGCGCTTATTGTTTTAACGGGACAGGATTAAGTAATTGTTTGGGTTGTGTAGGGCTGGAAAGAAAACAATACTGTATTTTAAATAGACAGTTTACCAAAGAAGAATATGAGGTAAAAAGCAAACAAATGTTAGAGGAATTAAAAAAAGCCAATCTCGGTTGGAACGAGCTGATATTCTAGATTATTGGCTCGGGGAATTCTTCTTTAACCCCTTGGGAACTTCCCACAAACTCGGCGGTGCTGGTCCATCGTTCAATTTCATTTTCCACCTGCACCCTATTTCTGCCATACTTCATGCGGGATGTATCAACAATTTCTACAGAGTAATCATGAGTTGGTTTAGGCACATTAACGGTTTTGGCTGAAAAAGGCTGAGTTACTTTACCATCAACAGACATTTTAATATACATCTCTCGCACATTGAGGTTAATCATGTCGTCGGCCGAAAAAACCGGAGTAAATTCTTTAACCAGATAATTTGCATCATCTCCTCCGACCGGAAAAACAATAATACTGCCGACATTGCCAAAGGCAGTGGCTTTGACATCTTCCGGCAGTTGAGCAATATACTGATGGGCAATGGTGAGGTTAAGGTGATATTTTCTGGCTTCGGATAAAATGGTGGAAAAGGCTTGGGTAGCAAAGTTTTGGAACTCATCCACATAAAAATAAAAATCTCGTCTTTGTTCTTCGGCAATTTTGGCTCGGGCAAGGGCTGCTTGTTGGATTTTAGTGATAAACATGGCACCCAACAAAGCAGCATTTTCATCTCCCAGTTTTCCTTTGGAAATATTAATCAATACAATTTTTCCCTCGTTCATGAATTTTTCAAAATCCAACACATTCTTGGTCTGACCAACCATATTACGGATAACTGGATTAGCTACAAATTGCCCCACTTTATTTAAAATCGGCACAATGGCATCGTTTTGAAAACGTTCATTAGAGCTGGAGAATTCCGCCGTCCAAAAACTCTTGACCACCGGGTCTTGAATTTGCTTGATGACTCGCTGGCGAAAGGTGGTGTCTGATAACATTCTGGGAATTCCTAAGACATTGGAGTCGGGAGTTTCAAGTAGCGCCAAAGTGATATAACGAGTCATGTGTTCCATGCGGGGATTCCAATTAGCCTGGAAAAGTTTTTTAAAGATATCAATAAAAAAGGTGGCTAAATGTTGTCGCATCTGATAATCTGTTACCGGTTCCAGGGGATTAAAACCAATGGGAAAATCGCGATCTGCCGGATTAACATAAACTACATCCTCAATCCGCTCTTTGGGTACAAACATCAATAGCTCATCTGCCAAATCTCCGTGGGGATCAAGCAGACAACAGCCTTCCCCATTTTGAATATCTGAAATTAACAACAGTTCTAGTAGTCGGCTTTTACCAGAACCTGTTTTCCCAACTACATAAAGATGGCGTCGGCGGTCTATTCTTTTAATGCCAAACTTCCAGTTTTGATTTCTAAAATTTGTTTCACCAAAGAAGCTGACTTGTTTTGGATCTACAATTCCTTCTCGAGGAAGAATATCGGGGGCAGGAGCGCGTTTAGAGATAGTATTGACTATATTGGAAACTGTACTGCCTTGATAGGGAAAGTGAAAAATAGTGGCTAGTTCCGAAGATGTCCATAAATCTCCATTTTCAAAAACCCGAGCGGTAAAAGCTCGAGCCAAATTAACAGGAAAAAAATCAAATTTCTTTTTCTTTATTTCGTTAACCCCTTTTAAACTTTTGAAAAGACCAAGCAGGGTATTGAGTCTAGTTTTACTAGTCAGATTGTCACGGCTGGTAAAAGCCAGGCGAAGTTTGCCCCGATAAAGATCTTGAGAAGTTTTCCAGGCGCTATGGGTGGGATTTCCTTGCGAGTCATATTTTTTGCCGGACAGGTTAAAAAAGAAAGAAGAAAATCCCCGCTCCCAAAATTTACTACCTACTCTTTTAAGAGCAATTTGCAAAAAAGCCGCATCTCCTTTTTCGGTTTGGGAAAGAATCGCAGAAAGATTTTTTAAAATGTCTTCAGTGGTCTCGTGATAAGTTTTAATGGGCCAAACGCTGCTTTTTTTGAAAAAGAGTTCTACTAAGGCACTGTTTTTAGTTAAATCGGGTAAATAATCTGTCGCCACTTCTATCTCCGCGTCCGGATATTGGGCATAGAGTTGAGATTCTAAGACGTTTTGCAGAATTTTTGGGACGACAATATAAAAACGGAGAAACTGGTCAACAGAGGCCATCTCCAAGCTTACCAGGGTATTATTGGGAACAACCCGATGAAGAGAATGTAAAAATTGGTCCATGGCCTGCTCTTTTTGCTTATTGCTTTGAGGAATTTTGATTAAAAGAATGGCTTTATTTTTATCGGCTAGATCTTGGGGAAGTTTACTTAAAAAAAGAATTCTATTAATAATCTTTTTGGCAATTAGAGTAAAGGCTAAAGTTAGTATTATCCAGAAAAAGATAGTCAAAATACTGCTCGTAAATCCACCCACCAGCTCCAGCAAAGAATCCATATATGGTAAGTATAGTTTAATACACTTTTTAATACAAGTAATCCTTGCATTTTTGGAGAATTTGCGCTAATCTATTTCTAGTATGAAAAATTTTTTTCTACCAACGAAAATAGTTTATGCTCATTGTGATGTGCCCTGCGGAATTTATGATCCTCACGCTGCCCAGCTGGCGGCAAAAACGGTTTTGGCCATGGTGCAAAAAATAAATGCCTTGCCTAAAGAAAATCCGACAGTCAACGACAGAAATTCATTTGTGCGAATGGTACTTACCAAAGAACAGCATGCTGAAGCTTGCAAAAGAGAAGTATTAATTTTGTGGACGGATTATTTTAAGGCGGAGCATTTAGAAAAATTCCCCGATCTTCATGAGATTGTCTGGAAAGCAACTAAACTTTGCAGCGACAACAAACGAGCGGTTGATGAGGCCAAAGCCCAAGAGTTAGTTTCAGCAGTTGATAATATTGCTGATATTTTTGCAAAAACCAAAGCCGCTACAAAATGATTCTCCTCATGAGGTTTGTGGTTTCAGGCCACAGCATGGAGCCGAACTTCAAAGAAGGCCAGACGGTTTTAGTTAGCTCTCTACCTTATTTATTTAAACCACCGAAAATTAGCGATGTGGTTGTTATCAAAGATCCGCGCAGTCGGCGGTTACTGTTAAAACGAATTACCAATACTAAGAGTAAGAAATATTTTGTGGCCGGTGATAACCCCCGCGCCTCCACCGACAGCCGAACCTTTGGATCAATTAATAAAGAAAATATCCTGGGGAAGGTAATTTTTTAGTTGACAAAATCTTCAACTTTCGTTAAACTACGACTACTTTAGTATAAGTTTTTTATATGTTGACACATTCCAAAAGAGAAGAATATGGGATTAGGTTTGTTACTAGTCTTGCCAAGCGGCATGGCGGGGAGTCAGTGGCTCTTTCCGCTATTGCCCGTGAGGAAAAAATTGCTCTTCCCTTTTTACGGCAAATTGCTCTTGATCTGCGTCATGCGGGACTTTTAACTGCCATTGAGGGAAAAAACGGCGGATATCAACTGGCAAAAGAACCAAAAAAAATTAGCGTGGCAGATGTGATTGAGGCGGTGGTCAAGCAAAAGCTGTTAAGTTGCTGCAACCCCCGAGGTCAAGGTTCCTATATTTGCAAATGTAAAAGCGAGGCGCTGTGGAAGAAGTTAAATAGATACTATATTAGGAATTTGTACAAGATTACCTTGGATAAATTATGTTAATAATTAAAAATCTTTTAGTATCAACCCAAGGCAAGGAAATCTTAAAGGGTGTTAGTCTGACTGTTAAGCCCGGGGAAATTCATGCTTTGATGGGGCCAAACGGAGCGGGGAAAACGACATTAGCCATGTCCTTAATGGGCCATAGCAATTTTAAATATCAAATATCAAATATCAAATTTCAAATAAATGGGCAGGATGTTAGTAAATTAAAACCGGAAGAACGGGCGAGGGCGGGGTTGTTTGTGGCATTTCAAAGTCCGATTGAAGTGACTGGTGTATCGGTATTGGCTTTTTTGCGGACGGCTTATAAAGCCCTTCACCCGCAGGATAATATTACTCTTTCGGAGTTTAAAAAACTGGTTAGTCAAGCCTTAAAAACAGTTCGTCTTAACGAAAACTTTATGAGTCGATACCTCAATGACGGGTTTTCCGGCGGTGAGAAAAAAAGAATGGAGGTAGTTCAACTGTTGGTGCTTAAGCCCAAGTTTGCAGTTTTGGACGAGATCGATTCGGGACTGGACGTTGATAGTCTGCGGGTGGTGGCCAAAGCGTTGAAAAATATTGCCAAAGAAACAAAAATGGGTATGCTGTTAATCACTCATTACCAGCGAATTCTTCATTATCTTAAGCCGGATAAAGTTCATATCTTGCTGGATGGGAAAATTAAAGCTTCAGATGGGATTGCATTAGTAAAAAAAATTGAGAAGGAGGGCTATGCAGCAATTTGATTTATCTACTTATCAGTTTGGTTTCCACGATAATATCAAGCCTGTTTATTCAACTACCAAAGGCTTAACCAGAAAAACAGTAGAAGATATTTCAGCTATTAAGCAGGAACCGGATTGGATGAGGCAAAAAAGACTGGCGGCTTTGGATATTTTCTTTTCCAAAAAAATGCCGGCATGGGGAGGAGATTTATCAAGACTTAATTTTGATGAAATCTACTATTATGTCAAGCCGACAGATAAACAGGGCCGGAATTGGGACGAGGTGCCGCAGAAAATTAAAGATACTTTTGATAAAATTGGCATACCTGCGGCGGAGCGAAAATTTTTAGCCGGTGTGGGCGCCCAGTATGACTCGGAGGTGGTTTATCACAGCGTCTCCAAGATGTTAAGTAAAAAAGGGGTAATTTTCTGCGATACGGACACGGCAGTGCAAAAATATCCGGAGATTGTTAAAAAATATTTTGGTACCATTATCCCGGCGGCTGACAATAAATTTGCTGCGTTAAATTCTGCTGTCTGGTCGGGCGGTTCGTTTATTTATGTGCCGCCGAATGTTCACGTTGAACTGCCTCTTCAGGCCTATTTTAGGATTAACGCCGCCAACATGGGACAATTTGAACGAACGTTGATTATTGCCGATGAGGGAAGTTATGTTCATTACGTGGAGGGCTGTACGGCCCCAATTTATACTACCGATTCACTGCACGCGGCAGTGGTGGAAATTTTGGTAAAAAAGGGAGCGCGGGTTCGCTACACCACTATTCAAAACTGGAGCAACAATGTTTACAATTTAGTTACCAAGAGAATGTTCGTGGAAGAAGAGGGAATTGGCGAGTGGATAGATGCCAATATCGGTTCCCAGCTGACCATGAAATACCCCAGCGTTTTTCTAAAAGGCCGGGGAGCAAGAGGCGAGGTGTTATCTTTGGCCTTTGCCGGAGAGGGCCAGCATCAGGATGCCGGTGGCAAGGCAATACATCTGGCACCCGATACAACTTCTGTAATTACTTCCAAATCAATTTCCAAAAACGGCGGCCGGACTTCCTATAGAGGTTTACTAAAAGTTATTAAGGGGGCTAAAGGAAGTAAGTCCACGGTTCGATGTGATGCGCTGATTTTGGACGAGAAGTCCCGCTCCGATACCTATCCTACCATGGAAATTGGTGAGGAAAAAGTGACTGTGGGGCACGAGGCATTTGTTAGTAAAATTGGCGAAGAACAGTTGTTCTACTTTCAAAGCCGGGGAATTAGTCAGCAAGAGGCGGAGGTAATGATAGTCAATGGTTTTGTGGAGCCGATTGTTCGCGAGTTACCAATGGAATATGCTGTAGAGTTAAATAGACTGTTGCGGTTGGAGATGACGGGAGCAGTTGGTTGAGATCCGCAGGGCTCACAAAATCCTGGCCTCGCTGCGCTAGTTATTTATGAAAAACTTGAAAATAACAGTTAAAAAAGGTGAGGAGAAAGTGATTCCCATAGTTTGGACTGATGGTCAAGATCAGGAGTTAACCATTGAGGCGAGTCTGGTGGGAGAGGGGGCGAGTTTGAATATTCTTGGTGTAGTTTTGGGAGATGAAGACCGCCAGTTTATATTGCATACCAATATTTATCACCAAGCGCCTAAGACTAAAAGCAGGGTCAATATCAGAGGAGTGCTACGAGGTCATGCTCAACTTGATAATGAGGGATTAATTCATATAAAAAAAGGAGCAAAGGGCGCTGATGGGTTTTTTACAGCCAAAGTTTTGCTGTTTGATGAGGCGCGCGGCCGCAGTATTCCGTCTTTGGAAATTGATGAAAACGAAGTAAAAGCCGGTCATGCTGCTACCACCGGACAGGTAGATCAAAATATGCTTTTTTATCTTCAGTCCAGAGGTTTATCAGAAAAAGAAGCGGAAAGACTGATTGTCAGCGGATTTTTTGAACCGATTATAAAAGAATTGTCGGAAAATCAACAAGTTAGTATAAAAGAAAAAATCAATGAAAAACTTTAAACAGGATTTTCCTATTTTCAAAAGAAAAATTAACGGTAAACCCCTGGTTTATCTTGATTCTGCTTCAACCAGTCAGAAGCCGCAGGCGGTGATTGATGCCATAGTCAATATTTACCAAAATAGCAATGCCAATATTCACCGCGGTATTTATACCATTTCGGAGGAGGCGACTAAATTATTTGAAGACACGCGTAAAAAAGTCGCTAAATTTATCAACGCCCAAGACGCGAAAGAGATTATTTTTACTCACAATGCTACAGAAGCTTTAAATCTGGCGGCCTACGGTTTGGGTCAAAACTTAAAAGCGGGCGATGCCATTCTCATTTCCGAAATGGAACACCACAGTAACATCGTTCCTTGGCAGAGAATCGCTAAAGAAAAAGGAGCGCGGTTATCGTTTATGAAAATTAATAATAATGGAGAGCTTGTTTTGCCAAATTTTAACGAGATAAAGAATCTTAAAATAATTTCGCTGGCTCATGTGTCAAATGTTTTGGGAACAATAAATCCCGTGGAAAGAATAATAAAACAGATTCGCCACCTCGGGGGTGGCCGAATGGACTCCCCCGAGGTGAATCCCATCGTGGTCGTTGATGCGGCTCAATCTGTTCCCCATATGCCAATTGATGTGCAAGCGTTGGATTGTGATTTTTATGTATTTTCCGGACACAAAATGCTGGCGCCAACAGGAGTGGGAGTTTTGTGGGGTAGAAAAGAATTGTTGGAAAAAATGGAGCCGTTACTCATTGGCAGTCACATGATTTCGGAGGTAACAAAAAATGGCGCCACCTGGAATGATTTGCCGTGGAAGTTTGAGCCGGGCACGGCGGCTATTGAGGCGGTGGTGGGACTGGGAGCGGCCATTGATTATTTGAATAAAGTTGGAATGGACACTATTAGGAATCATGAATTAAGAATTATGAATTATGCTTTAGAGCGTTTGAAAAAAATTGATGGATTGACTATTTATGGTCCTCTAGTCTCGCCAAGTCTGAATTGGCGAGGCGGAGTCATCAGTTTTAACATTAAAGGCGTGCATTCACACGATGTGGCGCAAATTTTGGACGGCGAGGGAGTTTGTATTAGAAGCGGTCATCACTGCGCCATGCCGCTTCACCAAAAATTAGGAATTGAATCCTCCTGTCGCGCCAGCTTTTATTTGTATAATGATGAAAGCGATATCGATAAATTAATTGAAGGGATTAAGAAAGTAAAAAAGATTTTTAAAATATGAATACAGTCAATCTTTATAGGGAAGAGATTTTGGAGCATTATCAGGAGCCGCATAATTTTGGTAGACTTACGGATTTTGATGTTCGCTCGCGGGAGATCAATCCGCTTTGCGGGGATGATATTGAGATGTTTGTTAAATTTAAGAATGGGGTTATCGGCGATGTTAGGTTTGAAGGTCGAGGTTGCGCGATATGCATGGCGGGGGCGTCAATGCTGACTGATTTTACTAAAGGAAAGACTAAAAAGGAATTGACAAAGTTTTCCGAAAACGATATGCTTTCTTTATTGGGGATTGAAGTTTCAGAAACGCGCAGGAAATGCGCGCTGCTGGCGCTGGCGGTACTTAAGGATTGTTTATATGTATAAAGTAAAAGTTGATAGAGAATTATGTATTGGAGCGGCCAGTTGCGTGGCTGTAGCTCCCAATACTTTTGATTTAGACAGCGAGGGAAAGGCGGTTATTAAGAAAAAAGACGGCAGTCAGACATCAAACTTTGTCAATTATGCCGATATCAACGACAACGAAACAAATATCTTAAACGCCGCCAAATCCTGTCCTGTCAACGCCATCGTAATTGTGGAAGTTGATGAGCAAGGGAAAGAAATCCGCCAAGTCTGGCCTGCTTAAACTTACTTCTCGCCTTTATTGTATTTATTGGTATTTATTGGTAGTATTGGTAGTACTACTATGATTGATGTTCAATGGTTAATTGGCGGGGAGGCGGGATACGGCATCATGACCACGGGTATGATGATGAGTAAAATCTTCTCCCGTCTGGGCCTGTCTGTTTTTGATTACGTGGAGTACCCCTCTCTTATTCGGGGCGGGCACAACGCCTATTATGTGAGAGGTAGTGATGAGGAGATTTTTTCCCAAAAAAGACCGGTGGATATTATTGTTGCTCTAAACCGACAAACAATTGATCTTCACAAAACAGAAGTTTCTGCTAATGCTGTTATTTTGTATGATAATGAGGCGATTGAAGTTAAAGCAGAAGATTTTCCAGTCTCCGTTAGGCTTTGTCCTGTACCGCTTCTCAAACTGGCCAAAGAGCAGGGAGCGGATAAGCTGATGATAAATACGGTGGCAGTGGGCGCCTCGCTTGGACTTTTTAGCGATGACTTTACAGTTCTGGAAAATATATTAAAAACAGCATTTGCCAGAAAGGGTGAGGAGGTTATAGCCATAAATACCAATACCGCCAAAGCGGGGTTTGACTTTGTTAGGCAAAACTTCAAGCAATCTTCTCTGCCTAAAATTGTTAAAAAGGAGGTAAAACAAATACTGCTTGGCGGGGGTGAGGCGGTAGGAATGGGAGCGATTAAAGCGGGAGTTAAATTTGCCGCAATTTATCCCATGACGCCGATTAATGCCATCATGAATTATCTCTCTAGTAAAGCCCATGAGTATAATTTGGTAGTCAAAGAGCCGGAAGATGAAATAGCAGGGGTAAATATGGCCATTGGCGCCTCTTTTGCCGGAGTGCGATCAATTGCCGCCACCTCTGGTGGAGGATTTTCGCTAATGACAGAAGGTTTGGGACTGGCCGCGCAAACAGAAACGCCGCTGGTAGTTATTGAAGGAATGCGTCCCGGTCCGGCGACAGGAATGCCTACTTGGACTGAACAGGCGGATTTGCGATTTGTCCTTCATGCCCATCAGGGCGATTTCCCCAGAGTAGTAGTTGCTCCGGGAGATTTAGTGGACGCTTTTAGTTTAACTATGAAGGCTTTTAATCTGGCCGAAAAATATCAATTACTAGTGATTATTTTGGTTGATAAATACTTGGTGGAAGGACACATGACAGCGAGGCTGTCCAATTTCCAATTTCCAATTTCCAATTTCCAATTAGAACGGGGGAAGATGGTGGGTGATGCTGAAGCGGCGGCGTTGACTGATTATAAACGTTATCAGTTAACCGAGGATGGGGTTTCGCCAAGAACTATTCCCGGACAAAAAGGAGGCATTCATTTGGCAGGGTCGGACGAGCATGATGAAAGAGGGCTTTATAATGAGGAAATAGAATTTAGGAAAAATATGATGGATAAAAGATTTAAGAAACTGGAAACTGCTGTTGCTAATGGAGAGTTTGAGGCCCCGGCGGTTGACGGTCTGGCCGGTGCTCCGTTGACCATTATTGCTTTTGGTTCGACCAAGATGCCAATTAGAGAAGCAATGAAATGGTTAGTTCGCGATGGTATTAATGTTAATTATCTGCAGGTTGTCTATCTGTCGCCTTTTCCGGCAGAGGCTGTTAGCGCTGCAATTAAAAAAGCCAAGAAAACTTTGGTGGTTGAAAATAACAAGACCGGACAACTGGAGGGATTAATTCGAGAGAAAACCGGTCTATCGGTTGATAGCAGTTTACGCAAATACGACGGCCGCCCCTTTTATCCGGAAGAGATAGTTGATAAAGTAAAGGAGGTTTTGAAATGACGGAGTTAAAAGATTTGGAGATTACATATGACAAGCCCAATTGGTGTCCGGGGTGTGGCGATTTTGGGGTGTGGGTGTCTTTGAAAAACGCCATTGTGCAGTTAGGACTTAATCCCTGGGAAGTGGTTTTAATTTCGGGAATTGGCTGTTCCGGCAAAGTGCCGTACTGGGTGAAAACTTATGGTTTTAATGGCCTGCATGGCCGGCCGATGCCGGTGGCAGAAGCCATTAAACTAACTAATCACAATTTAACAGTCATTGTGATTGGCGGCGACGGCGATCAATATGGCGAGGGAGGAAATCACCTCCTTCATGCCATGCGCAGAAATGTGGACTTGACTTTAATAGTTCATAATAATCAAGTTTACGGTTTGACCACCGGTCAATATTCTCCCACCACAGACATTGGAGTCAAAAATAAAGCCACGCCGGATCCAGTTGCGGAGGCGCCGGTTAATCCGCTGTCATTTGCTCTCTCTGCCGGCGCCACATTTGTGGCCCGCGGCTTTGCCGGCGATAATAAGCAGGAAACACAGTTGTTGATTGATGGAATTAAACATAAAGGCTTTTCCATTATTGACACCATGCAGCCCTGCGTCACCTTTAATCAAAAAAATACCTTCAGCTGGTTTTACGAGCGGGTATATAAGGTGGAAGAAAAAGGACACAATCCATTAGACAAGATGAAGGCTTTCGCCTTGGCCGAAGAGTGGCCATTACGAGTGCCATTAAAAGAGGGAGAAAAAGAGAGAGTTCCCACAGGTCTTATTTATCAGGAACAACGTCCGACCTGGCACGAGCAAATTCCGGAGATTACCAAGATGCCCCTTGTTAAACAACCAATTGACAATATTGATATTAATCCTCTTCTTGAAGAATTGATGTAATTTACACTAAAAACCCGCCCCTTTTCAGAGGCGGGTTTTTTGTTCTTTGAAAGATCTTTCAAAGGTATTATTTAGAACTACCAATCCTGTACATTCCTGTACCACAGACCGGGCATTTTCCTTTCATTGCCGGTTTACCATTCTTCATGGTAACTGGTTGAGCATTTGGGTCGTCTCTTTTGGCGCGACATTTTACACAATACATCGATGCCATATTCTTTTTATTCACCTCCCTCTGTTGCTTCAAGTTGAAGCTACGCACAAAATAGTAAACTATTGACAGAATATTGTCAAGAGGCTAAAATGATGGATACTTATGGTGTTCAACCCCAATGTAGTAATTTTTTTATTGGCATTTATAGTGGTTTGGATTACTATTTTAACTTTTTTTCTTTGGCAGAGCGTTGGGCATTATAATAAGCTGACCCGCGGCATGTCCTCAAAAACTCTCAAGGAAATTTTAGAAAGTATTTTAGAACATGCGGAAATTTCCCAGCAGAGAATAGATGAGTTAGTGACTCGTTGCCAAAAAATTGAGGAGGATGGCTTACTGCATGCCCAAAAAATTGGTTTTGTGCGTTTTAATCCCTTTAAAGACACGGGAGGAGATCAAAGTTTTGTTTTGGCTATACTTGATGGACGAGATAATGGTATAGTAATATCAAGCCTACATGGCAGAACTGGTAGTCGTTGGTATGCTAAAACCATTATTGATGGAAAAGGTCAAGAGCACGATTTGTCAGGAGAAGAAGTAAAAGCTATTAAACAAGCGAAGGAGCAAAAATGAATAAAAAGATTCTGGTTTTTATTATCGGAGCAGCGGGCTTATATCTTCTTTCCACCGGTGTTTCCTACGCTGCCTTTTCTTTTATTAAACCAGCAGCCAAAAAAATTGCCTATAAGCCACCTACTCCTGTTGCTACCAAAGCCGGAACAGCCAAATTTGACCCAACTTTGCCTAAAACAGAAAGCTGTCCTCTTACCGGTCAACTTTTTTCTAAACAGCAGCGGGAGTGGTGGGAAAAGCACCGGCCGCTGGGAGTGATGATAGAAAACCACCAAGAAGCACGGCCGCAATCAGGATTATCAAACGCCGATATTATCTATGAGGCGGTAGCAGAAGGGGGCATTACTCGCTTTTTGGCCATTTTTTATTGTCAAGATACTGATACCGTTGGTCCAGTTCGCTCGGCCCGCACCTACTTTTTGGACTTTATTTCAGAGTATGGTAGTTTTCCTCTTTATGCTCACGTTGGTGGGGCCAATACCCCCGGTCCAGCTAATGCCTTGGGTCAAATAGAAGATTATGGTTGGGGAACATATAACGATCTTAATCAGTTTTCCATTGGTTTTCCCACTTTTTGGCGGGATTACGAGCGGCTCGGTCATCCGGTGGCTACTGAACACACTATGTATGCTACTACCCAAAAGCTGTGGGATTTTGCCGCTAGTAAAAGAGAGTTGACTAATATAGATAAAAAAGGTGTGCGCTGGGAAGAAGACTTTAAGCCTTGGAAGTTTAAAGACGACGCCCCAGCCAGCGAGCGGGGAATCGTACAGTCAGTGAATTTCTCTTTTTGGGAAGGTTATGGACAGTATGAGGTTAAATGGGTTTATGACGCGCAGAATAATCTCTATAAACGCGAGAACGGTGGACAACCGCATAAAGATAAAAATAATGACAAGCAACTGGAAGCCAAAAATGTAGTGGTGCTTTTGATGGCTGAAAGAAATGCCAACGATGGTTATGATAATAATCTTCATCTACTTTATGGTACAAAAGGGACAGGAAAAGCTCTAATTTTCCAAGACGGTAAAAAAATCGAAGCCAGTTGGCAAAAGAAGAATAGAGAAAGCAGAATGCTGCTGACCGATAGTAAAGGCAACGAAGTCAAGTTTAATCGCGGAAAAATTTGGCTGGAAATTCTGCCCACCGGAAATACCGTCACTGCCCAGTGATATGTTGCAAGATTTAATTATTTCTAAAACTCGAGTCAAGCTGCTTAATCTTTATCTCCAGTACCCTGGTAAGATTTATCACGTAAGAGAGTTAGTTAGGCAAATAGGGGAAGAGATAAATGCTGTCAGACGTGAACTGGCACACCTGGAAAAACACGGTTTAGTTTCCAAAGAAATAAGAGGCAACAGGCTTTATTATGAAATGCGCAAAGACTATTTCTTATATAACGATTTATTGCGGCTAGTGGCTAAAACTACCGGTTTAGGAGGAGAAATACTTAAAAATAGAGTTAAGTTGGGAAAAATTAAGTTTGCCATGATGTCCGCTCGAGCCGCCCGGGGTGCCAAAGGGGAAGCAGATGACGTTGACTTATTGATTGTGGGAACAGTTGTTTTGCCGGAGTTAGCTTTAATCGTCAAAAATGAAGAGGCAAAACGTGGGACAGAGCTAAATTATACCGTGATGACTCTTGAGGAGTTTGAATTTCGTAAAAAAAGACACGATCCTTTTATTCAAAAAATTATCTATGGCTCCCGCCTGATGCTGGTAGGCGATGAGGAAGAATTACTAAAGTGAAAAGTCCAAGAACCCTGCTGTGGATTATCGTCATTAGTTTTTTTGCCGCTTTTATTGCCATCTCTCCGATAATTCCTTTAAGACTAAATGTGGGACCCCTAAGTGTTGCTCGAGATATATCTTACGAACTTGGTCTTGACTTACGAGGAGGAACCAGCGTCACTCTGGAGGCCGATATGCAAAATATCACGAGTTCTGATAGAAATAGCGCTCTGGAGAGTGCCAAGTCGGTGATTGAGCGACGAGTTAATTTTCTGGGAGTGGCAGAGCCGGTAGTCCAGACGGCCAGAGTGGGAGAAAGTCATAGAATTATTACCGAACTTCCCGGTGTACAAGACACCAGCGAAGCAGTGGCGCTGATTGGTAAAACTGCCCAGCTCGAGTTTATGGAGCAAAATCCGCTAGCGGCCTCGCCATCAGCAGAATTAGCCTACCTACCCACCGGTATTACTGGCAAAGATTTAAAACGAGCCTTTGTCAGTTTTGATCCCAACACCGGAAAGCCCGAGATAAGCTTTGAATTAACCAGTGAAGGCGGCAAAAAATTTAAAGAAGCAACTAGCAGAATTTTACAAAAACCAGAAGACAAAAGACGGCTGGCCATAGCTTTGGATGGAGAGATAATTTCCGCTCCCACTGTCCAATCGGTGATTGAAGATAGGGGTCGAATTACTGGGCAGTTTACGAGTCAAGAAGCAAAGACTCTAGCGATTCAGCTTAATGCCGGCGCCCTACCAGTTCCTTTAAAAATTCTACAGCAGCGAACAATTGGGGCCACGCTGGGAGTAGAGTCGGTCCAAAAAAGTTTGCTGGCCGGCTTGGTTGGTTTTGGTTTAGTAGTCATTTTTATGATTTTATTTTATCGCATCCCCGGCCTTTTGGCAGTCGTCGCCCTGATAATTTATACTTCCATAGTTTTGACAATTTTTAAACTGGTGCCGGTTACCCTAACGCTAGCTGGTATTGCTGCTTTTATTCTGTCAATAGGCAT
Organism: uncultured Gammaproteobacteria bacterium; assembly: GCA_964445095.1. Classification (GTDB taxonomy): domain Bacteria; phylum Patescibacteriota; class Microgenomatia; order Levybacterales; family JACOYD01; genus CAYUJR01. The sequence goes on from CAYUJR010000009.1 coordinate 22,740, forward strand.
GGCGGTTGATGCCAACATTCTAATTTTTGAGCGACTACGAGAGGAAATTAAATGGGGAAAACCTAAACAGGTAGCCTTGGAATTAGGTTTTTCCCGGGCCTGGACCTCTATTCGCGACTCCAATATCTCCAGCTTGATTACGGCCGGCATTCTCTATTGGTTTGGGTCGGGCCTAGTCAAAGGTTTTGCCCTGGTTTTAGCAATTGGAGTAGTGGTTTCCATGTTTTCAGCCATTGTAGTAACCAGAACATTCCTGCGACTGATTTATGGACATAATAAGTAAAAAAAATTGGTACTTTTTAATTTCCGCCCTGGTGATTGTGCCGGGAATTATTTTTCTACTCACTTTTGGTCTGCGCTTGGGGATTGATTTTAAGGGAGGAAGCAGAATGGAATATCAAATATCAAATATCAAATATCAAATATCAAATGAAGAGATAAAAACTCTGATTATAAATCAAAACTTAGAAGTTAGTTCTGTGCAAAAGTCTGGAGACGAGAGTTTTATTATTAGGACAAGGCCGATTAGTCAAGAAGAGAATCAAAAAATTCAACAAGCGTTAAGCGAGAAATTGGGGGAAGTTAAAGAAGTTAGCTTTGAGACGGTGGGAGGAGTAGTGGGGCGAGAGACGCTAGAGAATGCCCTGAAGGCCCTGGTCTTATCATGGGGGCTGATTGTGTTATACGTGGCTTGGTCATTTAAGAATTGGAAGTTTGGCATCTGCGCTATTTTGGCGTTAATCCATGATGTGTTGGTAGTAGTGGGGATTTTCTCAATTTTGGGGAAATTACTTAACGTAGAAGTAGATAGTATGTTTGTAACAGCCATACTTACTATTATTGGTTTTTCAGTTCACGATACCATTGTGGTTTTTGATAGAATCAGGGAAAATCTCAAGCGAATGATGGGAACCCCATTTGAGAAAATCGTTAATGCCTCAATTCTCCAGACCATGAGACGCTCTATTAATACCTCACTGACGGTGGTTTTAGTACTTACGGCGCTGCTCGTTTTTGGCGGCGAGTCCATTCGCTGGTTCGTGGTGGCACTACTCGTTGGCATTATCTCCGGCACCTATTCCAGTATCTTCACCGCTTCACCATTGCTTGTTGTTTGGGAAGAGTGGAGTAGAAAAGGAACTAAGCAGCGTTAGATAATTCTTCTTTGACGATTTGACTTACCAAACCTCCATCTGCTTTTCCTTTGACTTTAGGCATTAAAGCTCCCATCACTTTGCCCATGTCGGATATGGAAGCTGCGCCAGTTTCGCTTATTGCCTGTTTAACTAAAGCTTTTACTTCTTCCTCACTCATCTGTGCCGGCAAATAAGTTTGCAGAATTTCCAGCTCTTTTTGTTCCTTATCGCTTAAATCTTTTCTTTCTGCCTTACTATATTGCTCAATAGAATCGCGTCGTTGCTTAACTTGCTGTTGAATAACTGTTTGCACATCTTCGTCAGTCGCTTCGTATCCGGCTCCACCTTTTTGAATTTCCCAGTAGTTAATGGCGGAGAGAAGCAGTCTTAACACCGATGTTTTCAACTCGTCTTTGGCCAGCATTGATTGTTTAAGTTCTTCTTGAAGCCTTCTTTTCATACTAATCTCCCCAGCCCCAGCTTTTTGCTCTGGTTAAACATAAAAACAAAAAAGCTAATAGCTAATATCAGATAAACAATGTTTAATGCAAAGGCTGCAAGAAGTTTATCGGGTGAGAGATGGCCGGTAAAAAGAATCTCCCTCATTCCCTCAAAGATATAGCTGGTAGGGATAAAAGCGGCCGCTTTTTGAGCCCAGACTGGTAGAATAGAAAGAGAATAATAAAGAGCAGAAAAAGGAGCAAACAAATATATGCCCGACCAGGCGATGGTTTGAATTTTATCTCCAAAATAAATTAAAAATCCGGCTACGAAAAAACCAATCGCCCAGCCAGTCAGCAAAAGACTGGCAATTAAAGGAATAATCCAAAGTCCATAGGAAAAAATTTTAAAATGATAAAGAAAATAGGCTAGAGTGGCGGAAAACGTTAAGCTAATTAACATTTTGGCAAAACCTATTAGCATAAAAGAAACAATCCATTCTCTTAGAGTAAGGGGAGAGACAAAAATGTTGACAATATTTCTATCCCACATTTCTGCTAGTAAGTTAAGATTAATTTCATACTGTGCCCGCCAAGTGACTACCCAAAAGATTAAACCGGTTAAAACAATCGTAATGGCGTTACTATTGTTGACTTGTTTTACAAAATATAATCCCATCAAGCCCCAAATAATCAAATCCATAGCCGGCCAATAAAACATATCGGTCAGTCTGTCATAGCTATGACGAAGATTAAAAAGATAACGCAATATCATGGCGAATACTCGATTAAAATTAATCATCTGTTTTTTCTCCTACAGCTTGTAAAAAATAATCCTCCAAATTAGGCTTATCTATAGTAATTTCATCGTATTTGATTCCTTCTTCGGCCAAAAGCGTCAAAAATTGGGCGATATTGCCTTCATCTAACAACAGCTTAAATCTGTATTTTTCCTGCTCGAAGGGGAATTCTTTTTCTTCTAAAAAATGACTGGCTCGTTTTACATCTTTGATTATGACCAGCTCTATTGTGCAATGACTAATTTTTCTGGCCAGTTTTTCAGGTGTTCCTTCATCAATAATTCTGCCGTGATGGAGAATTAGTACCCTATCACACATTTCCTCAACTTCCGGCATATTATGAGAGGTAAAAAGCATGGATACATTATATTCTTTTTGCTGTTTTTTTAAGAATTGACGAACTTTGACAGCAATATCCGGATCAAGACTGGCGGTTGGCTCATCCAGTAATAAAATCCTCGGATAGTTTAAAAAGGCTTTGGTTAACAGCAGACGGGTTCTTTCGCCCGCAGATAGCGTAGAAAATGATTGCTTGACTAAATGATCAAGCTCAAATTCGACTAGGAGTTTCCGAATGCGTTTTTGACGATCAGGAATTTCATAAAGCCTGGCAAAGACCTCCAGAATTTCCGCAATAGTAAAATGCCAAGGCAAGCTGATATAAGTTGATGAATAATTGATGCTTTTGAGTATTTGCTCTTTATTTTTATTAAATTCCTTGCCAAAATAAATAACAGCGCCGGCAGTAGGCTGAAGAATTCCCAGTAGCATGTGGATGGTGGTGGTTTTACCGGCGCCGTTGGGACCAAGCAGGCCCAATATCTCTCCATCAGCCAGAGAAAAACTAATATTGTCAACTGCGATAAAATCTCCGCTTCGAGCGGAAAATTTCTTGGTCAGATTTTTTACTTCCAGAATAGGTTCTTGCATAAAGCTATCCACCTTTTTCTAGTTCTTTTATTCGTTTTAATAGATATTCTTTATTATTTTTAGATAGATCTTCATCCACATCTTCAAACAATTTTTGCAGAATTTCGCCGACTTTGGGACCGGGTTTAATCTTTAATTCTTTCATCACATCATTGCCATCAACTGCCAAATCATTGATAGAAAATGGCGCGGGTTTAAGCTGTTCTTCAACCCTTTTTTTAAAAAGTTTGAGCCGCCAGCTTTCGGCAGTCTGCGTTCCGCCGCCCAGCCTATCGCCAATTCGCAGATCCATCATGTCTTTAACGTTGGCAACGCCGATTCTGCGGATAAATCTTCTGACTGCGCTATCGGTTATCTTTTCATCCACCGTAAACATAT
>CAYUJR010000009.1:26523-30872 GCA_964445095.1 uncultured Gammaproteobacteria bacterium
CGGATAAATCTTCTGACTGCGCTATCGGTTATCTTTTCATCCACCGTAAACATATGCCAGCGGATCAGCGTCACAATTTTATCCCGTTCTTTTTTAGAGAAGTGAAGCCGGTCGCAAATTTCTCTGGCGATTTTGGCACCTGCCACTTCATGATTATAAAATATCACCTGTCCTTCATCGTCTTTACCAATAACCTGCGGTTTGCCCGCGTCATGCAGAAGGGTTGCTAGACGAACAATCGGGTCTTGTGACGGGCAGAATTTCAGAGATAATATATTATGAGTAAAAACATCAGTAGTATGATGCCGGCCCGGCCGCACTTGTGAAATACCCTTTCCTGCTGTTAGTTCCGGCAGAATTTGATCAAGCAAGCCACTAGAGTTAAGTAGCATAAAACCGTCATGGGAATAGTCGCTAAGTAAAATCTTCAAAAGTTCCTCCCTAATTCGTTCGCCGGAAACATGAGTAATCAAATTGTTATTAGTGATGATAGCCATCCAAGTATTTTCTTCAATGGCAAATTTTAATTGTGTGGCAATACGAACGGCCCGCAGAAGTCGTAGGGCATCTTCTTGAAAACGGATGTTGGGATTGCCAACAGCACGAATAACACCAGTCTTTAGATCTTCCTGTCCGTTAAAAGGATCGACAATATTAGGTTTTAGGTTATAGGTTTTAGGTTGTAGTTTTAGAGCCATGGCGTTGATGGTGAAGTCGCGGCGAGCTAAATCTTCTTCAATTGTTTTGCCCCAGGTAACTTTTTCCGGACGGCGTTTATCTAAATATTTTCCTTCAACGCGATAAGTTGTTACTTCAACTGTTCCGTCTTTTTCTGTGGGAACGCCGACTGTGCCAAATTGATTTTCATAAAAAGAGCCGGGGAAAATTTTCTGAATTTCTTCCGGCTTAGCATTGGTGGTAAAATCCCAATCATCAACTTTATGCTCGGTTAAAAGTCCTCGTACGCATCCGCCGACCAAATAAATCTCAAAGCCGGCATTGGTAAGTTTTTGATAAATTTTTAAAATTTCCGGTGGAATTTTGACTTCCATAATGTTAGTATCTATTGTATCACGTTTCACCTCGGGGGAGCCCTCCGGTCACCCCCGAGGTGGCCGGATGGACTCCTCGGGGGTGGATTTGAATGAAGAAATGGAAAATTATAAGTAAAATCAAAAATACAAATCAAATAGTAAAAATACTTTTGGAAAATCGAGGACTAAAAACGAAGGTAGATATTAATGAGTTTTTACATCCGAGATTAGAAGATATTACTGTTGCCAATGTTGGTATTGATAAGAAACAATTAAAGAAAGCGGTTGAGCGGATTAAGAAGGCCATTAAAAATCAAGAACAAATAATTGTTTATGGCGACTATGACGTGGATGGAATTTGTGGCACGGCAATTTTATGGGAAACTCTAAACAGTTTGGGAGCGAAAGTCCTGCCCTATATTCCCCACAGAATTGAAGAGGGATATGGACTATCCCTGGCGGGAATCTCAAATCTCAAATCTCAAATCTCAAATCTCAAATTAATTATTACCGTGGATAATGGGATTGTGGCAAATGCGGCGGTTGATTTTGCCAATAAAAATGGGATTGATGTAATTATTACCGATCATCATGTGCCAAGTAAAAAATTGCCCAAGGCGCACGCGATTGTTCATACAACGAAACTTTGTGGTGCTGGGGTGGCATGGGCACTTGCCCAAAAATTAAAAATTAAAAATGAAAAATTAAAAATTGAGGACAATCATTTAGAACTAGTGGCGTTGGCGACTATCGCAGATTTAGTTCCGCTTTTGGGCGCAAATAGGACTTTGACTAAATATGGATTGGAAGCCTTGAGAAAGACTAAGCGAGTGGGGTTATTAGAACTTTTTAGGGAGGCGGGAATTGACGCTCTTAATGTCGATACTTATCAAGTTGGACATGTGATTGCTCCGCGACTTAATGCGGCAGGTAGAATTACTCACGCTATGGATAGTCTGCGGTTGTTGTGTACTAAAAATAGAGAAAAAGCCAAAGAATTAGCGCAGAAATTAGGAACGACTAATAAGGAACGACAGCAAATTACAGAGGAAGCACTACTGCACGCTAAGACAGCAGTTACCCTTCGACTTCGCTCAGAGCAGGGAAGTCAGAAGTTATTATTTACAAGTCATGAGTCTTATCAGCAGGGAGTGATTGGGTTGGTGGCGGGAAAATTAGTGGATGAGTTTTATCGGCCGGCCATTGTGGTGGCCAAGGGCGATAAATATAGTAAAGCATCAGCTCGCTCGGTCAGCGGTTTTAATATGATTGAGTTTATCAGAACCGCTTCGGAGTTATTAGTTGATGTAGGAGGACATCCAATGGCGGCCGGTTTTACCGTGGAAACAGAAAAATTATTATTATTGCAAGAAAAACTGGAGGAGTCGGCAGAAAAAGCAGTGGGAGAAGATTTACTGGCTAGAACTTTGAGAATTGATTGTGAGATTAAATTATCTGACATTATCCCCGATTTTTATGAACAATTACAAACGCTTGAGCCTTTTGGTATGGGAAATCCCCAGCCGACTTTTGTCAGTAGAGGCGTTACTATCGAAGACATGCGGTTGGTTGGAGCAGATAGTCGACATTTGAAATTCCGCTTATCGTGTCATCCTGAACGCAGTGAAGGATCTCAAGATTCTTCGCCCGCCAGTCGGCGGGCTCAGAATGACATTCTTATGGATGCGATTGCTTTTGGTCTGGGAGAGCGGGCGGGAGAATTCCACATCGGAGATAAAGTTGATATTGTTTATATAATTGAGCAGGACACCTGGAACGGCAATCAAAAATTACAGTTAAAAATAAAAGATATTCAGCGCTGATTTCTGCCTATTCCTGCTCTACTAGTTATTCTTGTTAGATCCACCCTATTTCTAGTGCCTTCTTTTAACACGTATCGTCGTAGGTGAGTTAACCCACTTCGATCTGCTCGTGGTAGACCGGAATTATTTTTTCCACTCTCCTCCGTTGTCATTGACCAACCATCCATAACACTTCTATATGGTAGGGCAAAAGTTGCTCCTGTTTCTGCTACGCTTCTCACTTGGTCGGTTCACCTCCTTCATTAACTTTATCTTGTTCAACTAGAGACCTCATAAGAATTAGTCTTTTTTGTTGCTGGGGAGCAAGACTTGTTCCATTTTCTCCAGCTATGCCTTGTACTTCTCGTAGACGCATCTCGTTCTCTGTCAACACATCTTGTCTATTTATTTCAGCAACGATGCCCCCAATAGTGGTAGAAGTAGGATAGTTATCTCCCTCTCTGTTTCCTACAGAAATAGCAAACCCTAACAAAACTAATAATTTTCCTGCCAATAGACGAAATCTACTCCAGCTTCCCTCCCTCGCCGCTGTAATGAGGTGATCAGCTTATGAAATTCCACCGATGCTACGTCTGGTCTTATTACGGGCACATCTTTTACGTGTCTGCTTTCTGGTCCTCTTTCTAGTCCTCCCATAAACCTCCTTTAAAAAACAAAAAATCTCCCTTTTTAAATTTTGGGAGATTTGGGTTGTTGTTTAAACACCAAAACTCTCCCTCATCGAATAACGATGAAGAGAGAAAGGAATCTGGCGTTGTTACAACACGGACCCATATTACAGCAAAATATATCATGTTAATAGGTGCTTGTCAAGAGGAGAAAACTTAGATACAATGTCAAATGTCAAATGTCAAATGTCAAATCTTCAATAAAAAGAACATTAGCTTTAGAAACTGTTAATCAAATCGGTAAGCAGGTTTTGTTAAAAGGGTGGGTGAAGATAAGGCGTGACCACGGCAAGCTGGTTTTTATTGACCTGCGTGACAGAAGCGGTATTGTTCAAATTGTCATAAGGGATATTGCCCAAGATTTAAGACCGGAATATGTTATTTCGGTAATAGGCAAAGTTAATAAGCGCCCGGAAAATCTTATTAATCCAAATCTTCCCACAGGTATCGTGGAGATTGAGGCAAAAACAATAGAAGTTTTGTCAAAAGCAGAAAGCCTACCTTTTGACATGGGAGGAGAAACCTTAAATCTTGAATTACCAACTCTATTGGATAATCGAACGCTTGTCCTACGCCATCCCAAAGTTAGCGCCATCTTTAAAGTGCAAAGAACTATTGCCGAAGCTTTTCGCGAAATATTAACAGTAGAAGGATTTACTGAAGTTTTTGTGCCAACGATTGTGCCGGTGGCCACCGAAGGCGGAGCGGAAGTTTTCTCTGTTGACTATTACGATAAAAAAGCTTATCTGGCGCAGAGTCCTCAACTTTATAAACAAATGATGGTGGGGATTTTTGAGCGAGTTTTTACTATTGCCCATGCCTAT
>CAYUJR010000010.1:0-27203 GCA_964445095.1 uncultured Gammaproteobacteria bacterium
GCCTCTTTGGCCAAAACATCGGTTCTCAAAAATAAAAAAAGCGTGAAAATAATGACAGTTATAAAATTCCTCGTCATAACTATCCCCTATCCCCTTTACCCTAACCTCTACCTCCTCGCCACCGCAATCAGCCAATCACTCTCCAAAGGTTTAAAAGGTTCTGTAAATAAAGGGTCATAAAACCGACTACCATAAAAGGATATTTTAAGAAATCCTAATTTTTTAAGTATTTTAGTAATATCTATCTTCCTAATATCAACAAGAGGAGTGCAGTTTATTCCCTTAAATCTCCACTTATTACCATCAAAATCAAAGATGGCGCGAGTAGATAGCAAGTTTTTTCCTTTTATTTTTGTATAAAAGCCTAAAAAGGCTTGTTCTTTCTCGTAGGTAAAGTCTGTTTTCCTTATAATAAAATCTCTCAATCTGTTCTGCTTTATAAGCATCTTATTAAAGTTAATTATTTGAAAAATTAAGATAGATTTCGTAGGGTTAATAATTTTTGCTATCTTTGTTAAAATATTTTTATCGCCATATAAGATATGAGCTAAGGCATCTCCTAAAAATAGGGCTGCATCAAAATCATTTGGTAATTTTCCGAGTAATTTACCATACTCCCCAGTATAAAAGACCACCTTGTCTTTTACATGCTTTGGCGATTCTTCTCTTTTTTTTTCAGCAATACTATGCATTAAACTACTTGCCTCAATGCCAAAAACCTCAAAGCCTTTTTTTGCTAAAGCCAGCGTATGCTCTCCAGTAGAAGAGGTTACATCAAGAACTTTCTTGACTTTTTCCTTAAAAAACAACTTGCAAATGCCAGGCATTTCATTAGAGAGTCTTTTATCCCAATCAACCATAGTATCATAATGCTTCGATAACCAATCATAAAAACCTTCTTCTTCCTCAAAGGGAAATTTATGACCAACGATGGCTCTAAAAATATCGCCATTTGAAATAATCCCGACAAGACTACCCTTGGAGTCAACTACTGGAAGACGACCTATTTCTTTAACCTGCATCATGGATTGCGCTCGTAGTAAAGGAGTGTCGGGGGATATTGTAAGCGGGTCACGACTCATAATTTTACTGACTGGAAAATTTAGAATTTCATTGATTTTCTCTTCCATCATCTCAAAATCTCGAGCATGAGCAAAATCCTCAACCACTTCTTGCATGGACGGGAAAAATTGCTGGAGGATATCCCTTTCTGTAAGCATACCGACAAGTTTTTTCCCTTTAACAACAGGAACTCCATTTATGCCATGACCAAAAATTAACCTTGCTACGTTAATAAGATGTTCCTCGAGAGATACAGAAACAACGTTTCTGTGCATTACATCAGATACTTTCATACCTCTGGATTGTATCTCACGTTTTTAAAATTTGCAAGTATCCTATATTACTCTTCTCATAATTGACTTAAGCGATTACAAGGTATAAAATACATCGATGGTAATTAGTACCAAAAAGGGGTTTTATGACTGATAGATTTGAACCAAGATCAGATTCTTCTATGCCCGGAGATGGAGGTATGCCAACCGGCGATAATAGGCCAGGTATTCCAAGAGAGCTATTAGCAGAACAATGGAGAACTGCTCCCTTACGATGTAATACTTATTCCGCTGGAGTCACGCAAGATGGACTAGCTTACCCAGAGGGGAAAAGACTAATTATTGCTGGTGAACAAGTCATGGATACATGTGAAACACCCTGGTGCATTGCTACAATTGATTCAGTTTTTGAGGGAATGGCAAACGGGCATGCTGTGAGAGTGCTGGAAAGAGGCTTTGGTTTAGGTATCATGTCAAACCGGATTCTTCAAAAACTTATCGGTCTTGGTAGAGGTGAACACCATATTATTGAACTCAATGGATGGCTTGCGGACAAGGCTAGACAATGGGCTGATCACCAAAAAAGATGGACAATCCCTGGAACAGGACGAGGAGTCCCACTAACTCAACCTCAGATAAATATTACTATTCATTCTGGTGAAGCATATAAAGTAACACGTCAACTCGCTGAAGCTGGAGAAAGATTTGATATTATTGTTTCAGACACCTATCCTCTTAACGAAGATGAGCGTGGTGTCAACGATTTGTTGGATTTAGGAAATGTTAAAAGATGTCTTACTCCTGGTGGGCGTTTCACCTTTGCTGCGCATTTCCCCGGATCAACAGGCGGAGTAGTTGGAACACAAAGAGATCTTATATTAGAACATTTTGGCAGCTATGCCGTAAGAGAGGTAGAAATAGTTGGGCCTCCCGACTACCATTATCTCCAGGAAGGAGATACTTCTGTCAGAAAATTACCTATTGTTGTCTGTTCCGCCCCTAAATTATAGAATTTGTTATCTATTGCCCTGATACTCCCATCCTCTCCAGGGCTAGCTTGAGAGTTTCTTCTTGATTGTGGGAGTAAGTATTAATCACCAAATCATAGTATTTTCTATCCCAATAAACCCAATTTTTATCGTCTCCCGAGTAGAGATGTCTCCATTTACCAATATCATTTTCTTCTCTCTCAACTACTTCAAGCTTCGCATCATCAATCGAGATTTTTTCCCTATTAACTAACCTATCAATTCTAATAGCTGTTTGATCAATCCCCTGTTCATCTTCGCAAAGAACCAAAATTTTAAAAACCCCGCTAATTCCTTGAGCGTTAAATCCCGCCAGTTTAGTTTCTACAATGTAATGCTGTTTTTCTTCTAGCAATTTTTTCAGCATGGCGTCAAAATTTTGATCCTCTTTGTCCGGCCGCAAATCCGTATCTTTTGGCGACAGACCAAGTTTCCCCCGAACTGCCTCCCAAAATACTTCTCCACCCTCAAGATGCTGCCACCCTAAAACTCGAGAAAGCTCGTGAGCCAGCGTCGTGGCTCCGGCTCCAATTCTGCCCGAAACTGTAATATTTTTGATATTTAATTTAATTGCCATCATGGGATATTGATAACTGTTGATTTTACCCGAGTCATCTCCAAAAGTAAATACTTTGCTCCTCCTACCATACCCAGCCCCGAATGCTTAATACCGATAAAGGGAAAGTTATCGGGTGAGCGCTCGCTCATCCCATTAACTTGAACTGTGCCCACCTCCAGCTCTTTGGCAATTTCCAAGGCTTGGTTAATATCTTGAGTCCACAGGCTAGCCTGCAGACCAAAATCACCTTTATTAATAAGCTCCACCCCTTTTGAATAGTTTTTGACGCGGGTAATGGACAGCACTGGGCCAAACAGTTCTCCATGAAGAATTTGCATTTTTTCTGATACAAAATCCAGAGCTGTGGCCGGATAATAGCGACCACGACTTTTGCCGCCTGTTAAAACCACTGCTCCGGCTCTTTGCGCCTCATCTACCAATTGTTGGGTCAGCTTTACTGCTTCTAAACTAATTAAGGGGCCCAACCCCTGCCACTGTTTTTCAATTTCTCGGGTTAAGCTATCTATAAACTTGTCGGCAATTTTTTCCTCGACTATTACCTGTTTGATGCCGGTGCAGCGCTGGCCGGATTGGGAAAAGGCGCCTCGGGTAATCCCCGCTACCGCTAAGTCTAAATCGCAATCAGCCAAAACCAGGGCGGCATCTTTGCCGGATAAACCAAGAACTAGTTTTTTAACTCCGGCCAATTGAGTAATTCTTAATCCTGTTTCGTAGGAACCGGTAAAGTTGATGGCGGAAATCTGGGGGTGACTAATTAAGCTGTCTCCCCACTCACTTGTTTTTCCGGTAATGACCGGCAAAATTTCTGGCGGTACTCTCGCCTGATGAAAAACTTGAGCCAATTTAGTACCAATTACCGATCCTTGAGTGGAAGGTTTAAAAACACAGGCATTGCCGGTAACTAAAGCGCTAACCAATTTGGGCGCTGCCTCGTTGACCGGATAATTAAAGGGGGTTATGGAGAGCACCACTCCCCAGGGTACCCGCTCGACAATGGCCAATTTTTTCTTGGCATAATTTGGATAAGAACTGCTGTCTAAAACCTCGCCTGTAAATCTGGCACCCTCTTCTGCGTAATAATTTATCAAATCAACTGTTCTATCAACTTCTGCTTGACTATCTTTTTCTGACTTACCAATCTCCAAAGATAATGTTTTAATAAAATCTTCCCTATAGTCTTTAAGAAGTTGGGCAGCTTTTTTAATAATCTCCACCCTCTCAAAAACCGGCCGTTTCTGCCAATCTTTTTGGGCCGCAAAGGCCGCTTCAACAGCCTGATTAACTTCAGCAACTGACATTTGTGGAACTGTCCCAACTACAGAATTATCAATGGGAGAAAAGATATCCATAACCTAAATGTAGCACAACTTTCCCAGCCTTGTAAATCCGGTTGTCATACCATGGTAAAATAAATTTATGAAAAAGTTAATTATTTTTGGTGCAGTTGCAATTCTTTTTTTATTTTTGGCATTGACATTTTTTAATAAACCTCAAACTCCCCAAACTGCAGTTCCCATACTCTCTCCCGCTCCAGCCGAAAAAGTTAATATTGAAGCTAGTTTCACTATTATCACAGATAAAATTACCAGAAGTTTTACTAATCCCAAATATCATAACCAGTCTGCTCAAGTCTATATTCAGGCGGATAACCCGTCAGTAGTTTATGTTAAAAAAGCCGGTATTACCTGGGATGATTTTTTTAAGACCTTGCCCATGAAACTTTCTAAAGAATGTTTAGTAACCGGAGACAATGAAACTCTCTGTACCGGCCAAGGTGGAACCTTAAAATTTTACCTTAATAATATTGAAACCCCTGATCTTTTGGATAGAGAAATTAAACAAAATGATAAAATCCTGATAAAATTTACATCTTAAATGCCGTACAACAAATTAACCCTTCAAGAAGAAGAAATTATTGAAAACAAAGGCACGGAAACTCCGTTTTCAGGGGAATATGATAATTTTTATGAAGACGGCACCTATATTTGCAAGAAGTGCAATGCTCCTCTTTTTTCATCCCAAGCCAAGTTTAACGCCAAATGCGGCTGGCCCAGTTTTGATGAAGAATACCCTAATGCTCTAAAACGCTTGCCCGATGCTGATGGACAAAGGACAGAAATCCAATGCAGTAATTGTGAAGCTCACTTGGGCCATGAATTTACAGGAGAACATTTAACAGATAAAAATGTTCGCCACTGCGTCAATTCCCTCTCAATAAAATTTATCCCCAAATACCAAAAATTACCACTCATGTTACACTAAATATATGCTGCCTAAGATTTTAATTGGTATTATACTTTTAATAGTTGGGGTAATGACCTTTGGTTTTTTAACTAAAGATGAACAAGTTCTTGACTTCGTCAATAAAAATTCCTCTTCTCCACCAGTATCCGGTGATGAACCACCATTAAAGATAAAACACATAGGGATTAATTTTGAGGACTTTGTTTTTTCCAAGGATTATTTGGAAGCTTTTGAAGCACCATTTATGGGTTTTGGATATGTTATCCCAGCAGGAAAAAGCAGCACTGGACAAGACAAAGCTAATCCTCAACCCACTTTTATCTTACCTTTGGGTACTAAGGTTTATTCAATAATTGATGGGGTTGTTGCTAATATCCCCACACTTTGGAGTAATGATTTATCTATCCAGATTACTGAAAGCGGCAAGATGGAAAAATGGGTCTATGAGGTAGAACATGTAATAAATCCCAAGGTTAAAGTAGGAGATAAAGTTAGGGCCGGTCAAGAGATTGCTGAGGTAAGTAACTATGATAAAAACTTAAAAGGTTTTGGGATTGTGGAGATAGGGATTTTAAAGGGTGGTAATCCACCTTCCCACGTCTGCCCATTTGCCTATTTAGACTCCCAAGTTAAAGAAGAGATTGTTGCCAAGATTAAATCACTTTATAAAAGTTGGGAGGAATATATTAAAAATACCTCTATTTATAATGAAGCTGAAGAAGTCACAGGTTGTGTTAGCCTAAACACTATTGATGGTTAAAGATTTTCAAAAGCTGCCTAAGGTTTTAATAGCTGTTGCACTGCTTGTAGGTTCTGTTTTTGTTGTTAGTGGTTTTCTTGGTCATAAAGATGAAATTTTGCAAAATATTAAACCAAAAGGCAATGCTCCCTGTCCGGAACCTTTGATATTGCAAACTCCGGTTGATTTGAGTAAAGTTACCTCTATTTTATACCCGGGACAAGTGAGAGGTGGGGATTTTAAGCCACATGGAGGTTTTAGATTTGATAATGCCCAAAGTAACGAGATAGAAGTTAGGGCTCCAATAGACAGCGAACTTCAGGATGCCAGCAGATACATTGAAATGGGCGAAGTACAGTATATGTTTGATTTTCAAAATGATTGCGGCATCAAATACCGCTTTGATCACTTACTAACTCTTACCCCCAAATTTGCGGAAATGGCAAAAAATTTACCCAAGCCAAAACCCGATGACTCAAGAACAACCAATGTCAAGCCAATTACGGTTAAACAAGGAGAGGTTATAGCTACAGCCGCGGGATTTAAAAATAATTTGAATGTTTTTGTGGATTTTGGGGTATATGATTCAAGAGGTAAAATTTTCTCAAGTCCTCGGGATAATGCCATCTGCTGGTTTGACCTTCTGCCTGCATCCGACAGCGCCAAAGTCAAATCCCTTCCTCCGGCAGATTCAAAGAGCGGCTCCCAATCCACCCTCTGCAAACCATAGTTTTTGCAACTAATTTCCAGAATAAGATTCTGATACAATGATCCTAGTGACATATAAAGAACTGTTAGGCTTTATCGCTATCGCAATAGCATTCGTTAGTTATATTCCTTATTTTAAGGATATTATTGAAGGCCGCACAAAACCCCACGCGTTTTCATGGTTTATTTGGGGCCTATTAACAGGAATTGCTTTCCTTGGACAAATTTCAGATAAAGCTGGCCCAGGTGCTTGGGTTACGGGGTTTACTGCGCTTGCTTGTTTTTCTATCTCCTTATTCGGTATTACAAAGGGCAGGAAAAATATTGTATTTATAGATTGGTTCAGTTTATTGGGTGCGGGAATTGCACTTTTATTCTGGTTTATGACTAAAGGGCCATTTATCTCGGTTATATTAATAACTTTAATTGACGCTATTGGATTTTTCCCGACTTTCCGCAAATCTTTTATGAAACCACAGGAAGAAACCTTAATTACTTATGCTCTTAGTGGATTGAAATTTTTGATTGCATTGTTTGCTCTCGAGAATGTATCCCTAACCACAAGTATCTATCCTGCATCACTCGTATTAATGAATTGGCTATTTGTGAGCATGCTTATTGTCAGAAGAAAACAGCTGAGCCTATGAAAGACACCTGTGAAGGACACCTGGGGGGACTAGATAGGACACCTAGGAATTAAGTACTACGATAGCCAAATTTAGAATGGAGGCAAAGGTGACCCATAGAAGATAGGGAATCAATAAATTCCCTGCCGGTTTGTTTATTTTGTAAAAAGATTTTATTGTTAAAAAAATGGCTACCCATAAAGCCGCAATATCCACCAAAGCAAGGCTAGGATTTTTCAAGCCAAAAAATAAAATAGACCATAAAGCATTTAAAATAAGTTGTATCCAAAAAACAGCGGGGACTTTATTTTTTATCCAAACCAAATAAAGTGATACTCCCATTAAAATATAAAGAATTGTCCAGACAGGCCCAAAAATCCAATTTGGAGGGGAAAAGAAAGGTTTATTTAAGGTGGCATACCAAGTTGGAATTGAGGAAATTGTAAAAATTGATCCCAAAATCCCCGCCCCCAAACAAACTCCAACAGACAAAATCAGTTTTGGAATATTAATAGCCACTAATTACAGTATACCAGAATCCACCCCTTTCCAAAAACTCTAAATTTCAAGACTTTTTGTAGTTTTGTGGTAGTCCGAAACCAAACTTATCACATACCCAAACAGGAGGTTTTTTACCATTTTTTTTGAGGCTTAATCTGTAAATTCTTGTACAAACATCTTGCCGTAGATGCCGCCATCGATTACTCCAATTCCCACTTTACCAAAATCACCTGACAAGATATTGGCCCGATGTCCCGGGCTTTTCATCAATCCGTCATGAGCCAAAGTAACATTTGGAGCATAGGCTAGATTTTCCCCGGCCGCATTAAAAGAAATATTGGCAGCTGCCATGCGGTCAAAGGGGCTAAGCCCCTCCGGTGTATAATGAGAAAAGTATCCTCTCATAAACATGTCCTTAGCGTGAGCCCGGGCCACCTCGCGCAACCTATCATCAAATAATAATGGTTTGACTCCCTGGGCCGCTCTTGCCTGATTAACTAAATTAAACATTTGTTGTTCCGACGTCGCGTCGGGCGAGAGATTTTTGGCCTGAAATTTTAAATCAACTGTTTCTCGGCCGCCGGGCTTGATGGTCGTGAAGTTAATAGTTTCGTTTACCGCCTGGCCAAAAACTTGTTTGACAAAACGTTCGAGCCCGGCTGTTTCGCGCGTTAAGTATTGGGAAATTTGGGAGTTACCAATGGCGTTTTTTAATTGGGGTGAAAGAGGCAATGTTAAAACCAGCGTCAAGAAAAAGGCAATTAAAACTACGGCGGAAGCTAAGGCGGGCAGAATACCCAACAAGCGCTCTGTCGGATTGGTAAATAAAGCTCGGGGAATTTTTGCTACCACCATAGAAAAAATAAAAGCGAACACAAATTCTAAAAAGGCAGCAGCCAGAAAAAAACCGACCGCATTGGCAATGCCATGAGGCAGGGAAAAGTTAGCTGCTAAGAGACTGCCGGTGATGGAATAGAACTTAAGAGCCAGGGCAAAAGAGAGGATAAAACCTAAAAAATCAAACACTCCCCGGATAAAACCCACGGCCAGCCCTTCCAGTAAATAGAAAATAATTACTCCGATAATAATAAAATCTATCCAATTCATATAATGATTATAGCGCGAAATGTAGGTTGGGGTCTACCTTAATTTTTTCCCAAAGTACTTCCTGGTCATTAAAAAAGGCGGCCGCAGCAATCATAGCTGCATTATCGGTACATAGCCATTTTTCAGGGACGAAAAATGGAATTTCCAATTTTAGATTTTTAATTTCCAATTTTAATTGCTCGCACAGTTTTTGATTGGCTGCCACGCCGCCGCCAAGAAGAATTGATTTTACTCTATATTTTTGGGCGGCCCGAAGAGTTTTTGCAATTAAAACGTCAACTATTGCCTGCTGAACTTCAGAAGATAATTGTTGGATTGTTAAATTATTAAATTGTTTTTCTACTTTTATCCTATTAACTTCTCGCAGAACAGCTGTTTTAAGACCGGAAAAAGAAAAATCAAAATCTTCCGAATTAAGTAGTGGTCTTGGTAATTTTATTTGATATTTTCCGCCAGAGGCGGCCCAGCCTTTGGCTGGGAATTTAGCCGCCTCAGCGGCTATGGCTGGTCCTCCCGGATAAGGTAATCCCAACAAACGGCCGATTTTATCAAAGGCCTCGCCTGCCGCATCATCTCGGGTCCCCCCAAGCCATTTCAATTCTCCGTGATTTTTCATTAAAACCAAATCCGTATGTCCTCCGGAAACTACCAAGGCAAGAATAGGAAATTCTATTTTTGAGATTTGAGATTTGAGATTTGAGATTTCGCTAACGAAGTTAGCGTATATGTGTCCCACCAAATGATTAACCGGAATAATTGGTTTCTTCCAAACATAAACCAAGGTTTTGGCAGTTTCCACGCCAACCAGCAAACTACCAATTAAACCCGGGCCAACAGTCACGGCAATCGCGTCCAAATCAGCAGATTTGCACTGAGCTTGCCGAAGTGATTCTTTGACAACCGGAATTATATATTTAACTTGCTCCCGTGCTGCTACTTCCGGAATAATTCCTCCTGTTCTGGCATGAATATCCAGCGAGGAGGTAACCACGTTAGACAATATTTTTGTTCCATCTTCAACCACCGCCGCGGCGGTTTCATCGCACGATGTTTCGATGCCGAGTATTTTCATAGAAGATTCTTTAATATTTCCGTGGTGGAGTAATTCTTGAGGAGCGGTGTCACTAATACTACCCTACCCCCAACGCTTTTGGCCTGTATTTCTTTTTCTTTTTGCTTAGGATCGCCTTCCGTAATAGCAATAATATGAGGGGCAAGTTTTGCTGTAATATCAAAATATTGCCGGTAACCAATAAGCGGCGGTAAAAGAATTACATAGTCTACAAAAGAAAATTTTGCCAAGCCTTCTGCTCTTTTTAATTGACTATTTACTGGTCTGCCGGCCCCCTTAAGTCTCCGCACGTTTTCATCGCTTTCCAAAAGAACAACTAGTACATCTCCCCCTTTTTTTGCCTTCTCAAGATATATGAAGTGTCCTTGATGCAAAACATCAAAACATCCCCCAGCCAAAACCACAGTCTTCTCCTGTTCTCGCCACTTCTTATTTATATCAATTGCTTCTTTGAGAGTAATAATTTTATTCATGGTATTTATTATTCCTTTGTTCCTCTAAGAAATACTGCCTGCCAGGGGCGAAAATTAGAAACAAATTTATCAGAAATAAAAATCTCTCCGTTTCTCTCCACCGTGCGGGTAAAGACCGTGGTAGCCCCGGCAGCGGCAAAATCTATCTGCTTTTCTACTCCCCGAGGTAAACTTGGGTCGTCAACATAGAGTGGTGCTGGCGCTGGCACCTGGTTGGTAACAATTGATTTACTAACACTAATCTTTCTGTTATCCCCGCTGCCGTATAGAGCAAAAGCCAAGGTTTTGTCAATGGTGTTAGTATAAGCCTGGATTAAAATATGGTTTTTGGTATCATTTTTAAATTTAAAATCGACGCTAGGCGCATAAACTGTGGCATCAAAACCGGGTCCCATATCTTGTTCATAATACCCTACTCTGTAAGAATGGGCGTGACGCTCAACCACAGGCAGACCACTATTTAAGATGGCCCGGAAAAGAGTGGTTGATACCTGACATACCCCTCCGCCATCGCCCAAGATAGTTTTGCCATCTTTAATCACGTAGGCTTCTTTGTAGCCGGTGAATTTGGAAATATCTCCCACGCTATTATTGAAAGAGAATATTTCTCCCGGAGCAACTAGCAGGCCATTGAGCCGCGTGGCGGCTAATTCAATATTATAAACTCTATTGGGAATTGAACCGATAAATTTAGATGAGCCAATCCCCAGTAATTCTTTTATCCCCAGATTATTGGCATCAGCAGTCTCGACCCGCGGTTTTTTGACGACCACCGGTATAGTAATAGTGATAGTCTTTTCCACCGTCCCGTTGTCCAGCTGAGGAAAGTACCCGGATAGCTCCTTCTCAAACGCCTCCATATCAATCGCCTGTCCGGGACTCGAAGGGCGGAAAGCCACCACTCGGCCATTATTAAAGTTAAATAGGGCATCTATGGACTCTATCTCAATTATTTGTCTGAAGGGAGCAATTGTTCTTTCCAGTTCTTCTTGGGAAAAAGTGTAAGAAACGGGCAAATTAATTCCCTGAAAGTAAGCTTGAAGTTTAAGAGACAGATTAGTCAAGAGGTCAGCTGTCCGTCCAATACTCATTACCTGTTCTGCTAATAATTGACTGTTAAAACCATATTTTAAGGTCTTGGCAGAAACTGACACTCGCTGATCTTGGTAAATAAAAATAAAGTTAACATTCTTAAATTGGCTATTTTTTTGTTCAAAAAAATTAAAAATCTGGTGTTTGGTTTGGCCGGAGAAATTTTGTCCACCAATTGATACTCCCGGATAAATTTTCCCTTTATAACTCTTCTCAAAAAAAATATAGATAAAGCTGGAGAGAAAAAATAGTCCAATTAAAATACCTGTCGTAAACCACAAGACAAATTTTGTCTTCCTTTTCATTAAGGGATATGATACCATAATTATTAGTTGTTACCCAAAACTTGACTATGGCTGACCAAGCACCAGATCTATCTAAACAGCAAACAGGGAATGCGGCCGATTCACCTTGGACTTCTGCTCCGTCTACCCCACCGCCTGTGGCTACTTCTTCGCCTCCACCTCCACCCCAACCGGCTAGCCAACCAGCCAACTGGTGGGATCAACTTCAACCAACCCCAGCAGAAGAACCTAAAATTTCAACTCAACCGTTGCCTCCCGAAGAAGAACCGATCGTCAAGCCAGTGGTAGAGCCGTCTCCACCTACTGTCCCCGAACCATCCTCGCCGGCACCAGCCTTTTCCGTTCCGCCTCCTCCCGCTTCTTCTCCTCCACCAACAGTCCCAGCAGAAACCGGTCGGGGCTTACCTAATGTTTTAGGCTTATTAATAAAATTATTAGTAGGTCTGGCGGTGATAATTGTATTAATTATTTTAATAACCAAAACTCTCTCCTTTGTCCAGCAAAAACGCACTCCCGGCATCACTACTCTAACTTACTGGGGCCTGTGGGAAGACAAAAATGTGATTGATACAGTCGTTGCCGATTTTACCAGGGACCATCCCGATATTAAAATTGATTATCAAAAACGCGATATCAAACAGTATCGGGAAACGCTAAAATCTCGCCTGGTCTCAGGGCAGGGACCGGACATCTTCCGCTTTCACAATTCCTGGCTACCAATGTTTAAAGACGAACTCCTGCCTCTGCCTAAAGAAGTAGTGGGAGGCAATCCTCAAAATGATTTCTATCCGGTAATAGGTCGCGATATCGCGAGTAATGGCGCTTATTACGGCCTGCCTCTGGAAATTGATACTCTGCTGTTATTTATCAACAAAAATCTATTTGACCAGGCAAAAGCTAATCCTCCCAAAACATGGAACCAACTACGGACGATTGCCCCTCAATTGACTATTAAAGATGCTAGCGGCAAAATTCAGACTGCCGGCGTGGCGCTAGGCACCTTTGATAATATAATCCACGCCAGCGATATTATTTCTTTAATGTTTGCCCAAAATGGCGCCGATCCCAAAAAAATTAAAGATCACCCGACCAATGCCCAAGATGCTCTTATTTTTTACACCTCGTTTGCCAAGGGAGAAAATAAGGTTTGGGATGAGACGCTTGATCCTTCTCTGCTGGCTTTTACCAAGGGGAATCTGGCCATGTTTTTTGGCTATTCCTGGGATATTTTTACCATCAAAGCAATGAATCCAGAACTTAATTTTGAAGTGGCAGCTGTGCCTCAACTGGATGAAAATAAAAAAGTCGCTCTGGCCAGCTATTGGGTAGAGGGGGTGTCCAAGAAAAGCAAAAATCAAAAAGCCGCCTTTCAATTTCTGGCCTACTTGGCAAAAAAGGAAACTTTGCAGAAACTTTATAGCGAAGAGGCAAAAAGCCGGCTTTTTGGCGAACCTTATGCCAGAACAGATTTGGCTGACTCTTTAAAAGATAATCCGTATGTTTCTATAGTAGTAAGTCAAGCTAAAGATGCCACCTCCACCTCTTTTGCCAGTGATACTTTTGATAATGGGTTAAATTCTGAACTAAATCGTTATCTGGGCGATGCGGTTAGAAGCTTATTAGGTAACACCTCACCTGATACCGTCATGGAAACTCTCATTCAAGGTTTTGATGCCGTATCTGGTAAATATGGAGCCTTCTAAAATCCGGGCGATTGTCTATGCCGATATCTTTGATTATCCATTAACTACCGCCCAGCTCCACCAATGGCAGATCACGGAAAATTTAGAATTTAAAATTAAAAATTTAAAGTTAAAAAAAACTGCCGGTTTTTATCACCTAGCAGGAAGAGAACAAATAGTAGATTTAAGAAAAAAGAGAGAAAAGACAAGTCTTTTAAAAATTACCAAAGCAGCGCAAGCTATTGCTCTCTTGTCAAAAATCCCCACCATTAAAATGGTCGCTCTGACCGGAGGTTTAGCCATGTTAAATGCCGATAAAGATGACGATATCGATTTATTAATTGTGGCACAAAAGGGAACGCTGTGGCTAACCAGACTTATCTCAACTATCACGCTAAATTTAATGGGAGTGAGGAGGAAACCGACTGACAAAACATTTAAAGATAAAGTTTGCCTAAATATGTTCGTGGAAGATGGACATCTAACTCTGCCCAAAAAGGAACAAGATCTTTATGGAGCCCATGAAGTTTGTCAAACAAAACCGCTTTTTGATAAAGACAATACTTATCACCGGTTTTTAAAAGCTAATTCCTGGGCCAAAAAGTTTTTGCCAAATGCTATATCTAATTGAACAACTTGCTAAATTATTTCAGCTGCGGTATATGAAACGTCGCCGCACTAATGAGGTTATCTCAAGTCATATGCTCCGTTTTCATCCCCAAGACTACCGCCGGATTGTTTTAGCAAAATACTATGATAAACTAGGCCAATACCATGAGTAAAAAGTTTAAGGTAATCGTTGCCGCCGGCACTTTTGACCGGCTCCATATCGGTCACAAGTTTTTCTTAAAGAAAGCCTTTGAATTGGCAGAGCAGGTTTTTGTCGGCATCACTACTGATCAGTTTGTCAAGAAAAAGTTATTGGGAACCAACATTCTTTTTTATAACAAAAGATTAAAAACTCTTCAGAAATTCTTAAAAAGCCAGGGGTGGCTATCACGAACTACCTTTTTCCCACTTAATGATGCTTATGGACCGGCTATCAAAAATGACTCGCCCATTGAGGCGATCGTAGTAACTGCTAAAACTGTGGCCGGCGCCCGAGAAGTCAACCGGCGCCGTCAACAATTGGGGCTGTCTGAACTAGCCATAATGAAAATTCCCCTAATTAAAGACGACAAACAAAGTACTTTTTCTTCCCAAAACCAGAGGGTTAGTGAGCTGTTGGGGGAAAATTTAGCCTTACCTAACGTTTTAAGACCGGCCCTGCAAAAACCTCTGGGGCAATTATTTGAAGGTTCAGAAAATAATCTTCCAGTTGCTGCTCAAAAAGCAAAAGATATTATTGCAAAAGAAAATCCGCCGCTAATAATTACAGTAGGAGATGTGGTGACAAAGTCTTTTAATCAATTGAGAGTTCCCATCGCTCTGGCTATTGTTGATTTTAAAATAAAAAGAGAAGAAAAGATTAAAAACCTGCAGGACCTTGGTTTTGAGAAAAAGAAACCAGATTATACTGTTAATAACCTGGCAGGAACTATATCTTCTAGTCTCTCAAAAGTTGTTAAAAAAGCAATTCAACAATATAACAATAGCAACAATTATCTACTGATTATTCGTGTTCTTGGTGAAGAAGACTTGGCAGTCCTGCCGGCCATTGTTTTCGCGCCCATTAATACTGCCATTTTCTACGGCCAACCCCCTCACCAGAGCGGTTCGGGGCAAGCCCAAGAAGGAGGCATTATCTATATAAAAGTTAACCAAGCAATTAAAAATAAAGTGGCCCAACTCCTCTCCCACTTCACAACCTCTCCCTCTTGACAACAAATTTTTTTTGTTATATCATTAGCACTCAAGATTACTAACTGATACTTTAAGTAAATTTTTCTTGTTATGACAGCCAAAACAAAAATTAAACCGCTATTTGATAATGTTTTAATCAAACCGCTTGAGGCAGAGGAAAAAACTGCCAGCGGCATTATTTTGCCCGACAGTGCCAAAGAAAAACCGCAGGTGGGAGTGGTGATGGCGGTAGGTCCGGGAGGGGTAAATGACGATGGTAAAACAATTCCCATTGTGGTCAAAGTCGGACAGAAAGTCATGTATAAAAAATGGGGCGGTAACGAAGTCAAAGTTAACGGCGAAGAATGGACCATAGTAGAACAGAAAGACATTCTCGCGGTAGTAATATAAGAATATAAGAATAAAGTGATAAGTCTTTTTGATTTATCGCTAAAATCTTTTAATCTTTAAATTTTAATATTTATGGCTAAACAAATTAAATTTTCAGAAGAAGCACGGCAATCATTAGTACGAGGCGTTAATATTCTGGCTAAAGCGGTGGTTACGACTTTGGGTCCCAAAGGCCGAAATGTGGCCCTTGATAAAAAATGGGGTGCCCCCAATGTTATTCACGACGGTGTTTCTGTAGCTAAAGAAATAGATCTGGAAGATCCTTTTGAAAACATGGGTGCCCAGTTGGTTAAGGAAGCGGCCAGTAAAACCAACGATGTTGCAGGAGACGGAACTACCACCGCCACTCTTCTTGCTCAATCAATTATTAACAACGGCTTTAAAAACGTCACGGCCGGAGCCAACCCCATGATTCTTAAAGTTGGCATGGAAAAAGCAGTGGAAGTAGTCATCAAAGAGGTAGGCAAGATGGCCAAAACCGTCAAAGAAGCCGATGTCACCAAGGTTGCCACCATCTCCGCCCAAAATGAGCAGATTGGCAATTTAATTGCTGAGGCTCTGGAAAAAGTAGGCAAAGACGGCATTGTCACAGTAGAAGAAGGTAAGGGACTCGAGTTTTCCATTGATTATAAAGAAGGCATGGAGTTTGATAAAGGCTATGCGTCTTCATATTTTGTTACCAATCCCGATCGCATGGAAGCAGAAATAGAAGACCCCTATATTCTCATTACTGATAAGAAAATCTCCTCAATCGCCGAACTTCTCCCCTTTCTGGAAAATCTCGTGAAAGTTTCCAAAAACCTCGTGCTCATTGCCGATGAAATAGAAGGCGAGGCATTAGCAACGCTAGTTGTTAATAAATTACGGGGAACATTTAATACCATAGCAATTAAAGCCCCTGGCTTTGGCGACAGACGAAAAGAAATGCTGGAAGATATTGCTATTGTCACCGGCGGAACAGTCATTTCCGAAGATACGGGAAGAAAATTTGAAAATGTGACTATTGAAGATTGCGGAAGAGCCGATAAAGTCTGGGCAGATAAAGAAAATGCCAGAATAATCGGCGGCAAAGGAAGTAAGGCAAATATCACCAGCCGCATTGCCCAAATAAGAAGAGAGATTGCCGAAACCGACTCTGATTTTGATAAAGAAAAGTTGGGGGAGAGATTAGCCAAACTTTCGGGAGGAGTAGCGATTATCAACGTTGGTGCGGCTACCGAAATTGAACTTAAGGAAAAAAAGGAAAGAGTCAACGACGCGGTGGCCGCCACTAAAGCCGCCCTGGAAGAAGGAATTGTGCCGGGAGGCGGAGTAGCCCTTATTCGAGCCCGAAAGGCTCTACTTAAACTTAAGGAAGCACTTACCAATAAAGATGAGCAGGTGGGAGTGGAAATTCTTTACCAGGCACTTTCCGAACCAACTAGATGGATTGCTAAAAACGCCGGAGCAGATGAGGGTTGGGTAGTCAAAACCGTGGAAGAATCAAAGATTGATGACTTTGGCTTTAACGCAATGACGCTGGAGTTTGGTTCAATGATAGCGGCCGGCATTGTTGACCCGGCCAAAGTGACTCGCTCGGCCGTACAAAACGCCGCCAGCGTGGGCATGATGGTTTTGACAACAGAGGCACTAGTGACAGATCTTCCGGAGAAAACCCCGCCCCCGCCTATGGCGGGGCCACCAGGCGGAATGGAATACTAAGGCGTGCGACGGAAAATAATTTTTTCTATAATTCTTTTTCTTCTTTCCGGCATCTCTTTTTTGGGTGTACGGTTTTATCTGGCTCGCCAACAGCCAGCCGCTTTGCAAACAACCGCCACTCCCAAGTCGCAAATTTTTCTTGATGGGCAATTACTGGGAGAAACGCCTTTTCTAACTAATGACATTAAGCCCGGAGAACACACCGTAAAAATAATTCCCACAGATAATACCCTACAGTCTTCTTTTGAACAAAAACTTTTCTTTACTTCTCGACTCTTAACGGCCATTGACATGACTTTTAGAGAAAATGATGCGCTGTCTGAAGGAAGTGTCATCAGTCTCGAGTCTATCTCCAATAAAAAAACTAGTGAACTGGCTATACTATCAATTCCGCCGGAGGCGACTGTTCTTTTGGACAGTAATCCCAAGGGGATAACTCCTCTACAAATACTTGACGTGACTCCGTCAGATCATGAGATTGCCCTGGAACACAGCGGATTTCGGGCCAAGAAAATTCGTCTTAAAACCTCGGCCGGTTATAAACTGATCGCTAATATCAAATTGGCGTTAAGCCCCGAACAGCTAATTTCCAGCCCCAGCGCTTCTCTTGTCCCTACTCCAACTTTGTCAAAGCCAACCATTATTATTAAACAAACTCCCACCGGCTTCCTACGGGTACGCTTTACTCCTGCGCTCTCGGCCAGCGAAGTGGCCCGAGTCAAACCGGGAGAATCATTTCCGATAGCTGAAGAAGAAGCTGACTGGACCAAAATTCTTCTACCGGATGGCCGCTCTGGTTGGGTTAGCAACTCATATATCACAAAGCCCTAGGTCTTTTGCTCTTTCTCAAGAGAAGACAACCATAAAATTGCTCCACCCACTACTATCACCAATGCCAAAATAGCAAAAAACTTTTCTTTACTCGATAAATTTAGGGCAATCACTCCTAAGATAGCAGAAAAAACCCAGTATAAAAAGGCAACTGTTCTCTGCCCAAATCCGCGGCTCAAAAGCAAATGATGAAAATGACCACGGTCTCCTTTAAAAGGAGAGCGGCCAGCGGCCAGACGCCTCGCAATAGTAAAAACCCCGTCTATAGTAGGAATTCCCATCACTAGAATCGCCGTTGCCAGTTTTGCCCCACCTAGTACTGAAGTAATAGCTAGTAGATAGCCCAAAATGGTAGCTCCATAGCCGGGAAAAATTCTGGCCGGATGGATATTAAATAATAAAAACCCTAAGGCGGCTCCGGCGGTAATGAATGACAACTTGGCAGTGGTCAAATTTTCCAAAGTTAGGGGATAAAATCGCAGACTTAAAATACCAATAGTCAAGGCGGCAATGGCGGCAGTCCCCGGCATTTGACCATCAACGCCTTTACTCCAATTAAGCATATTCATCGTCCAAACAATCCATACAACAGTCAGTAGCTCGGGAATCATAGGAAAACTATTAAAATGCAGTATCCCGCCAAAAGGATTAGTGACAAAACTAATTTTAATTCCTCCTAAAAAAACAGGTAGAGCCGCCACTATAATATTTGTAGCAAAACGAAGATAAGGTGATAAATCAAACTTATCGTCAAGAACTCCGACTGCTACGGCCATTATTCCACCCAAAAGCAGCGCCATCACAATTCTATCGGTGGGTAGAAAAATAATAGAAGTAAAAACGATACTTAATAGTAGCGGTATTCCCCCGCCCCGAGGTACAGGCTTATGATGAATAATAGCCGGATGCCGGTGTTTCTTAGGATCATCAAGCAGATGGATTTGTTTAGCAAATTTAATAGTCAGTGGAGTAAACAAAACCCCCAATGAAAAACTGACAAGTAAAGGCCACAACATTTCTTCCATAAAAATATACCTGCTTAACTCGAGTTTACAACTCTCGTTAAACAGTTATATACTCAAAATATTATTATAGAGTTGTAAATTAGAGTATTTTGAGTATAATTTAAATTACCAGGAAAGTAATTTTAATAATAGATATTGCTGACAAAAAGGCCACCAAGGCTTGTCCCCACAATAAAATCCTGGCTGCCAGCGGACTATCTTTGTAAAAGAATACTGACAAAAAGGTATTAATAATAAGTAGTGAGGCAGTGATAGCGGGAATTATGAGCAGCTGACTTTTGAGGGCAATTTGAGTAACTCCCCAAGGACGCTGTAAGTATAGAGGCACCAAGGGAGGAAGGCTGGCAAAACTTAAGAGTAAAACAACCAGTTGCGAAAGCAGAAAAATACTAGAGCCTATAAAGGCAAGCTTTAGTACCCTATCTTGCTTCAGATAAGTAAGGGCTTCTTTCATAGATAGATGCTCCCTCTATTAAAAAGGATTGTTTATACCCAATAAACAATTCTTCATACCCGACCATATCTCGGATAGCCACGATGTATTTAGGTTTTTTTTGCTTGATGGCCTGTTTTGTTTCCTCTACCGCCTGCGGATAAAAAGTGATGTGATAGGCTACGCTGTAGCGGCCCGGTGGCAGTTTGCCGACCAACATATAGAGCTGGGCATTGTCTCCCCAGATAAATACATTATCTTTATCCGTCAATTTTCCTCGTAAAAACTGGGCCAGTAAGTAATCTCTTTTTACGTGGGGGGCAAAAAAATCTTGATAGGCAAAGGCTGGCTTATCACCCTTAACAAAAGAAATGAAATTTTGATAGTACCAGGGTGTTTTGCCATAAATCCAAAAGTTATTGGGTATTAACAGTAAGATTACTAAAACAAGAAGCAAATACAAGAAGCGGAGCCGCTTTTCTTCTAGCAATAACCCCACCAGCAGAGCAAAGCTAGGTAGCAGTACCAAGAGAAAGTGGGTCCAAGGCCGGCCGGCGAAAAAAAGGTTAAAAAGTGAAAAAGCCAACCAGAGCAGTATAAAAAGCTGCTGTTTACTTATTACTTTTCTCTTCCAGAATAGTAGCCATAATGCCAATCCAAGAATTGCGAGCTTTAAGATAAGTAGTCCTTGGGGAATAAAAAGCTTATTCTCCGCTCCCACATAGCCGACATTTTGGGAGAAAGCGGCACTAAAGAAATCTTTTAGACTCCCCTGGACAAAAAAAACTAAAACAGTAAGGAAAATTGGCAGAATGAAACCGGCCACCAGCGGCCAGACTTTCTTGGCAAATTTTTTTACCTCGCTAGTTGCTTTTTTCCCTTTCCAGGAATAGATAAAGACTAGAAAGAGGGAGAATGCGGTTAAATCAAAAATTGCTACAATTTTGGTCAGAAAAGCCAGGGAAAGGAGAAAACCAGCCAAAATTAGGGTAGAGGGTTTAGGGTATAGGGCATAGTTAAAAACGAGTAAGGCGGCGAGGATTATTGGTAGGAGCATGAAGTTTTCGGCATTGGCAATATTCCCCTCAAGAAGCGGCAGGGAAAAAAGCAGGGCAAAAAAAACGGTGGAAGAGATAACAGTAGATAATTTAGTAAAAAGCTTTTTGGCCAAGAAGTAAAAGGCTAAAACTCCACCCAGCAGAAAAAGGAGTGATAATAGACGGGCCCAGAATTGGTCGCCATTAACCAAGGCGTAAAGAAGATAAAGAGCGGGCGGCTTATTATCCCAGATATCTTGATAAAGAAGCGCTCCGCTCCTGGTTGCCCGCCCGATCACCTGATATATTCCCTCATCTCCATACCAATAAGGCTCGAAAAGCGAGGGAAACCGCAACAAAAAGGAAACAAAAACCAACCCAACCAGAAAAAGATGCTCGGCATGCTTTTTCATTTTTTTATAATTTTTCTGTAACTTTGTACTCGATTCTTTTATCAAACATTAATCTGGTATGAGCGATAATTGCCGGCAGAGTTGACAAGAAAAATCCGGCAATTGGAGTAAGAATAAATTCAAATGGAGAAAGAAAATAGCGTAATTTTGACACATATTCCGGCCTTTTAGGTCGCTCCTTAAAATCGATAATAATAATTACCAGTAAGGCCAGTAAGCATAAAGAGAGAACAAAGCCGGAAAGTTGTGATAAGCTGTATCCTAATGTAGTTTTAGCAAATTTGGGGTTCAGGAAAGCTACTATATTGGCAGATAGGGTAATTACAAACCAGTGAACCGGCCAAAGAAAATGATCTGCCAAAACCCGAGAAAGCGGCAATGTTTTATTCCAAAAAGAAATTTTGGGAACCGTCAACCACCATTTGATAAAAAGCGGGTCATCACTCACTCCCCAAGCCCACCTTTTTTCCTGTTCATATTTATTTTTTAAACTTTTCCAATAACTGCTGGATAACGGTGCATCCATTGAAGTTTTAAGATAAATTGGCGCAGCCTCCACCTTTCCCCCCAGTTTATAAAAAGCTTTGAAAAATATTCTATAGTCTTCGGGAATTACATCTGTATCCCAAAAGCCAATTTTGACCAGCATTTTAAGCGACAAAGAGTAAGTAGCATTGGCAATTAGTCTTTCATGCCTTATCAAAACTCCCATTCGCCAAATTGATCCAAACACAGAGATTATCCTGGTAAATACCGGTACTTTCCAAATATTATTGTAGTAAACCGTAGCTGATTGCCAAAATTTATGGTAGCGGTTTGTGTCTCGTAAAAACTCGTGGGTTAAGTAGGCAAAATATTGGGGATCAAAAAGACTGTCTGCATCAACAGATGACACCGTAGCAAAATCAATATCCAGCTTACCTTTTTTGAATAGATTTTTATATGCCCAACGGGCGCCATAAGCTTGATTTGAAGACTTTCCCTTTACTTCATTTGGCAAGTCTGGATGAAAAGTAGCAAATACTGCGCCAAAAACATTTTTAAACTCGTCAGTCAAACTTGCCGCCTTTTCTCTCCCCTCTTTTTCCCTCTTCTCCATTGCCAGAATTATGAATATTCTCTTTTTGGGAAAAGTTTGAGTTGCTAAAACGCTCAAAGTTTTTCTTAATTTATCTACTCTTTCCTGATAATTGGGAATTATAACTAGATGAGACACCTTATTAAAGTTGGTTAGTTTTTTCGCCTTTTCCAACCAATTTTCTTTTTCTGCCGCCCCAATTTTTCGGTGAGCTAAAATAGCAATTATTGCCAGACTAAAAGACTTATACAGCCAGTAAACATCATAAAAAAGAATAAAATAGGCAACGATATAGGGGACAACAAACGACCCCCAGATAGGGAATAGTATTAAAGACCAGGAAAAAAACCCCGGCAGGGTAGTTAAGAAAATTCTGGTCTTGATGGGATATCTGGTAAATATATTTTGAAAAAAATAACTCATAATTTAAAAAGTGATACGGCGTTTTTAGTTGTCTGTTGACTAACTTCTTCAAAAGTCAACTTCTTTAACTCTGCAATAATCTTCCCCACTATTATAACATTTTTGGGTTCATTGCGCTGGCCTCGAAAAGGCACGGGAGGAAGATACGGACTGTCTGTTTCTAAAACTATTCTGTCAAGAGGGGTAGCTCTTACTAAGTCTTTTAGGTCTGTGTTCTCGCCCGGCGCTAAACCCTTATAGGTAATATTACCGTCAAAGCCAACATAAAATCCCAAGCCCAACGCTTTTTTCAAAAAAGCGAGATCTCCCGACATGCAGTGAAACATACCGGGTCCGCCAGTTGGCCGATTAAGGAGATACGATTTATGATTTAAGAGGATGTCAATAATGTCCTTACCGGCGTGGCGATTGTGAATTTGTAATGGTTTTTTTAACTGGTGGGCCAGCTCTATTTGTTTAATAAAAACCTCTCGCTGTAATTTTGGATCAACGATGTCGTTACTTTGATAACGGTAATAATCCATCCCACATTCCCCAATACCAACGACCTTTGGATGCCGAGCTAACTGTTCCAGTTGTTTAATCCACTTGTCACTCTTCGTCATTCTGGCTTGTCCAGAATCCATTATTTTATCTGCGTGATGAGGATGAATACCGACAATGGCATAAAGTTTGCCAGCTGGCGAATCATATTTTTCCGCCAGCTCCACTGCTTTTTGACTGGAGTCAATTTTTGTGCCAACATTGATAATTTTCGTTACTCCCGCCTCCAAGGCTCTTTGAATCACCTCACCGTAATCGTCTTTAAAAACATTAAAATTTAAGTGGCAATGAACGTCAACCATAAATTAGCGACTAGCCATTAGCAACTAGTTAATCCTTGGGAAGAGTGGTTTTTGGCTAACGATCTTTGGGCCCTGGAATTGGTCTTCGATTTTTTTGGCAGTTTCTGGTAAAAACGGTTCAAGCAAAGCGGCAATTTCTTGAATTTGATCAACACTGTGTCCCAACACATCATTAATTTTTTTATCATGATTTTTAAGTAAATCCCAAGGTTTTTCTTGGTCGATAAATTTGTCCACCTCACTTATTTTTTTCCAGATGAAAGCTAACGCGTCATTAAAGCGAAACTCCGACAGCGCCCGACTGTATTCTTCGACCCCCAGCAAATGACCTGACACCCGCTTTTCACTCCCCATGTGAGTATAGCTTGAAGTTTCGCCAAGTTTAGCCACGCGACTAACCAAATTCCCTAAACCATTGGCCAAATCTGCATTGTAGGCATCTTTTAACTTTTCTTCGGAAAAATCTCCGTCCAAATATGGCGAAATATGACGCAGGAAAAAATATCGCAGGGCTTCTGCTCCATATTTATCAATCAAAACTTCTGGGTCAATTACATTCCCCAAAGTTTTGCTCATTTTTTGACCGTTAACAGTAATATATTCATGAACAAATAAACTGCGCGGGAGCTCTAATTTGGCTGACAACAAAAAGGCCGGCCAATAAATGGCGTGAAAACGTAAGATTCCTTTACCGATAACATGGAGGTCCGCCGGCCACCATTTTTGATATTTTGCTGCATCCAACCCAAACCCCACCCCGCTTTGATAAATGTTTAGGGCATCAAACCAAACATACATCTTTTGTGAGGAATCGCCCGGCACCCCCACTCCCCAATTCTTGGCCCGAGTATTACTTCTGGAAATACTAATATCTTTTAGACCTTGCTTGAGAAATGACATCACCTCGTTTTTACGAGTCTGCGGAATAATTAACAGCTCATCTTTTTTAATAATTCCTGATAACCGGTCCTGATATTTTGATAATCTAAAAAAATAATTTTCTTCCGAAACTTTCTCTAATTTTTTCCCCGGATGCTCAAAACACTCTCCCTTCTTATCTAGCTCTTCTTTTTCATAAAAAAGTTCGCAACCCACGCAATAAAGCCCCTCGTAAGATTTTTTATAAATATCTCCATTCTCAAAACAGCGTTTCCAGAGTTTTTGCGAAGAGCGGTGATGCAACGGGTCGCTACCCTTTTGCCAAACATCAAATTGAATATGAAGATTTTTAGCCAACTGACGGAACAACTCACTATGCTCATCAATAAATTTTTGTACAGGCTCACCAGCTTTTTCTGCCGCCTGCACATTTTTAATGGCATTCTCATCCCCTCCGCAAAGAAGTAACACTTCATCTCCCAAAATTTTGCGGTAGCGGGCGATTACGTCAGACTGGACAAACTCCAAGGCATGGCCGATATGCGGCTTGGCATTCACGTAGGGAATAGCATTGGTGATAAAAAATTTAGCCATATGGCTATTTTAGCAGAAAATTAGCGTTTGCGGAAGGAAAATTCCAGAGCAATAATCATACCAACCAAAATAAAAAGATAAAAAAGGTGGGTCAGTTTTAATAAGCGCAGAACTAAAAAAATGGTCACCCCCAACCCCAGCAGAATTCCCCTTCTGGTATTGTTCAAAAGCAGCGCCAAAGACAAAGAGCTGGCCACAAAAAATAAAGGAAAAAACAAATTGAAAATTGAAAATTGAAAATTGAAAATTTTTACTTGGCTTACCGGAGTAAAAGAAAAAATAAGCCAGACTACTATTAACCACGCCAGCAATGAAATTACCGCCAATGGTACTAGCTTCTTGCGCCCCCTCATAACTTAATGATACCATGAGACCATGAAGAGAATTTTATTATTTCTTCTAGTCTCCCTCTTATTTTTATCTCACCCTTCCCAAGCTTCTGCGCTTGGGGGCTGTAACATAACAGTTGAACCCTTTCCTGTTGACACCAACACAACTGCTATTAAACTTACCATAGAATATAAAGGTCTTTCTGATGGTGAAAAATATTGGGTAAAACTTAATACGAGATATGTAGCTGATAGGACAGGTGATGGGACTTACCGACTTAAGGAATTTACTTCTCAAAACTCCCAAATCATAGTTGATCAACTTGATAGCGCAGGTTATATTATTGACCCTAAGTTTTATCCTAATGGTAAAAATTTTCAACCCGGCGATTATAAAGTTATGATAACAACTATAGGTAACAGTTTAACGGCCGGTGGTATTCTTGATAGCGCCGCGCCTCTCTGCGAAGCAGTTTTTTCAGTGGAGCAAGCTACCGGAGGGACAACTAATACTTGTACGAGTATTGAGTTTTTAAATGACAGCTTTACTCCTAACGATGAGATTATCTTTAGGATTGAACCAGCCGCCCAAACTGGTAAAAGAAGAGTGGTAGTTAAAAGAGGAGGCGCGGCGGGACAGGATATATCCAATAAAGCAGTTTGTAAAAATGTGTCAGAGCTAACTGCTCCTGGAGGGTATCCCTTGGGAAAGTTTTCTTATGGTAAATTAGAATATCAAAACTATTATCTGGAAATTCAGAGTGAGGGCATATTTAGTGGTTTTGACTGCGGCGCCAACTCACAAACTCTGTGTTGGGCCAGCTTTACTATTTGTGATAACTGTAAATCTCCCGGCAAAGGACAGGGCGGAAAACCGGGAGATCCTACAAACCCTGTAAAATGCAATGGAGATTCTACCTGTCTGGCCTGCGTGGAAGATGAAAAAAATCCTAAGGGTATTCCCACTCCTCTTGGTTGCGTCAAAACTAATCCGGCCGGGTTGGTCAGTTTTATCCTCAAATTTTTGCTTTATACTTCCGGCGGGATTGCGGCGCTGCTGATTATCTTTGGCGGATATACCATGATGACTTCTCAAGGCAATCCGGAAAAACTGCAGGGAGCGCGAGAAACCATCACCTCGGCCGTGGTGGGACTATTGTTTATCATCTTCTCGCTGGTATTACTGGAAATTATTGGAGTAGATATCTTGCGAATTCCCGGATTTACTAAATAGCGTCTAGTTAGTCAGCGTCTAGCGTTTAGTTATGGCATATATCAAATCATATAAAGAACTTATTGTATGGCAAAAATCAATTCAGCTAGTAAAAGAGGTTTTTATTCTTACTGGTAAATTCCCCAAGTCAGAACTTTATGGATTAATCTCACAGATGCGAAGGGCTGCGGTTTCAATACCCTCAAATATTGCTGAAGGCTATGGTAGGCGATCGTCAAAAGAATATGCTCAATTTTATTCAATAGCCTATGGTTCTGCGCTTGAACTAGAGACTCAAACCATTATTGCTAAAGAGCTACAATTTACAACCATAGAATATTTTGATAAAGTAGATCTATTATTAGCTGAGGTTTCACGCATGTTAAACGCAATGACATCAAAAATGAAGGAACTGAACGCTAGCCGCTAGTTGCTAGACGCTGGATGATGAGACTTTTGGCTCTGACATTGCCCGGCGGAGAAAAAATCGACCCGCCGGCCGGAGTACCTCTGCCCACGGGAGGATTATTCCCCATGGGAGAAAATATTATCCAAACCGCCCTGGTCGCAGTTTATGTTTTTGCCATTCTACTATCTCTAGGAGCAATTGTTTATAATGCCCTGCAACTTATTCTCTCCGAGGGAGAAAAACAAAAATTTCACCAAGCCCGCACCGGTCTGGCCTTTAGCGTTATTGGTTTGGTGATTATTTTAATAT
>CAYUJR010000011.1:0-24557 GCA_964445095.1 uncultured Gammaproteobacteria bacterium
TCATGAGATAGTTGAGTTGCACGAGGAGAGTAGGGTTTTTCAATTGATTTAATGGAGTTAATAAGCGTAATTATCTTTTTCTCTTGTTTTTGTTGAGCTTGCTTGCCGGCAGGTAGGGGAAGGTGAATAACGCCAAAAAAATTAAGCCAAAAGAAGCCGTAGATTAGCAGAAGAATTAAAATAACGATACCTAAAAAGAGTTTTTTGGAGAAGCGGGCAGAATTATCCATTACTTATTATAGTAGGTGGATACTAGGGGTAATGTCAAGCGTCAAGAGACAGACCGTGGCTTACCAAAAATTCCTGAAAAGTTCTTTCAGACGGTATGGCTAAACTGTGACTTTTAGCAGCTTCTGCTTGATAGTCTGGATGAACACTAACTGCAATTCTGCTTAGACGTAGAAATTGGGGCAAAAGTCGTGGGTCAATACTATCTCGTCCTTTGCCCTGTTGAGGATCTCTTAAATATTTACCCAATGGATCATGTTTTTTTCTTTCTTCCTCCGGTATATCTTTTTCTTGCAACGGATCACCGAACTCTCTTAGCATATTCTTAGCGTCAAGCAATTCTTTTTGGGCAGCCTCCATGTTTCCTCTGGTAATGGCTGCTTGAGCTCTGTTCATCATGTTTTCAAAAGTTGCCTTAGCTCCCTCATGAGATAGTTGAGTTGCACGAGGAGAGTAGGGTTTTTCAATTGATTTAATGGTAGCAACTAAACTAGCTATTTCTCCGCGAATTTGGCCAGCGGGTATTAGTTCTGGCATGGGGGGTTTTTGGGATTCGGGGGGAGAAACTGGGGCAAGGCCGATGTCCTTTAAATATAATAGATAAACTCGCTGTTGCTGCTCTGAAATTGCTTCGCCCCTGGCAACCATTTCCGCAATATTTCTAACTCCTCCATTTTTAATTTCAGCTATTTTTTCTGGGCTAAGTTTTGGTAGGTCCGGTTGAGGGCCTGGTCTGGCGGCGGATTCGGCGGGAACGGATTTTTGGCCTGCTTCGGCAGGGGCTTGTTTTTGTGATTCTGCTAGATTAGTTAGGTAATATTGATTGAATCTTTCCCTATCTGCGTTGGAAACTTGACCTGCAGTTTCGGGGTTAAGCAGTCTTAGGCCAATAGCTCTAATCTCCAGGTCAGGAATCTTATCGACATCTCCCCCCACAGGAACCGGGGTGGTAAGCTCGGCTGGTTTGGCTGCCGCCACGGGCGCATCCGGGCCTTTTTGACCAGGACTTGCTTCCTGGGCAACGGCTTGCGGAAAACAAGCCACCAGCAACGCTCCCACTAGCGGAGTTGCCGGAACCATAACTGGTCTTAATAAATCTCTTGCTTCCGTGATTGTTTGCTTGCTCCTGTCAATTACGTCTTGCCATGCCTGACCGACTTTTCTTAATATATTAGGAATTTGAGGTGAGTGAAGGTTAATCACAGCAATACCATCACTTGCAAGTTGGTTGGTGATTTCTCTGGCAGCCGCCATTCGAGCAGTTATTGCCTCTTGCCTTTGAGCAAAGCGGGAAGCTAAATCTGGAACATGTGGTCTTTCTGCTAGAGCAGGCATATCAAGTTGAAGTTTAGCAAATTATACACCCCCTTGTCAAGTATATCTCAGCCTCAAATACACTTTCTCTTCATTTCTTTGTCACCCAAAGAAACGAAACAAAGAAATGCAGAAAAGATCTCAATTGGTATTCTGGGGGCGGCCCGAAGGGCCGCCCCTATGGTTGCCTATTGGAAATTTTACGTAGCAATTCTGCCGAGCGTTATAAGTGGAGAAACGGCTGAAGCGAAGCGGATAGCCGAGAGCTCTCCCTGATTGACCGAGGTATGAATTGCAGAAAAATTTTCACTAGGCTGCATTCTCTTGCTTCTTCTCTTCGGGCAAGCAAGAGAAGAAGGAGTCTTTTTGGACGTGCAAAAAGTTGGCAAAAGTTAAGATTATTATTTTGGAGGAGCTGTGGGACCGCTTGTTATTTGCTGTCCAACGGCTTGAGTAGCATCGGTAAAAGCTTGTAGAGCCGGTTGGATCAGACCGCCTATCTGTTGCCCAACTTGCCGAGCATAAATACTGTCTTTTGTTGCTGCAAAACCGCCAGTTGCCACAACTGCCAATAATAGTAATAATCCGGCTGTATTTAAAGCCAACTCTACCCTTTAGGGATTATTTGTACCTACTTCAACCAAACGACCAATTATTCCCCTGTTTACTTCTGTTCGTCCTCCCATAAAATTATTTATTTTGTTGCTCTAATAGACTTGGCCATTTTGAGAAAGACTGGGAGTTCTCGTTTTGTTACATCAGGATAAGCCAACATGGCAATTTCCCATCCTTCTCCTGCATACATAAAGACCACAGAATTGAGAGATATTGGATTACCGAAGCCATCGTTAATGCCATCCAGACTTACATGGAAGGCGTCAGTTTTTAATCCATCAAGCCTTATCCGACTACTGCCGGCACCTAGAGCGCTTTTGGGGTTGCCGATCCATTTAAGCTGACTATATACGTCTGACATCCTACGTTCAAGTTCATCTAGGGTCCGTGGTTTATTGCCCTGTAGGACCTGGACTTTGCTACCAATTACTCGTGAGACAAAGCCATTACGATGTTTTTCAATTTCAAAAGAAGGAGCATCGTTACTAAAAGGGGTGGGAGTCCAGCTAGTAGGGGAGTCTACTTCAAAAAAACCAGCACGGCTCCGAGTCATCCCTGCTTCTTGGGCTTTTGGGGCTGCTTGGTCTGGTTGTCGTTGGGCTTGCCGTTGTTGTCCTCCGCTCTCGGGTTTTTTAACAACTGCCCCAGTTATTTTCATAGCTTGCAACATTTGGCCAAACACTTCAGTTGTTCTCGCAACATCAGCCTGTGGCGTTGTGAAAGTTATCTGCCATAAGTCACCTCCTTGAGTAAATATTAGCTTTTGAGTCTGATGTGGTTGCTCCGAAGTAGACATATTAAAGTTCCCTTTTAGCAGTAGAGCTTCATTGCCAGCTACTCTCGATTTTTTTTCTTCAAAGCCGCTATATTTGACAAATTGCCTACGACTTGCCTCAATCAATTCCTTATCCATCTTTTCTGAGCCAGGAACTGCTAGAATATTAACATTTGGCCCCTTTCCATCAGGCGTTAGTCCGAAAGAATCTGTTTTTATTAACACACTAGAGCCATCATCTCTAACAAAACCACCATACGCAGAGTAGGATTGCCATCCATCAGGATAATTTATTTCGAAGGGGTATTGTTCAGAACGATATTGTTTCCAGCCGGGCTTGGCTGGTTCTGGCGGGCGAGTGGAAGAACTTGAGGTGGGGTCAAAAAATTGCCTTCGTTCTTCATCCGATGGTCGGGCGCAGGCAATAACAGCAAGTGGGGTAGTAACTAAGGCAATTTTTCCTGCCACTCCCACAATATGTCTAATGGCCTCTCTGCGGCCCATTTCTCTCGGGTTCACACCTCTTTTTCTACTACTTTACTTTCCCCTTGTCAATATATCAAAACAGAAATTGCCAATCCCCGAAGTTTAGCTTTACGAACCCGGTTCGTTTCCTATTGACGAACCGGTATTTCTTCGCTATAATGCATTTATGGCTGTGAGAAAAACCATATTAGCCACTGGCGAAATATACCATATCTTTAACCATTCGGTTGCCGGAATACCCATATTTAGAAGTACAAGAGAGTGTAATATATTCCTTGAGGCAATAAAATTCTACTTACAACCCGATCCTCCCACCCGATTTTCCATTTACCGTACTAGTCGAAATAGCTTTCCCATAAAATTAACCTCATCTATAGTTACCATCATTTGTTTTTGTATTATGCCCAACCATTTCCATCTCATGTTAAGACAGGAGAAGGATGACGGTATAAAGCAATTTATGCATAGAATTTCTAATAGCTTTGCCCATTACTATGCGATAAAAAATAAACAAAGAGGTCATGTTTTTGAAGGAAATTTTAAGGCGGTTCACGTTGAAACAGAAGAGCAGCTTCTCCACCTTTCTCGCTATATACACCTCAATCCTGTAACCGCCTATCTTGTTAATAAGCCGGAGGACTATCCCCATTCTTCTTACCGCGTATACCTTGGAGAAGAATCATCGGAAATAGTTGATCCAACAGTGGCTATTAGCCATTTTTCCTCGAGAGAAAAATACAGAGAATTTGTAATGTTGCAAAAAGACTATCAAAGAAAGTTACAGGAAATAAAACATCTTCTACTTGAGTAACTACCTCCAGAACTCCTTTATTTATAACTTACTGGTTCGTAGCCATAAAACGAACCCGGTTCGTCAAGCGGAAATTAACCCAATACTTTCATGCCAAAGTTGACTATGTCAAAAATTATTTTACCCAAACTTATGCCGCCGATTGGAAATAGGAGAAGAAAAAAGAGGATAAATATGCCAATTCCTCCAAGCGATAAATAAGCCGCTGCTTCGCGGTCGGGTAAAAGAAAGGCAAATACTTTGGAGCCGTCCAGCGGGGGAATGGGAATGAGGTTAAGGACAGCAAGAAGAAGATTGTAAAATACAATAGTTGATAATAGAGGATAGAGACTAGAAGCTGGAAGTAAGAAGTTGGAGGTTAGAAGTTTGATAGCAAGAGCTGCGACGATGGCTATTGCGATATTGGTGGCCGGGCCGGCCAGAGCGGTTAGGGCGATGTCTTTTTTACCCTCTTTTAAATTAAAAGGGTCAATGGGAACCGGTTTAGCCGCCCCAAAAATAATGGGCGAACCGGACAAAATCAATAGTAACGGCAGGAGAAGGCTCATCACCGGATCAATGTGGGGCAGGGGATTAAGCGTAAGGCGGCCGGCTAGGCGTGCGGTCGGGTCGCCCAAGCGGTCGGCGGCAAAACCATGGGCCACCTCGTGCAAGATGGCGGAGAAAATTAAGATAATAAGACCGATTAATAATTCCATAGTTAATATTGTTTCTCGCTAATTTATATGATATCATACCAGCTATGGCAATGAAATGTTACAGTTGCGGCAAAGGCGTGATGTATGGGCACAATGTATCGCACAGTAAAAGGCGGACCAACCGCATCTTCAAACCAAATTTGCATTATACTAAGGTTAAAGTTGACGGGGGAAACAAAAGAGTCAGGTTGTGCACTAAGTGTTTGAGGAGAGAAAAAGAAAAGATAGAAGCGCTTAGGTCGGCTACGAAATTTTTGTGAATCTTTCAGACCGCTGCGCGAATCAACACGACTTGTTACTAAACACTTAGTCGCTTGCTAGTCCTGCGGACGAAATCTTCAAAAAATTTGTAGCCTCCTCGCGCAATTTCCGGATATCCATTAACGAAATCTTTAAAACTCATCGGCCTTTTGCCCTCCACCTGAATTTTCTTACTTGGTAAAAATTTAATAATTCTAGTGGCTAGTTGCTTGTTGCTAGTTGCTAGTTTGGTCCACACTCCCGGCCAGGGGTAATAAGCGCGAATCATCCGGTTAAGCCGGTCGGGCGGTGGAGGATTATTAATGTCAAAAAATCCGCTTTCGCGGGTTAATTTATCGCAATAAGTTACCCGGGAATGGTCTTGAGGTTTTGCAGTAATCTTGCCAGTAATAAAATCCTCAATAATTTTGGGTAAAATTTCACTAGCTCTCAAAAACATTTTTTTACTCAGAATATCAAAATTATCGCTGATAGAAAGTACTATTTCTTCTTGCCATATTATTGGTCCATGATCTACTTCCTCGTCCATTTTGATAATGGTAATGCCGGAAATTTTATCATTATTTAAGATGGTTGTTTGAATAGGTGAAGGACCTCGATATTTAGGTAAAAGCGAGGGGTGGACATTAATAAATCCATATTTTGGGGCATTAAGTTCCTGTTTTGTCAAAATCCTGCCATATGAAGCAACAACTCCCAGATCGGCTTTGTTTAATAAGTCAATTAACTGAAAATATTTTGCCAGCTCGTCCTTGATTGGCTGAATAAATAATGGAGTTCCCAAGAAAACTATCTTCATAAGCAAAGCTTACAAACTTGTTTATATTTCCAAGGGCTCAAACACATCTTTGCCTTTTTCGTCTTTAACTATTTTAAACAGTTTTTCTTTTTGTTCAAGCACCCGTTGAGTGAAAAGAATACCATTGAGATGATCAACTTCGTGCTGGATAATAGTGGCCAAGAAACCAGCGAAGGCGCGGGTTGTAGGTTTTAGGTTATAGGTTTCAGGTGTTAGATATTGAAGTTTAATTTCTTTTGCTCGATGGACTACACCCCAAATGTTAGGAATAGATAAACAGCCTTCAAATTTGTTCTTGCGCTCGGGTACCCCTTTTTCCGTCTTGTCAGTAGACTCCCAAACAATCTCCGGGTTAATAAAGACGGTAAAAGGGGAGCGAGGCCACGGTTTGACAATAAAAATTTGGATAGGACTGCCTACCTGCGGCGCGGCCAGTCCCACTCCGATTGGATCCTTCGTTGCCAGCAAAGTCTTTTTCATCTCCTCAATTAATTCTAAAATCTTTTTATCAATTTTATCAATAGATTTAGCCGGCGTAGTTAAAACAGCATTGGGTACCTTCACAATCTGCAACATATATTATTTTAAATATAGCCTTTTTTAATTATACCATAAGCAAGTAGCCAGAAAATATCACAAAAAAAAGCGGTCGCTTGATTTTGTGATAATATTGAAGTAAGCTAAGACTACGGAAATTTAATTATGGAAATTATGGAAAGTAATGTAGATTGGGAAAAAGCATATAAGATTTTTTATAACGACAAAGAGAATATTCTTCATACGTTGAGAAGGGAAACAGAGAGATATCCTTATGTTAAAGAAATTATGCTTATTTTAGCGGCCGGGACAATTATCTCTGCAGCCATAATTATGCCTGGACTACCAAGGTTACTTAGAGCCTGGAATGGAAAGGGATATAAGCGGTATCGACTCGGACAAACTCTCAAAAGACTTAAAAAACAAAAATTAATAGAAGTGGCGGAGACAAAAGATGGTCCGGTTGTCCGCATTACAGAAAACGGCATGACAAAAGCATTACGATATAAGCTAGATGAGATGAAAGTAAAAACAAAGGACTCTTGGGACAAGAAATGGAGAGTTGTTATCTTTGACATACCGGAGGGGAAGAGGAGACTGCGTGATGAATTTCGAGAAAGGCTTAAACAGCTCGGCTTTTATCAACTGCAAAAAAGCGTATTTGTGCATGCCTTTTCCTATTTTGACGAGGTAGAGTTCTTGCGGCAGATTTATACTGTTGATATTGACGTCACTTATATTGAAGCCAATAAAATTGAAGGACAAGAGCGGATAAAAGACTTCTTTAAACTCTCATAGGTTTTTTAGCCGCAAACTTATCACAAAAAGATGCGGTCGCCAAAAATTGTGATAAATGTCAGAGAATATTTTGGATGAGTTGAGGTAGATTTTTGAGATATTTTTTGACCGCGGATTTTAGGCCCCAATATTTTCCGGCGTCAAAAGCTAACAGAAGAAGAAAAACCAGAATAAAAATCACGTGCTGGTCAACCAGAAAAGAAGACGTTCCTTTACCAACGTAAGGAAAATGCAGAATGGGGAGGTAATAAAGAACCATCATTACTATGCCGCCAACTGCGGCGGGACGCAGAAAAACTCCCAAAATTAAAGCCGCTCCAATTAATGTTTGTCCCCAGGAATTGAGTAGATTAATCCAGCCGATATTTTGAGAGTTGGCAAACCAGTCATAAAGAAAGGGCAATGTTTGAGCGCTTTTAAGATAGCCTGCGGCGCTCCAGTTGTGATCTAAAATTTTGGTTATTCCCGAATACAAGAAAATCCACCCCAGAGCCAGCCGCAGAAAAAGAAGAGAAAGCTGTTGTTTTCTACTCATATCTTTTTATATTTTCAATATCCCCTCCATTCAAGCAGTTTTTCGGTGGCTTGGGCGTCACCCGTGGCGATGTTTTTAATGATATAGTCCATTTGCTCGATGGCTTTTTGACGTTCCTTTTGCTCGTCATAAAAAAGCCCCAGGGCGTAGTAGGCGTCGCGGTAATTAGATTTGAGTTTAACTATTTGAGTAAGTAAATTGATAGCCTTTTCTTGATTGCCGGTTTGGTCATAGAGCAGGGCCAGATTATAGGTAATTCGCACATCAGTCGGCGCCAATTTTTGAGCTTGCTCCAAAACCTCAATAGTTTTAGTAAGATAAATATTGTCCATACCGGAGAGAATATAAAACAAACGAGCCCTGGTTTTCCAGAAGGTAACGATATTGGGGTGATCCCTGACTACTTGACCGGAGAGGGCGAGGGCTTGATTAACCAGTTCGGCGCTGGCAGTTGACTCATCCTGGGTATAAAAAATTGTCGAGAGAGCAGCCGCGTTAACTGACAGCTCATCTTTAAAAGTTGGTTCATCCGTACGTTTTCTGA
The DNA here is from genome assembly GCA_964445095.1 of uncultured Gammaproteobacteria bacterium. GTDB lineage: Bacteria > Patescibacteriota > Microgenomatia > Levybacterales > JACOYD01 > CAYUJR01. The sequence continues at coordinate 8,402 of CAYUJR010000011.1, forward strand.
CTGCCTCAAATAAACTTGAGTAGGCTTTTTCATACTGTCCGCTTCGGTCAAGGTTATAACCTCTGGCAAAATCCACATCGGCCAGCCAAAACAGAACTAGATTAAGCAATAAATAATAAGTGATAATGATGATAGTTAAAATGCCAAGCCAACGGGCGGCGAATTTAAAGTTAAAGATTGGGAGTTGAGAATTTGTTATTGGCAAGAGGAGAACTTTGTTGGGGTTAACGAGTCCTGTCAAAAGTAAAACAAAGGCGGGAATGAGAAAAAAGTAGAGATTGACAGTGACCACGGAAAAGCCGAAAAAGTTAGAAACGAGGATGGAGAGATAAGCACTTAAAAGCGCAATTTCCAATGACTTAGATTTGAGATTTTTGAGAACTGTCCATAAGAACAACCCAATCATCAAAAGGTAGCTTCCAAGTCCAAACAATCCTGTTGTTGCCAAATAATTTAGGTATTCGTTGTGAGCTTTGTTATAGAGAAAATCCCATTCGGAGGTTTGGTTATGCGCCGCGGGTCGATATTGATAGTAAGAATAAGCAAAAGTTTCCACCCCCGAACCAAAGAAGGGATAATGTTTGGCTATATCAATGGCTCCCTGCCAGACAATTTTTCTAATTTCCCCGCTTTCGGTGCCCCCGCTTTCCAAAGCGGGGCCTTGGGGCTTGGTTGTGGTTGGTAGCTGGTTGGTAGTTGGTAGCAGACGCGTTCGAAGGCCATCAAAAGTAAAGGATTTGAGCTGTTCAAAGGGAGAACCAACTAGAAAAGTAATGCCACCAAACAAGAGAAGAATTACGATATATGATTTAAGATTTAATAATTGTTTATTCTTAGTAAGCCATAAATATCCCAAGAAAAATATAAGTCCTATCCATAGACCTGCAAACCCCGAGCGGGATTTAGTAAATAAAATTGTAAGATAAAATAAAATAGCGTATAGGGCATAGGGTATAGAGTATAGATTTATAAAATTTTGAATTTGTTTAGGATTTAGAGTTTGGATTTTAGGATTTTCCATTCCAAGAGCGATGGCTATTGGAATGAGAATAGACAAGTATGCTGCCAGCCAATTAGGTTGGCCAAGGGTCGAGAAAACCCGGTTTTGCACGTCCTGCACCCAACGGTCGCTGTCAATGCCGAAATGCTCTAAAATGCCATAAAAGGCCACCAAAGCGCCGCTTGTTAAACTAATTTTTAAGACCTTAATAACCTGCTCTTTAGTCCCCAGATTACTGACAAAAGCATAATAAAGAGCAATGTAGGAAATAATTGACAGCAGTCCGCCGTTAAAACGGGAGTAATAACCCCAAATCGAAGTATGAAGGTCTATGGAAAGAATTGTTGATATAATTTGTGAGGTTAAAAAGAGGAGGATGGGAATATCAAGCGGTGTCCTTTGTATTTTTATCTCGCCTCGCGAGACCATCTTAAGGAGCCAACTAGCCATAATAACTATGGTAACGATATATACGAACCACATCTTGTTAAATTCAAACAGCTCATAATTAAAGGGAGTAAAAATCAAGGGAACCAAGGCAAAGAGAAGATAAAAAGAGTAGGTAATCACCCGGTCGGAAAAATTCCTAATATTGCTCATTAAACTTCATTCTAACACAAAAAAACTCCACTTTACCATATTGGGAAAGGGGGGACAAGAGAAGAGGCAGCGCTTTTGGGGACCGCTTTTGGGGACGCTTTTGGGGACGGTCCTCGGAGTTACTATCCTGACAATCCAAAAAAGACATTGTTTTAGAACCGGTGCCCCTTAAGTACTTATTCAGAAATCCAACCTATAAACTCCATTTCTTGTTGTTGATTATCAAAAGTTTCCCCTTTCTCATAAGATGCACATCCGTTAAAATCAGTTAACTGTTGTTTCTCTATATTAAATAGACAGTATCCAAATAGATCTTGTTTTACCTTTGGTTCTCCTGATTCTGGAGGCATTGCTAACGCTATATATTTACCGTCTGGTGAAACACTTCTGGGTATTGGGACAAATTTCAATTTAGTTTTAAATGATTTTAATTGATTTGTATTTAGATCAATTATATAATTTTCTGTTGCAACAGTCATTTCAGACCCAATTATTTTTATGGTACCAAAGATTAATTTATTGTATGCTGGAGCTAGCACAGCAGAGCTTATACTACCTAAAGAGGAGTAATCATTTAGTTTTAATTCATAAAAAGTTTTTTGTGTTTTAGTTAAAAGATTAAATTCTTTGATCAACATTTTAAAAAGTAAGATATCATTATTTCTCTGTATATCGATATAGTAAAGTTTTGAAAAATCAGTAGAAAAAGCTATAAATGCAGGATCATAAAGATGTATAGATTCTTCCTCAAATTTTATTTTGCCGTTAGTTAAGCTGATAACAGATAAGAAATTAGGGTCTGACAAGTCGTCAAATTTCTTTTCTTTTAATAGGTAAACTTCTTGCTTTGATAAATTTAACCCCAAAAGATTATTTTGGCTTATAAACGATCCAATTGTCGGTCCATCATTGATTGGAGGTCGTGTATAAGAATAGACAAGTTTTTGATTTGTACCATCCCTATTAATAAGATATAAATTAACTACAATTGAAGTAGGTTCTTGATATGTCGGTTGGTGGAGTTTTACAAGATAAGCAATTTGGTTATTATCTTCTGACCAAGCAAAACCATCAATCACCTCTTTTCCACTAGTCAATTTGACAATTTCTTTGTAAACATTGGGTTGAGAAAATTGCGCAATTTTTATAGTCGCTTGTGTAATTCTGGCTAAGTATTTTCGATCTGGGCTAATTTGAAATAATGGTTCAACACCGGAGCTGGGGTTATAATCAATGTTAAGCTCCTGCCTGTTTTGTCCTAAAAGATCAGATTTATAAATTTTTTCACCACTTTTATAGAGTTGAAACAATCTAATACTGTTATCACTAACATTCTCAAAAACTGTTTTTTCCGCTTCTTGGGTTGGCCTACTTTCTTTTTTACCAGTTAAAATTTTAAAAACAAAGACAGAAGATAAAGTAAGTGAAATTATACTTACTAATAGAATTGGAAGAACAAATTTTAAGCCTATTTTGTTATTAGATTGGATTTTTTCTTCTTTTTGGGAAAAAAATGGCAGAATTTGTTCTTTTTGCCAGCCGTCTGCCAGCAAAACTTGTTGTATTTGCTCATCTGTTTGTCCAGCAAGTCGGGCTTTATTTATATAATCTTTAACTGAATTCATAAATTATTACTTAACACATTTTCCTCCGGCGTCGGGGTAGGAGCCATCCAGTTTACAGGTATATCCGCCCGGACAAGAAATATTGGCAATCCCCCCGCAAAACTTATCCTCTGCGTTAGAAGGTAATGGGTTAGATTTTTTGGGAGCAGTGATTTTTTGCCATAAAGACGGTGTTAACTGCCAAGCTCTAGGCGGACACTCCGCACCAACCATCATAATACAAGCGACATCTGTTTTTGGGCCATAATAGGGAATGGGAGTAAATAAGATAGCAACAGCAAGAGCTACCACCATTATTAAAACCAACTTCAAGGGCAGATTTTCTTCCATAATTTTACTTTACCACAATTTCTATTAGATTTCTTCAGGGGTAGAAAACATCCAGTTGGCATTTGGGAATTTACTCTTCTATTATAAATCTACATTCATAACCACAGCCACCAAGGGTTCCGCAAGCGGGTGGAGCAGCACCATACTGATATTTAAAATAAGCTTTTTTATTTTTTATCTTTTCTAGTTTTACACTCCTGCTTTCCTCGAGCCCGCCGGGCATATAAAACTCATCCCCGATAGATAAATTAATTGTAGTCTTTTCCCATGTATATTTTCCAATACTACCAGAAACAACAACATAATTATCGTGTACAGCATATTTGTATTCCTCCTTGTGGTATGAAATGGCATTAGTACAAGATTCTTTTGGTAATAACCAATCCCAAATAATCAGTCCGCCAATCAAAACTATTATTAAGACCAAAATAAGAGAAACCCATCTAATTGAAAATTTTTTGGGAGGAGGCGGTTGCACAGGGGGAGCTTGAGTTGGAGTAACAGGAACCGGATTAACAGGAGCCTGGGACTGCGGCAGATTTTCTTCCATAATTTTACTTTACCATATTGGGAAAAAGAGAACAAGAAAAGACTATTAAAGCTAATACTAATATACTAGTATAATAGTATTTAGCTCCAGTCGCCTTGGGCCAGTTTTGCCCGAGCCCTCATGTCGATTTTTGCCCGCATGAGAAGGTTAATTGGCTTAAGTATTTTATCAATTTTATCAAAAAACTCTCGAGCACCTTCTCTTTGAACCAACCTCTCTATTGTTTTATGAAAGAGAATGTTTTTGTGGTTTAATTCCCTTTGGTAACTTCTGACAGTCTCATAACTCACATGTAATGCCGATTGGATAGAAGTAGGGGAATAATTTCTTTTAAGGAGCATAAAAAGGACAAGCCGCTTTGTGAGCATTATTTTTTCTTCTTCTGTCAAAAACTCATTAAAGAAATTTTCTATTTCGCTGTCTTTATTTAATGAAGAAATAAGAAAAGAGAAATGATTCTTAAGTTCTTGTAATTTTTTTGGGTCGAGTTTGGTTCGAGAAACACGAGTCATGTTACTACTAATATACTAGTATAATAGTAGTTGTGTCAAGGACCAGGCGCATGTGATAATATTCTGTATTGATTTACCTAGTGGTTTATTGATAGTATGGGGGTATTCTAGAGGAGCCGACTTATGTTAGATAAGTTGTTTAGTTTATTCTCTCACGATATCGGGATTGATTTGGGGACGGCCAATATCTTGGTTTATGTGCGAGGTAAAGGAATTGCCATCAGGGAGCCTTCGGTGGCGGCCCTGCATAAAAAAACTAAGAAAATGATAGCGGCGGGAAGCCAAGCAAAAAAAATGATGGGTAAAACTCCGCCGGAAATTATAGTCATTCGCCCCCTACGGGGAGGAGTGATATCGGATTTTGATGTAACCCAAGCTTTACTTTCTTATTACATCCAGCAAGTGCACTTGGTTGATAGCATGTGGCCAAAACTGGCCCGGCCGCGGATGGTCATTGGAATCCCGAGTGGCGTGACGGAAGTCGAGAGGCGAGCCGTCTGGGAAGCGGCCTTGCGGGCCGGAGCCCGTTCGGCTTTTTTAATTGAAGAGCCAATGGCCGCGGCCATTGGTGCCAAAATTAATATCAACGAGCCAAGCGGTGCGGCCATTGTTGATATCGGCGGAGGGACGACAGAAATTGCCGTCATTTCTTTGGGCGGTATTGTGGTTGGTAAAACTATTAAAATTGCCGGAGACCAGATGGATGAGGCAATTATTAATTACATCAGGCTTCGTCACGGACTATTGCTGGGGGAAAAAACCGCCGAGGAGATTAAAATTCAAATTGGCAGTGCCTATAAAACCGCTGACAATAAGGCAAAAATTGATAAAATGACGGTAGTTAGAGGCAGAGATATTGAAACCGGACTTCCCAGAAGTCTCAAAATCGGGGAAAATGAAATTAGAGAGGCGCTGGCCGAGCCCATCTCTCAAATAATTGACGCCATTGCCGAGGTTTTGGAGGAAACGCCTCCGGAACTCCTTAGTGATATTTCTCAAAACGGCATTATTTTAACAGGAGGCGGAGCGTTGTTGTCGGGGATTGATAAATTAATTGTGGAACGGGTTAAAATGCCGGTCTTTATTGATGATGATCCCCTAACCACCGTGGTTCGTGGGATAGGAAAATTATTGGAAAACACAGAGCTTCTTGAACGAATCAAAATCACCCGCGGCCTTCGCTAGTCTCAAGCCAATTTTAACTATTGACAAAGACATACAATTTATATACAATAATTGTATGCAAACGCAAACATTTAATATTGCCTTACCTCAAGAACTGGTAAAAGAGATAGATAAGGCAGCCAAGACTGAATACAAAAACCGCTCGGAACTTATTAGGGAAGCTCTGCGAAGATATCTTGAGGACAAAAAAAAGTGGGAATATATTTTTAGAGCAGGAAAAAAAGCTGCCAGAAAAATGGGATTAAGAAGCGAAAAACAGATTAATGATATGGTATATGAGTTCCGCCATGGCCGTAAACCTTAAGGTAGTTCTTGATACCAATGTGATTATCTCCGCCATAGGCTATGGGGGAAAACCAGGTAAAGTTTTTCTGCTGGCACTGGAAGAAAAAATTCAAGGGATAACTTCGGAAATATTACTGGCAGAAGTTCAAGAGATTTTGACAAAAAAACTATCACTCTTACCTGGTGATTTAGAGCTAACGATGGCGGAAATAGAAGATAAATTTGAGGTAGTGGCGCCGCGCAAAACATTACGTATTCTAAGAGACGAAGATGATAATAGGGTTTTGGAAGCGGCAGTGGAGGGTAGTTGTCGCTGGATTGTTACTGGCGACAAACAATTACTGGCGCTGTCTAGATTTAGAGGGATTAAAATTGTTAGCGTAGGGGAGTTTTTAAAAAGCGCTTAATTTATAGACCTCAAGCTGATTTTGGCCTAATAACCCCTTCTCCAAGTGTGGTAGAATTAAGTGGTGAAAAAAACATTTCTCTTTCTCTTTTTGCTGTCGCTTTTGCTGTTGCCAAGCTATTCCACTTCGGGTGTGGAAAGGGAAGAGTGGAAAAGATGTAAATAGAGTGATAAAGTTGAAACAATGTCGATAAAGACATATAATAGCTAGTGTTAATTATATGCGTGAACGTGGACCTCAAGATTCTGGTAATTTAAAGCCAGAAGTTAGATCATCAGAAGAACAAAGAGTATTAAATTTAGCTTTAGGCACTCAAGTTGTAGGTAGGCTCCGACAGGATAACCTTTTTATAACTACAGTAGAATCATGCACTGGTGGTGGACTTGCCAATGCCATAACAAATATTAGTGGAGCGAGCGAAGTAATAAAAGGCGCTTTTGTTACTTATTCAAACGAGCAAAAGATAGCATTGGGGGTTCCCGCCGAAGTAATCGATGTGCATGGCGTCTATTCCCTACAGACCGCAGAAGCTATGGCTCGAGTTGGTCTTCAAAGAGCAGTCAGCGCCGATATAGCAGTTGGCATTACCGGCAGTATCTCAAGAGCAGACCCCAATAATCCGAATTCGGTCCCTGGCATTATCTACGTTGCGGTTGTATTTGGTGATAGAACCGCTGCTCAAGTTTTGAGTTTTACAGAAGGCGAAAGATGGGAAATAAAAGATAGAGCGATAGGAGAAGCTTTAGGAATGGTTTTATCTGTTCTTGGGCATTCGGAACAATCCACACCGGAACCTAATCAAGAATAATCCGTGGTTCAGCAATAAAAGGCAGTTTGTGCTTAAAGTCATTCCTTTTTGCAAATTGCAGAACCCTAAGAATAGTAGCCTTTTTTAATCCTCTGGCGATTATATTTTGTAAAGACAACTTTTTATCAAAGCGATAATAGAGAATTTGGTCTGCCTCCTTGTAGGTAAAACCGAACTCTTTTTCATCTGTTTGATTCTCCCAAAGACCGGCAGTTGGGTTCTTTGTCAAGATTACCTCTGGCAAATTTAGAAATTTTGCCAATTGATAAACATGAGTTTTATAAAGACTACGGATTGGCTCTATGTCGCTTGCTTCATCCCCAAACCTGGTAAAGTATCCCAGGAGATGTTCGCTTTTATTTTCGGTGCCAACAACTAATGCTTTTCTTTTTTTAGCTTGGTCAAAAATAAAAATCATTCTTACTCTTGCCATAACGTTACCCTTGCGTACATGATCCATTTGAGGATCTATTTTTATGATCTCATCAACATAAGATTTTATATCTATCTTTACGACGTTTTTTTTAGGGATACCAAGCAGATCGATAAGTTTAAGAGCATCAGCCAGCCCCGGTAGGTTTAATTGGCCGTAAGGAAGAAGAATGGGGAAAACATTGTTTTTGCCTAGGGCACGAACAGTCAGCCCGCACGAAAGGCCCGAATCAATTCCTCCCGATAAAGCTATCACGGCTCGAGAAAATCCAGATTGGCAAAAGACCTTCTTTAAAGATGCGACAATATTTTTTACTGTTTTTTTAGAATCCAACTTTTTCATGACGATAAAGACCCCTTTTTTGAATATACGATAAAACCGGCTTGGGGACTAATTCTTCAACTGATAAACCTTTCATAAGCCGATTCCTAATAATGGTAGAAGAAATATTTGAGGTAATAAGATCAGGCGATAAAACCGCTCGGAAATTAGTCGGCACTTTTTTGGGGAGGGGGTAGTTATTTCTCGGGAAGACAAGAAAAGAAATCTCCTTCATTAATTGTTTATATTCTTTCCATTTTTTAAATTCCGACAAAGTATCACTTCCTATAATCCAAAAAAAATCATGAGAATGCTTTTCTTTTAAACGCCTTACAGTTTCAATAGTATAGCTTTTTGTGGGGATTTTTATTTCTTCATCAGAGGCAATAATATCATTTTTTTGCATAAGTTGTGTCATTCTAAAACGATCTTGTGGCGAAGAAACAGTCGAGTCCCAGCTATGCGCAAAATAAGGCATCAGCCAAATCTCGTCGAGATTCATAATCTCTTTTGTTTGCAGCGCGACTAGCAGATGCCCTAAGTGTGGTGGGTCGAAAGAACCACCGATAATTCCAGTACGCATGATTTAAATTATATAATATTAACCTAGTGACTCTAGATATCGATGAAGTAGGTCTAAAGCTGCTTCAGCCGTTCGCGCTTTATTATTTACGCGGTCTCCCTGCCAGAGATGCTGTTGGCAATCTTCAAATGTCTCGGTAGCTAATGCAACGTATGCTAATCCGACGGGTTTTTCTGGCGTTGCACCAGTAGGACCAACGATAGCCGTTTCAGCTAAAGCAATGTCAGTACCTAAGAGTTGACGGATGCCGCGTGCCATCTCCAGGGCTACTTCTCGACTGACAGCCCCATGATTTAGTAGTGTTTCATGGCGTACGCCTAATACTCGCTCCTTCATCCCATTATCGTAAGCTACGACGCCGCCCATAAAATACCTTGAGCTACCAGAAACGTTGGTAACGCGGTCCGCAATGAGTCCACCCGCAGAAGATTCAGCCGTAGAAAGAGTCAGTCCATGTCTTACTAGTAATCCACCAACAATTTCTTCTAGGGGGATAGCTTGTTCTCCTCGTTCTCTCATAGCGTGCATGATGGTAACACAAGAGTAAAAAGGTGTCAAACACACCTTTTTCTAAGTGTGGTAGAATTAAGTGGTGAAAAAAACATTTCTCTTTCTCTTTTTACTGTCGCTTCTCCTGTTTGGCTTTGATAAAATGGGCTGGCTGGCCGCCCCCAAGAGTCAATTGGAGCAAATTTTGGCCTTCCGTATCGAGTTACCGGAGTTTAATAACAACCAAGAGCTCAAAAAACTGCAGGAAGAAAATGTCATCCTTCTCTCTCAACTGATCGACCAGCAAAATTTGATAAATGAAAATAATGCTCTGCGAATTCAGCTGGGGGCCAAGGGCGACAGCCTAACTTTGGCGGAAAAAGAGCTGCTGCCGGCCCGAGTGTTGTCAGCCGCCAATGACTTTTTAATTATCGATAAGGGAGAAAAAAGCAGCATTAAAATTGGCACCAATGCTATTTATAAAAATATTTTATTGGGTAAAGTGGTGGCCGTTTCTGCCAGCCGTTCCCGCATCGAGCTGGTGACCAAAGCCGGCAGTAAAATTCCCGCCAAAAGTCAAAAAGGGGCCCTGGGTATCGTAGCGAGTAAGGGAGGAGCTGACAATAAATTAATTTTGCAAAATGTTACCTCCAAAGAAACTTTGGAAACCGGAGATTTAATTTTGACGCGAGCAGAAGAAGAATTTTTACCGGACTTATTGCTTGGTAAGGTAAGTGAAGTCGAAAGACAAGAAAGCGCCATTTTCCAGCAGGCCAAACTGGATAGTCCGGTTAATCCAAAACAGCTGGATATTATTTATCTTGTACTATGAAGATGGCCTTAATAATAGGAGCTTTAATAATAGCGGTTTTTGTTGAGGGAGCAGTTTTATTTCTGCCGATAACCTTATTGTTATTAATTATGCTTAGCTTTTTTTGGCAAAACCACCAGAAAGTGCTGGTATTGGCCTTTACCAGCGGGATTATTCTTGACATACTTCAAGTTAGAACTGTTGGACAAACCAGCACGATTTTTCTGCTTATTTTACTAACCCTGCTTTTATATAAGAAAAAAATTAGGTGGTCATACAAAATTAACCAATGAAGTGGGAAGATACCTATCGCTTGCGGGAAAAGTTGCTGCCGATTTTACTTATCGGAGGAACCTTGTTACTGGTGGGCCGCTTATTTTTCCTGCAGATTATTAAAGGCGGGGAATATAGAAGCTTAGCCAACTCCAATAGAATTAAAGAGGAAATTATTCATGCTCCGCGGGGCATTATTTATGACCGCAACGGTTATCCCTTAGTTCGTAACCTTCCCGGATTTAGAATTAGAATAGCTTCTCCGGCCGGAGAGCTTTTAAGAGTGATTAGCCAGGAAGAAGCCTTAAGACTGGCGATGAAGGATAACCCCACTCTCGAGATAGATACCTTGCGGGAATATTTGTATCCGGAAGAATTTGCCCATGTTTTGGGATATTTAGGAGAAGATAATAAAACTGCTAACATTGGGGGGAAGGCGGGCCTAGAGGAAAGTTATAATAGTCAGCTTTTGGGGGTTGACGGAAAAAGACTGATAGAAGTTGATGCCGCTCGCCGGACTTTACGAGAGTTAGGTAAACAAGAAGGGACGAGCGGTCAAGATTTAAAAACTACCTTGGATTTGCCTTTACAAAAAAAGGCTTATTCGGCAATGGAGGAGGTTGAGAGAGGGGCGTTGGTAGCTAGCGACCCGCGAAGTGGCGAGATTTTGGCTTTGGTTAGTAAGCCCTCTTTTGACCCCAACCTTTTTACCTTAGGCGAAGGTTATAGAGAAGCTTCGGAGGAAGGTAAGTTGAAAACTGTGGCGGAAATTTTTAATGACCCCGACCAGCCTTTATTTAATAGAGTTATTTCCGGTACCTATCCTCCCGGCTCGACCTTTAAAATTATTACTGCGGCGGCCGCTCTGGAAGAAAAAGTGATTAGTAAGGATACGCAAATTGAAGATATTGGCATTTTGCGAATAGGAGCCTTTTCTTTTCCCAACTGGTACTTTCTTCAATACGGGAAGCTGGAGGGATTACTAAATATCGTTGGTGCTATTAAACGTTCCAACGACATCTTTTTTTATAAACTGGCGGAGATGGTCGGTATTGAAAAACTGGAGGAGATGGCTAAAAAATTTGGCCTGGCCGCAACTCTTGGTATTGACATTCGAGGCGAGGCGGCCGGTCTTTTCCCGAGCGACGCTTGGAAGCAAGAAGCGATTGGTGATAAATGGTATTTGGGAGATACCTATCATATTGGAATTGGGCAAGGATACCTTTTAACCACGCCGCTTCAGATGAACGCCTGGACGCAGGTCGTTGCCAACGGAGGAACACTTTACCAGCCGCGGCTGGTAAAGAATATTACCAATACTACAAATACTACCAATAACCCAATAATCAAAAGTCAAAATTTCCTTAAAAAAGAAACGATAGAATTAATTAGAGAAGGGATGAGAGAGGCATGTGATACGGGGGGGACGGGGTGGCCATTATTCAAATTTAAAATTAAATCCGCCCGTTTGGCGGAAAAAATTGACGATGAAAACTTTTTTACTCCTGATGAGGCGACAATATCGGGAGTGACTAATGATGTTGTTAGTATTCCTGTTGCTTGTAAAACCGGCACTGCTGAATTCGGTGATCCGAAGGATAGAACTCATGCCTGGTTTACTGTTTTCGCCCCAATTGCCGACCCGCAAATTGCGGTAACAGTCCTTGTTGAAGCCGGCGGAGAAGGCAGTAACGTGGCCGCCCCCATCGCCAAAAAGATTTTAGAGGAGTGGTTTGGGAGATAAAAAACAAAAGATCAATAAAACTATCTGTTGTCTGGATTTTATTAACAATTTATCTTCGGACCAGTCCCTCCCCCCGTTCTAAAAAAGTTGGGTTGGGATAAAGAGAATGAGTGGGGCCTCCATAAATAAGTTCTCCTGCAGATTTTATCCAGTTTGTAAAACCTATGTTAGCTATTGGTATTCGTTGTTTACGCATGAAAGGACTATTTGCGATGGTGGAGCGTATAGTTCTATTAAGAGAGGGAAGTTCAGCTGGGAGAGTATACCACATACCGTAAGAAAATACTTGTATTCCGGTAGTTGGTAAATCACCTGCTGCGAGAGTTGCAAATTCTTCTAATGCCTCTTCTGTTGTTTTGGCAACTATCTGATGGTATTTCTCGGTAATTGCCACAAGTCTGTAGATTTGACGTGGAGCATTAGTACTCCGATATTGTAAAAGAAAGAGAGGTTCACGAAGAGCACGCTGATAAGCTGCAAAAGTATCAGCTGCGGTAACTGTTAGATGATGTGCTCCTGCAATGCCAACCTTTTCATGGATAATTCCTACCACAATGCAAGGAAGGGCGGTTCCAAGAGAGAACGGGATTCCGGTTTCGGCAAGTTGTCTTGCAGATTTACCACCTTTTGTATCTGGGAAAAGAATTTCATATCCTTCTTGACGTGCAACTTCAAGATCGGAAACATTTCCCCGTTCTATTTTCCGTTTGAATGATCCTTCAAAAGTTTCAAGTGAATAACCGGGTCTTCCTGAAGCTATTAATTCGTCCGCCGTTACATCAGGATTGTTAAGCTGACTAGAAGAAGGTATCCATAAACGTAATCCTGGTTGGCGTATTGTCAACAATTCTGTTCGTAATCTTTGAGACTCTTTTGACATAGTAAGACTGGATTATATCTAAATTAGTCTTAATACTCAAATTAGAAATGATTTTGGTACCTTTGGAGGAGTGGTTTACCCGGTAAAAACCATGATACAATCATCATATGATTTTGATTATTCGGGAAAAAGCCGGTGAAGGAGAGATACAAAAGATGGCGGAAGATTTAGCTGGGTATATCAAAATAGTTGTTGATATCCATAGGGAAATTTTGTCCGGCGGAGGGGGAAGACATGTTGATGGGGAACAAATATTGTTGGAAGACGGATCAAAACAGGAAGATTTATGGGGCGGAGGATTCGATTTAGAGACGGGGGAAGTTGATTACAACTCTATGATAAATATTCGTCCAAGCCAAAATAATTTAAGCCGCGACATTATGTCTTCTGAAATACGAAAAGAATTTGATATATTGGTAAAAAAACTATTGAAATGAATATTAGCAATAGGGATAAAATATTAGATATCTCTGTGAATTTGGCCCGAGTGAGCGATTGGATTTTTTCTGAAAGCAAACGGAATCGGGTAGACCAGTTTTTGAAAGAATCACGGGAATATCTGCTGACTATTTCTGCTGAATCTGTATCTTCCCGTTTTAAACCTACGCTTATTCGTTTTAAGAAGGAATTCGCCGAGCTCTTAAAGGATAGGGACAAAAGCGATAAAGAAGAGTGGGCGGAAAAGGCGCTGACGTGGGCAAATATCCTTCAGCACCGAGCGCAGCTTGCCTGATTCAACTACTAACTACGAACAACTAACTAATAACTGCTAACCTACGCAGATTTTGGGGACGGTCCGTAAGGGTTGCTGTTTCTATATTTTTCAACTTACCAAAGAGCAAGCGGCGACTTGATAAGCTAATCTTATAATGTTATATTATCTCCATGATTGGAGAAAGAGCTTCTGCTTTACCATCAGAAACAACAAGGTTCCCCCTCCCCTTTATAGAAAAACCTTTAGAAGGTAATGAGCCGGCACGCTGTGTTGATGGAAGAGCATCTTTAGAAAGTCCACAAGGACCGCAAATGCTTGGCGGATCACTTCTTCCTGTTTTTATTAAAGCTATTGCAACTGATACTGAATTTAATGGAAAAAATATTCAAAGTGGATTTGCAACATTGCAAAATCGTGGTTTTACAACAGGAGTTCATAGAGGGGGACATGCTCATGATGATATTAGCGATTGCGGCTTTGCCGATAAAATGCTAGTTATATTGGGAACTGCTGTTGATAATCAAGCCGAGATAAGGCGTCGTTTAACAGACGCCGTAGACAATCACAGTCTTGATGAAGCCTATCTTCGTCTTGATAATTATAGTGAAAAAAATATAAAAATTACTGGAGAAGCGCTTATACAAAGTGCCCAACAGGCCGGCGCTGCTGTAGAAACTGTTCAAGGAGATCATAGTGAAGAAGTAGCATTTGTTAATCTTAAACCGAGAGTAACATTTGATACACAAGCAGCCAATCAGCGAGGACAACAAGGATTTAATCTGGATCTATTAGAAGCTGTTAATCAGGCGGAAGCGCTGGGAATTGACAGAGATTTTGCAAAAGCGCTTTCTTTAATTCTTTATCAGGTAACAGAAATGGTATTGGTTGAACAAAAAAGTAATCCACCGCTTCCTGTTATAATTCACAGGTAAAAACTACTAGTATATAAGGGTTTTGTTCTACTGTTTTGGAAGTCTATCCAATCTATCTATTCTTTTTAAGAATGACGTAGGAACCTCCTTTATTATGGGGTACGCACGCAAGGTGAGACCTTGCGAGGCTAGACTTGGAGGAGGGGTTGGGGAGGTGATACAATTTAAGTCAAATGAAGGTGGCAATTATTGGTAATGGTAATTGGGGAGAAGCGTTGGGTCAAGTTTTGGCGGACAACCGCCACCAAGTTTCTTATTGGAAAGAAGGAAAAATTATCAGGGGCGGGGTGGTTCTTTTGGCTGTGCCGACTCCGGCCATTAGGCAAGTCTTATCATACGTTACTAAAAGCAAGAACCTAATTATTATTAATAGCGCCAAAGGGATAGAAAACACCACTCATCAACTCCCTTTTCAAATAGTTAAAGAAGTTTTGGGTAAAAACATTGCCTATTTTTCCCTCATTGGCCCCAGTTTTGCCGAGGAAGTAGTCAAAAAGATGCCGACCTTGGTTAATTTAGGTTATTTCAACAGTCACCAGCAACAACTGGTTAAATCGCTTTTTCAAACACCATATTTTAGATTACGATTAACCAAAGCGGTTGAGGCCATCGAATTATCAGGCGCCTTAAAAAATGTTTATGCCATCGCCTGCGGTTTGGCCGAAGGTTTGGGTTTTGGTGCCAATACTCGGGCTAAACTGATAGTGCTGGCTCTGGAGGAAATACATCGGCTAATCGGAAAATTGGGTTACAAAATGGATAGTTTGTGTACGCCTGGTACTCTGGGAGACTTAATTTTAACCAGCACCAGTTTTGAAAGCAGAAATTATACCTTTGGTAGTTTACTGGCTAAATATAGTAAAGAAAAGAGTCTGGTTAAAGTCAACTCTACCGTTGAAGGCTATAACACTGCTCTGTCCATCCCATATTTTGTCAAGAAAACTGGTTTTAAGCTAACGCTGGCTAATTTAGTTTGCGAGATTATTTCTGCCAATAGCCCTAAAGAGGTGAGAAGTAAGTTTTACAAATTTGTCGGCGGCGTTAACTAATTATTGCGGAGTGATAAGTTTTTCTCCTTTGAGATGACGCATTATTAGCACAAATTCCCTCCTTGTCAGGAGAAAAGTTTTCTGTTATTATCTGTAAATGGTAAAAACAAAATCAGCCCCCACCCCGATTAAAGTAGGGTCAAAAATTGGCGTCCTCTCAAAGTTATCCAATTTTAGAGCGAACAAAAAGTTAATGGCAGTGGTTGTTATAATTGTTATTACTGCTGTTCTTTTATATTTTAAGACTGGCTGGTTTATTGCCGCTACAGTAAACGGCACCCCAATTACCAATTTTGAGCTTTTAAATAGAATTAACAAGCAATACCGTCAGCCGGTACTTACCCAGCTCATCAATGAAAAAATTATCAAGTCCGAAATACAAAAAAGCGGTGTTTCTGTTTCCGCAAGCGATGTTGATAAAAGAATATTACAAATTGAACTAAGTGTAGGCGGAGCGGCGGCGCTTGATAATTTACTTTTTCAACAAGGTCAGATAAGGTCGGACCTAAGTGAACAAATAAAACTGCAGCTTGGTCTGGAAAAATTATATGAGAAAGAGGCCACAGTTTCTGCCGATGAGATAGCAGACTATGTTGACAAAAACAAAAGCCAGCTGTCCACCAC
>CAYUJR010000011.1:24640-24854 GCA_964445095.1 uncultured Gammaproteobacteria bacterium
AAAATTTGAAGAACTGCGGACGAAGGCCAAAGTAACAATATACTAACCTCTAACTCCTTCAATATATGCTAAACTAACATTGTGACTTCACAAGCTATAACCGAGCGGAGTTTTTGGCTGGCTTTCTCGGCTTTTCCGGGAGTGGGGCCGGTGCGATTCAAGTTATTATTGGACTATTTTGGTATAGCCCGTAAGGCTTGGGAGGCAACAACAA
>CAYUJR010000012.1:0-2297 GCA_964445095.1 uncultured Gammaproteobacteria bacterium
CGTCGTGGAACAAGTCCTTAAACTCTTTATGATGCGGAGTGATAACAACGTTTCCATTTAATTCTTTCAACCACTCCGCCTCCATCATTTGCAAACTACCGGCATCAATCACCCATTTTTTGTCGGGGAATTTCTTAAGAAGTCTTTCCGTTAAGCTTTTTGTTAATTCCTCATCTTCCCCTTTTCCTTCTTCTCTAGCAAGACCGGGCCCGATAAGTACCGCATCCGATTCTTCAATATATTCTTCTACCTTTCCCCTAGGTACGGCGATAAAATCGTAAAGTTCACTTTTAAGTTTTTCCGTTAACTCATTATTTTCCGCAGTTGAGGAGTAAAAAACCATATCCACAATGCGTGAAGCAACTTTAAGCGCCCACAGTGATGCTCCATGAAAAAGATGCGACCCGCCAATAATGGTTAATTTCCCATTCTGCCCCTTATGCGACGTTTTTGAGGGAATATAAAGTTTTTTTAGCTCTTTCGCATTAAAGTTCATACCTTAATTTTATCACGCTTATCTGTTTTAACAAAGACTTAGGAATAAACTCCTCATGAGTGGTGGTAATAATTGTCTGCTGGCTGTTAACTAAAGTTAACACATGTTTAATATGCCCCTCATCCAGCTCGGAAAAAATATCATCAAGAACCAGGATTGGCCGCTCCTCTAAACTTTTTTCCATAAAATTAAGAGATAATAACTTAAGTTGTAAAATCACTAATCTTTGCTGACCTCGCGAACCAAAAAGAGATACATCATGAGTAGCGCGTTCTTTATCATTAAAGACATGAACGGAAAAATTATCACGGTGTGGTCCTACCAAAGTAGCTGTAGCCTGTACCTCCTGCTCTTTGTATTGAGCTAGTCTATCTCGCGAAATGATACTTTTATCATAAAAAACTGCAAAGTCGAAAATCTCTTTATGCTCGTTATTAAAAAAGGTCAAAAGCTGTTCCCGCTTTTTGGTAATCGTGGTACCGTTTTCTATTAGAATATTATCCCAATACTCAAATTGGCGATCTTGCCTGAAACCCGTTTCCTTAGTTCTTTCAAGGAGGGCATTTCGCTGTCTTAAGGCTTTTTGATAAGCCACAATGGCAACTCGATATTCTCTGTCAACCGGTTCAAGAACCGAGTCCATAAAATCCCGCCGCAGGCCGGGTGAGTCAACTATAATATCCAAATCTAGCGGCGAAAAAAGTACTGCCGTCAAAATTCCTGCAAAATCAACCCTCCTTTTTCCCACTCCATTAACTAAATAACGTTTGGTATTATCGCTAATGACAACAGTCAGCTTATTTTCTCCGCTTAAGCTTTCTATTCCCCCCTCCGCTCTGGCCACACTTTTGTGAAACTGTACTATCTCATTTTCTTTTTTAGCCCGAAAGCTTTTGCCGGTTGATAACAACATTATTCCTTCAATAAGATTAGTTTTTCCCGAAGTATTTGGACCAACGATGAGGGTAGTAATAGAGCTAAATTTAAATACTGACTTTGTATAACTGCGGAAATTTTGCAGAGAAATGTTTTTTAAAAACATTTATTCAATGGTGGTTCCCACAAACGGCTTTCCCCCCAGGTAGTTTTCCAGATTTTTAAAATCGTTCCCCTTTACCAGGACTGCCTTAATGCCTAATTCCTGGGCTTTTTTGGAAGCAACCGGATCAAAAGGGATATTCATTCCCGGAGTCCAGTCCTCTCCTACAATTCTCCGCAGTTCTCCCCAAGAAAGTCTATTAAAAGGCTTGGCGTCTTTAGATTTATTCGGATCTTTATCATAAACTCGAGAAACATTACTTAAGTTAAGAATAGTTCTAACATTATAATCTTCGCAAGCCATCACTGCACAGTAATCGGTAGACCAGCCCGGCTTCCAACCAGAACCTACCACTACCGGCTCATTCACTTTTCTGATGACTTCATAATGCTTCAAGATATAAGGATGGGCAATATCTCTAAAAATAGTTCTGATCAAATGAGCATTAAGTCTGGTGGCGTGAATACCCAGCCAGTCTAAGTCGTCTCTCGTCAGTTCATGCCCAATCACCTCTCGGGCCGCCTGCTGATAATGCCGGGTGGTTGCCCCACCACCCGTAATAAGAAAAAACTGGCGGTTATTAGTCGCCAGTTGTTGTCTAATTAGACTATTAAATCTAGAGAGGAACTTCGTGTCAATCCCCCCGTTGGGGACAATTAAAGAGCCCCCAAGTGAAATTACCAGTTTTTCCCGACCGTTATTATTACTTCCCATTTCTCTACCTAAACTTAGATTTTAACACGTATAATCTAAAATGCAAGC
>CAYUJR010000012.1:2397-23809 GCA_964445095.1 uncultured Gammaproteobacteria bacterium
TTCCCATTTCTCTACCTAAACTTAGATTTTAACACGTATAATCTAAAATGCAAGCGGAAGATGTTATTTCTGGCACTTCTCGCAATAATATGTTCCCCGGCCACCCAGGGAGATTTTTTTGATGATGGTTTTGCAAACTTTGCAGGGGTGTTTGTCCAAGCCGTAAACATAGGCATAATCTAGAAAATAGCCTTTGTGGCCTTCAGGGTCTCTAAAATGGGCCCTAGTTGAACCTCCATGACTAATCCCATCTCGGAGTGCTTTTTGCGCTCCTTGATGTAAACTTTTAAACTGATTATCAGTTAAATTACCAACTTTAGTACGGGGATCTATCCCGGCATTAAAACATGCCTCGTTGCTATAAATATTCCCTACTCCGGAAACCACCGACTGATCCATCAGAGCCACCTTGACAGGTTGAGATTTATGTTTTAATAAATTATTTTTTAGAATTTGCCAAGTAAAATCTTTTTCAAGCGGCTCCGGTCCAAGCTTCTCAAATACTATACCCTGTACCCCATTCTCTATACCCTTAATTATCTTAACCCATCCAAACTTTCGCTGGTCATTAAAATAAAGTTTGCTCTCGTCATTGAATGTAAAAATCACCCTAGTATGAGAATTTGGCATCGGCCCCACCATATCCTCTGTCGGATGCCCCCCAACGAAACGGCCATTTTGATTTTTGATATTTGATTTTTGATATATCACCTGTCCTGTCATCTTCAGATGAAAAAGCAAGGTCATTTTTCCCGACAATTCTATTCCCAACATCTTCGCCCTTCTCCAAACTTTAACAACTTGCTTACTAATTATTTGTTGAGGTTTACCGATGAAAGACTTAGTAGATAAAATCTCAATATTTTTAATCGTCAACCCGACAATTTTTCTCTGCAAAACCAATTTAATAGTTTCAACTTCTGGAAGCTCCGGCATAGTGATTATTGATAATTTTTATAACCTCGGTATAAATTGAGTCAGGTCAAGCGAGATATAATCAAGGCGAAGGAGGACAAAGAAGATTATTAAGCCCAATGTTATAAACAAAACTTGTCTTGGTAATTCTTTTTCTTTAACCAACACCCTAATAGTAACCAAATAAAAAAGTGATAGAAAACTGGCCACGCAAAACATATATATGCCGTGCCAAAGACCGATGAAATTCCAATGCCAGGGCGCAGGCATCGCCCAATTAACTACCCCATTAATGGCCTGACCAATATTAAAATAAAGGGTAACTATTAACCCCGCCACTAAAGCTAAACGTAAGGTAGTCACTGCCAAATATTCTCTGTTTTTAAGAAAAAAGGCCATGGCTATCATGTTGATAATTGGCAAAATTATGCCATCGCCCAAAATAGCCGAGATATAAGTTAAAATACTGCGATATTCGGTAGCCAAAGGATGATTAATGGCCAGCAGATAAAAATTGAGTATTGCTCCCGCCCCAAAACCAAAAAAGAAGGTTAAAAAACCAGTAGCAACTACAATCTCTTCTTCAAGCTCCAGATTAATTCTAGTAATCATCGCCCGCGTTTTTTCTTGAATTTTTCTTCTCATATTACCCTACTGACAAAATCTTTAATTTCCTTTTTAAATCTCTCTTTCGAAAATTTTTGCGCATACTTGGCAATGGCCGAGCGATTGAACTTTACTTTATTAAACTGCCTCAAAACATTAACTAGTGCATCAACTGAATAGTCAACAAAGAATAACCCGGTCTTTCCTCCTATAATTGATTCTACATAACCGCCGCCTCTATATGCAACTACCGGCGTTCCCGCCATCATGGCCTCAACTGGTGTGATGCCAAAATCCTCATCCTGGGCCAAGGCTAAAAAGCCTTTGGCATTGCGATACAGTTCGACAAGCTCACTGTCTTCGACAAAACCTAAAAACTCCACTGTAGGTCCGGCTAATTTTTTAATTTTCTGATATTCTCTGCCATATCCTCCGGGACTACCCACCACTTTAAGCGGGAATTTAAGTTTGTTCGCCGCTCGTATAGCCATTTCCAACCCCTTCCCTCCCACAATGCGGGAAACAATGAGAAAATAAGAATTCACCTCGGGGGTGGCCGAATGGACTCCCCCGAGGTGGTGAATCGTAACTGGCGGATATATTACCACGCTATCTCGCCTATAAAACTTCTTAATCCTCTGCTTAACATTCTCCGAATTGGCAATAAAATAGTTGACCTTTTGCGCCTGCTTAAAGTCATAAAGCCGCATGAAATGATTAACTATCGCGGCATAAATTCGCACCGGCCAATATTTCTGCCAGTTAATTGAAGTTTGATAGCCGTAAAGATAGCGCGGCGGCGTGTGGCAATAACAAATTTCAAAAGTACCAACGCCTTTCGTCACATACCAGCCGGCAGAAGTAATAATTAAATCGTACTTGCTAAAGTTAAAACTCCCCCAAATTAGTGGAGCTAAAAATCGCAGGGGACTTAATAATTTATCCCAGAAGGGAATATAATGTGCCCAAGAAACTCGGATATCTTTATCTTTAAACTTTTCCCAAGCCGGCGAACCTTTTTTGTAGTAAGAAGTATAAATTGGCGCCTCCGGCCAAATCTCCGACAATGCCAAAAGCACCCTCTCCGCTCCCCCAAACTCATTCAAATAATCATGTACCAGCGCAACCTTCATTTCTTTATTATACCGTTCTGCTTTGCTTTTTGCTAATTTCTATGCTATATTCCAACATTATGAGAGAACAGGGAGGTTGGCCTGGACATCAAGAAACACATCCAGATTCTGCCAGATCACAAAATCCACTTTTTTCTGGCTTGCGTTTAGATAGGGCTCCACAATTTGCTGCAATTGTAAATATGACCACCGGAGAGCATAGCGGAATACCAATGGCTGAACCACCCTTTATAGTGACTTACAGAGAAGGAAGAAACGAAGCTCCCCGCGTAGTTATAGCAATACCTTACGATCACCTTGATGAACAAACTATAGCAAGCTTGCGAGGACTTTTACAAACACTCAATCCAGAAGCTACAAAAATTAGGGAAGAAGCTTTTCTTCATGAGGCCTCTGCACAAAGACGCTTTTTTCGGGCTTTAAGAAATAGAGTTACTTCTTACCAACCTCATTATTATATTGCTCCCTCTTTTGAAAAGCAACAAAATGATAGCCCATATCTTGCTGAAGGAATTTTTCTTATTGGAGAACCGTTTACTCAACGAGAAGGTCCATTTAGTTTTAGAGATCGGGGCCGACAACAACTACCTAGTATCCCCACAAAAGGCGTAGCAGAAATTCATCTAGGAGAGCATACGCCCTCAGAAGTAGAACTTGCCTATCAAACAGTTATGCTTTCTCTTATTCTTGCAAATCGCATTGATCTTTCATCAGAAGAAAAAATACAGGAAACGCTCCCGTTAAGAAGAGAAATCTTTATGAAGATCTACCATACTATGCTTCGTCAAATGATCCCACCGGCAACACGAGAAGAAATCTTTGGCCTTGATGGACAAATTAGAGATATTGAAATGAATTTATATAATCCGCTTCGCACCAGAGAGGGTAAACCAATGAATACAATTTTACTGGGAGCACCGGGCGTAGGCAAAAGCTTTGTCATGAGATATTTTGATTTTGATCCTGAAGTATTAACTATTCCTCTACCTGTTACAGCACTAGAGGGATTCGAGGCTGGTCTACTTAAATATTTATCAAAAATAAGAACTATGCTTGATCTACCGATAGTCGTTGCTGTTGATGACGTTGAAGCCTTATTTCACGAGAGAATAATGATAGGCTACGGGGGAAGCACCATGGAATTAAACCCGGCCAGACGGGCTAAAGCGCTTAGCATATTGGAAAGAATGGAGGACACTCATGAAATTCTCCTTTTATGCGCAATTAATCATCCTGATATAGAAGCCGCATTTCTACGCAGACTCAACCCCGTTTACTTTCCTCTTCCTTCTGTTGAACAAAGACAACATATGTTAGAACAAACTATACCTAGAAATACCCTTTCTAGAATTGCGCATCAAGCATTAATAGCAGGTCTAGTAGCAGAAACCGAGGGCTTTAATTATAGTGGCCTTGCACTAATTCCTACTTACCTAATAAACTTTATGTCAGAATTAAAAAGAAAAGGCCCGCTCGCACTACAAAGAGGCGCACAATTTGCTTTAGGCAAAGCGGGTGAACGCACCAATGTAGATGAACTTAGACGATATGATGCTATTGCGCGTGAGACTGTCAGAGGATCTAGACGAAGCGGTACTTAATAAAAGTAATTATACTAATCTTAATTGATCTAAATTGTCTTCTTTCTTTTTTGTGGAGATCTTTAACGTAGATTTTGTTTGCTTGGGGATATCCGCTGGTTTACCCTCGAGGAGTTCGAGAAAGCGATTGGTCAGGGTTTTGAGCTCAAATCCCTGCATGGCTTTGACTGCTTTTTCTTTGTCTTTAATCTCAAACCTACATTCTTCCAGTTTTAAGTGAATTGGCACATTACAAACAATGGCGGCCAGTTTTTTGGCCAAGCCCGCGCTTTCTGCTCCCTCTGCCAAGGCTTTCGCTTGTTTCTCCGGTAAATCGGAGAGATGTTTATAAATATTTTCCAGCGTTTGATATTTTTTCAACAGCTCGCTGGCGGTTTTTGGACCAATTCCCGCCACTCCCGGATAATTATCAGAGGCATCGCCCGTTAAAGCTTTCATATCAATAACCTGCGAAGGATCTAAACCATATTTTTCTTGCACTTCCAAACTTCCATACATCTTGGCCTCACTTAATCCCTTAACCGGCATATAAACTTTGACATGAGAATTAACTAACTGTAACAAATCCCTATCCCCGGAAACAATAATAACTTCTAGGTTTTGAGTTTTGAGTTTTGAGTTTTGAGTTTGATAGGCAATCGTGCCTATCACATCGTCCGCCTCGTATCCGTCCACTTCAAAAATGGGGATGTCAAAAGCTTCAACTACTTTATGGACATCTGCTATTTGCGGCACCAGCGCCTCCTCCATGGCCGGCCGGCCGGCCTGATAGCCCACAAACAGTTCCTGACGAAAAGTCGGTTTGGGTCTGTCAAAAGTCACGGCGATATAGCCTGGTTTTAAGTCCGCAATAATTTTAATAAGCATTGACACAAAGCCAAACACCGCCCCCACCGGCGCTCCTTTGCTGGTAGTAAACTTGGGTATGGCATGATACGCCCGATGCAAAATGGCGTTGCCATCTATCAAAACAAATCTGTTCATGCTTATATTTTATCACAAAGCTGTTGCTTTCTTTAAGCCTCTTACTATATAATGTTTTTATGAGATATCCCTGGGTTTGTTTGTCAATCTGCGGAGTTTGGGTTGCCACTATTGCCGTTACTATTTTCAACGTTGCCCAACCAACAACTCTCTATATTTACGCAACTGTAACAGTCATAATTTTATTTTTCTTAGGCTTTGCCCGCAGCTAATTAATAATGTTTAGGCTTATATATCTTTTGGGGGTCCATGTTAAATATTTCCTGCTTTATTTTTTAATTAAATTTCGTTTTATAAAAACGCCCGGACCTAAAATTCTTCGTAGTTTTTTTGAGGAGGCTGGCGGCTCATTCATAAAATTTGGCCAATTTCTTTCTCTGCGCGTTGATGCCATGCCAAAAGAATACATGATAGAGCTACTCGGGCTTTTTGATAATGTCAAACCATTTTCCTATCGAGATGTTAAAGAGATTTTTATACGAGAATTAGGCGCTACGCCTGATAAAATTTTCTATGATTTTCAAAAAGAACCATTTGCTTCTGCCTCTTTTGGTCAGGTACATGCGGCAAAATTAACAGCTAATCATATCGTTGCGGTAAAAGTAATGCGACCTGGACTAGAAGAAAAAGTTGTAGTGGACTTTTTTATTATTGATCTCTTAGCTTTTTTAGGTGATCTTTTCTTTAAAATAGAGGCATTGCCTTGGAAAGAATTTGCCTCGGAGTTTAAAAAATGGACAAAAAAAGAATTAGACTATCGAATTGAGGCTGAAAATACAGAGCGTATGCGAAAAAGCATCCTCAATAATTCTTCTGTTGTTATTCCAAAAGTATACGAACATTACTCAACAAAAAGAATTCTGGTTGAGGATTACATTGAAGGATATCCTTTAAGTCGAGTACTGCTGGGGCTAAAAGATGGAAGGCTAACTCCGGAAAAACTGCTTAAACTTGGCGTTGATATTACAAAAACGCCGCGAATTTTAGTTGCAGAATTATTTAGAGAATACTTTTTTGAAGGAATATTCCATGCAGATCCCCATCCTGGAAATATCCTTCTTTTACGAGATGATAAAATAGCACTAATTGATTTTGGTATTGTTGGCGACTCTATTGTTTATCATAAAGCCTCATTTGTCCATACGGTAAAGGCTTGGGGAGAGATGGATTTTAAAAAAGCAACCTACCACTTTGCCAACGTGGTGGGAGATAATCTCCGAGATATGATCGGCAGTGCCCTACCGGCAAGCGTCTCACAAGAACATGTCGATGGGTTTATGGGACTTTTATCAAATCATTTTTCAGAATCCGTAAAAAAAATCGTTGAGGGAAATAGAAAAAATTTAGAGATAATGAAGAAAGATTATACTATAGTTATTCTAGAAATTGTTAATGCGGCAAAAAAATATAGGATTAAACTACCCAAAGAAATGATTATATTCTTGCGGACTCTAAGCATTGCCGGCTACCTAGCAAAAGAACTTGATTATGAATTTAAACTAACAGACGAAACTAAAAAGTTTTTTGCAAAGCACCCCGAAGATACAATCTTAAAAGAATGGGATAGATACAGTCCCTATAAACGAATTAGTCACGAACGAGCTATAGAACAACTTAATAGCTGGCTTTCTTATTTAGTAGAAATCGATCCCGATCTCTATCGACTTGTAAAACATCATATTAATAAGTACAATGTTGGTTAATATATGGATCAGTTCTTAAATTTTTATTCTAAATATCCCTGGGTGGCTATTATTATCGTACTGCAATGGATTGCAACTGCTTTTATATTAATCTCTACTACTAACGTTGATTTAACTACAATTATGGGGGTTGCCTTTATATCTACAATAATTTTTGCTTGGGTTGGATTTAAAATTCCAAAAGGCTAAGCTTTTACAACAGTAAAAGCTTTTTGGGGCCGATTAGTTTTTCAAACTGCTCCCCTTCCAGAGTTTCTTTTTTAATTAATTCTTTAGCAACTATGTCTAGTTTATCTCGCAGTTTGGAAAGAACATTTGCGGCTTTTTTATAGCAGCTGTCCACGATTTTTTTAACTTCCTGGTCAATTTTGGCTGCCATATCAGGAGAAATGGTCTGACTTTCCCGCCAAAAGCGGGGGTCGCCGTCGGGAGATAAATTAATTGGTCCGAGGTCCGACATGCCGTACTCAACTACCATCATCCGGGCCACTTCGGTGGCTTTGGCAATATCATCGGCCGCACCGGTCGTCATTTCTTTAAAGACCATGTTTTCGGCTGCCCGACCTCCCAGCATAACCGATACTTGTTCAAGTAGATGAGTCTTGGTCTCGTGCAGTCGGTCGGCTGCCGGCGGGATAAGAGTGTGGCCAAGCGACAAGCCGCGCGATACTATTGATATTCTGTGAACTGGATCCATATGAGACATGGCATGAGACACCAGAGCATGTCCTGACTCGTGATAAGCCGTCATTTTTTTGTCCTGATCTGATTGCAGTCTTCTCTTTTCCGGCCCCAGCTTCACTTTGGTAGCCGCTTCTTCAATTTCTACCATCCCAATTTCTTTTTTGCCGCCTCGGGCCGTCAAAATGGCTGCCTCATTTAACATATTCTCTAAATCAGCGCCGGAATACCCAACTGTTCTTTTGGCGGCTTTTTCCCAAGAAACATTTTGGCTAAAAGGTTTACCTTTAGCATGAATTTGTAAAATGGCCTTTCTGCCCTCAATGTCTGGCAAATCTAACATTACCCGTCTGTCAAAACGGCCGGGCCGCACCAAGGCCGGGTCCAGAATATCGGGCCTGTTGGTAGCCGCCATCACTATTAAATTTTCACTGGGAGTAAAACCGTCCATCTCAACCAATATTTGATTTAAGGTTTGCTCCCTTTCATCATGCCCTCCCATAATTCCCACGCCTCGCTGGCGGCCAATGGCATCTATTTCATCAATAAAAATAATGGCCGGCTGGGCCTTTTTGGCGGTATTAAACAGATCGCGAACGCGGGAGGCGCCAACCCCTACCAACATTTCCATGAATTCACTCCCCGCAATTGAAAAAAATGGCACGCCCGCTTCTCCGGCTACTGCCCGGGCCAGCAGAGTTTTACCGGTACCCGATGGACCAACCAGCAAGACTCCTTTAGGCGTACGAGCCCCAATCGCCTTATATTTAGCCGGGTGTTTTAAGAAATCTACAACTTCCGTCAATTCTTGCTTGGCCTCATCCACCCCTGCTACATTGGCAAAAGTAATTTTGGGCGTATCTTTACTAAAAAGCCGGGCTCTAGACGAACCAAAAGAAAAAATATTCTCTTGGGCCCCGCGGGCTTGGCGGAAAAGGAAGAGAAAAAACAATACCATCAAACCGATGGGCAAGACGGCTGATAAAATATTGATCCAGGCATTAGCTACTGATTGATCTTTAATGGTAATTCTGGTCTTGTCAGAGGTAATTCCCGCATCTTTTAAGATTTGATAAATATTGGCTCCGGGTTCTTTATAGGTAACTTTTTCTTCTCCCTCTTTGGGCTTAACCAGGATTTTTTCTCCCAAAACCACTATTTCCTCCACTTTACCTTCTTTAACATCTGACAGCACCTCCGATAAGGGAACTGTTGTGCCATTAGGAACCGGCCCGGCTAAGCTAAAAAAGAGAAAAAGCCCCACGAAAACCAGAAAGCCGTAAAGAATAAAATTCTTCCAGGAAAACTTAAGCTTTAATTTAAAAATTTTGGGCTTATTATTCTTGGTCGCCATAAGCTAGGCTATTAGTATACCACAAAGAAATATAAATTTGCTATTTGGCAGAAGATATGTTAGACTATAGTAGTTGATTTAGAATTTTAAGCTATAAGAAAATCTCGTAAGCTAATCGCTTATAGAATATTTTTCCTCTAAGGACGGACTTTTCAAATAGCTCCTCTAATTTTCAATAGAAGTTATGTATTACAAAAATAATTTTAGAAATCGTTCAGGATTTAGGAGTCCAAGAAGAAGCAAATTAGAAGGTGCCGATGTAAGCATATTTATTAAAAAAGCTTCTCCGGTAGCTGAAACATCAGAACAAACAATTTCCCGGCAATTTTCTGATTTTAATATTGCAGATTACTTAAGGGTAAATATTCAAAATAAAGGGTACATGACTCCTACTCCAATTCAAGCTCAAGCTATTCCTGCAATTTTAGAGGGCAGAGACTTAATTGGACTTGCCAGTACCGGTACCGGGAAAACAGCTGCATTCTTAATTCCCATTGTTAATAAAATCTTTAAAGACAGAAACCAAAAAGCCTTGATTATTACCCCCACAAGAGAACTGGCAGTACAAATTAATGATGAGCTTAAATCATTCACGGTTAATATGAATATTTATTCGGCTTTAGTTATTGGCGGATCAAATATGCAAAGGCAAATATCTAACTTAAGGAGAAATCCCCACATTATTATTGGTACTCCGGGAAGACTTAAGGATCTAATAGGAAGACGCCAGATTAAACTAAGCGATTTTCAGACTTTTGTTTTAGATGAGGTAGATTTAATGGTGGACATCGGATTTATAGGTGAAGTTAAATATTTTCTTTCTTTCCTGCCAAGAATTCGCCAATCCTTGTTTTTCTCTGCGACTATTCCCCCAAGGATAAAAGAGATTCTTCAGGCCTTTGTCCAAAATCCCCTTACAGTATCAATTGAACAAGAAGCTGCCGCACAAAACGTGGAGCAAGATGTTATAAAAGTACATAGTCCCGCAAAAAAAATTGATCAGCTTCACGATCTTTTAATCAGAGAGGGTTTTGACAAAGTTTTAATTTTTGGAAGGACCAAGCATGGGATTGAAAAATTAAATAAAGAACTTACATTTAGAGGTTTTAAAACAGGAGCGCTTCACGGTAATAAAAGACAAAGTCAAAGAAAGAAAACTCTGGATAGCTTTAGAGCTTCGGAGATTAAAATTCTTTTAGCAACAGATGTTGCCTCCAGAGGTCTAGATATTGATAATGTTACCCATGTTATTAATTATGACCTCCCGCAAACCTACGATGATTATATTCATAGAATTGGCAGAACCGGCAGGGCGGGTAAAACTGGCTGTGCCTTCACTTTTGTGATATAATTCTACTGTGAAAAACTCCTGTTATGTGAGCGGATTTCTTTACAATAAAAAAGCTCGCCAAATTTTACTTATTCAAACTAAAAAAGAAGGAAGTCTTACGTCATGGTCTACGATGGAAGGAGATGTAAATGCCGGGGAAGATGTCCAGGAAGCTTTTCAAAGAATTATCAACAATCTCCTAAAAATAAAGCTAAAAACAAAAGATATTTATCCTGTTTATGACTATTTTCATGATAATCGCCGTAAGTCAAATTACGTATTTTATGCGGAAGTAAAAAGCAAAACTCGCTTCGATGATATTAAAACTGGCAGTCCTTCATGGATAGCTTTTAGTGAAACTACGAGACTTCCGTTTGCTCCTCAAACCAAACAGGATATTATAGTTGGGGAACGGGTTATAAATGCGAAGTTGAGAGATATTGAGGCCAAAAAAATGATGCAATCATAACCCCATCTTTTCTCTAACTTCTTTTGTCAAAGATTGAATATGTTAAAAAGCCTACTGGTACCCAAAAAATTTCTGGCTTTGTCGCTTTTACTGATCTTGCTTAGTGGACTAATTAAATTTGAGGCGGCTTTAATTTTAAAAAATCTGGTTTTAACTGTAGGAACAGCCTTTTTGACTGACCTATTATTGTTAAAAGTCCGCCGGATTAACATTTTCCCCACCGCCGCTCTTGTCTCGGGACTAATTATTGCCCTACTATTTTCGCCTGATAGCCCCTGGTATGTGTTGGTGACCGCTTCATTTTTGGCCATAGTCGGCAAAAACTTAGCCCACTTATTTTTTAGTAAGCACCTGCTTAATCCGGCAGCAGCAGGAATATTGGTGGCATCGCTAATTTTTAATCAACCTGTGTCTTGGTGGGGTCCTTCCTGGGGTCCGCTTCCTTATTTTCTACTGATATTTTTAGTTAGCTATCTGGTACTTTTTAGAATGCGCCGTTGGAGAATTCCCTTGGCTTTTATGATTACTGTGGCAGTTTCCCTTGTTGGTTTCTCCAAGATTTATGGTATCACCATTGAAAATCCTCTGGTTTCCATCCCGGGTTTCTTATCTGACCCCACCGGACTTTTCTTCGCTTTGGTAATGCTACCCGAACCCATAACTAGCCCGGGAGATCACAAAAAACAAATTTTCTATGGAATTTTTGTGGCAATTACAGTATTTATTCTTCCGCCCATTCTCAACTCTCAACTATCAATTTTCAACTCTCTAGACCCTCTCATCACCTCGCTCCTCTTAGGAAATCTTGTATTCAAATTAATTTAAACCAACCCCATCTTTTTCCATACTTCTTTCAAGTAGTTTTGCGAAGCTGCTGCTGCAGTTTTTATCATCACTTTAATTAACATCTGTTCGAAAACGAACTTCAAAGTATCCTTTAAATTTCTGGAAATCAAGTTTATTCATTTAGCCAACGTAGCTTGAAAACTGCTGTGAAGGAAGATATATGATTGATCCATCAGGATTATCCATTCTTTTTAGTTTGTTCACCAGTACTTTAAGTGTCTTTGCTCGAGCAACAACTTTTCTACTATCAGAAGAGATAGAAACCCAGCCGGTTTTGCCTTTTAAAATTTTTGTTAAATTTATTACTCCCATTATATTCACATTGTAATTCTTATAAGTAAATCTGTCAAGCTAGCCCCATCTTTTCCCGTACTTCTCTATTCAAAGCTTAAATAGAGCTGTCCTTGATTTTTCAATAATTTCAGAGGGTGTTTCTGTGGTAAAAACTAATGGATCGCCAAAGGTAACGCGCACATTACCTTTATTAATTTTTGATGCGCCGCGGGGTAACACCTTTTCCATGCCGGAAATTTTAACAGGCACAACCGGCGCTTGTAATTCTTTGACAATTAACCCCAGCCCTGCCATAAAAGGCAGGAGTTTTCCGTCCCATGATCGCTCTCCTTCCGGGAAAAGTAAAATAGAGACATCTTTATCAATAAGTTTTCCCATGTAGGAAAGGCTTTTCCTAAAACCCCTTTTTTGCGGTAAAAGAAAAACATTGCCAAATAGCATCATATATTCAAGCATAATTCTTTTGCCAAGCCGAGAAAAAAGACTGCCTTCTGAAAAGAAAAATTCTTCCCTGGAAGCGGTGGCGGTTCTTTCTCGCCATTTACGGGGAAGAACCATGGCAAAGGGCATATAATCAAAATAACTTATATGATTGGCGATAAAAATAACAGGCGGATTAATTTTGGCCAACTTTCCCATATTGGAGCTTTTGGCATGAATAAAGTAGCTAAATAAAGGACGCTGTAGGATCGTGTTCATAAATTCACGAAGCCATATTGCCCATGGTTTATACGGATAAAACACCAGACGAAGAGGGGTATCGTGACTTTCCCGCTTGTCGATAATATCTCGCAGTTTTGCCACTGTCGTATACTGATTTATGGCCGTATCTTCAAGATCTACTCGATATTCCTGTTCAATATAGCTGACCAGCTCAACCCTGCCAATGGAAGTAATCCCTAAATCGGAAACCAGCAAAGACTGCTCTTTAACTTCATTTGTCGGTTTACCGCTCACTTTACTGATAAGAGTAATAAGCTTATCGCTCTCATGCTGCCCGTTTATTTTAGGTTTACCAACCAGCGCCTCTTTTACCTTAAATTTCTGAATTTTCAGAGTAGGTGTTTTGGGTAAATCCCCTCCTTGCCAGAGGGTAAAACCGGTAATTTGCTGTTGCGGATCTAAGTTTTCGTTAGCTTTTTGAATTACTACTTCCGGACTAATATTATTTTCAAGAAGCAACACCGCATGAACTTCTTCTCCTTCCCCTTGATTTAAGCCGACCACACAGCACTCTTTCACCCCTTCTATGTGACTGAGCGCTGTTTCCACCTCGTCCGGATAAACATTAACACCGGAGCTAGTGATAATGACATCTTTTTTTCTTCCTTTGATAAAAAGATTCCCCTGATGATCAAATGTTCCTTCATCCCCTGTTTTAAACCAGCCGTCTTTCGTAAATGCCTCTTTGCTAGCTTTTTTATTTTGCCAATAACCGGTAAAGATATTACGTCCTTTGGCTAAAATTTCGCCATTAACAATTTTTATCCTAACTTCGGCCAATGTTTTACCTACAGAACCAAGCAGCTGTTTATTTTTATCATTGGCAGTAAGAACCGGCGAACATTCGGTCAGACCATAACCTTCAATAACGGTAAATCCCATGCTTTGCCAAAACCGTCCAACAATAATATCTAATGCCGCTCCCCCTGATAGGAAAAATTTGAAGTTTTTGCCAAATTGTTTATGTATCATAAAAAAGATAAGCTTCTTTATTGCTAGTGGTTTATCCTTTGTAAGGGCGAGTAATTTCTCTAAAGTTTTTCCTAATCCTTTGGCGGCAAATTTTCGCTCAATACTATTTTTAAGCGCCTGTAGAAGTCTTGGCACGGCAACCATAATATAAATATCTTCTTCTTTAAGACCTTCCATAATGGCGGAAGGCTTAAGTGTGCGCAGATAAATAATTTTTGCCCCTCTCCAAAGCGGCACCAGAAATCCAGTCATTTGTTCAAACATATGGGATAAAGGCAGAAGCGAAAGAAGATTGTAGTCTGAAGATATTTTGATGTGTCTATTAAGCTGTTTAAGGTTGGCTACCAGATTTTGATGAGTTAATATAACGCCTTTGGGGTTGCCGGTAGTGCCGGATGTATAGACAAGCTCAACAATATTGCTTGGTTTTGGCTTAACAATTTTTTGGGCTGGTTTTTCGTTCGGCAGTAAAAATTGCAGATCTTCAATCATAACTGTTTTTTGACCTTTTATCTTTTCAAGTTTATAATGACTTTGAATAATCAGTCTGCTTTTTGTTAACTTGGCTATTTTTTCTACCCTTTCTTTTCCCGAGATAAAATCAACAGGGACTACAATAGCCCCCCGTATAATAATTCCCCAGAAAGCCACTGCCCACCAAGGGCTATTCGGCGCCCACAGAAGCACCCGATCGCCTTTTTTTATATTTTGTTTTTCCAAAAAAGATGCCATTCGTAATGACAGATTATAAAAATCTTTATAGGAAAAGGTAAATCTTCTAATGCCGGTTCTATAAACAAAAGCTGTTTTTCTGCGGCTGTTAAATGTCTCAAATAAATCTATCAGCGTTTTCATTTTTTATTCTATGATTACTATGGCTATAGCATAATCTCCCGCATGAGAAATACTTACGCTAACCTTTTGTTTGACAGAAAGCAAGGTGGAATGTAATAAGGGTTGTCCGCTTTTATTTTTTTCAATCCACACATCTCCCCAATCTTCTTTTTTCCCCAATGCCTTAAAAAAGGCTTCTTTGGCGGCAAAAACCCCGGCCAGACTTTCAAGGCTTTTGTTTTGTGCCAGCTCAACAGATGAAAATAATTTTTCTAAATCCGCTTTTGCCAGACGCCGCTTCAACTCTGAAATTTGTACCAAATCAATGCCTGCCATCATAATGCATGTCCAAATTAATTCCGCTATTTTTGCCAAAGACTTGCTTAACCAATCGCCCCATTTGCTCCGCGGCTTGCTTTAACTTTTCTGTTTTGGTTTCAAATCGGTTTAAGCGCCAGGCAGAGTCAGGATAAATCTCATATACTACATCTTTTGGTAAAAGCATATGTTTTTTGAGACTATGATACTGGCCGGGATTATTGTAAATAACTAAAATGTCTGTAGCGCCGGAGGATAGAACTTTTTTCATGTGATCTGGCAACTGATCTTTGCGAAAATCAGGATCTACGTAACTCTCTTTTCCAATTTTAGCAGAGCCGGGGTGAAAAAAAACCAGTGATGTGGCCGCTTCCATAAGACCCATGTAGCTATTGCGTGGAACTTGGTGCGCCCCAAGATAAACTATTTTTTTACTGCTATTCATCAGCCGGACATGAAGTTTGGTTGGATGAGCTAAGATGTTTTTGATATTGAGCTTTTTGGTTGTTTTCATAACGTTAATCATATAATCAATATCTACTATTTTCCAAAACCGCCAAAAATTGATAAATTTTTTAACAGAATTTGCTTCAAAGTAAATAGACGCTCCCAGCCGGGGCTGACCCGATAAAAAATATGAGGCATTTATAAAACCTGCAGAAATTACATAAATCTCGTCAAAAGCAAAACGAAGTCCCACTTCTTCCAGGGCAATGGTGGCCGCGCACCCCCGAATACCAGTCATTAGCCCGCCAAATAAAACTAAAGCTATTTTTCTTTTATCTTTAAATGTGACTTTTCTGCCTTGCCTTGCCAAGAGGTTTCTAACAACTGAATGCATGTGGATAATTATATCATCCCAACCCCATCTTTTCTCTAACTTCTTTCATGGTCTCTTCTGCTAACGCCCGACATTTTTTATTTGACTCTTGCAAAATTTTATCGACCAGATCCGGATTTTGTTCAAAGTGGCGGCGGCGTTCCTGCAAAGGTTGTAATTCCTGAAAAATTGCTCTCGCCAGCGCCTCTTTCATCTCCGAATATTTAATTTTTTTATCCCGATAATCCTGAACAAATTTACTATACACATCTGAAGCAACAAACAGTTTTAACAATGTAAATAAATTTGCCACCCCACCCTCTTTTGGCACCTCCCCACCAATTGTCCCGCTGTCTGTAGGCGCCGCCGCCAATCTGTTTTTAATCGTCTCTAAATCATCGGTTAAATTTATAAAACTGCCTTCAACGGTCTTACTCATCTTTCCCTCGCCTGTTAATGAAGGAACGTATTCCCCTTCTGTAGCAAACCGTTGCGGTTCCGGGAATGTATTCGCCACTTGTCCTAAGCCTGTCGAAGGAAACATTGAATTAAATTTGCGAGCAATCTCTCGCATCACCTCCAAGTGTGGCTCTTGATCAACTCCTACCGGTACTAGCTCGCCCTTGTATAACAACACATCGGCCGCCATCAGCACCGGATAATACAACAGTCCCATGTTGACATATTTTGGGTATTGTCCTTTTTTCTCTTTGTAAGTGGGCAAATCCTCGAGACGCGACACCGGATAAATAGTTGATAAAAGATAGGCCAGCTCCACATGCTGCGGTACTTGGGATTGAATTTCCAGCAAACATTTTTGGGGGTCGAGTCCCGCCGCCAGAAAATCCAATACCACCTCTCTTATATTTTGCTGTAATGTTTTGGGGTCATAGGGAGTGGTGATGGCATGCAAATCCACCACCGAAAAAACGCAGTCGTGCGTGTCTTGCAAAGCCAGCATCCCCTTAACCGCCCCTAGATAATTACCCAGGTGCAGTCTGCCGGTCGCCCGTATTCCTGAATATACTCTCTTCATAAGATTTATTTTACCTTAATTTTATAATCTTTTCCATGTTTCCATGGAAAGTAATGCAAACTCCACCCATGAAGCCTATTTGTATAGATACATAATGCATTATATAGCTCTATTAATTCTTCTTTAGATCTTGCTTTTCTACTTAAGACCAGCGCTTCTTGTATAAATTGATTCAGTTTTTCAAGTCCACAATATCCTAAAAACCCTGCTGCTATTTCTGTAAATGGCCTAATGATTTCTTTGGCAACGGGTAAAGAAATTTTTTGATTGTTAAAACTTTTTAGTAAGCCACCAAAAGCATTGTAGCCTAGCTGCCGTACTTCTCCATTAACAAAAACCATTGTTGAGAAGTATTGACCATAACTTCCTGCTCCACTTTTAATCTTACCATTATGAATATTTACCAATTCTTTAGGTGGAACCATCCATACAGTTTCACATTCATCATATATGCGATTTATAAGATCTCGCATTGCAACATCTCTTGCTAAGATTTTAGGTTTTCTCAAACCCGTATATCCTTTAGATACGGCCTGATCTTCTAGGCTAACGGTCACTGTGATCAGTTTTTTTGTTCTATAAACACTATCCCATACTAGTCTTCCTATGGTTTTTAGCTTTCTTATATCCTCCGCGACAACCTGAGCTACAGGAACCGATGTTAGATACTCTGTAATAACTCCATATTTAATAGACAGCAACTCCAGGGAAGACATATTAATTCTCCCAACAGGTTGTTTCGTTTTATCCTCTTTAGTTTTTGCTCTATATGTTACTGCCTCGATGATTGGTGTATAATGATAAAGTTGTTGTCCGGCAACCAGCGCATGACATTGCACGCTTCTATAGGGAAGTGCTTTAGTTAATATTCTGCAAAGCCCCGGGTTTAACTCACGCAACAATCTCGCCTTGATTTTTATTCCAATTGGATCAAATTGTAAAATAATACGCTTGTTCATATTTTAATAATATCTTACTTGAATGACTGGAACCGTAGGTATCTGTTGTACCAACGTATTTTCACCCATGCATTTTGCGAGTAATTCTCGACTATTAAATAGTTCTACGTTTGGTGAATTGTAGTTAACAATTAAACTTTCTCCGTTTAATTCAGGATATAAACGACACAAATATCCAAGCGCCATATACTCTGCGCAGTAATGAATAGCTAGATAAAGGGAGCCAGAAAAGTCGCATTGCTCACCCAAAATCTTTGTATGTCGAGGAAGTCTAGCGTCAGCAACTTTTGCCATTGCGAGCTTCAAGTCGGCATCGTTTTGTGTTAATCGGTAAAGCTGCCTCTCCAGATCTGCTGTAATTGCCATGAAGTCTGGGAATATCTCCGTAAAGAGATGTGCTGATACTCCAGTCATCCTTTCATCTTCAGATATAGCCTGCTTGACTGCTTCTACATTTTCTCTACATCTTGCCCTATATGTTTCTCTTGTTAAACCAAGACGACTTAATAATGAACCGTCAGCCATTTGCTCTTCTGTATCATTTACTAACACAAAACCCCTGTAAGAAATTCCACTTTTTGAAAGCGTAGCAGTAAGTAAGGGTAGTGAGTATAGATAAGTGCTGGCGGTTTGACTCAAGCCTTCTTCGAGAGTTTCGTATTCGTCATGTTCACCATATCGTGGGCAAGCAACGATAAACATATTCAAAGGGTCAGTTTTTTCTCCAAAAACTCTCTCCGTAACCTGCGTGAAGAAAGTCAGGAGCTGTTGGTCTTTGGGCATTAAAACACCATAGTGTTTTGCTCTGGAATACATTTCGCCAAACATTGAAGCAATTCTTTGCGTAGCTTCCCGAATTGATTCGGCTGATTCAGGAGTATATCGCTGGGCAATATTATCAATCATTCTTTCAAGAATATCGCCAGGAACTTTTTCTTTTAGTCTTTGAATAAGTGGCACAGAAACAGCTTCTATCTCACGCTTAAGCCGTTTAAAACCATATCCATTAGGAAGTTCTGAATCAGAAACCCCATTCTCTAAACAGACCTGTCGAACAATTTCTCTTTTTCTGGCAAGCATAGTTTCAGATGTTGCGTCAGTAGGTAAATCTCCTACTCTTAATCTAAACTCATCAGATGACATTCCCATGATTTGATAATAGACGTAATAAGGATTAAAGCCTCTGCGTGGTCTTTCTGGAGCAGGAATTCTTGGTAATCTATAGTCAACACTTGGAGAATATTTTAACAATCCAGCTACTTTATAATCTGAGTAGCCCTCTTTCGCAAGAGCAAGTCTTACAGCAACTTCAGAACTAGTTAGCTCTAGAGGTAAAGTGTCAATTCTATTATTATGAATTCTAACAATATGGATACCATTTACGGCAAGAGATAAGTCATCGCTTGTTACATCTACTCTAGCAAACGAGCCTCTTAATCCTGCTGACTGTAAATTCTGTAAAATACCCACACTATCAACTTGTCCATTCAGCTCAAAGAAAGTACTTTTAGGCGAGCCAAACCCTCCCCTGAGCCTCGCTAGGCCGAGGGGCTTCCTTTCCTAAATTTTGAAATTGTTCTTTATTCATATATTTCTCCTCGCTATTTATAAACATTCAAATGTACACAAAAAAACCGCCCTTAATCTTTGCAAGGACGGTGAGTTTTATTCGAACCGTGGTGCCACCTTGTTTTTTACTCGTTCATGCTCTTCTCTAGCCTTTTGGCTGACAAAGAGTGCTGACTTGACCCGAACAAATTTCAAAGAAATTTACGCGGGTGAACGGTTTCGCCTCCGCCGCATTATTTATTTTGCGAAAAGCTACGCGGTTCCAAACTACCGCCTCATCGCTTTTACTAAACTAGATTATACCAAATAAAATCAACTTGTCAAATTTTACTTTTTCTTTCCCCGCCCTTTTTGCTTTTTTTCCGCTTCTTTCTTCTTTTTCTGCCCTGCTTTTCTAGCAACCGTACTTTTCGGTCCAGAATCTGCTTTATTCTCTGCTGCTTGCCATCTTGCTGTTTTCCCATACCGTATTTCTCTTCTTCCCGCTCCATCGCTTGCTGCTGTTTGTATTTGAGGGGTGTCCCAGCAGGCGGGCGGTTGTCTGCCCAACTCTTCTAAGCTTCTCTGTCTGGCTCTGGCTAACCTTTCTACAACAGATGATGAAGACCTATCCTCGCCACCAGGATAACGTCTTAAATTACTAGCGGGTGATAAATCTCCATGCCTATTTCTTCTTGGGCTTTCTAATGCGCAGAAAATTACTGCAAAAACTTCCGGCTCGACTGGAAGTCTTGCAGCATATTCTAACCCCTCGCGACTTTCCGCTGTTCTTGCAGTAATTTTTAAACCATCTGAAGAAAACTCAACTTGGATATCTAACACAATGCCACCATAATGCGACCTGTTATCATAAAATCTATCCATAAAGCCTTGAGTAAGTTTTCCAACCTCATTTAGCTCTATGAATTCATGGTAGGTTACCTCATCTACCCGAGTAGTAAAATCTACCGTAGCAGACGGATCAATATCTACATCAAATGGCGTTTGCCCTAAATAAGCAATTCTTCTATCTGGTGCGACGCTTCCACGACTATTTTTTATAGGAAAAGAGTTGGCTATTTGTTCTATAGCTGGGTAATATCCTACATAAATCTGACCTGTATATTGTGACACCTTAGCTTCTCCCCAATCTCTATGAATAGCTTCCGCTACTACTCCTTGTCTAGGAGTTAAATCAAGCCAACGTATGCCGCGAGGAGTTCGTGACGGTCCATATGGAACCCAAGAAGAATAATCATTTCCCCAACCCGCACCTCCTTCATACCGTGAAGCCATATTAAGACAGGATAATAGCACTCCTTGTGGAAAAAAGCAAATTTTTTCTTTGACAGTTTTCTGCCGTGGGGAGATTGGGTGCCAACGGGTGGGATCGAACCACCGACCATTGCCTTATGAAGACACCGCTCTACCACTGAGCTACGCTGGCAAACCTTTTTTCCTTAAAACCTCAATCCAAGTAAGTATTTTTATAAAAAGTCCACCCTGATTATTAGCGCGAACCCTTAATACTCCAAAATAACTATTCGGGTCTGGATATTCTTTCTTCCATTTAAACTTTTGAAAAAAGGCTTTCTGGAATTGACTGCTGGGAATTCTTGTCTGTTTTTCCCAATATTGCTGCACCTTTTTTAATCTTGTCTTATGACTAATATTTAAACCGATTCTTAAACGTATTTCTTGTTTTGGTACACCAAATAATCCGAGCCAATTCAAAAACAATTTTATCATGGCAGGGTCTGAACTTGCAAATCCAAGCCGGCTATCTTTTCTAAAACCTTCTGCCCAATATAGGGCTATGCCAATTACAAAAAGATCCCGTTTTGAAAGTTTTCCAATCTGACTTATAGCTTCTTTAATAAGAGCTCTTTTATATTT
Organism: uncultured Gammaproteobacteria bacterium; assembly: GCA_964445095.1. Lineage (GTDB taxonomy): Bacteria > Patescibacteriota > Microgenomatia > Levybacterales > JACOYD01 > CAYUJR01. Next base: position 23,420 of record CAYUJR010000012.1, read on the forward strand.
AAGGCGCGAAGCTCTTCGAACCTTTTCCGCTTTTATGCGGCCTCTTTGCAGTGCTTTAAAAACTTTATCCTTAAGTCTGGCTTTTTGTCCGGGTGAAAGCGGTATATGGCGAACCCATAAACTTACAGTTGAGGAGGAAACATTAAGTTTTCTGGCAATCTCTTTAACGCTCTTACCTTGCTCACGAAGTTGGATAGCCTGAATATATTCTTTTTGTTTTCTTTGACCCAGCATAATCGAGATAAATTCTGCGGTTCAATTGTTATTATAACTGCTATTCGTTTATCTGTCAAGCAGCTATTGCTTAAAAACTGTTATTGTAGTAAAATATAGGTGCGGGGTAGTGTAAAGTTGCACGTGAGGCTCAATAATGGGCTACCCGCCAACTGG
>CAYUJR010000013.1:0-20455 GCA_964445095.1 uncultured Gammaproteobacteria bacterium
TTTTCGTTTCTTAATGGGTGATCTGCGCCCTTAATCCAAATAATATTTTTCTTTTTTGACGGAGAGGCATTATAAAATCCCTCAACAACATTACTAGGAACTGTATCGTCTAGCTCGCTACCAACAATAAGAAGTGGATTTGTAAACTTTTTAATTGCGGTAATTGCTTTATTATTTAATGCAGAAAGAGAATTCCTATATTCAGTTCGTTGCTGTTTTGAGTATTTACCTTTTTCATATTCTTCAGGCGTGTAAAGACTATTAAAGAAGATATCTTCATAAACGGCAGGAGCTTGAAAAACCATTGATCTTATACTTCGTTTTTCAGAAACGAGCGCCCCCATGTAGCCGCCAAAACTTTTCCCGCTTACGCCAATTCTTTTTTGGTCAACAAATGGTTGATTTGCAAGAAAATTGAAAGCAAGCAGTGCGTCACCAAACCAATCGGCAATTGAAAGTTGTCCTAGTTTGCCATCGCTTTCGCCACAACCTCTAAAGTCAAAAGTCAAAGTAGCTATTTCTTCTTTTGCAAGAGCTTGTGCGCGTTTTACATATCTCGGCTTACTTTGGCTGACCATCCCGTGGTAAAAAATAACTGCAGGGAGTTTTTTAGAAGTTTTATTAGGAATAACAAGCGTTCCAGCAAGCTTATAACCCTTACCTTTAATAGTTACTTCTTGAGTCTTCATGCTTCGCATTATAGCAAAAATGTTTATTGTATGTTATACTTAATTTCTGATATGAAAGTTAATTTACTATTATTAATGAGGGGAATTTGGTAGAAGCGGGAGCTTTGCAAAGTTTTAATGAAGCTTCCGCAAGGAAGCTTTTTAATAATTTATGACGGAAGAGAAAAAAGTTTATCCATTAGATAAAATCAGGAACATCGGCATTATTGCCCATATTGATGCCGGCAAAACCACCACTACCGAGCGGATTTTATTTTATACTGGCAAAACCTACAAAATCGGTGATATTGATGAGGGTACGACCGTGATGGACTGGATGGCTCAAGAACGAGAGCGGGGAATTACCATTGTCTCGGCCGCCACCACCGCTGTATGGCACGATTATCGCATAAACATTATAGATACTCCCGGGCATGTCGATTTTACCGCTGAAGTGGAACGGTCTTTGCGAGTTTTAGACGGAGGGGTGACAGTGCTTGATGCGGAAGAAGGAGTGCAGAGTCAGTCGGAAACCGTTTGGCGGCAGGCCGATAAATATAAAGTTCCCCGCCTCTGTTTTGTCAATAAAATGGACAAACTGGGAGCGGACTTTTTGGCTACCATCGAAAGTATTAAAGAGCGATTGGGTGCTAATCCGGCCATCATGGTACTGCCAATTGGAGTTGAACAGACTTTCCGTGGGGTAGTTGATTTACTTACCAGAAAAGCCCTGATTTGGGGAGGAGACGAGTTGGGAGCAAAATTTGAAGTAAGTGATGAAATTCCGGAAGATTTGAAAGCTCAAGTAGAAGAATATCGCCACAAACTGATTGAAAAGATTTCCGAGACTGACGAGACTCTGCTTGAGAAATACGTGCATAATCAGGAGCCAACTATAGAAGAGCTAAAAGCGGCACTGCGGCGGGCTACCATTAGTTATCAATTAGTGCCAATTTTTTGCGGTTCATCCCTACGCAATAAGGGAGTCCAACCTCTGCTTGACGGAGTAGTTGATTATCTTCCTTCTCCTCTTGATGTTCCGCCCATGGTCGGAATTAGTCCCAGAACCAACGAACAGGAGGAGAGAAAACCTGACAAAGGAGCGCCTTTTTCGGGATTAGCTTTTAAAATTCAAATCGATCCTCATGTGGGAAGACTAACCTACTTACGAGTTTATTCAGGAACTCTTAAATCCGGTACCAATGTATTAAATAGCACTAAAAATGGTCGAGAGCGGGCCAGTCGATTACTGTTGATGCATGCTAACCATCGAGAGGAAATAAAGCAGGCAGAAGCGGGAGAGATAGTGGCAGTAGTGGGATTAAAAGATACGGGGACAGGAGATACTTTGTGCGACGAGGAGTATCCGATAATTCTGGAAAAAATTTCCTTTCCGGAACCTGTTATTTCTTTAGCCATTGAGCCAAAAACTAAGATAGATCAAGAAAAACTGGGAATAGCCTTGCAGAGACTGTCAGAGGAAGATCCCACTTTTCGCATTAAATCAAACCCAGAAACCGGTCAAACCATCATTTCCGGCATGGGAGAGCTGCAGCTTGAAGTAATGGTAGATCGGATGCAGAGAGAGTTTGGGGTGGCTGCCAATGTGGGAGCTCCCCAAGTTGCCTATAAAGAGACTATTAAAAACCAGGCGCAGGCGGAAGGAAAATACATTCGTCAAAGTGGTGGCCGAGGACAATATGGTCATTGTTTCTTGCGGGTCGAGCCGGTCGGACGGGGAGAAGGGTATAAATTTGTTAATGCCATTAAAGGCGCAGCCATTCCGGCCGAATTTATTCCTTCGGTTGAAAAGGGAGCAAGAGAGGCGATGGAGAATGGAGTATTACTGGGTTTTCCCATGACCGACGTGACAGTGACTCTTTATGATGGTTCCTATCATGATGTTGATTCTTCCGACATTGCTTTTAAAATTGCCGGTAGTCAGGCCCTGCAGGCAGCAACCAAGCTGGCCCAACTAACACTGCTCGAGCCGATTATGAAGGTAGAGGTAACTACTCCCGAAGAATTTATGGGAGAGATAATTGGTGACTTATCAGCCAGACGCGGACAAATTCAAGCTACTCAAGTTAGGGGTAATACTCGAATTATCTTGGCGCTGGTACCGCTAGCAGGACTGTCAGGCTATGCCACAGTCATTCGTAGCATGAGCCAAGGAAGATCATCTTATTATATGGAACCCAGTCATTACGAAGAGGTTCCCAAGAATATCATTGAACAGATGCTTACCAAATCTAATTTTAGCGGACGGGTAATGAGAGGTTGACATTTGACTATTGACGAGCCAAAACAAATGTTGTATACTAACTTTCAACCTTAAAAAAAGGTTAGTTTTTTAATTATGGCAGACGCTAAGAAATTTGAAAGAACAAAACCCCATATTAATATTGGTACTATTGGCCATGTTGATCATGGAAAAACTACTCTGACAGCAGCTATCACCCAAACTTTATCTAAACAGGGCATGGCCGAAGCTAAAAAATTTGAAGATATTGATAATGCTCCGGAAGAAAGAGCTCGTGGCGTTACTATTAATATTACTCACGTTGAATACGAAACGGCCAATCGTCACTATGCGCATATCGACGCCCCAGGTCATGCAGACTACGTTAAAAATATGATTACCGGCGCCGCTCAAATGGATGGCGCCATTTTGGTTGTTTCGGCCCCAGACGGTCCCATGCCGCAAACCAGAGAACATATTCTGCTGGCTCGCCAGGTGGGAGTACCATCCATTGTAGTATTTTTAAATAAAGTTGACATGGTGGAAGATAAAGAACTACTTGACTTAGTGGAAATGGAAGTGCGAGAGCTACTTACCAAATATCAATATCCCGGCGACAAAACTCCCATTGTTAAGGGAGCGGCTCTCAAGGCTCTCGAGGGCGATGTAGAAGCGCAAGGTCAGATTATGGAGTTGATGAAAGCAGTTGATGAATTTATTCCCACGCCGGAGCGGGCTATTGATAAGCCTTTTCTAATGCCAATCGAAGACGTTTTTTCCATTAAAGGTCGCGGAACGGTGGTGACCGGCCGCATTGAAAGGGGCATAGTCAAAGTCAACGATACTATTGAAATAGTGGGTATTCGGGAAACTAAATCAACCGTAGTCACAGGAGTAGAGATGTTTAGAAAGAGCTTAGACGAGGGTCAGGCTGGAGATAATGTGGGAGTATTGCTTCGAGGTATTGAGAAAAACGATGTGGAGCGAGGACAAGTTTTAGCAAAACCAGGCTCAATAACGCCGCATAAAAAATTTGCAGCAGAAATTTATGTGCTGACCAAGGAAGAAGGCGGTCGTCACACCCCATTTTTTACCGGCTACAGACCCCAATTTTATATTAGAACTACAGATGTGACAGGACAAGTGACTCTTCCCTCTGGAGTAGAGATGGTCATGCCCGGAGACAATACTCAAATGGAGGCAGAACTGATTGTGCCAGTGGCGCTGGAGGAGGGTATGCGTTTTGCCATCAGAGAGGGTGGGAAAACTGTGGGAGCCGGAGCAATTGCTAAGATTCTTGATTAATTAAAGAGAAAAGACAACGAATGCGTAAAGGTAATATCCGTGTACGTTTAAAAGCATACGACAGTCGAGTTTTAGATAGCTGCTGTCAACAGATTCTTGATACGGCGATAAGAACCGGGGCCGCTGTAGTGGGGCCAATTCCCCTACCAACAGATAGAACGGTCTATGCCGTTAATAAATCGCCATTTACTGATAAAGATGCCAGGGAGCATTTTGAGATTAGAGTCCACAAGCGATTAATAGACATCGTTGAACCAACGGATAAAACCATAGACAGCCTGATGCATTTGGAGTTACCGGCAGGGGTTGACATTGAACTGAAGATGTAAATATGATATACTACCAACTAAGGATGGAGGTGTTTAGGGCCTAGCTAGGCTTCACGAGTTACATTGTAACTAAAAAAAATCGGGTAGCCGAACGATGGCTACCTTTTTTGTTATGATTGGCAAAAAAATTAATCAAAAGCAGGTATTTTTAACAGACGGAACGCGTATTCCAGTTAGCGTTATTGCGGCAGAAGAACAACTTCAGGTTGGAGATATAGTTAAGGTAACTGGGATTTCTAAGGGAAAAGGATTTGCTGGTGTGGTAAAAAGACATCATTTTAAAGGAGGACCGCGTACTCATGGTCAGTCAGATAGAGAAAGAGCCCCTGGCTCTATTGGTCAAACTACTACTCCCGGTAGAGTTTACAAGGGCAAGCGAATGGCAGGCAGAATGGGACAAGATAGAGTGACTATTAAAAATTTACTGGTTATAGATGTGGATGCCCAGAACAAAATAACTCTTATCAAGGGTTTAGTTCCCGGGGCAAAGAAAAGCAGAGTTATTATTGAAAAAACGGGAGAAGCAAAAAAGTTTATCCCAGTTTATCAAGAAGAAGTAAAAGAGGAGGAGAATAAAAATGCCAGTTAAAAAGAAGGCAACACTAGATATAGATGTTTACGATGTGAAGGGAAAAGCTGTTGGCAAAGTTTCATTGCCCAGGGCAGTTTTTGCTGCTAAGGTAAATCCTCGGCTCTTAGCCCAAGCGGTGAGAGTATATTTAGCTAATCAGCGAGTGGGAACGGCCTCAACTAAAACTCGGGGAGAGGTGCAAAAATCTACTAAAAAGATTTGGAAGCAAAAACACACCGGACGAGCCAGACACGGAGCCAAAAGCGCTCCGCTTTTTGTAGGTGGAGGAATTGCTTTTGGTCCTAAGCCTCGTGACTACTCGCTTAAAATTCCCAAGAAAATGAAAAAAAGGGCGCTGGCAAGCGCTTTTTCTCTTAAATTAAAAGAAAAAGCCATTAAAGTGATCACAGGATTAGATAAAATTGTTCCCAAGACAAAAATCATGAAGAAAATTGTGGAAAAAGGCAAAAAAACACTACTGGTAGTTAATAAGAAGCAAGACAATATTTATAAGGCTGCCAGAAATATAGCAGGATTAACTATCCGGCCGATTGATACGCTCAATACTTACGAAATTTTGACAAATAATCAATTACTGTTGACTAAAGAAGCGATTAATAAATTAGAGGAGCAGCATGGAACAAATTGACGTTTTATTGCGGCCTGTCATTACCGAAAAATCAATGCGTGAAGCCGGATTTAATCGCTTTACCTTTGCCGTAGCCCGACTCTCAACCAAGCCGGAGATTAAACAGGCAATAGAGAAACAATTTAAAGTCGAAGTAGTTGATATCAAAACCTTAACTACCCGGGGGAAGAAAAAAAGAGCAGGAAAAGCAAGAAGAGAAATTTTAGTTGAGCCTGTGAAAAAGGCCATAGTACAGCTTGTGAGTGGTCAAAAAATAGACCTTTTTGAGGTAGCTGAAAGTGGGAAAAAAACTTAAAACAATTCTTAAGAAAAATTCAGGTAGAAGTAATATCGGACAGGTAACTGTTCGTCATCAAGGTGGCCGTCAAAAAAGGTTTTTGCGGCGAGTTGATTTTAAAAGGGATAAACAAGATATGAAAGCGCAAGTAGTGGCAGTAGAATATGACCCAAACAGAAATACTCAAATAGCCTTGCTTTCCTACCCTAATGGGGAAAAAACATACATTCTTCGGCCGGAAGGGCTAAATGTGGGCGACAGCGTGATTTCTTCAGAGAATGGTGAAATTAAAGTAGGGAATAGTCTGCCTTTAGCAAAAATTCCCATAGGAACAGCAATTCATAATATCGAAGTTCAACCATTTCAAGGGGGAAAATTAGTCAGAGGGGCCGGTGGCGCCGCCACTATTATTGCCAAAGAAGATAAATATGCTCATGTAAAAATGCCGTCGGGAGAGGTCAGAAAAATTCTTCTCCGGAGCCGTGCCACCATTGGACAGCTTGGTAACATTGTCTGGAAAGAGCATAAATTTGGTAAAGCTGGTAAGCGCAGGCTAATTGGAATCAGACCAACTGTACGAGGAGTAGCGCAGAATCCTCGTTCTCATCCGCATGGCGGAGGAGAAGGCAGAAGCGGTATCGGTATGCCGGCGCCCAAAACTTATGCCGGTCGAGCCGCTGTTGGTAAGACTAGAAAAAAAGGCAAGTACTCGGATAAATATATCATTAGTAGGAGGAAGCGTTAATATGTCGCGATCAGCAAAAAAAGGACCATATATTGACAGTAAATTATTAGCCAAAATTCTTAAACAAAAACAATCAGGACAAAAAGATCCAATAAAAACTTGGTCAAGAGCTAGTCAGATTTCGCCGGAATTTGTTGGACATACTTTAGCTATTCATAATGGCAAAACCTTTATTAACATCTTTATAGTAGAAGCAATGGTGGGGTATAGACTTGGTGAGTTTGCCCCCACCAGAACATTCAGGTCACATGGAAGGGTTGTTGCCAGAGAAGTTTCAAAGACCTAAAAAAATATATGGAAGTTAAAGCAGTCAGTAAATTTTTAAAAATTAGTCCAAGAAAATTAAGACTTTTGGCAGATAGCCTTAAAAGGCTTTCGGCAGTAGAGGCAGTAGCGATGTTAAAGTTTGTAAAAAAATCAGCCAGCCAGCCCTTGCGTAAGACCATTGAGTCGGCAATTGCCAATGCTACTAATAATTTAAAATTGCCAAAAGAAAACTTACGAATAAAAAGCCTAGAAGTGGGAGAGGGTGGTTCTTTTAAGCGCTTTAGACCATCAGGTCGGGGCAGAATACATCCTTATAAAAAAAGAATGAGCCATATTAAGATAATATTGGAGGAGGCAAATGGGGCAAAAAGTTAATCCAAAAAGCTTTCGACTCGGCCCAGTCTATACTTGGGAAAGCCGTTGGTTTGCTAACAAAAAAAGATATCAAGAGATTGTTTTGGAAGATGTAAAAATAAAAAAGGCCTTATTTGATAGGCTAAAAATAGCAGGCCTATGTCGGGTGGAGATAGAACGTTCCATTAATAGTTTAACAATCACTCTTTATGTAGCTAGACCCGGCGTGGTGATTGGACGGGGAGGAACGGGGCTGGAAGACTTGAAAAAATTTTTAGTGCAAATTTTGGGAGCAAAAAATACCAAGTCAGCTCCCAAAATTGATTTGCGGGTCGAGCCGGTCAAAGAGCCTAATCTAGAAGCGTATTTAGTGGCTAGTTCGGTGGTGGATCAGCTTATTAAGAGACTGCCTTATAAGAGGATATTGCGACAGATGGCAGAACGGGTGATGGGTCAAGGAGCAAAAGGCGTGCGAATACTACTGTCTGGTAGAATTGCCGGAGCGGAAATTTCCAGAAGGGAAAAGATTCAAAGCGGGACAATTCCCTTAAGCACAATTCGAGCAAAGATCGATTTTGCTAGCGTCCCGGCCCTAACAAAATCGGGTTATATCGGAGTGAAAGTTTGGATTAATAGACCATAATATGTTGGTACCCAAGAGAGCAAAATTTAGAAAACAGTTTCGAGGAACAATTAAGGGCTTATCTACCAGAGGTAGTGTGCTATCATTTGGGGAGTTTGGTCTAAAAGCCCAAACCTCGGGATGGGTAAGTAGCCGGCAGTTGGAGGCTGCCCGTCGTAGTATTGCTCATTATACTAAAAGAGGAGGCAGAATTTGGATTAGGGTTTTTCCCGATAAACCTATTACCAAGAAACCTGCAGAGACCAGAATGGGAGGAGGAAAGGGTGATGTATTTGAATACGTAGCGGTGGTACGAGCTGGACGGATTCTTTTTGAAATGGGGGGAGTTTCCCGAGAAATAGCCCGCGAAGCCCTAAGACTGGCGGAACATAAACTGCCTGTTAAAAGCCAATTTGTGGAAAAAATATGAAGAATAATAAAAAACAGTTTAATCTTAAAACAAAAGAAGAATTAATGGTGGAGTTAAGAGAAATAAGTGATAAATTATTGAAAGCCAGACTTGATAAAGCGCAGAACAAGCTTAAAAATACTAGATTACTGCGCGTGACAAAAGACGTAGTCGCCCGTATAAAAACAGCTATCAGGATGTTGGAGGAAAAAAACAATGCCTAGGATTTTAACAGGGAAGGTGGTTTCTGCCAAAATGCAAAGAACGGTAATCGTTCAGATAACTTCTAGCCGCCCCCACCCTATTTATAAAAAGTTAGTAAGACGCGATACGCGTCTTAAGGCGGATAGCACTGGTCAAGAGGTTAAAGTGGGAGATCAGGTTAGAATTATCAAAACCAGGCCTATTTCCCGTGATAAACATTTCAAGCTGTTGGAGGTAGTTAAAAAATGATACAGATGCGTTCAATACTTAATGTGGCAGATAATAGCGGAGCGCTAAAACTGCGCGTAATTCATATTTTTGGCGGAAGTAAACACAAGTTTGGGAAAATTGGCGATATCTTAAATTGCGTAGTCTTTGGTGCGCAACCGGATAGCGGAGTCAAAAAAGGAGAAATGGTAAAAGCGATACTGGTACGCAGCAGAAAAGAGCTCGGGCGGCGCGATGGTTCGTATATTCGTTTTTCCGATAATGCGGCAGTTTTAATTGATAACCCGAAAGATAAAAACCCCAGAGGAACCAGAGTTTTAGGGCCTGTTGCTCGAGAAGTTAAGGAAAAAGGATTTACTAAAATTGCCTCAATGGCTCGTGAGGTCATATGAAACTTAAAAAAGGAGACGAGGTTATTATTACTGGAGGGAAAAATAAAGGAAAGACCGGTAAGATTGAACAGGTTTTTCCAAAAGAAGACAAGGTTCTTATTGCCGGAGTAAATATATATAAAAGGCATGCCAAGGCGCAGGGAAGCAGTAAGCCAGGAGGTATTATTGATATTGTAAAGCCACTGCCTATAGCCAGCGTCAGTCTTCTTTGTCAGCATTGCAAAAAACCAACCAGGATTGGTTATTTGGTTACTAATCAGAAAAAGAAAAGAATTTGCAAGAAATGTCAGGGAGTGTTAACATGAGCAGTCTTAAAAATAAATTCTATCAAGAAATAATTCCCGCTATAATGAGTAAGTCCGGCTTTAAAAATATTCATGCCGTGCCAAGACTCAATAAAATAGTGCTTAATATGGGAGTAAAGGAGGCCCTAGCTGATAAGAAAAGGTTGGAAGAAGCCAAGGTAGCTCTATCATTAATAGCTGGACAGCGAGCGAGAGTAACATTCGCTAAGAAAGCGATCGCTTCGTTTAAATTGCGTCAAGGAGATGCCATTGGGCTAATGATAACCTTACGGGGAAAGCGAATGTATGATTTCTTAGAAAAACTTATCAATATTGTTTTGCCAAGAATTCGTAATTTTCATGGAGTAAGTCTAAATAGTTTTGACCAGAAGGGTAATTACACTCTAGGTTTTCGCGAGAACACGGCTTTTCCAGAGATAGACGCTGGTAAAATAGATGAAATTAGGGGACTGGAGGTAACCATTGTCACGACAGCTAAAAACGAACAAGAAGGCAGACTATTGCTAGAAGCATTAGGAATGCCCTTTATAAAAAGTTGAGATATGGCAAAAGTTTCTGATATTGTTAAATTCAAGAAAAAGCAAAAATATAACGTCCGAGCTCACCACAGATGCAATATTTGTGGTAGAAGCAGAGGTTACATGAGACGTTTTGGCTTATGCAGATTGTGTTTCAAAAGTCTAGCTAATAAAGGAGAATTACCGGGCGTGGTGAAAGCCAGCTGGTAGCCAAAAAACTTAAAAATTATGAACTATCAAATAGCAGATGCCCTGACAAGAATTAAAAATGCCTATTTGGCAAGACATAAAGAAGTTATTATTACCAAAACAAAACTAGGGTTTAGTCTAGTCAAGATTTTGTTTGCATCCGGCTTTGTTAATAAGCCAGAGTTTGATAAAAAGACCAATTCAATTCGAATGGGGTTACGGTTTATTAAAAGAAAGCCGGCCTTGACTGACATGCGGATTATCTCTAAGCCATCTCTAAGAGTTTATTTATCAAAAAAAGAGCTTCCTCGGGTTTTGGGAGGTTTGGGAACGGCCATTATTTCCACATCTGGCGGGTTAATGACGGAGAAAGAAGCTCGAAAAAAGGGATTAGGAGGGGAATTAATTTGCAAGGTATGGTAGCTTATGTCTAAAATTGGTAAAACACCAATAGATATTGCGGATGGTGTCACAGTTTCCCAAGAGGGACAGAAAATAGTAATTACTGGACCTAAGGGTAATTTGTCGTGTCCCTTACCAGGAGAAATTAAGGTCAAAATAGAAAACCAGAAAATATTAATTGAGAGAAAAAGCGATGACAGGTTTGTCCGCGCTCTTCATGGTACTATTCGGGCACTTTTAGCCAATATGGTTAAGGGCGTAACGGAGGGTTTTGAAAAAGTCTTAGTATTGCAGGGAGTTGGTTATAGAGCTAAAGTTGAAGGAGATAGCCTAATTTTGTCGGTAGGCTTCTCTCATCCAGTCTTATTTAAGGCGCCGGCCGGAATTAACTTTTTAGTTATAGAAGATAAAATTACCATTTCGGGAATAGATAAACAAATGGTGGGAGAAGTGGCCGATAAAATTAGAAAAATCAAACCACCGGAGCCCTACAAAGGCAAAGGAATAAAGTATATAGATGAAATTATCAGAAGAAAGGCTGGTAAAAAAGCCGTCGCTACGGCCTAAAACTTATGAGAGCTAGACTGTCTGTATTTCGTTCCAACAAATATATTTATGCTCAAGTAATTGATGAAGAAAAGCAGCATACTTTAGTCAGCGCCAGCGAAAAAGATATTGCCAAACCAGTCGGAACAAAGACAGAGCGGGCCCGTTTGGTAGGTCAATTACTTGCCCAAAAAGCCAAAAAAAAGAGAGTTTCCGAAGTTTTTTTTGACAGAGGCCGGTTTACTTATAAAGGAAGAGTCAAGGCGCTAGCTGAAGGCGCTAGAGAAGGAGGATTAAAGTTTTGAGCTTATGGAAAACGAATTTGAAGAAAAAATAGTTCAGGTAAATAGAGTTTCCAAAAAAACCAAAGGGGGAAATAAAATTGGTTTTTCGGTGTTAGTGGTAGTAGGAGACAAAAAAGGCAGAGTGGGTGTTGGTTTGGGAAAAGCCCAAGAAGTTTCTGTGGCTATCAGAAAAGGTGGAAGTATTGCCAAAAAACATATGATTCAAGTCTCCATCAAAAATTCGACTATTCCTCATGAAATTTTTGTGAAATTAGGCGCAGCCAAGGTGCTACTTAAACCTGCTCCTAAGGGATCGGGAGTTATTGCCGGAGGAGCAGTTAGAAGTGTAGTTGAGGCGGCAGGAATAGAAAATATTGTTTCCAAAGTCTTAGGCACAGGTAATCAGGCTAGTAATGTTTATGCGACGCTTGAAGCACTAAAAAGATTACAGGGAGGAGGGAATAATGAAATTATCTGAATTACCAAAAATAACCACTAGAAAAAAACGTCGAGTCGGACGAGGGCACGGTTCCGGTCGGGTAAAAACTGCCGGCCGAGGCACCAAAGGACAAAAAGCTCGCGGCAAAATTCCTTTGGCCTTTGAAGGTGGCGCTCTGCCTTTGGTTAAAAGACTACCTTTTATACGCGGTCGAGGCCGTAATAAATCTTTTAAGAAAAAGCCTATTATAATTAATGTTAAAGCTCTTAACTTATTGCCGGCAAATTCTATAGTCGATGTAGCTTGTTTAATTAAACACCGGATTATTGAAGAAGAGGAGGGAAAAGAATTTGGCGTTAAAATATTAGGAGATGGGCAATTACAAGTTCTTTTAACTGTAAAGTTACCTGTATCAAAAGGAGCAAGGAAAAAAATAGAGAAAGCGGGGGGAAAGGTAGAATAATGGAAGCCTTCTTAAGAATTATCAGAGAAAGTTTTAGGACTCCTGACATCAGGCAAAAAATAATTTTTACTAGCCTGGTAATTGTGGTTTTTCGTATTTTTGCTCATATTCCAGTACCGGCAGTCGATATTCCCCAGCTGAAAATTTTATTTGCCCAAAATCAGTTTCTGGGGCTGCTGGATATTTTTTCCGGAGGGACGCTAGCTAATTTTTCCGTGATGGCCCTAGGATTAAATCCTTATATTAACGCCTCGATTATTCTACAGTTGTCAACTTTAGTTTTTCCCCAACTCGAGAAACTTTCCAAAGAAGGTGAGTTTGGCAAGCAGAAAATAAATCAATATACCAGATTTCTGACAATTCCCCTGGCAAGCGTGCAAGCGGTAGGGATGTATGCCTTACTGCGCAGTCAAAACATTATTTCGGTACTTTCTCCTCTGGCTTTAGTGGCTCTAGTTCTAAGTATGACTGCCGGCACCATTTTCCTGATGTGGTTGGGAGAGCTAATTTCCGAACGGGGCGTAGGTAACGGAATATCCCTTTTGATTTTTGCCGGTATCGTGGGTAGGATTCCGGTGATTTTTGGACAGACAGCTAGCACCCTAACTGGTGAAAACATTTTTAATATCGTGGTATTTTTGGTAATAGGACTGGTAGTAATAGCAGCCATTATCAGCACCAATGAAGCTACTCGCCAGGTGGCAGTACATTATGCTAAAAGAATTAGGGGAATGAGAATGTATGGAGGACAGGCTACCTATCTGCCTTTACGGCTTAATCAGGCAGGCGTTATCCCCATTATTTTTGCCGTGTCGCTAGTACTTCTGCCTTCTTTGGTAGGTAATTTTCTGGGAGTTTCGGGAAATGAGATCTTTACCCGCTTAGGTAACATATTGCAGGGAATGTTTAATCCTTCCTCAATTGCTTATAACGCCACCTATTTCCTACTGGTAGTTGGCTTTACCTATTTTTATACGGCGGTCATTTTTAATCCCAAAAAAATTGGTGAGGAAATTCAAAAATATGGCGGTTTTATCCCCGGAATTAGACCTGGCTCATCAACCGTTTCTTTCCTAAACTACATTTTAGTCAGAATAACCTTGGTCGGAGCAGTTTTTTTAGGGCTAATTGCCATCCTGCCGCAAATTGCCCGCGGTATTACCGGCGTCGAAACTCTACTACTGGGGGGAACAGGGATTTTGATCGTGGTATCGGTAGTTTTAGAAACTGTCAAAAATCTGGAAGCCCAGCTGTTGACGCGCAGTTACGAAGGATTCCTAAAATGAAGATTATCTTGATGGGGATTCAAGGTTCAGGTAAATCAACCCAAGGGAATTTACTATCGGAAAAACTGGGGATTCCCTATCTTTCAACCGGCCATATCTTTAGACTGCTGGCTCAAGAAAAAACTAATCTGGGCCGCTACATTAAAGAAACGATGAACGCGGGGTATCTAATTCCCGACAGAAAGACTGTTAAAATCGTCAATGATTATCTGGTGCGGGATGAGTATAAAAAAGGCTATATTCTGGACGGTTTCCCCAGAACTCTTTTTCAAATAAAATCTTTTAAAGAACCTATAGACAAGGTGTTTTATATTAAAGTTAGTGACAGTGAGGCCTTAAAAAGATTGAGTCTTCGTAACGGAGAGCAAGCTAGGGAAGATGATACGGAAAAAGCTATTCAAAAAAGGATTGATCTTTTTCATAGGTTTACCGAGCCGGTTCTTACCTACTATCGCCAAAAGGGGTTACTGTTAGAAATTAACGGCGAGCGAACAGTTGAAGAAATTCACCGGGAGATAATGTCTAGAATTAAAAAATGATTATTGTTTTTCTTGGTAGGCCAGAATCAGGAAAAGGAACGCAATCAACAATGCTGGGAAAAGAGCTGGGGTTGCCAGTCTTTGCCATGGGCGATTTGATTCGCGAGGCAAGGGTTAATAATGGAGAAATAAATCAAGTATACGAGCTATATGCAATGAAAGGCAAACACTTTCCTAATAGTATAAAATTCCCTCTATTAAAAAGTAGGCTTGATGAGACTGGCAATGGTTTCATCTTAGACAATTATCCGGCAACCGAAGAAGATGTCGAGACCTTAAGCGCATATCTTGATGGGCGTGGTTTATCTATTAATAAAATATTTCATATAGCAATATCAGAAGATGAGGTGATAAGAAGAATGAGGGTTCAGCACAGGGGTCGTTTGGATGATGACGAAAGTGTTATCAGAGAAAGACTTAAAAACCAAGATGAAGACAGAAAGCCAGTTATTGAATATTTTAGGAATAAAGGAGTTCTTGAAGAAATTAATGGAGAAAGAGAAATTACGGCGATTCATAGCGAAATCATGAGTAAATTAGGAGTTAGTCAAAGAGAGAAAAACGGACTTTGACATGATTAATATTAAGACCAGCGAAGAGATTGAGATTATGAAAGTCGGGGGGAGGATTTTGGCGGAGGTTTTGACAGAACTTTTAAAAAATGTTCGTCCCGGAGTCTCGGAGTTGGAAATTGATAAGCTGGCGGAAAAATTAATTAGTGAAAAAGGTGGCCAGCCGGCTTTTAAAAGAGTCAAGGGGTATAAACACACTATTTGTGTTTCAGTTAATGATGTAGTTGTTCATGGTATCCCCGGGAATTATCAATTTAAAGAAGGAGATACAGTTGGCATTGACTGCGGGGTTTATTATAGGGGATTTAATACCGATATGGCACATACGATAAAAATCTCAAATCTCAAATCTCAAATCTCAAATGGAGGGGACGAAGTTGATAAGTTTTTAAAGACGGGGAAGAGGGCGCTGGAAGAGGCAATTAAAATGGCGAGAGTTGGGAACAGAATCGGTCACATTTCAAAAACAATTCAGGAGATCATTGAGAAGGCGGATTATTCGGTAGTGCAAAATTTGGTGGGGCATGGAGTAGGTAGGCAGCTTCATGAAGAACCGGAAGTGCCGGGTTTTGTTAACCGACCAATTTTAGAGACTCCGGAGCTCGAGGTAGGGATGACAATAGCCATTGAGGTAATCTATAACCAGGGTAAACCAGGAGTTGAGCTTGACAATGACGGCTGGACTATTAAAAGCAAAGACGGCAGTTTATCGGGACTTTTTGAAAGAACAGTGGTTATTACAGATGATGGTCCTGTAGTATTGACTAGTTAGCATAGATTTGATAAAATAATAATTCAGGGCTTAATATGGTACATCAAGGCGCGATAGAAGTTGAAGGAGAAGTTGTTGAGGCTCTGCCCAATACCCTATTTAGGGTAAAAATTGCCGATGGGGGAATTGTTTTATGCCATTTATCGGGTAAAATGAGGATTCATTACATCAGAATTTTACCGGGAGATAAAGTTAAGCTTGAGATGACGCCATACGATAAAACCAAAGGAAGAATTACTTTAAGATATAAATGAAAGTACAAGCCAGTATTAAAAAACGTTGTAAAAAGTGTAAAATCGTCAAAAGACGAGGAACGCTTTATATTATTTGTGATAACCCAAGACACAAACAGCGTCAAGGATAAAAACTATTTATTTTATGCGTATTGTCGGTGTAAATATTCCAGATCAAAAAAGAATAGATATAGCCTTAACCTACCTTTATGGGGTAGGCAGATCTAATGTTTTGGGTATTTTACAAAAAAGCAAGATTTCGCCCGTTAAAAGAGTCAGTCAGCTTAGCGAAGAAGAGCTAGGTAGAATACAAAAAGCTCTCGATGAATATAAAGTTGAAGGAGACCTACGAGCAGAGATACAAGAAAATATTAAGTTGTTAAAAGAGATGAAAGCTTATCGAGGGATAAGACACAGTAAAAGTCTGCCCGTCAGGGGTCAGCGGACCCGTTCCAATGCCCGCACCAAGCGCGGTAAGCGGGTCACCATTGGGGCTATTAAAAAAGAGACGGCTGTAAAAATGGGCTTAATTAAGAAGGAAGAGGAAACTAAAAAATAAAAATGGCAAAAGAAGCAGTTAAAAAACTTGACAACCCAAATGGGAGAATGTATATCACGGCCACATTCAATAATACGTTAGTGACCATTACCGATAGTAAAGGAAATGTAGTGGCCTGGGGAAGTTCCGGCAGGAGCGGTTTTAAGGGAGCAAGAAAATCTACTCCCTATGCCGCCACTACCGCCGTAGAAGATGTAGCCAGACGTTCTATGGTAACAGGTATTAAAAATGTGGAAGTCTATATTAAAGGTCCGGGGTTTGGTAGAGATGCGGCTTTAAGGGGGCTTAAAAATACCGGACTCACAGTCTCTTTAATTGCTGACGTGACGCCTATTCCACATAATGGTCCAAGAGCTAAAAAGAAGAGGAGAGTTTAATATTTATGGCAAGATATACCGGTCCAAAACATAAGTTGGCAAGACGAGAGGGAGTAAATATTTTAGATAAGGTATCTAGTTCGCTCGAGCGTCGTCTTAACGTCAGGCCGGGCGTGCATGGACATAAAAGAGGACGCAAATTATCAGAATACGGCATAGAACTGCGAGAAAAACAAAAGGCCAAAAGAATTTATGGAGTTCTGGAAAGACAATTTCATAAATATTATAAAGAGGCGTTGAAAAAAAGAGGAGAAACCGGATCGGCTCTCTTACGACTGCTGGAAACAAGACTTGATAATTTAGTCTATAGATTGAGACTGGCGCCGACCAGACCAATGGCTCGTCAATTGGTAACGCATGGTCATGTTCAGGTTAACAATAATAAAGTTGATAGACCTTCTTATCAAGTTAAAGAGGGACAGGTAGTTTCTCTTAGTTCTAAAGCGATTGAGACGCCGGTGATTAAAAAATTATTAACTGAAGAAGTCAACACCCCAGATTATCTAGTAAGAAAAGGCCCGCTCGGACAATTAGTACGGATGCCGACAAGAGAGGATATCAAAGAGCCTATTGATGAAAAGCTAATAATAGAGTATTATTCTCGTTAAGGCTTATGAGGAACCCAAGTTTTAAAATCGAAGTTAAGACAGCAGAGCAAAATTACGGAAAGTTCGTGATTGAACCTTTGAACCCTGGTTTTGGCCATACCTTGGGAAATGCTCTGCGTAGAGTGCTGTTAACCGGACTGCCGGGGGCGGCTGTAACTTCTGTTAAAATTGACGGTATCCGCCATCAATTCTCCACTTTGCCGGGACTTAAGGAAGATATTATCGAGCTTATCCTCAACATCAAAAATCTTAGGCTTAAGTTGGAAGGCGAGCGAGCCACGATTAAACTGTTGGCTTATGGGCCCGGCGAGGTCAGAGCAGATAAAATCGAAACTCCCTCCGAAGTCGAGATTATTAATAAAGAGCTATATCTAGGGAGCTTGTCTGATAAAAAATCAAAGCTGGAAATAGAGATGGAGGTTGAAGCAGGATATGGCTATACTTTAGCAGAAGAGCGTAAAATCTCAACAATTGGTGTTATCCCGATTGACGGCATCTTTACTCCTGTCGTTAGGGTTAATTATAAGGTAGAAGAAACGCGAGTAGGACGAGTTACCAATCTTGATAAATTAATTTTAGAAGTTTGGACAGATGGAACTATTGAGCCCGAAAGAGCAGTAGACGAAGCGGCTAAAATCCTTACTTCTTATTTTATTCAAATTTATGAACCTAAAGTGCAAGCACCAGAAGAAGGTATTGCCATTACTCCATCGGTCTCCGAAGATGTTCTTAAAATGAGCGTGGAGGAGCTTGATTTGCCAACCCGCATTTATAACAGTTTAAAAAATGGCGGTATAGAAACCGTGGGTCAATTGTTGGGAACTCCCAAGAAAGAACTTAGTCAAATCCGCAACATGGGAGCAAAATCAATCTCAATTATCGAAGAAAAACTGCGGGAAAAAGGTGTAGCTCTCAATGTCTAATAAAACTCCTCAACTCAAAAATTTGCTAAGAGAACTCGTAGTTCACCAAGGGATTAAAACAACCGAGGCAAAAGCTAGACGGTTGAGAGGTCTAGTAGATAGAGTCATAAGTTTTGCCAAAAAGGGGAAAACCAGCAGG
Organism: uncultured Gammaproteobacteria bacterium; assembly: GCA_964445095.1. GTDB lineage: Bacteria > Patescibacteriota > Microgenomatia > Levybacterales > JACOYD01 > CAYUJR01. The sequence goes on from CAYUJR010000013.1 coordinate 18,417, forward strand.
CGCTATCTGCAAAGCTACTTACCAGACAGATTAATAGAGAGACTGATTAGTAAAATCGCCCCCGTTTTTAAAAATAGAACCAGCGGTTTTACTAGAATCACCAAGCTTGGAACGAGACTTGGGGATAATGCTCCGATGGCATTAATCGAATTTGTGGAAAAAGTTGTAACCACAGAAGATGCTGATAAGAAATTAGTGAAAGCAGTGGTGGCAAAATCAGTGGTTACAAAGAAAACTAAGATAAAAGAGAATAAGAAATAATGAATATGACCCGACCAACTAAAGCATCAGACATTAAAAGAGATTGGCACAAAGTTGATATCAGAGGAAAAGTGCTTGGCAGAATATCAACAGAAATAGCTAATTTACTGATGGGAAAAAGTAAGCCATATTTTGTCAGGAATCTAGATTGCGGTGATTACGTAGTGGTTGTTAATGCTCAAGAGGTAGCAGTAACCGGCAGAAAAGAAAAAGAAAAAAAGTACTATCGCCATAGTGGTTATCCGGGCGGATTTAAGGTCGAAACGCTTAATAAACTTCGGGCAAGAAAACCGCAAGATTTAATTATTCATGCCGTCCGCGGAATGCTGCCACAGAATAGATTAAGGGATAGAATGTTGGAGCGTCTGCTGGTTTTTAGCGGAGAAGAGCACCCATATGGAGACAAATTTAAAAGTTAACCCTTCGACTTCGCTCAGGGCGAGAAGTCAAAAGTCAAAAGACTACATCCTTGCCGTGGGAAGGCGGCGGGAGGCAGTGGCGCGGGTAAGATTATATTCTAAGGGAAGCGGAATAATTACAGTTAATGCAAAACCAGTTGAAGAGTATTTTACCGGTAGCGTCAATAAGATTTTTTATTTAAAGCCTTTGGCAGTTACCGATACGGTTGGTAAATTTGACATTACGGTTAAAGTTGAGGGCGGAGGATTATCTGGACAACTGGGGGCAATGATTCATGGAATTGCTCGAGCCTTGAGTAGTTTAAATAAAGAAAAATACAGATCTTTGCTAAAAAAACAAGGACTACTGACTCGTGATCCGCGTACCAGACAGCGAAGAATGGTGGGCACCGGCGGAAAAGCCAGAAGAAAGAAACAATCTCCAAAGAGATGACAAAGTCAGGCTTTAAATGCTCTCATTGCCAGAAGTGGGTCATTGTGAGTAAATCTATTGGCACCAGAAACAGAAACCATTGTCCAATATGCCTTTGGTCAAAACATGTAGATGACCAAAAGCCCGGAGATAGAAAATCAACATGCCGCGCGGTAATGGAGCCAAAAGGTCTTACCTTTAAAAAGGAAGGTATAGATAAATACGGGCAGGAACGTCAGGGAGAAATAATGCTCATTCATAAATGTGCTGGATGTGGTAAATTCTCGATAAATAGAATTGCTGCGGATGATAACGCTAGTAGAATTCTTGAATTATTAGATGATCCATCAGTTGCTCTTTTAGAAGATAAACCTAGATTAGAAAAAGCAGGTATTTTGTTACTTACTAAAGATAGCAGGCAACAGGTAAATCTTCAACTCTACGGCTGTTAATTTAAATTTTAACCTACTACTAGTTCCCCTTTTTTAAAAAATCCGAACTCATTTTTGCCTGTGGTGAACGAAGTCGAACTATGCTAGACTGAAACTATGTCAGAACCAGATATTGAAACTGAAGATGTGCCATGGGATCTAGCACGAGCTTCAAAAAAAGCTGTAACTGATGCCGGAAATGTTTAGAGGAAATTTCTGCACAAGAGACGTTTACGCCAGCAGACGCTTTACGTCTTGGCGGACTCTGGATAATGCGTCGTGCGGAGCACATAGGAAGAAGAGAGGCAACAAGGCGTATTAGGTACCCAACCCCAGAGATTGCTAGAAAATATGGTGCTACTCTTCATGATCCACAGAGAGGAGAATTCGAAGGTGCTTTATTTGAAGCAATGCACCCGGATCCTCAAACAGGCTTGGCAAATTATGCACAGTTGAAAGCTTTACTGCAAAAAGAAGGCGAGCATTTTAGATTGGGTGCAGAAAGAGATCCTTTTC
>CAYUJR010000014.1:0-19963 GCA_964445095.1 uncultured Gammaproteobacteria bacterium
GATTTTATATTTTCCGCTAAAACAGGCCGTACAAAATCGCGAGTCATTTGCTGCTCCGGCCGCTTTTAATAATCCCTTAAGGCTTAAATAGGCAAGTGAATTGGCTCCGATAAATTCTGTAATTTTTTCTACATTAACATTTTCGCCGTTTTCAAAATGACTTGCTATCAGGCTTTCTTTTTGGGGTGTGTCAACTCCGTAGAAGCAGGGGTCGATAATTGGTGGAGAGGCAATGCGAATATGAACTTCACGCGCTCCATAATTTCGTAGCATTTGAATAAATTCCCTCATAGTTGTTCCTCTAACAATTGAGTCATCAACCACCACCACTCTCTTCCCTTTTAAATTTGCCGCCATTGGACCAAATTTTATTTTCACTCCTAGCTCTCTCATTCGTTGGTCCGGCTGGATAAAAGTTCTGCCAATATAGCGATTGTGGATAACTCCTTCTCCAAATGGGATGCCGGATTTTTTGGCAAAGGCGATGGCAGCGGTGGTTCCCGAATCAGGTATTGCCATTACCATATCTGCTTTAACAGGCGACTCAACCGCCAATATCTCGCCACTCCTTGCCCTAACATTACCAACTGATTGACTATTTAATGTTGAGTCTGGTCTTGCCAAATAGACATATTCAAAAATGCAAAAAGCTCCGTCTTTTAAGCGATGGTTAATAAGTGTTTTTACACCCCGTTTTCCAATTGCTACCACTTCGCCCGGCTTAACTTCTCTAATAAATTTAGCTCCAATGCCGGGAAAAATGCAATCCTCCGAAGCCAAGACCCACCCCTTATTTAATTTTCCCAAAATTAGAGGTCTCACTCCAAATCTATCTCGCACTCCAAAAAGCAAATCCTTCGTACCAACAACTAAACTATACGCCCCCACCAGCTGGGGAAGAACTTCCAGAAATTTATCTTGCCATTTTTTTTTCTTACTTTCGAGTAGTAGTGCTGCGATAAGTTCAGTATCCGTAGTGGAATTAAGCTTGACGCTTTTTACTTTTCTCTTTAACTCTTTAGTATTAATAAGATTTCCATTATGGGCAATTACCATTTGTTCTCTATTTTTTGCCAGACAAAAGGGTTGGGCGTTACGCAGATGAGAAGAACCAGTGGTCGAATATCTATTGTGACCGACCGCAATTCTGCCTTTCCCCAAGCTCTGCATTTGACGTTCTGTTTTAAAAACATCTCGTACCAAACCCATGCCGCGGCGAAGTTTAAATCTTTTTCCATTACTGACGGCAATACCAGCACTCTCCTGTCCCCGATGCTGCAAGCCATACAAGGCATAGTAGGCGATGCGGGCTACATCAACTTTTCCCGAGGCATCATAAATTCCAAAAACTCCACATTGATCATGAAACTTATCTTCCAGCATGAATAATTCCCGTTTTTATTAAATTGTCTTTAATTCTTTTATTAACATTACGGGTTGTATCGGGGATAAATTTTTTTCCGGTGATTTTTTCATAAATTCCGATGTAAAGGCGACTCATCTTGGCAATAAACTCCGGCGGCATCTTAGGCGGTTTTCCCTCGCCTTTATATCCGTGTTCTTTAAACCACATTCGCAGCGGTTCTTTGTCATAACTTTCCGACTCTAACTCCTTTTTAAATCGCTCTTTGTATGTTTTCTTTACCCAATAGCGGCTTGAGTCGGGCGTATGAACTTCATCAATTAACATTAACTTTCCTTGCTCATCTAGTCCAAATTCATATTTAGTATCAACTAAAATGATACTTGCTCTATCACAAATTTTTTGTCCCCGGGTAAATAGAGCCAATGAAACTTTTTTCATCCTTCGCCATAAAGAAGGAGAAACGATTTTCTTCTGCAAGATTTCTTTTTCCGTTAGCCGCTGGTCATGCCCTTTTTCTGCTTTAGTGGTGGGGGTAATAACGAGTTTCGTGAGTTTTTGATTTTTGTGAAGACCTTCCGGAAACTTAATGCCGTAAATAACTCGCTCTCCCTTCTCATAACTTCCCCAAATTGAAGTATCGGTAACGCCAGTTATGTACCCGCGAACTACCATTTCAATGGGAATTATTTGGCAGTTTTTGACAATCATTGCATTGGGATCGGGGACTGAAACAACATGATTTTGGATAATGTCTTTTGTTTTTTCAAACCAGAAAGCAGACAGCTGATTTAATACTTGTCCCTTAAATGGGATGTGTCCTAAAACTTTATCAAAGGCAGATTGGCGGTCGGTGGTAACAATAACACGTTTATTAGCCAAGATGTAGTAATCGCGGACTTTACCCTGGTGTTTTTTCCCTAGACTTTTAATATTAACTGTTTTAAGAACTGAAGTCATTTTTTATCTGTCGAATAATTTTGCCAACCCACCTTGGTTAATCTAGCTGCCTTTTGCTCTACGCCCCCAGCCAAACTTTTTTTATATGCAATTAATTTATTCTCTAATTTTTTGTCTGCTGTTGCCAGAATTTGCACAGCCAATAGTCCCGCATTCTTGGCGTTATCAATACCCACCGTGGCGACCGGTATTCCCGGCGGCATTTGCACTGTGGCATAAAGAGCATCAACACCGGCTAGGGCTCCGCTCTTTAATGGAATGCCAATAACGGGCAAGGGGAAATGAGCCGCCACTGCTCCTGCCAGATGAGCGGCCAGAGATGCTCCGGCAATAATTACCTTTGCTCCATTTTTTTTAAATTTATCAATTAAGGCAACTGTTCGCTGTGGTGATCTATGCGCTGAAGAAATGGTCAGCGCATAACCTACTCCAAATTCCTCTAAAACTTTGGCCGCCTCGCTCACGACCGGCAAATCCGAATCGGAAGCCGCAATAATTAAAACCAACACTTTTTTCATTTTTCTATCTCTCTTGTAATTTTCTCACAATACTTAGCGGCAAGACCAATATATCGCTTGGGATCTAATAGTTTATTTAGTTTATTCACATCAACAAACTTTATAATTCTTTTATCACGGAGGATTAAGTCAGTCAATGGGTTTTTTTCTCCGAGTCGTATTTTGTCCCAAGCCATCATAGAAAGCTCCCGCAAGATCTCATGCATTTCTTGTCGATTAGCGCCCTTTTTGACTGCTTCTGCTAAAACTGCCTCCGTTATCGCAAACGGTCCGTATTTTACTAGATTAATTTCTATTTGTTGTTCATTAATAATAAGACCCTCAATAATCTTAGTGGCACTTGTCAGCATCTCATCAACCGCCAAAAACATTTCCGGCAAAAAAACTCGACGATTAGCCGAATCATCAAGTGTTCTTTCGAGTAACATATTGCTCGCATTGTCACGAGCGATATTGCTTAAATTAAATACTAATCGGGCCAAGGAGCAAATTTGTTCAGACTTCACGGGATTCTTCTTAAAAGGCATAGCTGACGAGCCAACTTGTTTTTGCCCAAATGGTTCCTGCCATTCACCAAAACCAGGTGATTGCATAATACGAATATCAAAAGCAAATTTATAAAGTGAACTAGCAATTGATGCTAGTAATATCGCTATAAAATATTCAAACTTACGAGGGGCTGTTTGACTCGCCACAATTACTGCGTCAATCCCCAAATCTTTCATTACTTTTTGTTCCATTCTCTCTACCTTGTTGTTATTTAACAACAAAGCAAGATAACTCGCTGATGTCCCCACCGCGCCTTTAATACCTTTTCCCTTTAGCTGATTATTAACAAACCATAATAATTGAAGATCAAGAAATAGATCTTGCGCATAAAAAGCGAAACGATAACCGAGCGTCGTTGGCTCTGCCGGCTGAAGATGGGTATAACCCATGCATGGCATATTTTTATATTTATCTACTTTCTCACTAAAAGTCTTTATTAATTCTTTTAACTTTTTTTCTATTGTAGCCAGTGATTCTTTACAGCGAATGGCATCTGTATTGTCCTCAATATCCATAGAAGTTGCACCCAAGTGAATTTTCCCTCCACCAATTTTTGTTTGTAAGGCAAAAGCTTTGATTTCTGCCATTAAGTCATGTTTTACCTCCTCCTCAATTTCGTGTGCTTTTTCAATATCAATATCATCTTTATGCCTTATTAGATCGTCTAGTTCTTTTTTGCTAACGAGTCCCGCTTTTTGTTGTGCTCGAGCTAGCGCCACCCAAACTTTTCTCCAAAGTTTTCTTTTATATACTTCCGACCAAATTTTTCTCATCTCGTGACTGCCATACCGCCAAGTAAAGGGAGAAAGATAAGTTGTGTAATCAAATTTTTCCATACTTATTAATGTAGTAATTTTTTTAATACCGATTTATATTCATCTCGCTTTGTTTTTTTGATTGCTTCTTCTATTGAAAACCATTGGGCTTTATAAAATTCTTTTTTGTCTACATTAAAATCTCTTTTTTTAATATTAACTAGGTACCAAAAATCATAATGGAATTTACATGGCCGCGCAGCATTTCTTGTTTTGATAATTGAGATGTCAAATAATTCTATTTGCTTATCATTGATTTTATAATCCAACTCTTCCTTAAACTCTCTAATGACTGTTTCTCTTGGGCCTTCTCCTTTTTGGGTATGGCCGCCTGGAGGAATCCAATCATCAGCAATGAGGTGGTGTCCGAGAAATACCGATTTTAACTCTTCATCTATGGGCAGAAAGAACGAGCAAAAATGTTCAGCAGGACTTTCTTCTCTCACAAAATTTATATTCTTGGCTTTATTTAAAAATACTTTCATAAGTTTTTTATCTATATGCTTTTTATCTTTAAGTTTCAGAATTTCGTCTTTAAATTTATTCATTAGGTTAGAATCTTTTTCAACTGACCTTTTTTGATTGCTTCTTTAATTTCTATCGCCACCCTCTCGCCCATGCTGACTGGCCGGCCGTAAAGATACGAACTATATGGCGTTGCAGAAATCCCCGGACTGCCGGGCATGCGCGGCGCCACATCAAAAACCACTATTTCTTTTTTTGGCGGCCCCGCCGTTATTACCGTCTGCAAACCAAATGGCCCAATTACACCCGGAGAAAACATTTCTTTGGTGGCTTTAACAAATCTCTCGCCAATGCCAAACGCTTGTTCCAAAAGAGATTCTAAAACCGTCACTGCAATATGCCCAGCCTCTTCATATATTGGTCTTACTAAATTGTTCTCCATTACTTGTTGTTGGTTAACATAAGGTAAACGCAATAAACCATCGAGATTTGTTTGACGTCTAGTGTCCGTACCAATTAATTCTAATCTATTTCCCAAAGGTGAGTAAAAAAAGTTAAGATTCACCTGCACTCCTAAGACAAATTCTTCAATAACAGCATTCTTTAACGCCTCCTTAGTGATTTTATCTTCTTTTAATAACTTTGCTGATTCTTTTTTATATTCCTTAAATGAACTAGCCAAGAAAAATGCTCGTTCAAATTTACGCTCTTTTTCCAAAACTTTAACGATTACCAATCTGTCAATATGATCTGGCTTGACAAATCTTTTGGGAAACTTAATTCCCGCCTTCTCAAGAAGGTCGTACTGATTTGGTTTCATTGACCGCTCCTCAACTCGTAATAAAAAACGATTACCAAACATAGGCACTTTAAATTTTTTCTCTATCGTGTCGTAATCGTTAAGGTAAACTTCAAAAGAGCGATGGGGAATAAAAATGCAATTTTTCTTTAGAAGAATTGTCTGAATTTTTTCTGTCAATAAATCTTTGAATTTATTAACATAAAGTACTTCGTCAATAATATTTCTGAAATATTCTGCATATGTTTTATCTCTTTCTTTTTCTACAATAACCAGCGTTTTAAACCCTTGTTTTTTTGCTCCTAGACAAACATCCAAAGCACTATGACTACCAAGTACCGCTATTCTGTATTTAGATTTTGATGATTTCATTTCTTTTTGGCCCGTTAGAAATATAGGAAATTTTGACATTTGTTAATTTTTGAATCGTAGCAATATATTTTTTAGCCTGTCTTGGCAAGTCATTAAAGTTTTTAATTCCACCTGTTTTCGTCTGCCAACCTGAAAATTCCATATAGATTGGCTGTACTTTTTGTAGAAAAGTTGGATTTAACTCTTCGTATTTGACAACCCTGTTATCCAGCTTATAGCCAATGCAGATTTTGATTTTGGGAAAACTATCCAAAACATCTAGCTTAGTAATAATCAGCTCTGTTATGCCATTAACCCGACTGGCAAATTTTATAAGCTCTAAATCCAACCAGCCGCAGCGCCGGGCTCTTCCCGTAGTTGCCCCAAACTCTTCCCCCTTTCCCCGTAGTAGCTCTCCGTCACTCGTTGCCAGTTCAGTCGGAAATGGTCCCTCTCCCACCCTAGTTGTGTAAGCCTTGGCAACTCCAATTATTTTCGTTATTACCCTTGGCGGAATTCCTGCTCCGGCAGTTACATTACCCGCCACAACACTTGAACCAGTCACATAAGGATATGTTCCCCAATCATTATCTAAAAACATTCCTTGCGCCCCCTCCAATAAAACCTCTTTCTTTTTTGATACCGCCTCCTGAAGAATGGTAAATGTTTCTTTTATAAAGGGGGCTAAGATTTTTTTTAATTTGTTAAATTTATCGAAAGCGTTTTTATAATCAACATTATTTCCCCCCAATGCTTTGATAATCTTGTTTTTTACCTTTAATTGCATTTTTAATTTTTCTGCGAACAGTTTTTTGTCTAAAAGATCATAAACTCTTATCCCATTATAAGAGACTTTGTCTGCATATACGGGGCCTATTCCCCGACCGGTTGTCCCCGTCTTACTCCTGCCTTTAATCTGCTCATAAAGCCCATCCAGTATTTTGTGGTATGGCATGATTAAATGACATCTAGGGGAAATAAAAAGACGACCTTTAAGCTTAACTCCCGCTTTTTTTAGAGACTCTAGCTCCATCACCAAAACTTCCGGATCAATCACTACTCCGTTAGCTATTAAACAAATTGTTTTGCGATTAAAAATACCTGATGGGACAAGATGGAGGGGAAACTTTCCATATTGGTTAACTATGGTGTGTCCGGCATTATTACCTCCATGAAAGCGAACCACATAATCACTATTCTTTGCCAATATGTCAATTATTTTCCCCTTTCCCTCGTCTCCCCATTGAGCACCAATTATTACTGTTACCATAAATATATGTTTATTAGCTTTGCTTATATTAAGCTAAAATAGAGTCGAGTTTTTTTTGTTCAACTGCCAGCTTTATCTCCCGAGCAATTCTTCTGCCTGTTGACATTGGCTCATTATATAAAAGTTGCGAGTAGGGGGAGCCCTCCATAAATAAATTGGTACCGGCCACAATCCGGCAGGAAATTTCAATCACAAAAAATTCTTGTTGGGGAGTAATAATTGTCTCCAAGCAAAACGGACCAAACAATCCTTTTTTGCTGATAATTTTTTGCGAAGTTTTAACTACTCTTTCACCCATTTCATAAGCTCTAGGCAGTAATGACTCCCGCAGAACCAAAGGGGCATTTCCTACCACCACAAATGACGGTTCAATCCCCAATCCTTCTTGATTTTGCGATGGTATACGGCCTAAAGAATCGACATTTGTTTCATAACGCCTGTCAATACTCATTATTTCCAGCTTTTTAGTAATAGGAGAATAAAAATAATGAATAAAGAGTGGCACCCCAATAATATATTCCTGAATAACGTAGTCGCGGGCCGGAAAGTTAATAATTTTATCGGCAAACTCTTCTTTATTTTTGGCGAAAAAATAGCCCCGTCCCCCGGCAGCCCCATAAGATTTAATCATCACCGGAGCGTCAATCTCGGAAGGCAATTCGAATTGTCTCGGAACATTGATATTGGCTTTGACTAACCACTCACGTTGTCTCCTTCTATCTCCCTCCCAATCCAAAACATCTTTATTGCCAAAATAAAGGGTCTTCATATTTTTGTTTTCCTCAAAACCTAAATAGGCAACGAATGAACCATGGGGAATAATAATGGCATTTTTTTTGATTAATTTCTTCTCGATTTTAGGAAAGTCGGAGAATTTCTTTATAAGAATTAACTCATCAATGAAGTTAAATGTTTTATAAAATACGCTGTTTTTTTCTGTGACGACGGCAATTGTTTTAAATCCTTCATTTTTTGCTCCCTTTAAAATCTGGAGGCATGAGTGAGAGGCAAGCGTGGCGATAGAGTAGATTTTTTTTTGAGTCTGCCTGCCTTTCATGGCAGAATTGTAAATGGTTTACTAGAAAAAAACAAGAGGATACTTTTGCAATTTTTGGCTTTTTGTGGTAAAATCAAATTGTTCCTTGGAAGAAGAATCGTCGCCAGGTACCATACGGTACCTGGAGGAAAGTCCAGACAGCATAGAGTAGGGTGGTCGGCGCAAGCCGACACCATGTATCATGCGCAAGCTTAGGTGCATGGCTAGTTTAGAGCAACAGTGACGAATCCCGATGAAAATCGGGGGTGAAACGGGCAATCCTCCCTGCTGCAACCCTAGAACGAACCGCTATCGACGCTGCTCGCGCAGGTTCAAATAAGGGGCACCCCGCCAAAAGCGGGGCTGATGTGAACAAAACTTCATAACAGAGATAGATGACGATTTAAAAACAGAATCTGGCTTACTAACTTCCAAGGAACAATTTCAAGAAGTAAACTTTTTCAACAAATACTCCAGAAGAACCCGTAGTACTGCCAAAATGGGCACAGCTAAAATAAATCCCAAAATGCCAAACAAATGACCTCCGGCCAGCACCGCAAAAAATATTAATAAAGGATGCAAATCTATGGCCTTTCCCATCACTTGAGGAACAATTAAATAATTCTCTATCTGATTTAAAATCACATAGGCAGATAAAACTATCAATCCGTCATAAATAGGCGGTAGACCAAATTGAGAAGCTCCATCAAAAACCGCCACAAAAACCGTAATGGTTCCGGCGATAATAGGACCTATCATGGGAACAATTTCTGCCAGTCCGATGACTAGACCCAAAATTAAAGAAAATCGTACTCCCAAGGCGGTAAGTAAAATAAACCCGACCACTGCCATTAACAAAACCAGCGATAATTGTCCGCGTAAATAATTACCCAAAACAAGATTAATTTTTATCAGCAGTTTTTCCGCTTCAATTTTGTGTTCTTTATGCAGAAGAAATAAAATCTTCTCGATAAAATGCTCTCCGTCCTTTAAAAAATAGAATGAGGCAAACAAAAAAGTGATAAAAGTAAATACTCTCGAGGCGGCTCCGGAAAAAAACGGCCAGACGGCTTGAGGTTCAATATTAAAACCCTCCTGGACAGAGAGTAATAAACCATGAACAAAATCTCGCAGGAAGACTGGTAGTATGTCTATTTGACTACGGGCAGCATCAACAAAAAAGACTAATTCGCTGGCTAAATCTTGCGCTTCGCGAATTAATTGTTTTGATAAAAATGTTCCCCCCCATCCTAAACCAGCAAAAAATAAGACATAAAGAATAACTATAAAAATTGCTCGTGGCAGTTTAGACTTTTGTGCAAAAACTCGTAGTGGTGGATTTAAAATATAGGCAAAAACTGCTGCCAAAATAAATGGGGGAAGAACCGCTCTGACTAAATAAAGAACCCACGCTATTAAAAGGGCAATGAAAATAAGAAAAGACGTTCTGGTGGCGATGGTCATGAGTAGAAGTATACCATATTAGTAAATTTACTAGCTACTGGCGCTAGAGTAATGGCGCAGACTATAACTCCAAAGTTTTAAACTGGCAAAAAAGAAAATTGCCCCCATCGCGAAGGAGATAATTATTCCGGGCCAACTTAATAACCCCAGCAAAGCCTTAACCGGAAAAGTCATCATAAGTCCCACCGGTACTACAAAGGTAAGTAGTCCCCGAAGAAGCTGATTATAAATATCAATTGGCACTCGTCCCATTTTGGTAATATCCCGATAAATCATAATCGTGTGATCAATTTCAGTAGTAAGAATTGCAATTGCTAAAACAAGTACATGAAAGGCGGTTGATAAAACCAGCCCATTAAGAGTAAGTAAAATATAAAAAGTGGCGTTAGTAAATGTAATTGATTCAACTTTCCCAGCGGCATAAACTATAGAAATAAGTAGCAAGGGAATTGTCACCAAATCCAGAAAATCAGCTCCTCCGGCCAGAGCGCGAAATAAGGGATTAATGGGACGAACCAGTATTAAATCGAAATTCCCCGTCACTACTTGATAGCGAAAACGATATACCTCTCTAAAAAAGAATTGGGAAATAGTATCGATTAAATTGAAGGTGAGAAAAAAAAGGATGACTTGCCATAGAGAATAGCCGATTAAGGTTTGTGTTCTATCTACCAGCAGCATCAGAAAAAGAAGAAAAAAGAAAAATCCGATCAGTTTTCCAGTAAAAAATAAAACTGCCCCAAAGCGAGAAACTAGGGCCGTCGAAAAGGAATTAACTGTTAATAAATACCAAACTTTAATATATTTAAATATAATCATCTACCCACTGCTTCATATAAAGAAAGTCCTTTTTGCCAAATTATTTTTACTAAAAAATACATAATCACTACCCATAAAAAACTTATTGCTAAGCCTGATAATATCTGCATTGTTGTCAGACTACCTAAATAAATCTTTAGAGGAAAATAAAGTAGATAAGGAAACGGGGTAAATTGTAGCATGGTAAAAAGAGTTTTTGGCAATATATCCAAGGGAAAAAGTCCTCCGGCTAAAAAAGAATTTACCACAAAAAATAAATATCGTGGCCCCCATACTTCTGGACTCCAAAAACCAATGCTGCCAAGTAAAAAACTTATCAGGAAAAATAGCGCTGTTGCCAAAATAACTGCCACAGAAAAAAAAGCTAGCGTTACACCTGACGTTTGAAAAATGAATGATGGCCTAAGAATAACAAATATTACTATTAACTCAAATGCGGCAAAAAGTATATTTAGCAATTTATCACTTACGTCTTGAGAGATTTTGTAAAAGAAATAGTTTATTGGACGAATTAAGAAATTTGACAAATCTCCTCTATTTATTTGGTCGCCCACGTCTAACGTGCGAGTGGAATAAATAATTGCGCTTAAGAAGGCACCCATCAGGATATAGGTTAAAATCCTGCTTTCGCTATAGCCAAAGATGATATCTTCTGATTTTTGCGAGAATATTGCCAGCCATAGAAAATAAGTAACCAGTAGTTGTAAGACTACTCTAACCCGCCACATTACAAAATTGAGTCGATAAACAAAATATTCGTCCCAGCTATTTTTGATGACCTGTAAATATTTTTCTGATAACATCCTCAACCTCCGGCTCTTCGATATTGATATCCGATACAGGAAAATCTTGTAAAATTTGGGAAGCAATTATATTTATCTTGAGTCTTGATATAGCTAGTACTGCTCGCGGGAAATCAAATTGTTTAACTTCTCCCAGTGTTTTAAGCTTATCTTGTTCAACTTTATCGGAAAAAGTTATTTTTAAAATTTTATATGGGGCGTATTTTGCGACAATTTGCGACAACTTACCATCATAAACAATTTTACCAAAATTAATAATTAAGACGCGCTCGCATAGTTCCTCTACATCGCTCATATAATGACTTGTCAAAATGATTGTTCCCGAGAAGCGCTTATTATAAGCTTTAATAAATTCTCTCACTTTTTTTTGCATAACCACATCAAGACCAATCGTCGGCTCATCCAAAAAAAGAATTTTGGGAGTATGAATTAAAGAAGCAATTAGCTCCATTTTCATTCGCTCACCCAGTGACAGTTTTCGTACTTGAACTTTTAATAAGTGGCTTGCATCAAGCAGTTCTGATAGTTCCCTCAAAGTCTTTTGAAACTGCTTGTCAGAAACTTCATAAATTTCTTTATTCAGAATAATACTGTCTATTGCCGGTAAGTCCCACCAGAGTTGATTTTTCTGCCCCATCACCAGTGATATTTGTTTTAAAAATTCTGCTTTCTTGTCATACGGATTATTACCAAAGACTTCCACCCTCCCTTTATTTGGATAAAGAAGCCCCGATAGACATTTTAAAGTTGTAGTTTTACCAGCCCCATTAGGACCAATAAAGCCAACCAATTCTCCTTCTTTTATTTCAAAAGATATGTCATTAACGGCTTTTACAGTCTCGTATTTACGGCTAATTAATGACTTTAGTGAACCGACTAACCCGGGTTCTTTCTTGTGTATTTGGTAATATTTAGAAAGATGAGAAACGGAAATAACCATAATTAGCGTCTAGTAGATAGCGTATAGGGTATAGTTTAATACACCCTACAACTAAACGCTAGACGCTAATTGCTAAACGCTGTCAAGTTTTATCTTACAGCTTTTTTTAACGCCTTTCCTGCTGTAAATCCGGGAGTTTTTCTGGCGTTAATATTAATTACTTCACCAGTTCTTGGGTTTCTGCCTTTTCTGGCAGCTCGAGAACGAAGACTAAATGTGCCAAAACCGGTAACTACTACTTTCTCGCCGCGCTTCAAGGCATCTCGCACTCCATCAATAACGCTCTGGACTGCATCTCTGGCTGCTTTATTAGTAAGATTGGCTTTTTTGGCTACTAGGTTGATTAAATCTCTTTTTGTCATGCCCTTTTCACCCCCTATCTAAGGGCAGTTTCTGTTTGGCTTAACAATACAAGAAAAATTAAACTGTTGTCAAGGGGGAATTTATAATAAAGATTATTAGGATGCGATGGCTCGGAATTCTCTGATGGCGGTAACTTTGACTTCTCCCGGAATAGCCAATTTTTTATCTACTTCTTCTTTAACTCTGGAAGCCAAAATGGCAGTTTGCGCATCGTCTAACTTATCGGGATCTATAATAACCCGCAGTTCTCTACCCGCCTGAAAGGCAAAGGCATCTTTTACTCCCTCCTGTTTTTTGGCAATTTCTTCCAAATCGTGCAAACGTTTGGCATAGTCTTGGTAATCTTCATATCTGGCCCCCGGCCGAGCGCCGGAAATAGCATCGGCAATATAAACTATGATTGATTCAACCGAAGAAAAAGGCTTATCTTCGTGGTGTTCGGCCACGCAATTAATCACCGGCTCTGGCATATGATATTTTTTAAGTAACTCCACTCCCAGCTTAACGTGACTGCCCTCATCTTCTGTCGCCACTTTGCCAATGTCATGAAACAAACAACCAAGCCTAACCACATCCACATTGGCCCCCAATTCGCTGGCAATCTGCACTCCCATTTTAGTTTCTTCCAGAGTATGAACTATTAAATTCTGTCCATAAGAAAAGCGGAATTTAAAACGACCAAGTATGGCAATTAGGTCTCTTGGCAAATTGTAAACTCCTACTGCCGCACATAATTTTTCTCCTTCTTCAAGCATGATTTTTTCTACTTCTTTCTTTGTTTGAGAAATAATTTCTTCAATTCTAAACGGCTGGATTCTGGTATCGCGAATTAATTTCTCCAAGGATCGTCTGGCAATTTCTCGCCGGACCGGATCAAAAGAAGATAACCTAATCACTCCCTCTTCGTCTAAATCGACATCAACACCGGTTGATTGCTCAAAAGCTCTAATATTACGGCCCTCTTTACCGATTATCCGGCCTTTCATTTCCTCATCAGCTAGCTTGACTGTTGAAACTGTAAATTCCGGAACATAATCAATCGCTCCATGAAGCATAGCGTCAGCGAGGATTTCTCTGGCCTTTTTATCAGCGGTCGTTTTAGCCTCTTCTTCTTTTTCGCGGATAATTTTGGCCACTTCTTGCTTATATTTTTCTTCTGTAACTCGCAACACCTGCTCTCGCGCTTCTTCTCGGGTCAACCCGGCTACTTTCTCTAGCCTACTAATCTCTTCTTCCCGTAGTTGTTCTATCTTTTGCCATCTTGTTTCAAGTTCTTTTTCCCGCTCGCGCAGCGTCCTTTCCCTTTCCTCGAGAGCCCCCAATCTTCTTTCTACCTCCTCGGGAGTAACCGCAGTTTTTGGAGAATGGCGAGGCGATACGCGTTTACTTGGTTTATTAAAATCAAAAAGTGGAGTCATAAAATCCGGGGCGCAATAGTAAAAAACCTTAAATTTTTAAGGCCAATTCGTAGGTTGTTATTAAAAGCAATCTACTCACCAATTGCATCCCCATAAAATAATTATATCACTTCCCTAAACTATCGTCAACTGCATTTTTAACTGTATCCCAATCAAATCCTCGCCGCAGTAAAAACTGACTAAGTTTATGATAAAGTTCTCGTTTTGGTAAACCCTTGTAGTTAGTAATTTTCTTAATAATTAACTTCTTTACCGCCTCCTTGTTAGAAATTAGAAATTGGTCATTAGAAATTATCTTCTCTATTAATTCTGGTTTAATTCCCTTTTGTTTTAACTCCATTTTAATAACTCGCAGACCCCGCGGGCGAAATTTGGTTCTTTGCTCCACCCACCACTTGGTAAACTCCCGATCATTAACTAAATTTTGCTCCTTTAGCTTTTTGAGAATTTTTGTAACAATAACTGGGGTAACTTTCTTCTTCGCCAAAAAATCTGCTATTTCCTTCTCGCTTCTAGGACGGTATGACAAAAACCTGAGGGACTGGTTAAAGAACTTTTCAAACTTTTCCATTTATATTCTGGCAAGAATTATTAAATCCTCAATGCTTTTTACCTTATCTTTATTTAAAGGCCCTCTTATGGTTAAATAAAGATTTTTATTTAAAAAGTGCAGTCTTGTTACTCTTTGCACATCTTCTGCAGTAACCTTATCAATTCTATTTAACATTTCCTCTACTGTCATTATTTTTCTTTCTGTTATTTGTTGTTGTGCATACCAATTTGCTATCGCCTCTGGAGCTTCTAATAAAAAACTAATATTTGCTTTTCCTTTTTCTTTAGTTTCTCGTAATTCTTGCTCTGATATCTTTTCTTCTTTTAGTTTTCTTAGCTCCTCCAAAATTGCTCTTATAGCTATCTCTACGTTTTCCGCAGAAAAACCACCATAAGTATAAAATAATCCAACATCAGTAAAAACCCAACTTTGGGCACCTGCTGAATATGCAATACCCAATTCATAAATAAGTTTATGAAAAAGACGCGAGCTTACACCTGCATTGAAAATATCTGAAATGAGTCGCAAGGGAAAACGATCTTTATGCATATATGAAATATTCGTAACAAATCCTAATATTAGTTGTACCTGCTGTGCATCTGTCCTGACAATTTTTGTATGTATTTTTTTAGGGATGACGTTTATTTTTTTAAGCGTCGGCATTCTTTTTTCTTGCTTCTGACCAAAATATTTGAAAGCATAAGTTTCTGCTTCTTGAAGAAAAAAGTTACCTACAACAGCAATGGTCATATTAGCAGGATAATAAAGTTTTTTCATATAATTTTGCAGTTTTTGTTTCGTAACCCTTTGTATCGTTGCTTGGTCTCCTAAAGTAGAACGTCCCAACGCTTGATTCTTCCCCCATACCCACTCAAACCATAAGTCCCATATTTCTACTTCAGGATTGTCTGTTTTACGTTTGAGCTCCTCCATAACGATTCTTTTTTCCTTCTCGATTGCTTTGTCGTTTAGCGTTGAATTAAAAAGGATATCGGCTAAATAACTGAATGCAGTAGCTAAGTGTTGTTTAGGAACTTTAGCATTGTACGTAACATATTCTTTGTCTGTCCAGGCACCACTTCTTCCTCCTACGCACTCTATGTATTCAGCGACGTCTTTTGAGGTAGGTAATGTTTTTGTCCCCTCAAAAAGCATGTGTTCTAAAAAATGGGCAAGTCCTGCAGTTTCTTTAGTTTCATAACGTGACCCAGCACCCACAGCAACATATACCGCAACTGAATCAACCGTTGACATTGTTTGGAGAATTAAAGTAAGCCCATTGGAAAACTTGAGGAATTTATAAGGTGTTTTCTTCATATTTTACCTACAGCTATTAAATATAAGGCCACCTCTTTCTGCAACTCAATATCTAATAATCTATTTACTTCACTATCAATATATCCACCCAAAGGACAGCTACCTAAACCAAGCTCTGTCGCTAATAAACATAAGTTTTGTCCTAAATGTCCAGCTTCGATTAAAATATATCTGTATCCCCTATCGCCATATTTTATTCTAGTTCTATCCAAAACACCAGTAATAATAAATACTACGGCAGCATTTCCTAACCATTTTTCACCACCTGTTATCTTGATAAGTAACTTACTTAGATCTTTCTTTAACAACAGCTCCAAAGAATTTTCCTTAACATTATAGTGATAAAGTCCTTTTTCTATACCAGTACAATTTTGTATAAGGGGGTAAATTTCTAAAGGATATCTTGCCCCAGCAGACGGATATGGTCTTCGGGAATTATCTATTGATTCACCTAAGTTTATGAGTCCAGAGGATGAAGACAACAAAGAACAAAGTTCATTTTTTGAAATAAAAAGACCGGAGAATTGTCTGATTGATCGTCTCTCACTCATAATTCTACTTAACTTATCTGTTGGAGTCTTTATATTATTAAGGTAGACCTTATCAAAACGAGAATAAGTCTTAAAATGAATTTTAGTCCATGACTGGGGAATATTTTTTATACTAGCTGTATCTAGCTGTTTATTATTTGTAGAGAAATGGAATTTATCAGAAACAAACTGTTTCCCTTCAATTTTATCTAATAATTTTTGAGTATTATTTTTTTTCATAAAAATGGGTGAGGTATTTTATTTAACTGACTTTCTGTTTTAGGAGTTTGTAAAAGTCCCATTTTGACAGGCGTTTTATATAAACGTTCTCCTGACAAATAAGCTTCTCTTTCGTCCAAATACAAAGGGTGTAACTCGGGAATAATTAACTTTACTACGACGAACCCATATTCTCTTACCTTATCATCGGTTATATCAATATATATCGCCTCCATGCCTTTCTCTTTTAGCAAAAAAATGGCCCTTTCCAAATTATTATTTAAGTATTTTTGTTTTTTTAGATTAATCTTTTTTAGATTCTTACTCGTCAGCCAAAAATTAAGATATTTTATTGCAGAAATAGGAAACCAAAAGCGAGCTCTGTCTTCAAGAGTTTTTACCATATTACTTTCCATGTATTTAGAACTCATATTGGCAAATTCATCTCTAGTCCAAAGTCTAACCATAAGAGATTCTTCTACTGCCCCAGCAATGGTCTCTTTAATATTAAATCCTGCTTTTAACCCAACCGACACAGCAGGACCTACTCCCGTCTTATCTAGCGTAATAGCTGCAAATACTGGAATTTGCAAATCAGTGGTAAGGTCAAGAATAACAAGATCTAGCTTATATCTACCAATTAGACTTACAATATCGTAGATTGTTTTATCTTTTATAGAAGATAAGTTTATTCGAGGAGAAGAAAGTTTATTTAAATAGGATATCATAAAGGCATCACGCTCTACTATTTCACAAATACCTCTATATAGAGCTTCGTTTAAAGCCGTTCCAGCCGCTGTACCAGTTGAATTATTGAAGCGCAGTACTGGCTCAGAAGAATAATACACATAGGGAACGTATACTGCTTGTGCTGGTATTAAAATTTGCTTATTAGATGTTAGAAATCTTCCTTTAACCCAATGAAGTTTTTTTCTACTTAAACTATTAATATAGTCCTTATCATCAGGGTACATAACAAAATTTTTAGGGCTCAAGACATATTCTTTTAATTTTATTAGTTCTTTAAAACTTTTATGAATAAGTTTCTTATTGTTATTTGTGCTTAGCGAATATCTTTCAACCGTTTCTCCCAATACTTTTAATAATGCTTTTTTTCTATTAAAGGATACGCCCGCTGCTCCACCGCTCTCATTTTTTGCATTATTATGTTTATCCTTGAAATGAACCGTATATCCATAAAGCTTTGGTTCATCATTATATGATATGTGTTTATATGCGCCTTTAATAATTCTGGGGTTTTCATCAATAAATTGAAGACCTTTATTGATTATAAAATCTATATTTTTTGAATAGTTCAACAGTTTTCTAGTCATCTCTAAATAATCTTTGCAAGAAGTACTTTTTACGTACAATTATACTAAATGTATTTTACAAAAAAACAACCTCAGGCTTCGACAACCTTTATTTATTTCATATATGTATATAAATTGTCTTATCTACTTAGTATTCCTTTCCCTGCATGGTCTCGGTGCACATGTAGGCTGACATCCTCTACATGACGGCGGGGCACATGTTGGTGGCAGACAGCTTGGTCCTGGTACACAGGGAGGCGTTAAATCTCCTCCTGTTCCTTGCGCTATTAAGAATTCTCTTGCATCCGCAATATCTCTTATTCCACTTACAGTTGGTGCTTCTTTTAAGGGCATTTTTATGCTCACCTCCTTTCTCCTTCATTTTATAAAACTCCTCATGATATATTAATTTATTTGGATAATTCTACAAAAGTCTACCTACTTTTCTCTGGAAGATGGCATAACTTCTCTGCAACCCCTACAATTCCCCTTACAGGCGCCTACCGGGGGTGTACCCCCACAAGCTGCTGGCGTACATGGTCTTCCAGATATTGGCGTTATAATAGTACTAAATTCCCTGGAATCAGCGAGTGAATTCTCGCCGTATAAACTAGCGCTTCCCCTTTCAAGCGTTGACAAATTATTCACCTCCTTTTTTATTTATTAAGATTCGATTACTTAGGCTTGTGCCTCTTGCTCTTCAATACCTACTGTCACTTGAGGTTGGGATTTTTTGGAAGTTTCCACAATGGCGGCATGAATTTTTCTAGCAATTTCCGGTTTTTCCCGTAGCAGCATAATGGCGGCTTGTTTTCCCTGGCCAATCATGGTTTCGCCAAAACGCAGGAATGCTCCGGATTTTCCCAGTACCCCCAGAGCCAAACCGACATCAATTAACCCGCCTTCTTTAGAAATTCCGCTATCGGCCAGTACATCAAACTCGGCCATTCGAAATGGCGGCGCTACTTTATTTTTAACAATTTTAACTCGAGAACGAGAACCTAACACCCGCTCGCCATCTTTTAAGATTTCTATTTTTCTGATATCAAGCCTGACCGAGGCATAAAACTTGAGGGCTAAACCTCCGGGAGTAGTTTCCGGATTACCAAACATTACTCCAATTTTTTGGCGCAGTTGATTGGTAAAGATCACCACTGTCTTGGATTTAGAGATAACACCTGTTAATTTACGAAGAGCTTGAGACATTAACCGAGCCTGCACTCCAATCATGGCATCACCCATTTCTCCCTCAATTTCCGCCCGTGGCACTAAAGCCGCTACCGAATCAATCACAATCACGTCAATGCCGCCCGATCTAATAAGCTGCTCGGTAATTTCCAAGGCCTGCTCTCCCGTATCGGGTTGAGAAACCAGTAATTCTTCCAAATTAACGCCAATAGTTTTGGCCCAAAGAGGATCAAGGGCATGCTCCGCGTCAATGAAAGCCGCCACTCCTCCTTTTTTCTGGGCTTGGGCAATAATTGAGAGACAAACAGTGGTTTTACCTGATGCCTCTGGACCAAAAATTTCTATTACTCTTCCTCTGGGAACTCCGCCAATACCAAGCGCCAGATCAAGAGCAATAGAGCCGGTAGAAATAACTTCCACTCCTAACCGCTGTCCTGCTTCTCCTAATTTCATAATGGAACCGCGACCGTATTGCTTTTCTATTTGCTCCATGGCCAGGCGAATCGCCTGGAGTTTTGGATTGTCAGTAGTTTTTGGAGTAGTAGCAGCTGTTTTTGTCTGAGAATTTCCCGCAGGTCTTCCCATAGCGTGCCAATTGTAACAATTTTTTGATATAATGCAAGTAGGAAAATTAATTTCGGGGGGTAGCTCAGATAGTTAGAGCACTCGCATGGGGTGCGAGAGGTCGCTGGGGCGGAACCAGTTCCCCCGACTATGAAACTTCTGCCCATTAAATGTAATCAATGTAAAAAAATAGTTTATCGCAATCAAGGAAGAGTTAACGAAGGTAAAAAATTTGGCTGGAATATATATTGTTCTCTAAAATGTATAAGCAAGGCAAAAAATAAACAACAACTATTTACTTGTGAAAATCCACAATGTAGTAAACCATTTAAAAGACTTCTAAGTG
>CAYUJR010000015.1:0-19550 GCA_964445095.1 uncultured Gammaproteobacteria bacterium
GCTTAACGTCCGCCGTCCCTTTTTGTCTTTTAATCTGCGCCCACTTAGAATGCCCTGACATGATGGATTAATTATAACATATCAAAATAAAGAGGGAGAGCAAAAGCATGAACCACTGAAGGGAAAAATTAGCTTTACACACCTGGTGTGTAAGCGTAATTCAGAGAAAAGGTGAAAAAGGGTGGTTTTTGTGGTAAAATCGGCAAATTATGGCAGGGATAAAAGAGGTGATTATTCCTCATTCTCCGATTGGGGGCGGACATGAAACTTATGGATTGGTAGTAGCAGCGGAACTACAAAGAAGAGGTGTCGAAACTCGATGGGTTTCTCCAGATACAGAACTATCAAGACTTTATTGGGGAATTGCTAGAACCCTTTATATTATGGGTAGCAAAGGGGAACGCCGAATCGGTTTTTATGATTGGCTAAGACAAAAAGACAATGGTAATAATCCACTGCTTCGCCTCGGCCAGCATCAACTACGCCAAACGCTAGTTGATTTTAAAGGGGTGGTAGTAGCAAGTCACGCCCATACGGCGGTAAAACCGCCCAGAGGCCAGCTTGTTCTTCTGCAAGGCGATGTTCATGGAGGAAAAGATTATGCATCAAAAACTGCTGATATTATCACTGTCCCGATAGATGCATCTCACGAGGAACTGGCCGGTTTTGGCATACCACCAGAAAAATTAGCCCAAGTTGGATTTTTCGTCCCTCCGGAGATTAAAAATGAAGAAATTATCGAGAAAAGACTTGAACAGCTTCATTCAGGTAGAGTACACCTAGGTATTTTCTTTACCGGCGCTCTCCCCTCTCCTCACTTGAAAATGGTAAGAGAGACTTTACTCCCAAATCTGGTTCCTCTTATAAAAAGTGGGGATATCCAAGTTACAATTTATACATTTACTAATCGGCAAGTCGCTCAATCATTTTTAAAATTAGGCAAAAGGCATGGATTATCAGTTGCCTGTCAAAATAAAGATATTCTTCCTGGTAACTGGGATTTGCGAGTAATTTACGGAGAAACAACGAAGGATGCTATCGAAAACTCACTAAAAGCCGTAGGAGATCCCAACAATCCAATAAGTATTTTGCTGACCATGATTGGGGAAAGACTGGGCTGGGCCGCCGGCGTAGCTCTGGTCCCGCTCTCTGTAGTCAACCAAACTAATGTGGGAGGCAATACTCGCTGGGGAATTGAAAAAGGATTATTTCTCCCACCAAAAGCAATTATTGCCGTGCCAGAGATGGTTCGCGGTCACAGTTCGAGTTTTGCCAGACAAATTATAACAGGAAGAACATCATTAAATCCCAACGGGGCAGAAAACACCGCCGAAATAGTTATAGAAAAACTAAATGAAAAATAAAACACCTCTTGACTTTTTTGCCCAATAATATATTATTGCTTCCAATGAAAGACTCCAAAAAATTGGCAATTGAGGCAGCCTTGAGACAAGATTGGAATACTGCTGTTAAAATTAACGAAACTCTTCTTAAAGAAAATCCCATAGATGTTGAAACTCTTAACCGATTGGCTTTTGCCTTAATGGAGAAGGGAGAATTGACCCGAGCTAAAAAATATTATAAAAAAATTCTCGCTCTTGACAGTTATAATCCTATTGCTATTAAAAACCTAGGTAAACTGGTAAATATTCGCCCCAGAGCTTTTAAGAAAAAACTGGAAAGCGCTCCTCTAAATAACAATAACTATTCCCCTATTGACGTAGCTAACTTATTTTTAGAGGAAATCGGTAAAACTAAGGTGGTTAAACTTAAAAACCTGGCTGAAAATCATATTATTTCTCAACTTAAACCAGGAGACGAAGTTGTTTTATCTGTCAAGAGGCGTGGTGTTTCGGTATTTGACCGGAATAACACCTATCTTGGCGTATTACCCGATGACGTAGCCCACCGGCTCGTCCAATTTATCAAATATGGTAACCAGTATCAGGCTTTTGCTAAATCTATCGAAAAAAATTCTCTGACGGTTTTTATAAGAGAGGTCAAGCGTTCAGCCCGAATTAAAAACCAACCTTCTTTTTCTAATGCTCCCCTAACCTATCTTAGTTCTGTCCGTGATGAAGCTTTTGAGAGTGGAGAGAAACCATCCGTTTCGACTCTTGAAGAACTGGAAGAAGAGGGAGAAATAGACAAAGAGCAAGAAGAAGAATCAACGTAGATAGTCTTTGCCAAGTAAAATCTCTATGTCTGAAGTTAGCTCTTTATTCTTATTTATTTTAACGGGCAGGGAAAAAATTGACCCTAGTTTTTCTGCTGTATAACTTTTTTCCCGAGAAAAAATGGCGCTTTCTTCTAAAGTTTCTTGAGAAGTTACCACCCGCAGCACTTGTCCGCCCATGTTAGTGATAATCCTGGCAAAATCTGCGCCCAGGCCGGTAATATCTGTAGCATTAACTATCTCGACAATCTGATGTTCTTTAAGCAGTTGGGTATTGGGAAAAAGGGTGACGGCCATTTTATCAAGATCTAGCTGGCTACTTATATCTACCACTTCAATTTTATCTAAACCAATCCCTTGCGCCAAGCTCCATATTCGCACCTTATCAATAATGGTTAAATTACTATCAGGACTCGTCAATAAATTCCTTATTGATAAGCTATTCTTGTCCATTTGACATTTGCCGCCTGACATTTGACATTTTATTATTACCCATCCATCTATCCCAGTCCCCAAGAAATTTTGGACAGTCTGACTAAGTAATTTTCCTCCTCCGCCTTTTTCCGGAGAAAGTTCCCCCAATCGATAAACATTACCTATATCATAAATTCCTGAATCTCGGGCCACAACTACTCGGGTGCTACTTGGTATTAAAACTGCCACCAAGCTTTTTGCCTTGGGTTCAAGTGAAAAAACTATCGTAGGAGATTTCTCCTCCGCCAGGGTAAGAATAAGGTTAATTCTATTTTGTCCATCGTAATGGGAATTTTTAATGGTTTCTGCAATTTTCCCAAAAAAGGCCAGTAAAAGTATCCCGCCTAAAACTAGAGAAAAAAGTTTTAAATTAGTCTTCCAAACTGCCTTTTTCCTAGCCACTCTTTTTACCTCGACTTACAATTTCGGGAAGAGTGAAGGTCGGAGCGCTGGAAAAAACCGCTGACTTTTGCTTGCCTTTTTTAGCCTTTTTCTTTTCTCCTTTATAAAATCCGCCGAAACTTCCCATACATTAATTAAATACTCCAATACTGCCAATGTCAAATACTACAAATAATTCAATTAATTATTTTTTCTAATTCGCGAGGTAACGGACTGGCAAAATTAACGACAAACCCGCTTTTGGGATGTTGAAACGAGATTTTGGCAGCATGTAAAAAAACTCTCGGCAATATTTTTCTATCATCACGGGCTTGTTTTCTTCCGCCGTATAAAGGATCTGCAAAAATCGGGTGGCCAAAGTACTTTAAATGAACTCTTATTTGATGCGTCCTGCCAGTTTGGGGATAAAGCTCAAGCAAGGTATAGGCAGTAGCGTTTAGAGTATAACTAGAAACGACTTTATAATGAGTAACGGCGTCGCGGCCGCCGGCAATAACTCCAAACCTTTTTCTATTCCATGGTAGTCTGCCAACAGGAACCCGAATTTCTCCCTCTACTGGTTTAACCTCTCCGTGGACTAGCGCTAGATAAGTTTTTTTAACTTTTCTTTCTTTAAATTGCTGTTGTAAATTAACAAAAGCTTCCGGGGTTTTGGCTACTATTAATAGGCCACTCGTTTCCTTATCAATTCTATGAACTATCCCCGCCCGATTGTAAAAATCGTCGCGCTGCGAGGCAATACCCGCCAGTAACTGCGTAGCTTTGGGCGGGTTGTGCCGAGTAAAAGCGCCATCATTGTGCTCTTCTATCCAATCTTGAACTGTTTTCTCCCCTTTTGTGGTATCCGCTTTATTAACCGTCACACCAGATGGCTTGTCAATCACCAGTAACTCTTCATCCTCAAAAATTATTTTCGTCTCCATTTAGACGTTTTCCTTTTTTTCTTCGCAGATAATACAAAACTCTGCTTCGGGAAAAATTTTCAGCCGCTCTCCGTTAATACTTTTTTTACAATTCTCGCACTGACCATATTTTCCCGCCGCGAGTCTTGAGAGTGCATTTTCCACCAATTGGATGTCCTTAACTAATTCTTCCCTGAGTGCTTCAATCCGCTCGTGACCTATTTCTTCCCTCGCCTCGGTATCAGAAGATGCATTATCAACCAGTCTTTCTTTATCTTGAAAAGGATCCTCGCTAATTAGCTGGGTTAACCTTTCTTCCATCTCGCTTTTTTTAACAGTAAGAGTAGCTTGAATTTGTTTATTGCCTATATCTTTCATATATGTTCCTGCTCTAAGGCTTTGCGTAAAAAACTATAAATAGCGACCAATAGAATTGCCAGATTTAAAATCTGCTCTAGCGTCAGTAAGTTTATCAAAAAAGAGTGCCCGGTTGCAAAGTTGACTGCTAAATTTAGAAGAGAAAAAACTATCAAGAAGACTAAGAAAAATATTCCCGGAAAATTTAATCTCAACAAAAACCGGCGAGGATTACCGTAATAAGCAAAAAAAACTATTGTTAAAATTGCAAAAATTAAAAACTGCCACAGTGCTAAGCTGCCCAATAAACCAAGCAGGATAACCGGCAGAGCCGACAAAACTATCAGATCAAAAATTCTGATACGCAAGATGTTTTTTTTCTTCAAGAACCACCATAAAAAAAATGATCCTCCCAAGATTGCGCCTGACCAAGACAGCCCGGGAAAATAGGTAATTAAGAAAAATTTGAGCGGATTTGCCCCAAATTGACTAAAATGATCGATGTAGTAAATAAGACGAGCTCCTAAAACTGTCCCTAAGCTCGTCAAAAAAAACATGTCAAAAATAGCGGTATCTTGAATGCCAAATGAAACTAATTTAATGTCATCTCGCACCAGCTTAAAAAAGGTAAAAACACTCGTCAAAAAACCTGCTAAAAGAAGTATTTTAAAAAGCATAATCTCGATAACCCTTGTATAAACCAAGGGCGATAATTGATAAACTGATAATTGTAAAGACAGTTTTAATACCTAATAAATCAGCCAGTCCCCCGGCCAGAATTATCGGTAAAAAAGCTACGGCAGCAGACAAGGCCACAAAAACTCCATACACTTTCCCCAGCATTTCGCTGGCGGTATCTGTCTGCAGAGTGGCATTGGAAACAACTACCACTAAGGCATTAGCTAACCCCAGCAGAAAGAGTAAGAAAATAACCAAAAAAAGTAAGTCTCCACCTAACCTCGGCAGCAAAAAAAGTATTATCCCGGAAGCAATAATGCCGGCATTAACTAGTAGATTGGGACGCCAATTTTTGCCAAAACGTACTAGAAATATCGAGCCGATAATCATACCAAGTGTGGCCGGAGCCAAGATCACCAGAGAAATATCTGTTACCCCTATCCCCAGAATGGTCTTGGCAAATCCAGGTAGAATGGTGGCTAGTACTACTACTATAACTTGAGAGACAGTTAAAAAAGCAATGGCAAAAAGAATTTTTTTGGCCTTTTTAATTAATTTATAAACTGTCCGAACTTCTATGATGACCCGCCCTAGCGTATCGTTTCTCAAAAAATCATTAACCTGTACATCCCTTTCTTTCCCCAATGACGGCAAGAATGAGACAAAAAAAGCCGCTATAAAATAGAGCATGCCGGAAAATAAAAAGGCATTGTTAAAACCCAGCAGCTTAAGGACCGGTCCAGCTACAATATAACCAACTAAAATTGAAGCGTAAAGCGTTAAGGTGAATAAAGAATTAGCAGAAAGCAGTAGCTTTTCTCCTACTACTCTAGGGATACTGGAAGCTTCGGCCGGGATGAAAAATTGGGTAGCACCGGCAATTAAAAAACTTAATAAAAAAATCGCCCAAAGATTTTGCTGGCCACTCATAAACAAAATTGTCAAAACTGCCCGAGCAATATTAGTGAGTAGCAGTATTGCCTTTTTATTGCGTTTGTCAACATAGGCTCCGGCCAGTAATCCAAAGATAATAGCCGGTAATGTAAAGGAAACTACCAGCCCGGAAACTACGGTATTGGAAGATGTCAACTCAAAAACCTGTAGTATTAAAATAAAATTGACCATATTAAAAGCTAGCTGCGAGAAGATTTGCGCCAGCCATAAAAAGAGAAAAGGTCGGGTGCTTAAAATTTGGCTAAATTCGCTTTTTTGACTACTTATTTTTTTTCTCATCATATTCTAGAGTTTGCGTATTGATCAAAATTAAATCTCCGTTTTTGATAAAAAGAGGTACTCTGGTCTTGATGCCATTTTCCAACATGGCATCTTTATAAATATTGGCAACAGAGTTGCCCCGTACGGCCGGACCGGCCTCTATTACTTTAAATTCCATTTTGGCAGGTAAATTAAGAGCCAGAGCCTGTTCATTATAAAAAGATAATGAAAATGTTTCTCCCTCCTTCAACAGCTGATGTCCGGGAATGACGTTTAAGGAAACTGCCAATTGCTCAAAGCTGGCGGGATCCATAAAATAAGCGCTGTTTTCGTCCTGATAAAGAAATTGCAGTTGTTTTTTTTCCAGAACGACATCATTAACTTTGGCGCTGCTCATGAAACCTTTCTCCAATACCGTCCCTGTTTTTAAGTTTCTAATTTTAACTCGCACATTGGCACTCCCCCGCCCCATTTTTATGTGCTGGTAAGTTAGAACTTGGTATAGCTGTCCATTTTCCTCAAAAGTGGTTCCCGCTCGCAAATCAGTTACGCTTATCATAAAAAATCATTCTATCATGGTTTAAGAAAGAGGGCAATTTTATCTTTGTCTCGAGATAGCCAGGCGGCGTTGGCCAGAATTTGCTCGAGCACCTGGGCCACAGTACGTTTGACCTCGGGGATAAGATTTTTGGTAAAAAACGCCTCTACATCCCGGGCGTCTTTATTAGTAACAAAATCTTGGGCTGCCGACACCAGCCGGGGCAACATACCCCCTCCTCTATAACGATTAAGCAGTGTCTGCCAGTTTCGCTTGACAAACCGCCAAGCCAACTCTTGTCCCTTAGGATTGCCAAAGACGGCAGTGATAACCCTCACCGCATCTTGGGCCCGCACCTCTTTGGACAGCGACCAGGCAAGTGTTTTTTCCAAAAAAGTGCTTTGACAAAACATGGCCAGGGGTCTGATAATCCGGTCTTTTTCCTGCGCCAATTCTGTTTTTTGGTAAAGAGAAAGCAAGGCCTGATATTCTTTTCTATCGCCGTTTTCCGCCACTAAATTATAAACTACACCCCGCAAATCCGGATCAAGTACTTTTTTCTCTCTATGATGTTCCATGAATAACTTTTGGGCCGTGTTAATAGTCTTTTTGTCACCATAAGTTCCAAAATGGTAAAGAGCCAGACTGCGAAGAAGCGTTTGGGTATGCGCCTCATTAACCCGTTTTTTCCAACCCATTTTGGCGGCAATTTTGGCAAAAAGCAAGCGACAGAAACTACGATATTGTTCATAAAACTTCTCATGCGCCAACAGACTGGCCAGCTTATCTATTTTTAGGGAAAGCTCCATCCAAACCGTATAGTCGGTTTCTGTCTCATAATGACGCGCTAACTTTAACGCTTCGACCGTTGACAATTCGCCGGCTCGAGCTAAATCAAAAGCATCGCGGACTATCCCCAATCGATCAACCGACCCTAACTTTTTTTGAGAAACTGCCCGAGATAATAGCTCTAACTGTTTTGCGGGATAATTAATTCTAACAAAACTCGTCTCACCAGAATTTAATTTCATCCACTCCTTGTCGTTAGATTGGGGAATATCTATAGATTTAAGATTTAAGATGTAGTTTTGAGTTTTGAGTTTTGAGTTTTGAGTTTTGATTGGAATTGACCACGTTGTATGATCTTCGGCCTCTCTTTGGGAAATCTGACTGGAAAAAAACCTTGACTGTGTTAACTGTAACCTGTCACCTGTAACCTGTAACCTTATCACCGGGTATCCTGCTTTTCTCGTCCAATTGGTCATTATTTTCTTAACTGGTTTTTTTGACACCTCTTCCAAAGCCTGCCATAAATCGACAGTCTTGGCATTAGCATAGGCGTGTTTCTTAAGATAATGAGAAATTCCTTTTCTAAAGGTCTCCTCACCCAGATAGTTTGCCAGCATACGAATAATGGCCGCTCCTTTGGAATAACTGACTTTATCAAAAATCTCGCTGATTTCGCTGGGATGGTGGACATCTACCTCAATAGGGTGAGTATTTTTTAAACTGTCAAGAGCCAGCGCCGTCCCATTCTCCAAATAGATAAATTGAGTCCAAATATCCCACTGGGGGAACAAATTATCAATTGCCACATATTCAATAAAACTGGCAAATCCCTCGTTCAACCACAAATCGCTCCACCATTTCATGGTGACTAAATCGCCAAACCACATGTGAGCCAGTTCATGAGCAATGACTAATGCCACCCATTGTTTGTTGGCCAAAGAAGAATGTTTTTCATCAAAAAGAAGCGTGGACTCCCGATAAGTGACCGCTCCCCAGTTTTCCATGGCGCCATGAGTAAAATCGGGAATGGCAATTAAATCTAAAGCTGGCAACGGATAAGGAATATTAAAATAGTCCTCATAAAAGTCAAGAATTTTACTGGCCGTTTCCAGGGCAAATCTGGCCTGTTCTTTTTTACCGGGAATGACAAACACTCGAACTAAAACTCCATTTTTAGTTCTGGTTTCAATTGACTCAAACTCGCCCGCAATAAAGGCCAAAAGATAAGTGGACATTCGCGGAGTTGGAGCAAATTTGACTATTTTAAGCCCAGCTTGATGTTCTTTAATATTGGTTTCTACGGTATTTGAGATGGTGGTGGTGTTACCTGGAACTATTAACGTGACATCAAAAATCGCCTTTTGGGCCGGCTCGTCAAAACTGGGAAAAGCCCGCCGGGCATCAGTCGCTTCAAATTGAGTGGTGGCCAGATGCTTTTCCGTTCCATTAACTACATAGCGGCTACGATAAAACCCCCGCATTTTGTCATTTAAAATGCCGCGAAAATGAAGCTTTAACTGACCTTTGCCCTCTACTAACGGTTGAGGAAAGGCAAAAGTGGCCGTCTCCGCTTTTTCATTGTAAGAAATATCTCCTGCCCAAGTTCCTGTCTGTGCAGGCAGGTCATCTGACCGGCTGATAAACTCGGCGCTTTCAATATCAAGCTCAACCGCGTGCAGGGTAATGGTTTTGGTTGGTTTACTAACTATTAGCGTGATTGTTTCTTCGCCATTAAAAGTAAAATTATCCAAATCCGGATGTAAAATTATCTCATATCTCTCCGGCCGAACGTATGTTGGCAAACGGATAAATGCTTTCTGACTAATTTCCATTTGTGCCGAGGGAGGGAGTCGAACCCACACAGCCTTGCGACTAGTAGTTTTTGAGACTACCGCGTATACCATTCCGCCACCTCGGCCTATTTTGTTATTATAGCATAAGGTGAATCTTATCTCGACTCAAAAAATCTTGGGCGTCCAAAAATTCCACGAGTGCCTTCGGTTTGATGAACATCATGCAACCATGGCAGTTTTTCCAAAAAGAGACTTGATTTGTAGAGAGAGACTACCCGAATCTTTCTCACTTTAGCAATTTCCTCTAATCGCCGAGCCACAGTCTCTAATATGCTTTGCTCAAATGGATCAAACAAATAAAAAATAGTGCCATCGGAAAAATCCTGGTCAGCCACATTACCCAAACGGAATTGGGCATTGTCAATCTTAAATTTTTCTTTAATCCCTTGGGCTTCGGCTATTCTATGCGGCACAATATCAACTCCCCGCCATTGGGCCTCTGTTACTAATGCTCCGTATAATACTACTCTGCCGTAGCCGCAGCCTAAGTCATAAACCACATCATTACTTTGAGGTTCTACCTGTTGTATAAAATCCCTAATCGTTTCGTAAGAAGTACCTACATAAACAAGTCTTTTGCACCCCAATTATTCTTCTAATCTCTCCAAAGACCAACCGTCACTGTCATCGATTTCCGGAACTGGAGGCAGACCAAGCAAACAATCTACTTCTTCATCGTCAAGATCACGTTTCCATCCATGCAGAGATTTAATAATATCTCTTAATGCCAGGGGATCGGCCGCAATCTCCTCCCTACAAACCTGTAACACATCTTTCATAAAAGTTCAGGGGTAGATTATACCATAAGAGTAAACCCACAAACCAAGTTTGGAGGCTTAAATTATCCCCGGCACTTCATAGAAGGTTAGGTAATGGTTTGTGTCAAGATGTCTGGCAGTGGATAGTCATAAGAGAAATCTCTTGCTAAAACCTGGGAGGAAACGTATTCGGCAAACGACCTCTCATCGTCAGTCCATTCTCCAATCGCATGTCCATCTCGATAGTGCGTGGCAAAGAATTCCTTAATAGTCGCTGGATTTATCTGGCGATTGCCCACTCGTTCACCGCGACAGAGTAATTCCAAAATCGGTCTAAGCTGTTCCCAAAACGGCCGCGGGGTAAGGTGAATCCAAAAATTTCTTTTTAAGGGAGGTGGCAATCTTCCATCAGCCCTCTCATCCATCGCTCTTTTTTCATAGTAGGTGTCTTCTACCATTAAAGCATCTTCTTGTTGTCCTTGACTAATAGAAGAAATCTCTGGCAATAAGCCAAAGAAGGCCAGCCCCAGCGGCGACTGCAAAACTAAGGCGCGTACTCTCATTGTTTTTACTACCTCCCTATCAGTAAGTGAAAAGAGTCTTTGTAAATTATGCGAAAATGCTAGCTGCCTATTTTCTCCGCCTATAGCAGCTAAATAATTAGCTAGCATTACTAGCTGCATTTGCTCAATTATTTGGGTGGCTGGGTGGGCATACTGCAGTCCAAATAGCTTGTCCCGATACAAAAGCATTTGTTTAATTGCAGTAGGAGTCCATGGTCTTTGATTAACCTCCGCTAATCTTGCCTTTCCATCTCGAACTTTTTCAATCACAAGTCCATCTTTGAAGTCTCTTTCAAAATGAGGCGGCCTATATCCAAAAAAAACGCTATCTAGGTTGAGATAGGCCGCGGTGTCCACAAAATGTGCAATACCGCCCAACACGCCCTGCTCCTGCCACACTTGGCCAACCACCCTTCTCTCCTCGTCTGTAAAATATTCCCTTAAGAAAATTGCTAAGGGCGAGTCATCTTGATCTGCCTCTCGTAAAAGACGCTCTTCATGTGTCCCGACGAGATTTAATTTTTTTAGCTCCCCATGGAGTTCTGGCTGATTTGCTTGAGAAAAGTCTGTCACCTCTTGCAAAAATCGCTCGCCTAAATGTGAAAAAACCGGATGCTTTAAGTCATGAAAAAGCAACCCCACTCCTAGTAGAACTTTTTCTCTTTCAGACAGGCCAAGATTAGTTGCCAGTTCTACCCCGATATTGGCTACTTCCAGACTATGGCGATAACGAGAGTTTTGGCTAAGTTCTGTCGTTGAGGGGATATGGATTGTATCTTGACCATCAGGATTTTGTCTTAGCACTGGCTCAAAACCCAACTGCCAATGCTCGTCCAATTCTCTCTCTGCAAGTTGTGCAGCTTGAGTAATTATCTTCCTGCTCTCCCCACTTTCTGTAAATTGCCTCAATAAATGCTGGCAGGAGGTTTCTTTTCCTCCTACGATATCAATAAATGATGGTTGCTTAAGGATAGCTTCACCACGAAAAAACATCCTCTAAATTCTCCTCTTTCCGGGGCAGGAATTTAGTAAAAACTCTATAAAACCTTATTGTCCGACTGGGTCTTGTCCCATTCCCGAATCACCACCTTGCCCCGAACCTGCTGGTTCTGGAGCTGGTGCTTGGGGAGCTGGTTCAGGTGCAGGAGGCACTACCGGTGGCTCTTGTGGAACTGCCGGCGGCGTCCATCCGGGCTGTTGTCCTGGCTGATCCTGTCCTCCTACTGGCATTTGTCCTTGATCATCCATTAACTTATCACCCCGCTTTCTATTCCTTTTCTCTTCTTTTCTCTACTGGATAAAATTTTATCCTATCTCCGCGAAAAAGTAAATCTATTTCAGCCAATGGGCCATTTCTGTGCTTGGCAATCAGCAATTTAGTCAACATTTCCTCTCCTAGTTCCTCATCAGGCCGGTATAAAAACATTACCACATCAGCATCCTGTTCAATGGCTCCACTTTCCCGCAAATCTGCCAGTTGGGGTTTACGCTCACCCCGATGTTCCACTGCTCGTGATAATTGAGAAACAGCCAGTACCGGAATTTTTAATTCTCGGGCTAAATTTTTTAGACTTTGAGAGATCATTGACACTTCAACCACTCGGTTATCCAATCGTCTGCCGGGATCCATCAACTGCAGATAATCAACAATTAAGAGCTGGGCATTATGTTCAAGCTGAAGACGTCTGGCTTTAGTACGCATCTCCATCAGCGATAAACCCGGAGTGTCGTCGATAAAAAGCGGTGCCTCGGCCAATTCTCCCATGGCCTCGGAAAGTCGGGAAAAATCATCTTCCGACAGCCGGCCGGTCTTGAGCCGCCAGGCATCAACATCAGCCTGGGCTACCAGCAATCTGTCAATCAGCTCTTCTTTACTCATCTCGAGAGAAAATATGCCCACCGGCGTTTTTTCATGGGTGGTAATAAATTGAGCAATATTAATTACAAAAGCGGTCTTGCCCTGCCCCGGTCGAGCGGCCAGAATGATTAAATTGCTTTTTTGCATGCCGGACAATTTACTATCAAGGTCAAAAAAACCGGTGGGAACTCCTCGTAATCCTGCTCCTTTTTTATGCAGCTCATCCAGTCTATCAAAACTACCGGCTAAAGCATCTTTGACCGGAATAAATCCTCCCCGCAATTGCCCTTGAGAAACGGCAAACACCGCGCTTTCTGTTTTATTAAGTATCTCTTGAAGATCGCCTTCTTCTTCAAAGGCCATCTCGGTCATTTCGGCGGCTGTATGAATAAGCTTTCTCTTGGTAAAGCTTTCTTTGACTAATTGACCATAATGCTCGATATTGGCAGCGGTGGGGACAAGGTTGGCTAATTCCGCCAAATAACTGGTTCCGCCTACTTTATCATAGGTTTTATTTTTCTTGAGAATATTGGTTAAGGTTACTACATCTATCGGCTTGGCCTGCTCATAAAGTTGGAGCATTGCCTCAAAAATCTTTTGGTGAACATCATTGTAAAAGTGTTCCGGTCGCAAAAACGAAGATACCAAGGCGACAGCGTCTTTATCAATTAAAACTGCTCCCAGCACCGACTGTTCTGCATTTTCGTTATGAGGAGGAACTCTTACATGCTTTTCAGCCATACCACCTCCAGCTCTTGCGGTAAACTTTCTTTTTTGATAATTAAACGCTGGGTCTCCTTTACCTCTTTACCAAGTTCTCGGGTCAGGACTGATGGGTCGCCGATCCCGGAGATCACCACCATTTTGGGCTCAAGTTTTACCACCAACTGTGAGGCTTTGTCAAGAATCAAAAGAATTAACACTTCAATATTGGAGAAGATCTCTTCCTGTTTATCGCTAACTCCACCATAAATAAGCCCAATCTTGACCCCGTCTACTGTGATCTTAAAATTGGTCTTTTCGCTCCCTGCCAGTCCTACTATCTGTATGCCACCCACTTCATACTCGCCCGGACTAGAGATTGTGAGACTTTCCGTTTGGATCTGGAAGTCTATCACGGTTAGACTCGACTGCTTGCCTTTAATAATAAGAGAACCCCTTTTTTCTTGTTTAATTTCCATTAGTGAATTACATCCTAGCAAAAATGGCTTTTCTTGACAAGACAGCAAAATTCCATTAAGATTAGGGGCATTCCATGTTAAAAGAGCGAATTCTGATTATATTTTTGGCGCTTATTACGGGCCTATTATTTTCTGTCGGAGCTTTTTATTTATATCAAAAAGGTAAGGCGATGACTCCCAATTCTGTTTCCCAAAACACTAACCCTACCACCCCGGAAGTCTCTCCTGCCTTATCTCTTTTACTGGAAGTAACCAGCCCCCAGAACGAAGAGGTGGTGGCTCAAAAAATTGTGCAAGTCGCCGGCCGAACCAGTAACCTCGCCACGGTAGTTATTTTACTGGAAGATAAAGAGCAGGTTTTAGCTCCGGCAGCTGATGGCACTTTTGCGACTAATATTAATCTTACCGACGGAGTGAATGTCATTGAAATAATGGCTTTTTTGCCTGATGGAAAAATGTTGTCGGAAAAACGAACAATTACCTACACTACGGAGAGCTTATGAGATTTTTAATTTTCATCGGCAGCTTATTATTTCTTATATTTCCCGTTCCCGCTTATGCGGCGACTCCCACGGCTACTTCCTCGCCTACTGTCAAACCTACCTCTATTATTGACAGTAAAGTTAGCGAGCTAAAAGAACGAATCGCCACTCAAGTGGCTAGACTGGATATTATTAAAAAGCGCGGAGTAGTGGGAGCTGTTACCGATAGTTCCAATAACCAACTTTTAATTGAAGATTTAAAAGGCAGCAAACGTTTTGTTGACGTTGATGAACTAACCAAGTTTCAAGATGGCGGGCTAAAGCAAATCGGTATTTCTGATTTTAAAAAAGGTGACCAGATAGAAATAATCGGCTTATATAATACCGAGTCGCGCAGAATTTTGGCCCGTTTTATCAAAAAAAGGACGACCTCTCTAGTTAAACTGGTGGGAGAAATTACTGATATTGATAATAAAAACTTTATTTTGGAAGTCAGTCAAAATGGCAATTCTATAAATATTGAGATAGAGGCAATCACCAAAACTCAAGAGTGGACTAAAGATGAAGGTTTTACTAAAAGCGGTTTCTCTAAAATTGCCGTGGGAGAAAAAATCGTGGCGGTGGGAGCTATGCGCGGAAAAGATACCATGATAGCCAGCCGCATTCTGCTCTTACCGGAGGTTTCCCCAAATATTAAAAAAAATACTCCATCTCCAAGTCCAAAACCAACCGTCATTCCTACTCGTCCGCTATCATCAACTGGTAGCGGGGTAAAAAAGCCATGAACCACCGCCTGGAAAAACTAAAAAAAGTCTTGCGTAAACAAAAACTAGATGGCCTGCTTGTTTCTTCTGCTATAAACATCGGCTATTTAACAAATTTCTTTGGCTTCTCCAAAGACGAACGCGAGGCTTTTCTGTTAATAACCGATAATAACCAATATCTTTTGACCGACGGCCGCTATATTGAAGAAGCAAGAAAGGTCGTCAAAAACTTTAAAATTATAGAAATTACCTCAAGCAGTCCGTTTAAAAAAATACTAAAAAGACTTGCCAAAAAACATGAAATCAAATGGTTGGGATTTGAAAAAAATAATTTAACCGTTTCTGAATTTGAAAGCATCGTGAAAACCCACCCCGCGGGTGGCCGGATGGACTCCCGCGGGGTGAATGTTATTGAGAATATTCGTACAATTAAGAATAAAGAAGAAATTTCTGCCATTGAGAAGGCTTGCGCTCTTGGCGATAAAACTTTTGATTATATTCTTGGCAAGATTAAGCCGGGAGTTAGAGAAAAAGACTTAGCAACAGAAATTGAGTTTTTTATTAAAAGACAAGGTGCCGATATTTCCTTTCCACCAATTATAGCTTTTGGTGCTAATTCCGCGGTTCCTCACCATCAAACGAGCAACCAGCAACTAGCCGCTAGTAATCAGTTGATATTGTTGGATTTCGGAGTAAAGGTTGATAATTATTGTTCCGACATGACCCGCACGGTCTTTTTTGGCAAAGCAACTCCCAGACAAAAAAGAATTTATCAAACCGTCCTTGAATCCCAAAAGAAAGCGATTAAACACCTCGGATGGTGGCGAGGCAATGACCTCGACTCCTCCGAGGTGGACAGAGTCGCCCGCGACTATATCATTAAAAAAGGTTACCTCACCATTCCCCATTCTCTCGGCCACGGCATTGGTCTTGAGGTCCACGAAGCACCCAGCCTTTCTCCTAAAAGTAAGGACAAATTGGTCCCCGGCATGGTCTTCTCCATCGAACCGGGAATTTATATTGAAAATTGGGGCGGAGTCAGAATTGAGGATTTAGTGGTATTAACCAAAACCGGCCCCCGACTTTTAACCAAATCCCCAAGGGAAATAATTGAACTGTAGGCTTTTTGCAAGTTTTGACACCTTGACAAGGATAAATTTATAAATGATACTAATCGTTATGACTAATACTGATGTAAGAAAAATTGATGCATTAATTAAGAAAAATTTGAAAGGTGTTGCCACCAAGAAAGATTTAACCTCGCTTGAAGCGAACCTGCGTAGAGATATAAAAAATGACATCGATGACGCTGTCATACAGGTAATTAGCACTGTCGATAAAACAGTTAAGCCTTTTGCTCAAAGATTAACAAGAGTTGAAGAACATCACGAGATATCACCCTTTGATTAAATTCAACAAGAGAGATTTGACAACTAAAAATTTTCTGCTATAATGTGGTAGACATGGAAAAAACGAGAAATATTAAAACCGTTTCTTATCATCACACCGTCCTCAACGGCGGTGTGTTTTCTCTGTTGTAATAGCTAATAAATAATTAAGAAACAGGAATACAACCGCCGCCGAGGCGGTTTTTTAGTGGCCTGCCTGCGCAGACAGGGAAAAATGCTTTTTATTATGAAAGAACAAGAAAATCAATATTATCGAGCTGTTAAAGACCGGAGGGTTTTCAGTGCACTAGAAGCACCTTTCTTTCAGGTTGCACCAGAATTTTCCGATCTTGGAAGAAGTGCTCGCTTTGAAGAAGAATTAAAAAATAGGTATCCTAACCTAATATTTAGGACAGGGTGCGTTGTAGATGGCGCTGTATTAATCCAGGATCTATCCGTAGAAGTAATGGAAAGAGGGCAAAGTTTGATGTATGAAGCTGGAGGGGGTTTTAAGTCTATGCAAGAATTAGCTAAAAGGGGCGAGATTCCTCCTTTTCTCTCTCCCGAAGATCTACGCAAAGAATGGGTAAAAAATACCTGGACACTTTCTGACTTAACAAAACTATTCAATAAGACCTCGAACGTCACGCTTCAGGTCGTAGATGGCTTGGAATTAAGCGCAGCGCTCAATAGAGACTTAGATAATATAGAAATAAGTTTCGATATTGGCAACAGTTGGGATGGTTTCAAACTGAACAGAGAATGGGAACGAAAAGAAGTATCATCGCGCAGAAGTAAACCTACTCTCTATTTCTTCCCCGGCAATGGAGCAGAAACAATAGGTCGTTACTTTACCTCTTTCGATCCATGGTGGTTTAACGGGTATCAGGGTTATCACCTTAGTTGTGAAAGAAAAATGCTCGGCAAGGGAAAATTTGAGGTAAGCGTTGACTATTCCAATTTTGATAAATATGTGGCGTATCAAAGAGCAGACAAGAGCTGGCCTTCTTGTTTTATTGATCC
Organism: uncultured Gammaproteobacteria bacterium; assembly: GCA_964445095.1. Lineage (GTDB taxonomy): Bacteria > Patescibacteriota > Microgenomatia > Levybacterales > JACOYD01 > CAYUJR01. The sequence goes on from CAYUJR010000015.1 coordinate 17,402, forward strand.
GGAAGACGCAGCTGTGGTATTTATTGTGGACGACGTAATTGCCTCAGGGCAAACATTGCAGACTGTGGTAAGAGGAGTTCGAGAAAGATGTCCTAAAGCAACTATTGTTGCGGCAACATGGTTATTTCTTGAGCCAACACTAAGAAAAAACAAAAATTCACCATCTGGAATAGAAGGCGTAGATTACACATATAGCGTCATGGCATTAGGCGGAAACTATGTTTCTCGTCCTCCAATCATGAGTCTTTCCTGCTTCCTAAGAAGCGGAGAGAAATATGATCAGGCTAAAACTAGTTTTATAGAAAAGTACATAAGTGATTCGCAAGCCTTTAAAAGATTAATAGATCTAATGAGAAAGGAGTTTATAACATAAACTATGATAAAATTTCAACCACATGTTCCTTGTTCGCCAAAAGAAATAGGCAAGATAGTACTTCTACCGGGCGACCCCGCTCGATCAAAACTAATTGGAGAAAAATATCTTGAAAAAGGAAGACTTGTTGCCTCATATAGAGAATTTGTCACCTATACTGGTTATTACAGGGATTTAAGAGTAACTATTACATCAACTGGTATCGGTAGCCCTTCAACTGCTATTGCCGTTGAGGAGCTTATTAATCTGGGAGCAAAAGTTCTTGTTCGAGTTGGGACCTGTGGTGGGGCTTTAAAGAAAGAAATTAAACCAGGCTCTATCATCATTCCCACTGCTTCGATTAGAGAGGAAGGGACAACCAAGGAATATTTACCTCCAGAATTTCCAGCCGTAGCAGATTTCCGAGTTGTGGAAGCTCTAATTGGGAGTGCAAAAAAGTTAGGATTTCACTATTACGTTGGTATTAACCGAACCCATGATGCCTTTTATGGACAAGCGCAGAATATTAAAAAATGGGGGTCGGTATACTTAAACCCGAGAATGAAAAAGTGGAAATATCCATTAATTAGTTCTGAAATGGAATGTGCTCCTATATTTCTTATTGGTACGTTAAGAGGAGTAAAAACTGGTGCTGTACTTGCTGTAAATGCAAATCCTGAACCGCTAAAGGAGATTATGGAAGGCAAATTTAAATTTGATGCACCAGCATCAAAAATCAAAACGCAAGAGGCAAAAGCAAGTATCGATAGGGCAATTAAAACTGCTCTTGAGGCTTCATTACTGTTAGCAAAAATGTTATGATAAAAGGAGAACTATGGTAAAAGCGCCGCCGACACCAAAAGGATTTAGGGATATTAAGCCGGAGTTGGCCAAAAAACGCCGTCTGGTGATTAATAAAATCGCCGAGGTCTTAGAAGAAGCCGGTTTTGTTCCCATGGAAACACCGACTATGGAGTTTGCCGAAGTTCTGCTGGGAAAATATGGAGAAGAGGCAGACAGATTAGTGTATAAATTTACCGACCGCGGCGGCAGAAAACTGGCCCTTCGTTACGATTTAACTGTCCCCTTGGCTCGATATGTAGCAACTAATAATCCTCCCCTACCTTTCAGGTGCTATCGAATTGGACAGGTTTTTCGTGGAGAAAATCCCCAAAAAGGCCGCTGGAGGGAGTTTACGCAAATGGATCCCGACACGGTCGGCTCAAGCGACCTGGCAGAAGACGCCAAAATTATTGCCGCCGTACTTCGCTCAGTAAAAGCGGTCGGTCTTGAAAATCCCATCATGACAATTAATGACAGGAAGAATTTCGAAGGATTAGACAAAAACATAGTAATTGCTGTTGATAAACTGGATAAAATTGGCGATAGCGGTGTTCTTAAAGAGCTTAAAAGCAAGGGTATGAGCGAAGATGAAGCAAAAAAAACGCTTGATGAAGTTAAGAATAAAAAACCAACATCTGATTTAGAAAAAATCTTGGCTTTTTTAAAAGATTTAGGGGTAACTGAAAATGAATATCAATTTGTCCCGACCTTGGCGCGAGGCCTTGACTATTACACGGGCGCCATTTTTGAATTAAAAGCGCCATCATATGGCAATTTATCACTCGGCGCCGGCGGACGATACGATAATTTAATCGGCATATTCTCAAAAAAGAGTATTCCCGCCGTGGGCTTTTCTTTTGGAATAGACCGCATAGTCGAAGCACTGTCCAATGAAATTGTCAAATCATCATAAGGCCATTATTGCTTTAATTATTGCCAATATTATTTGGGGAG
>CAYUJR010000016.1:0-17722 GCA_964445095.1 uncultured Gammaproteobacteria bacterium
ACTCTCAATCTTGGTACCTTTACAACCGGCGTTTATGTTGTTAAGCTAAAAGTGGGGAATACTTTGCGCCGGCTGGTAGAGAATTTGACGACCATTACCGCCGGTCAGGCAAATACCCTACGGGAAGTGGAACTATTTTCCGGTGATATAATAGCAGATAACGAGCTAAATGCTCTTGACTATAGTAATCTGATCGGGTGTCTGGATAGAAATCGGGGCACGCCAAGATATAGCTGTCAAAATTCGGGCTTGGCAGATTTTAATGATGACGGCATTGTAGATTTGCAGGATCTTAATATTTTAGTTTTTAACTTTAGTCACAGAAGGGGAGATTGATGAATAAAAAAACGCTATTTTTGATATTATTGCTGGTGTTAACGGTGGGACTGCTTTATTGGTCACTGAAGGGACAGCAGACGCAGAAAGAAAAGGCAGCCAATCTTCCTTCAGTAGCTGTTTCTCCCACCCCCACTAATCGTAATTTAACTACCTTAATTGCTTCCCCTTCAGCCATGACAGCCGGCATGGGAGAAGAAAAAAGTTTTGTGGTGCTAATTAATACTGAAACAAACATGGTGGCATCGGCTCAACTGGAGATGCTATTTAATCAAGAATTTGTCGAGATCACTAGTGTTGCTCCTCTTGATTTTTTTACCAGTCCTACCGTATTGTTAAAAGAAATAGATAACCAAACCGGTACAGTTTCTTATGCTTTGGGAACAGCCGAGGCCAGATCTGGCCAAGGTCAACTGGTACGGGTTACCTTTACTGCTAAAAAAGCTACTAACAATACTTCTACTCCCATCACCTTTTTACCCAAAACCGCTATTGGCGAGATTGGTAATCCCTCTTCGGTCTTGCGAGAAGCAGTGGGGGTAAATTTGATTATTCGATGAACAAAAAAGCCTTTCTAGTGGGTTTTCTTATCTTGTTATTGGTGGCTATTCCGGCCACGCTTTTTCTGGTCCAGCGTCAGCAAGAAATCAGAAGTAGAGCAGAACCGGCCACCACTCTTAATTTTGAACCGCTCACCAAAACTGTCGCTATTAATGAAACTTTCACCATTAATGTGGCTATGAACACCGGAGCCAACAGCGTTTCGACTGCCGAAATCCACTTGACCTTTGACCCTACTAAACTGGAAGCTACGCAAATTGCTGCCGGTAGTTTCATGCCTCATGCCATTGTGGAGTCTACTCCCGATAATACGGCCGGCCGGGCCTTTATTGCTGTTGATACTTTAAGTGCCGGCGCGGGCGGTGATAGTGTGCCTTTTACCAAAAAAAGTGACGGTCCTCAACCGGTGGCTGCCATCACTTTCCGAGCCAAGGCGGAAACCGGCAGTACCCCCACCCAAGTTGGTTTTGGTCAGGAAACAAAAGCCTTTGGCGAAACTTCGGGGTCACTTGAGCCAACCAGCGTTATTATTACATCTTCTTTAACCAATACCGCCAGAGTCACCATCGGCGCTGCCGGTGCTACTCCCACTCCCACCACCGGCGCAGGAACCCCCACACCTACCCCCACTGGAGGAGCAACTGGCAATAAACCGCCCGTTTGTAATAGTCTTACTGCTTCGCCAGCCACAGGCACTGCTCCCCTAACTGTGACGCTAACCGCCAATGGTTCGGATCAAAATAACGACATCATGACGGCTCTCTTTACTTTTGGTGACGGACAAACCCAAAATATCGATAAAAATATCGGCCAGACCGGCAGTATTCAGGTTACCCATGTCTATCAAAATCCGGGGACCATAAGCGCTCAAGCCATTATGCGCGACCGAGACGGGGCGGTCAGTGCTGCCTGTACTGCCTCTATCGCTTTAGTTGCTGCAGGAACACCTACTCCAACTATAGCGGTGGGTGGAGGAGCAACTTCTCCTACTGCCACTCCATCAGCTACCCCTGTTCCCACTACCGCCGCCATCCCGGAAACTGCCGATATTACTCCCACCACTATCCTGGGCATTGCCGGCGCCGCCCTGGTAGTCATCGGAGCTATCCTGTTATTAGCTCTATAAAAATTAATGTTTAGAAGTAAAATTTTAGCCTTTAGCGGCCTTATCTTAATTCTATTAGCAATTCCTCTAACCATTTACTTGGCTCGGCAACAACAAGAACTGCGCCAACGAGCCAGTCCTTCTTCTCCTGCTTTTAATGTAGGACTTAATATCTCCGGCATTACTCACTACGGTTATAACGATTTATTTCCCTATGCTCCGGCAGAACATGTCGACGCTGACTTGCAAGAAGCCCAAAAAATGGGAGTAAAGATAATGCGGGTATTTGCTGCCAACAATAATATTAGCGATGTGGATGCTGCCCGTAGACTGGAAGTATTTTTGCAAAAAGCCAACCAATATGGAATCTCTATTATTGTCAGTTTGATTGACTTTTATAGCAGCGGATTTAATCCGCAAGGAACAGACCAGTATTATACTGATATTTGGAACGGCATACCTTTATTAAATCATCAGTTTTTTCTAACAGGTTACCAAAGCCGCTATAAAGATTTTGTCAAAGTTGTCGTCAATAATAACAAAAACTATAACAACATCTATGCCTGGGAGGTAGGCAATGAGCTCAAGGATAATGACTCTCCCGAGACTTTTGTTAATTTTATGGCTGACATGACCAACTTTATCAAAACCCTTGATTCTGCTCATCCGGTGGCCACGGGTCTGCTTAATGCCGGCCACGCCGGACTGACTCCGGCCAACCTCTATTCGCGCTTGCCCAGTCTTGACATAATAACTGTTCATACCTATAACGGTGACAGGAGTGGAGTAGTCGATGTGGAGTGGGCTGTTGCTAATAATAAAAAGGCCTTGATAGAAGAAGCAGGGTTTTCCGGAACCGGCGATAGGACCAATAATCTTAAAACGCAAATTGACTTTTGGAAAAATAAAGGCGCTACTGCTTTTTTGCAATGGGGTTTTATTGCCAAGAATTTAGCGGATAACGGCAATGGCGACCGCGATTTGGGCATGGACAATATCTGGCATACTGATTATGAGGAGCTATCTTTGCTTTTTACTAGTTTTAACCAGGACCAAGTGGATATTTGTATCCAGATGATCACTCCAGCCAGAAATCCCAAAAGTGGCGAGTGTAAAGAATTTCCCACTCCTTGCGATGTGCCACCGAGTTGGGAGAAGGTTGATAGCTGCGAAAACAATCTTCCCTGTCCTACTCCGCCCAAATGTCAAAATTTAATAATTGGCGACCCTAATCCGCAAGGCATGGGAGCCAGCCGCTGTCCCCAATATACCTGTTTAGACGAAGGCCTCTCGCCAACCCAAAAGTTAGCCCCCACAGTACCAGTCGTCTATGAAATTGACGTTAATCAAGACAAAGAAGTTAATATTTTTGATTATAATTTTATTCTGTCCTGTCTGGAGGAAAAGGCTAGCTCCTCATCATGTGTTAATAAAAATGTTGCGGATTTAAATAAAGATGGCGTGATTGATATTAAAGATTTAAATATATTGATATTCAAATTCACCCACCGTACTCCCTAAATCTTACTTTAATGATTTAAATCATTTTATAGGTCTGTATTAAAATCTATTGTTTTTATAACCTTATCTTCAGCAATAACCAAAGTTCCCGTGTCTTTATATTCATTAACTGGAATTTGTTCTTCTGGTTTCTTACCGCAAAGCAAAGGAACCAGCAAAGACATTACTGCTCCATGAGTGCAGATAATAACGCTCTGGTAACCCTTTTTCTTAATATCCCTTACAAAATCCTTTATTCTCTTTTTAAATTTTTCGTATTCTATTTGATAAAATTCCCCAATCCGTGAATCAAAAATAAATTTTTTTCCAGTTATTTGAGTAATTATTTTTACAGTTTCTCTGCATCTTTTATACGAGGAGGAGACATTAAAATCCGAAGGAATATTTTTGAAATAGTTAGCCAAATTTAAAGTTGCGTCCTTCCCTTCATATAAGATTGGAGCATTAAAATTATCTTTTTCATAGGGAACACTATATTTACTGGGAAAAGTCTCAGCATGCCTAAAGATAAAGTATTTAACCATTCTAACTTTTAAGTATACTCAAAAAAACCTCCTATTGCTATCTTGACAAAAACTAAGGAATATGTTATGATATCCTTATGCAATTAAGTAATATTTTAGATAAAAAATTTATAGGCACAGATGACTTTAGAAGAGATCTCACTGATATTTTAAAGAAACTTTCCAAAGAAAGAGAGATGGTTATTACCCAACATGGTAAACCTAAAGGAGTACTTATGGATATTAAATCTTACCTTGAGATAGAAGAATTATATGAGCAACTAGCGGACTTAGATCCTAAACTAGTCAAAAGAGTCAACGCAGCCGTAGAAGATGTCAGAAAACATGGAGGTATTCCAGCAGAACAAGTCTGGAAGAAATTAGGTATTTAACGTGTACCAAATTGTTTTTTCTAAAAAAGCCTTAAAATCTTTGAAAAAGATTCCAACACATTACCAAATCCAAATTAAGAAAAAATCGCAGCAATTAAGTTTAGACCCATTTAAGTTAGGCCTTAAAAAACTATCATCTGAATATACCGCTACTCATAGATTAAGAGTAGGTGATTATAGATTATTTTTGAAAATTGATTTTGAAAGTAAAACTGTTCAGATAGCAGAAATTGTCCGCCGCAGCACCCAAACCTACCGTTAGCTTTTTAAAATGCTTAGGAAAGCTTCTTGGGGGATTTCGACGCGGCCTATCATCTTCATTTTTTTCTTGCCCTTTTTTTGGGCTTCAAGCAGTTTGTCTTTTCTGGTTCTATCACCGCCATAGAGTTTGGCTGTGACATCTTTGCGAAAAGGAGAAATTGTTTCTCTGGCAATAATTGTTCCTCCGATCGCCGCCTGGATAGCTATTGAGAAATTCTGCCTGGGTAAAACCTCTTTTAATTTTTCCACCATTCGTCGACCAAAACTTTCGGCTTTACTTTTGACCACAATTTGGGACAGTGCCTCCACTTTTTCCCCAGCTACCAAAATGTCCGCCTTGACAGCGCTCACTTCTCTAAAATCTAAAAATTCCCAGTCCAGCGAGGCAAAACCGGAAGAAACAGATTTCAATTTATCATAAAAGTCTGTAATCATTTCCGATAAAGGCATTTCATAAATAAGTTCAACTTGATTGACAAAATGCTGCATATTTAAAAATATACCTCTTTTGTCTTGCGCTAATTCCATAACTGCACCAATAAATTGCTGCGGAGTAAAAATTTTTAAGTTAACCCATGGCTCCTGAACAACTTTAGCGGTCGGCGAAAAATCAACTGGATTATCAATAATTTTGCCGTCCACCATATACTCAACCGATGGAATGGTGGCAATTAAATCTACCCCATATTCCTCTGACAATCTTTCCTGCACCACCTCTGCATGCAACAACCCCAAAAACCCGCATCTAAACCCGGCTCCCAAAGCCTGGGATTGTTCTAATTCAAAACTGAAAGCCGGATCGTTTAACTTAAATTTAGATAAAGCTTCTTTTAGACTAGCAAAATCCCCCGGCTCTATCGGATAAAGCCCTACAAATACCATCGGTTTAACTAGTTTGTATCCGGGAAGGGGCTCTGCGTTGACTGTAGAACTAATTGTATCCCCAACTCTGACCAGGTCGGGTTGCTTAATTCCAGTGGCAATGTACCCAATCTCTCCTGAGAACAGTGTCTCTGCTGGTGTCAACTGCGGAGTAAAATAACCGGTTTCCAATATATGACCCCCCGCCCCGGTTCCCAAAAACTTGATCGCAGATCCAATCTTGGGTACTTCTCCATCAACTACCCGCACCTGGGCAATTACCCCCTTAAAAGCATCATAAAAGCTGTCAAATATCAACGCCTTGAAACTTCCACTCAAACTTCCACCCTTGGGGTGAAATGAACTGACTCCCTTCGGGCTGAGCTCAGGGCCGAAGCCTGCGGATTTTGGGGCAGGAATACGCTCAATTATTGCTTCTAATAATTTTTCTACTCCCTGTCCGGTTTTACCGGAAACCAGCAGAATTTCTTCTTCTTTAAATCCAAAGCTGTCCTCTAATTGTTTTTTAACCCCCGCAATATCCGCATTGGATAAATCCACTTTATTAATAATTGGAATTAAAATCAGATTCTGCTCTAGCGCAGCCAGACCATGAGAGAGTGTTTGGGCTTGGATACCTTTAGTGGCATCCACTAGAAGTATCGCTCCTTCTACCGCTGCTAGTGACCGCGATACCTCATAGGAAAAATCTACATGACCGGGAGTATCGATTAAATTTAAAGTGTAAAGTTTAAAGTGCAAAGTGTAATTTAATCGAACAGGAGCTAATTTGATGGTAATACCGCGTTCGCGCTCTAAGGCCAAAGAATCCAGCAATTGGGGTTTCATTTGAGAAGGCGGGACCGCCTGGCAAATCTCTAAAAACCGGTCGGCTAATGTTGACTTACCATGATCAACGTGAGCAATAATACAAAAATTACGGATTGGTTCTGGCTCCGCCATTAATAACCTCTACTTCCTCTCTAGCTTTTGGTATTTTACCAAAGCGGCGCAGTAAAGAAAGAACCGGAGTTAGTTGACCAATTCTAAATAACCAGGCAAAAAAGGCATATACCAGCAAACCGCTTAAACCAGCTGTCCCCGTAAGTAAAATTAAAGGAACTGTTCGAGTAGTATCAAAGACTAATTGATCAAGTAATTTCATGGGAATATAAAGCGCCACTGCCATTAATAAACTAGCTATAGCAATCTTAACTGAAGAACTGATAATCTCTGTAAGCTTAAACCCGCCTAATTTTTTAGCCAGCAGTAGAAACAAAAAGATGGCTTGAAAAATAGAAGCTGCTGTAAATGAGAAAGCCAGAAAATGCACCGGAAATCCTTTAATGAGAATAAAAAAGATGCTTAGAGAAATATTGATAATAATACTTGTTAGAGTAACAACTAAAGGCGTTTTGGCATCGTGCATGGCATAAAAAGCTCGACTAAGAAGGAGGTTAAGGACCTGGGCAAAAAGACTAAGAGAAAAAATAATTAGAATCTGACCTGTTAAGACTGTAGTTTCCCAAGGAAAGCTTGATGCTCCATAAATTAGACGAACTATGGGAATGCGTAGTACCGCCAGAATAGCTGATAAGGGAAGGATGATAAAAAGAAGCTGATGAAAGGTTGACAAAAAAACCTGCTTAAAAAGAACCAAATCTTTTTTTCCATAAATAATAGAAAAAGTTGGTAGAATGGCTTGAGCCATCGATGCTCCAAAAATACCAACCGGAGCAAGTTGAAGAGTCTGAGCAAAATTAAAGGCCACTATTGCCCCAGGGGCAAGTAGAGAAGCGAAGATAATGTTTAACGCATCATTTATCCTGCTGGCAACGAGGGTAATCGTGCGAGGAAAAGACAGCGAAAGAACGCGCCATGCTCCGCTAAAGAAAAGGTTATGAAGCGTTAACTTCATCCCGATATTCCTGGCAAGCGGTAACTGTACAATTAAAAAGAGTATTGCTCCCAGCACCATGCCATAAGCTGGCGCATATATCGAAAAATTATCCGCTAAAAAAACTATTCCCAAGATAGTGCCAACGTTGTAGAGAACGGGAGCCAGAGCCGGAATAAAAAAATATCTAAATGTTTGAAAAACTCCTGTTAAAATAGTTCCCGGAACAAAGAATATTTGCGCCACCAGCATTATTCTTATTAGATTGGCTATGGTCGCACGGGCTTGTTCATTCTTGGCAATAATACCCGGAGCAACGACCAGCGCCACCTGTTCAGCAAAAATAAAAACAGCCAGCGAAACTATTAAAAATATCACCATGCCAGAAACCAGCAGGGTGGTGACCAATCGCCAACCATCCTCTTCTTTCTTTTGTGCCAATAAACTTGATAAGACAGGAATAAAAGCAATAGAAATTGTGCCAAAGATAAATATGTCAAAAATTCCCTCCGGGATGAGGGTCGCCGCAATAAAACTATCAAGCAGAGTGATATCGCCGCCAAAAAAGTGAGCCAGCAAGCGATAACGGACAAGTCCTAAGATTCTTGAAAAAAGCATCATTGACATCACTACCAGCGTGGCAGACAAAAATGTATTTTGGGGTTTAAGGAAAAAAAAGAGAAAGCGTTTAGCCAGCATATTGTTTTTTACAGTATAACATGATAAACTCGACACATGCCAATATTAAAATCTGCCATTAAAAAACTGCGTCAAGACCGAAAGCGTACTAAAATAAATCGAATCAAAAAAGATGCCTTGAAAGAACTTATCAAAAAAGCTAAGAAGAGTAAGATTTTAGAGGCGGTTAAAAAGGCCCAAAGCGCCATTGACAAAGCCGCTAAAACTCACCTTATTCATCGAAATAAAGCTACTCGACTCAAATCTCGCCTTTCTAAGTTAGTTAAATCAACGCCTAAAGCTGTTACGGTTAAGAAACCTAAGAAAAAGACCTAACTTTCCCTTTGACAAAGAGGCTTACTTCCTCTAGACTTAAATCTTAGAATGCCGGTTAATCTGCTTCCTCATAAACAACCAGGTTTTACAGAGCGTTTTTTTTCCTGGATACTAACATTTGGCAGATTTATTATTATTGGAACTGAACTAGTAGTAATGCTAGCTTTTCTTTCCCGATTTAAATTTGATCGTGATTTAATCGATCTTCATGACAAAATTAGACAAGAAGAGGCTTTAACTAAAAATTTGAGTAGTATTGAAACTAGATCCCGTAATCTCCACCAGAGACTTTCGGAAATTAATAAAATTGATCAAAACGCCCAAAACATGTTAGGAGTATTTATGAATATACCCGAGCTAGTCCCGGTTAATGTGTTTCTTGACGGATTAACTCTACAAGAAAAAAGGGTTAAAATAGAAGCCAGAACCTTGTCTGGCGATGGATTATCAAATTTTATTAATAGATTACGCAGCAGCAAATATTTTTCCGATGTAATTTTAGATAATATCACCAGAGATCAAGCTTTGGGGGGTCAAATAAAATTTACCTTATCTTCACAAATTTCTTATGCCAATAATAATTAGTAAACCACAAATTAAAAGTTATTATGCAAAATTGGGTCCTCTTCTTCGCGATAAGCGAAACTCTGCCTACTTCATGCTTATTCTGTCGCTTTTTGCTCTATCTTTCTTTGGAATTTTTGCCATCAAACCTACCCTGCAAACAATTACTCAATTGCAGCGTGAAATTACCGACAACAATCTCGTCTATGAAAAACTAAAAGAGAAAAACAGAAATTTGCTGACACTACAGTCAGAATATAAGCAAATTGAACAAGATTTACCAGTTGTCTACGCCGCCCTACCTGAACAGGTTGACGCCCCCACTTTTCTTCTCAAAGTTAGAACTCTAGTCAATTCCCATAATCTTAGTGTTACTAACTTGAGCCTAGGTAAATCGTCTTTGTCTGGTCAGGAAAATATCGATAAAAAAACCACCAATTCAATAACTTTTAATCTAAGCTCGTCGGGAAGCTATCAAAGCATTAAACAGTTCTTAAACGAGTTGACTAGTCTTGATCGTCTTGTTACATTAAATACAATTGAGATTACACCAAGCTCGAGTGAGACAGGAGAAAATAAGCTGTCAATCCAAATAAGCGGCTCTATTTACACATTATTTGATTAAAATTAATATGAGACCAAAAGACCTTTCTATTATTGCCATTTTTACCTTTGTAACGGCTGTAGCCTGGATTATCCTATCACTTTACCATACTAAAGTAACATCAACTATTTCTCCTGCCCTGCAAAAACAAATAGAGCCTATTTCCTCCCGCTTTGATAAAACCACTATTGACAGATTAAAAAAACAAAGAAAAAAACTAGAAGTATTAACGGAAATTGTATCCACATCAGGAGGACAATTATGAACGGCAGTTTACCACAAAAAAGAATACCTACCATTCTGGCGCTGGCGGTAATAGCCCTTGGTATTTTTGGCACTTCCTATCTAACGCAAAATCTCGGCCCTCTTTTGACCCGAGCCACCACTAGTGAAACTCCCCAAAATATCAAGACAACAAATGTTAGCGATAATTCTTTTACTGTTTCTTGGACTACTACTGATGAAAGCGCCGGTTCCATCAGCTTTTGGGAAGAAGGTAAAGAACCAACTACTGCCCTTGACGATCGAGATAAGCCAGACGCAATCGGCCGTTATAAAACACACCATATTACTATCCAAAAACTAAAAAGTTCGACTAAGTATCTTTTCAAGATTCAATCTGGAAAATCCTCTTTTGACAATAATGGTAGTAATTACAGTCTAATTACCGGACCTACTATAGAAACGTTTCTATCTGTTGATAGTCCCTTAATTGAAGGCTCTGTGGCCAATGAGGACGGTTCTGCGGGGAGAGATATCTTAGTGTATATAAATATCGAGGAAGCTGCTCCTTTGTCAACCTTTACTTCCAGTAAAGGCCTTTGGAAAACTTCCTTGGCTCTACGGCCAGTTAATCTTGATGGCATAATAGAACTGTCTCCCGCCGATGTACTTAAAATTTTGGCAACAAATGGCGTAAAAAATTCTGAAGTTAATACGGGTGTTCGAGCAGAAATTCCCATTATCACTCTTGGCCAAAATTATAATTTCGTTATAGATATCAAGTCCGATGAGGCTACTAAATCTGCTTCTCCCTCCGGCCAAAAAGTGGAATTCGGTTTTACCGTTTCACCACCGCCGTCAAATATCTCCACCCCCAAAATTACCAAGCCCGGGGATAATGAAAAGTTTATTGATCTCCAACCACGCTTTTCCGGCACTGCTCTTAAAGGAACAACGGTCGAGATAACTATCGAATCGGAAACTATCAAATCCACTGTTAAGACGGACAATAATGGTAATTGGTCGTTTAGACCTGCTCAACAGCTTACTGCCGGCGAACATACCATTACCATTAAAGCCCCCGATAGTGGCGGAGTAATTCGAGCTATTACTCGCAAATTCCAAGTTTTTGCGGCAGGACAGCAAGTTGAAGAACCCGCTACTCCTTCTGCCACTCCCACCGTCAAACTATCGCCTACGCCTACTACTACCATCTCTGCCAGCCCCACAGCCAACCCAATGGTTACTGTGGCGCCAACCAATGCCCCCATCCCCACTAAAGCCCCCAAAGCTCCTCCGGTCACCGGAGTATTTGATGAAAGTCTACCCTTAATTGGGCTAGGAGCATTTGGTATAATTACATTTATTATTGGCTTAGCCCTGCTCTTTTAGATATGTTAGCGCTTTTTTTAGCTCTTCGTCCAACACAATGGCTGAAAAATCTGATTCTTTTTGCGGCCATTACTTTTAACGGAGAGCTATTCAATCTAGCTTTATCTACCAAGGTAGCTTATGCCTTTATTGCCTTTTGTCTTCTCTCCTCTAGCTCATACATAATTAATGATTTAAAAGATCTGTCATTTGACCAGCGTCATCCTGTCAAAAAACATCGGCCGATCGCTTCCGGAAAAGTTAATAAAAAAATCGCCCTTATCACAGCCCTTCTGCTTTCTGTCTTAGGGTTAATCCTGTCATATAATCTATCTCAATTATTTTTTTTAGTGGCGCTTCTCTTTTTTTCGCTTCATATTGTTTATACATTTTGGTTAAAAGGCGTGGCCGTATTTGATATCGTAATCATTGCCTTTTCTTTTACCATTAGAGCTTTTGCCGGAGAAGTTGTCACCTCTTTTCATATTCCCATTTGGTTAATACTTACCATTATCTTCCTTTCTCTATTTGTTGCTTCTTCTAAACGACACTCGGAGCTGTTAAGATTAGGAACTAAAACAAGACCGGCGCTGTTGTCCTACCGAGAACGACTGCTGGATTTTTATGCTACCACTGCCGCCACCGCTACTTTGCTTAGTTATGCCTTATTTGTTTTCTTTGAAGAACCACCCACTTTTAATATCCATACTCAAGAGCTTTTAACCTTTGCTTTTCCTACCGTCCTACAGCGCAAATGGCTCATCCTGACTTTTCCTTTTGTATTACTGGGCATTATGAGATATGCCCAGATTGTTTATGAAAAAAGAGGAGCCGAAGCCCCAGAAAAACTAATCACTCAAGACCTACCGCTCTTACTTACAGTTGTTGGTTGGGGACTGATGGTAATTACCATTCTCTACCTAGTCTAAATGGGGCATTTATTCCTAATCTTAATTATTTTGCTTGGTTCATTATTACGTTTTTATAATCTTTCCTGGGGAGACTCCTTTTTCTTTCATCCGGATGAACGTAACATCGCCTCAAGCGTTTCGCAGTTACAATTCCCTAATCAATTAAATCCGCATTTTTTTGCTTACGGCAGTTTTCCTATTTATATAATTTATTTTACCGGCATCGTTCTTAATTTTGTTTTTCGACAAGCTACAATACCTTCCGTATCTTTTGAACAAGCAGTCCTCATCAGCCGTTTTTATTCTGCCGTCTTTTCCATATTTATTACTATAATAATCTATTTTCTGGTAAAAAAATTACGAGGAGAAAAAGCAGCGCTTTTGGCAAGCTTCCTTTCCGCAGTAAGCACAGGACTAGTCCAATTTGCCCACTTTGGCACTTTTGAGATGTGGCTGACTTTTTTTGGCTTGCTATTGTTTTATCTATGTCTAAGAACTATGGAAAACGGCCAGCTAAGATTTACTATTTGGGCTGGAGTTATTTCCGCTCTTTTAATCTCAACCAAAATTTCCAGCCTGGTACTTTTACCGATACCTATATTAATCTTCTTCTTTAAAACTAAAAAAGTGTTCTTAAATATTCTCACTTTTACTGTTATTACTTTATTAATCTTTCTGATTACATCTCCCTTCGTCATCTTAGATTTTTCCTCTTTTATGGCCGGCATCAATTATGAATCCGGGGTGGCTCTGGGAACTTTACCTGTTTTTTATACGGGGCAATTTTTTGATGCTATGCCTGTTTTATTCCAATTCAGTAAAATCTATCCCTTTCTCCTAAATCCCTTAATCACCATTATTTTTATTCCTTCTCTTTTATATGTTGTTTATCTTGGGTTTAAGAAAAAGAATGTTTTTCATTTATTGCTTGCTGCCTTCTACTTAACGCTATTTTTTTCTCAAAGCTTTCTCTTTGCTAAATGGACCAGGTATATGATTCCTACCTTACCCTTTATGTACCTAACCATTACCGTTGCTCTGGCTGATTATTTAGAATTTTGGTCAAGTATTAAGCATGTCGCATTAAGCATTATCTTAGTTATTAGTGCTCTTTTTATCATATCTTATTTTATGACTGCGTATGCCAAACCAGATGCTAGAATCGCAGCTAGCCTGTGGGCTAAAAACAATATTCCTAAAGATAGCAAAATTTTAAGCGAGGTCTATGATTTGGGCATTACTCCTTTTAATGAATATTTCCCGAATATTACTTTATTTAATTTTTATGGCTTAGACAATAATTCCGTAATTGACAATGACTCTAGGCTTTTCTCTCTTCTTTTACAAACAGATTACATTATTTTGCCTAGCCAGCGCTTGATGAAAACTCGACGAGCCAATAAAAGACGTTTCCCCAATGGCTATAAATTCTATCAAACTTTGCTTAACGGTGAGTTAGGATTTGAAAAGGCCTATCAATCGCCATGTGATTTTTATTGTAGGATTACTTATTTGGGCGAGCCAATATTTAACATTGAGGAAACAGTTAGTGTTTTTGATAGACCAACCGTGTTTATTTTTAAGAAAAAATGAAAATTAAAATTTTATTAATCCTGATTGTTTTTCTGGCAGCATTTTTCAGATTATATGGCCTTAACTGGGATCAGGGATTTTCCCTCCATCCAGATGAAAGACAGATAGTGATGGTTACCGCTAAAATTGACTTTTCTTCATTTAAAGAGAGCTCTCTCAATCCGCATTTTTTTGCTTACGGCAGTTTTCCTATTTATCTTTTAAAGGCGGCGAGTAATGCTTTGGGAGTTTTTGATAAATCATTAACGCAATATGGAGGAATAAATCTGGTTGGTCGGGCAATTTCTGTTATAGCCGACTTAGGTACAATATTAATGGTCTTCTTTCTAGGTAAAAAACTTTTTTATCGCAGGGTCGGCTTACTAGCTTCTTTGTTTTATGCTATTAACGTTTTCCCTATTCAGGCGGCCCATTTTTACGCCGTTGACAGCTTATTAACTTTTTTTATTCTGGCTACTCTTTATCGATTAATAATTTTTTATGAAAGGCCAACTAAAATTAATGCTTTAATTGTGGGATTTTTATTTGGTCTTTCCCTGGCTACCAAAACCAGCGCTCTGGTTTTATTTATCTCCTTTGGAGCGGCTTTGACTGTTGATTTTCTCCTAGTTTTTTTGAAACAACCTCATCGTCCCCGTATTTGGTTTCCGCATCTGCCAAAATTCTTCAAAAAACTAATAGTTGAAGGCGCGATTATAATAACTATAACTGCTATAACTTTTATAGTTTTCGAGCCATACGCTCTTCTTGACTTTCGAGAATTTTGGAGACAGACGATCGAGCAATATCAAATGACTCATAATGCTTTTACCTTCCCCTACACGCTACAATACGTGGGAAAAATTCCCTATCTTTATGAATTAAAAAATATTTTTTGGTGGGGACAAGGCCCTATGTTGTCCACTCTTTCTTTATTAGGTGTATTTTATTTTTCTTTTCGCTTAATCCGTCAACTAGATAAAAAGTGGGCGCCAGAATTACTATTATTAACTTTTTTCTTAGCCTATTTCTTAGCAGTGGGAAAATTTGCCATTGGCTTTATGCGCTATATGCTCCCTCTTTACCCACTTCTTTGCCTCTTCGCCGCAGCGTTTTTCTTTCGATTAAATAATCGTCTTCCTGCTCATTTAGGTAAACTAGTTGCTAGTGGCTATTTGCTAGTTGCTATTATTTGGCCATTAGCGTTTATTAATATTTATAATAAACCCAACACCCGCGTTATTGCATCAGAGTGGATAAATAATAATATTTCTCAAGGTTCAACTATTGCCATTGAACATTGGGACGACTCTCTTCCTCTTTTTGGTCAAGAAAAATATCACATGATAACTTTACCCCTTTATGATCCTGATACAGAATCAAAATGGACAATAATCAATCAACAACTTTCGCAAACTAACTACATTGTCATTGCCTCAAATCGTCTTTATATACCTTTACAAAAACTTACCAACTGTCAAAACCTACCCGCTTATAAATGTTACCCGCTAACTGCTGACTACTACAAAAAAGTGCTTGATGGTTCTTTAGGCTTTCAGAAAGTGGCAGAATTCTTGGTGTATCCAAAGTTAGAAATTATTAGTTGGAAGTTTGTAGTTGACGACCAGTCCGCTGATGAATCCTTTACCGTCTACGACCACCCAAGGGTGATGATTTTTAAAAACATTGAGGAAAAGTTTTCTTCAATGATACAATAGCTTTTACATATGCAGGGGAAAAATGTATTTATTACCGGCGGGGCTGGGTTTTTAGGAGTACACTTGGCCAGAAAATTTTTGAGAAATGGCGATAAAGTAACTCTTTTTGATTCAGCGGATTTAGACGCGCAAGACCTTATCGGAAAAATGGATTTTATCAAGGGTGATATAAGAAGTATAAAAACACTGCAAAAAGCGTTGAGAAATCAGCACTTCGTTGTGCATGCGGCCGCCGCCCTACCTATTCAACAATCCAAAAAACTTATTTTTAGCGTTAATGTCGATGGGACAAAAAATGTTTTGGATGCGGCATTAAAAAATAAAATAATGCGTCTGGTTTTTATTTCTACCACCGCCGTCTATGGTGTGCCAAAACACTTGCCCGAAACTGAAACTTCACCGCTTGATCCAATTGGTTACTACGGAGAATCAAAAATAGCAGGAGAAAACCTCTGTAGAGAGTATATGAAAAAAGGGTTGCAGATAAATATTATTCGTCCAAAAACCTTTTTAGGACCGGAGCGGCTCGGCGTTTTTGAATTATGGCTTGAAGCAATTTATTTCAGTAAAAAAGTATTTATCTTAGGAGACGGAAATAATCTATATCAGCTTTTAGCCGTCTCTGATGTTGTTAATGCGATAGAAAAAACTCTTTCAAGTAAAATCCACGGAGAAATTTTTAATATTGGGGCAAAAGAATTTGGTACTTGGCAAAGCGATTTAGGGGCAGTTATAAAATATGCAAAATCAAAATCCAAAATTACCGGTCTTCCTGTTCTGCCATCACAATTAGCGCTTGGCTTACTGGAGATATTTCATCTATCCCCAATAGCTGCCTGGCATTATAAAACCATAGCGGTTAATTCTTATGTTTCCATCACTAAAGCAGTAAAGTTATTAAAATGGCGTCCTCAAAAATCCAATAAAAAACTTTTACTGGAGAGTTATCGGTGGTACGAACAACACCGGGCTCAAATTATCAATAGAGTAGGAACGACACATCGAGTAGGCTGGAATTTTGGCATGCTGAATATTATTAGAAAGTTTTTTTAATGAGAATTGGATTTGATCTTGATAAAGTTCTAATTGACTATCCGCCTCTTATCCCGTCGGCCTTGATAGACCGCTTATACAAAGAAAAGGGCGATGGCGCACTACTCTATCGCATCCCTTCACGGCCGGAACAATTTATCAGACTGTTAACCCACTATTCGCTTTTTAGACAACCAATTGTCGAAAATATCAAATTTATTAAAAGTCTTCCCAGGGGTAACAAAAATAAATACTTTCTTATTTCCAGCCGCTTTGGTTTTTTAAAAAACCGAACCGAAGAAATTGTCAAAAAGCACCAATTCGATAAAGTGTTCTATGGCATGTTTTTTAACTTCGGCAACCAGCAGCCACATCTATTTAAAGATGAGGTAGTCAAAAAACTCAAACTTAATCGCTATGTTGACGATGACCTCTCTCTGCTTAAATTTCTCTCTCAAAACAATCCCAAAATAAAATTCTTCTGGCTTAATAAAAGAATTAATCAACCTTTAGAAAAAAATCTGCGGGCTATAACTCATCTCTTTAAAATCTTAAAATAAAATGTTTTTCTCTGATCTTAACTATATTTTTAATTGGTGGGCAGTTTTATTTTTAATTGGCGTTTTGTTCTTACCATTAACCGCCAAAATCTTCTCTGGTTTTTTTGACAAGGGGTATGTTTTCTCTAAAATTTTGGGAATTCTGCTGATTAGTTATTTTATTTGGCTCCTGGGTAGTCTTAAAATTCTGCCCTTTACTCAAATCGCGATTTTTTTTGTCTTAGCAATTCTTGTAGGAATAAACATCTTTCTTCCATCTTCGCGAAGGTGGGACCTTTTAAAAGGGCCCTGGAAAATTTTTCTTCTGGAAGAAATTATTTTTTTGACTACCTTGATATTCTGGAGTTATATCCGCGCCCATGAACCCTCCGTTCATGGCCTTGAAAAATACATGGATTTTGGCTTTATCAATTCTATTTTACGAACAGATTACTTTCCGCCTCGCGATCTTTGGATGAGCCCATTATCAATTAACTATTACTATTTTGGTCATTTAGTAACGGCTGTCCTAACAAAACTCTCAGGAATTAATTCGGCCATTACTTACAACCTAATGCTGGCGACACTTTTTGCTCTAGCTTTTACCGGAGCATTCTCTATTGGAGTAAGTCTCTTCTTTAGTTTTTCAAAGAAAATCAGAATTTCAGCAGTTGCAGGCTTATTGGCTGGTTTTCTGGTAACCTTTGCCGGTAATCTTCATACCATTTATGCTTTTTT
>CAYUJR010000017.1:0-12731 GCA_964445095.1 uncultured Gammaproteobacteria bacterium
GATAGGATAAGTCTTTACCGGAATACTTAGCATGCTGACTTAAATCATAATCTCCCCTGTTGGCAATCCCCTCCAGCTCTCCCCACCAGGGCTTGCCCTGAGCGCCAGCGAAGGGAAAGTTGTACCAAACCTCTGTCGTCCCCTTGGAATAATGGGCAATTTCTTCTTTGGGTAAATCTTGCAGTTTGATATTCTCTTTGTTAATTCCCAACGACAAATACCATTTTAGTCTTTCCTCTTTCCAGTAATCATGCCATTTGACGCCTTCTTTTGGATTAACAAAAAACTCCAGTTCCATCATTTCAAACTCCCGTACCCGGAAAAGAAAATTACCGGTAGTGATCTCGTTTCGAAAACCCTTACCGATTTGGGCAATACCAAAGGGAATTTTTATACGCGTGCTGTCAACCACATTTTGAAAATTGATAAAAATTCCCTGGGCTGTCTCCGGCCGCAAGTAGGTTTTGTTCTCTTCATTATCAATTGGACCTACATAGGTTTTAAACATCAAATTAAAGGGCTTAACATCAGTCCAAGCTTGCCCTGAGCTTGTCGAAGGGTGTGTTTTTGCATGTTCTTCAATTTGTTCTGTGTGATCGGCCCGGAAACGCTCATGGCAGACTTTGCACTCAATCAAAGGATCGGTAAAAGAGGCCACGTGCCCCGAGGCTTCCCAGACTTTGGAATGGTGTAAAATAGCGCTGTCTAACCCCACCACGTCGCTTCTACTGTCAACCATCGCCTTCCACCATTCTCTTTTGATATTATTGGCAAAAGCCACTCCCAACGGCCCTAAATCCCAGGTACCGTTTAACCCGCCATATAATTCACTGCCGGGAAACACAAACCCCCGTCTCTTACAAAGCGCCACCAACTTTTCCATAATGTTGACAGTCATACCTTTATAATATCAGCTCTTAAGAATTTTTACTAGGGAGAATTACTATCGTTGAATCTCGTTGTCTATTTTCAGATTCTAACCAAACAATGCCGTCGGAATCGGTCAAACAGGTTCTATAAAATATTCCTTCATCGGTTGAACGATAAACATTATTACTAACTGCCAAAACATCTCTTAGAAACCCATCTTCTTCTCCTATATGTACTGCCGCTATACAACCATGAATAGCTGGATCAAGCTCGGCCAAAAGAAACGGTTGGTTTTGATTCGGATGTGTAGACAAAACATGGCTGAAATAATAATCATGTCCGCGAGGACTGGGAACGCCAAATACCACCGGCAATATTCTCTCCAGCGCATACGACTCCAGCCATAATTGGTTGGTAACTTTTCGTTCATTAAGATTTCTATTTGCTTCTTCTCTTAATTGTTCTATTCTCTCTAAAACTTTAGCGCCTACTTCTTGTGCTTGTGTTGATCGCTTCGTTCTCGGCCGCATATCAGGAGGATAAAATTGATAAAATCTTCCCTCCGACTCTGATTTGGAAACCATAATTGGGTAGTATATCATAGTAAAGAATTAACTTCCAAGGTTACACCTTGACAAAGGTGTAACCTTAACACATACTTAAAATATGCCAGCAAAAAATATCGTCAAGGAATATACTGAAAATGGATACTACCATATTTATAATAGGGGTGTGGAAAAACGGGAAATTTTTCTAGATGAGCAAGACTGTCAAGTTTTTCTCCATTACTTAAAAATGTACCTTTCTCCGATAGAAGAATTAATAGAAAAAAATCAACCGGGAATTCGGATTCAGAGATTTATCCCATTAAATCTATCTAAAGAGATCGATTTACTTACATTTACGTTAATGCCAAATCATATTCATCTTCAAATAAAGCAGTATACAAAAGATGGAATTATAAAGTTGATGCGGCGTTTAGCAACAAGCTATGTAATGTACTTTAATAAGAAATATCAACGAGTTGGACCTCTTTTTCAGAATACTTATAAAGCCGCTCTTATCGGGTCAGAGCCATATCTTCTTCATCTTTCCCGCTATATCCACTTAAGCCCTACTAAACTTAAAGCTCCTTCTATCAATTTCATAAATTTCTCAAGCTATCCATATTATTTAGGCAAGAAACAAGCTAGTTGGATTAAGCCACAAGAAATACTAAGCTATTTTAAAAATGCACAAAGCAGCGATTTTAAAGATATACTTTCCTATCAAAGTTTTGTGGAAGATTATCAGGGAGATTCAATAGAACTTCTAGGCGATCTGATACTTGAAGATGAATAGTCTTGGCCTTTCCAAGATTTCCAAGGTTACACCTTAACAAAGGTGTAACCTTAACAATTATTAGCAACTAAGTTATCGTGGTAGATTTAGAGTTGGTGAGGTTTCATAAGGCATCTTGTTTTAGTATGGTCCAGAAGGCTTTAATGGTTGTTTCAGGCAGATGAAGAATGCCAAAAAAAGATTTATAAAAAATCCTCACAGTTCTATCCTCTATCTCAATATTCTCTATTTCTTCAAAGGAAACCTTCGGCCACTCGTCAAGTAATGATTGTTGATAAGATTCCATGAGGCAATTAAAACAAGTTAAAGAAGCTCTAGCAGTAGTTTCTCTTACGAAAAATTGGTAACGGAGATTACTTTCTTGAATTGTGGAGTTTACTCAATAAAATTATTCCTTTCCCGATCTGTCCAATAGCGCGGTAAAAACGACTAGGTTTTCTTGAGATATTACCACGAAATCTAGCCCGATATAATCTCCCTATCGCAGCTGTTATCATACCTCTATTAAGAATTTCCCTCAGGTCATCGTGAATAAGTCCATTGCTTGCCAGTATATCCAGTTGAAAAGGAGTCCAGTCATCTCTCCATAATCCTGTCACCTCTCCCCCTGCTTTAGTAATCAAAAAATAAAACCCCGCCATATCCCACGGTTTTAATCCAAAACTGGCATGCGCATCTGTAAACCCTCGGGCCACATCTACACCATCTAAAACACTACTGGCCTTTCCCACAGTTTGATTTACATATAATTCAAGACGGTTGATGACAGCCCCTAGATTTCTGCCTCTCTCATCAGAATCCCACGCATGAGCAGTGGAGATTTTAGCCGCTTCCATATCTTTAATTTTCGATACAGATATTGGTTGATCATTTCCAAAAGCTCCTTCTTGACCTTCTTCTGCCGTCCATAACATACCCCCTGGTTGGTAAACAATAGGTTGGTAGACGACTGCCAGAACTGGCCTACCTCTCATTACTAAAGCAAAAGAGGTACAAAAGTTTGGGTCATAACGGGCCAAATTTCCCGAACCGTCAACTATGTCAACTATCATCAGGGCCGGGAATCTTCGTAATTGCTCGGGCGTCAAACCTTTTAATCTAGGGTCTACTTTTAGCACATCTTCCGAATACCATGGGATATCGGGAAATCGTTCTTCCCACTTCTCACGAACTAAATCATCAAGATTTCTGTCAGCACTGGTAGTTAGTTCGCGTGTGCCGGGGCTTTTTGGCATGACAACAAGAGGAGTCTTTTTTTCAAAGACATCAATAAGTCGTGGTCCCACTTCCCGTCTGGCCACATCTCGCAAAAATTTTCCCGCTCGGGGAATAATGTCTCGCTCGAGTCCTGCCATAAAGTCTTTTTCTTTATATCTATTCTCCGTAGGGCAGACAGTAAGGTAGATTACGCTTTACCATTCTTGAGAGATCTCGCGTGCAATTTTTCCAGATTTAGAACCATAATCTTCCCTCGACTCATTTTTATTAGTCCTTCTTTTTGCAGTTGATTGAGAGAAAGAGTGACTGTTTCTCGAAAACTGCCCACGAAATCGGCGATACGCTGATGCGTCAGACTAATTGGAAAAGAAACAGTTTGTCCTTTCTTTTTTCCAAAACGTATGGCCACATCATAAAGAAAGCTGGCCACTCTTGAGGTAACGTCTCCCGCTATAAACCCCTCCACGCGTCTTTCCGCATGATTAAGCCGGTCTACGAGAACATGGATAATATCAACCAGATGTTCTGGATGTTCCAATAAAATAGCAAAGAACTCTTTCATGGTCATTGTGTAAAGTTTCACGTCAGTTAAGGCCTGCGTATATTGATGCGCGGTTTGATGTTTAGAGATTATTGCTCGCAGACTCAACATGTTACCCGGGCCTGTCAGATAAATTATTGTTTCTTTGCCATCCTCGGAAACTTCATAAAGTTTGATAAACCCCTCTTCAATAAAATAAACACCTAGTAAGGGATCACCCGGATTAAAGAGTACCGTGCCTTTTTTGATATGCCGGGGTGGATGCTTGGCATATTTTTTGAAAAAATAAAGAAGACTGGGAGACTCCCAAATCTTGGCCAGCCGAGTATAAAGTCCCTTGTTATCTATCATAAGCGAAATGATTATAAGCTTTTGTAATGTAGATTACAATATGTATCTAACAACTTACGACAGTTTGGAGAGTAGGTGGCGAGTTTTGAGGCGGCGCTCCAGAATTTGCTCAATATAGGCGGCGGTATTAATAGCAGTTAACTGACGACGAGGTAAAAAGCCTAACTCCTGCAGTAATTCCTGCTCAAAAAGAGTAATAGCTCCACTGTTAAGTTCCTCAAGAGTATTAACCAACAGGTCAAAAACTTTTGCGTGTGGCTGGTGTTCGGCGCACAATCCGTCAACCAGTTCGCAAATATAATAGGCCAGACCAATTAGCTCTAAATTTCTTCTTATCTTTGAAAATGGGTTTATAACTTGTGCTTCTGTTAAAATATCAAAGTTGCGACCGCGGTGAACAAAAAGGGTTGTCAGATTAAAAAGTTCGATGTTAGGACCTCGGCGGCTGGTAATTCTCCTAACACCTTTGGCCAAAATTTTTATCTTGCCATGACTTTTACTAAAAACCGTCAAAAACCGATCCGCCTCGCCAAAGTTAGTTCTCTTGAGGATAATCCCTTCCGCCCTATATGATCTCATTAGAGCTTAAGCTTCAATTCTTTATCTGCTGTTAATTTAAACTTCTCCACTTCCTGCCCATTAACTTTAACGCTATATTCATGCCCATCTGTTCCCGGCTGCTTTTGAATTAAAAGCGGCAAGCCTTTACCATCGGCCTTCATCGGCAGCTTGTATTTAATAGTAAAGGTAGCTTTTCCCTGCGGCCGAACTTTTAAAAATCCTTCAAAAACGGTTTTGCCTAAATCTTCTCCAGTTGTTACCTCAACTTCTGAACCTTGACTTTCCAGCAACTGACTGCCTTTGGGTACATAAATTCTTAGCCAATTTCGCAGCTCGGCATTAAGACACAGCCCTCCCCTCTCTAAATCACAATCAGAAGGCGGTTCGGGATTGGTATAGGTAATATTAATAGTTTTGACCAAACTGCCATCGCCCTGTTTTTCGATATTTTGTACCACATTGTGCTTAGTGTACATATTAGACTTTTGCCCGCCAAAATTGGTATCATTAATGTGCAGATAATCACCATCGGGGGATTTAATTCTTCCTCCGGCATTAAGAGCTTCCAGTCCTTTTTGGGCATTTTCATCAAAAAGATAAAACAAAATATGTTTTTCGTTAATCTCCGATATTCCCTGTTGGATCAGCGGTCCCCAATAAATCTTGGGCGAAGAAGACAGTGCCTTTTGCATGATTGAGTACATCAATAACCCTATTAAGTCTTTTCTGCCTGCTCGTACATAACCAACCGGACGGGAAATATTGTCTTCTAAAACATAAATAGCCTGGGGACAATTGCAACGTTTATCAAGTTGAGTATTAAAAGTTAATCCTGCCGCATCTACTTTATCATCTAGAATTTTAATGGTTGACAGCAGTACATGGGTATCCAAAGCAATAATGCCATTAATGGCAGTCTTGCCACCACTATTTTCGTACATTGAGTTAAAAGTCTTCATTGACTCCACAAAATCCGGCGACAAGTTAGAATCCCGCAGATTAAAGGTAGTCACCTTAGGTAAGTATTTTAAGATTGGCTCGGGCGCTTTCTCTCTTTTGCGCAGGCTATTATCCAAGGCATAAATGTCATCCGCCCTATCTACATGAATTATCCCCTTGTCAATTCGAAAAATGGCAAAGGCCGTCAAAAAGCCACCACTTGCCCGCAGCTCTTTATCGTTTTGAAACAACACCAGGTATTTAACCTCTTTTTTAGAACCAAGCAAATCCGGTAACACCTCTACTAATGGTTTGGCTTCACTAATAAAAGTATCTAATTGATCAACGACAGTTTTTACTTCTTTAATCTGGCTTTTCATCTTAAATTTATCGCCTAGATCTAAGTATCTATTGGGACTTACCTGATCAATTTCTCCTCTAAAAAGAGTGAATTTACCTTGAATATCGGAGATTTTGGGAGTAACTTTATCAAGCGTCACGACCGCTGTTCTAATGCGGTCTTCGGCCGAACCCAAAACAAAGCTACCCTGACCTTTGAAGCCCAACAAATCAGCATAAGGAACTATTGAGTCTACAGCGATTTGAGCCGCTTCAACCGCGTAAACTCCACCTTTGACAAAATGCTCTAAATCACCAAAATAGCCGCCAATTAACGGGATGTATTTATTGTAGGAGATAAACTTGAGACTTTTTTGAGTGACTAAAAGGTTTTCGTGGGCCTTTTTTAGCTCTTCTGAAGCCTGAACGATATTTTGCTGCTTGATGGCGCTATAGGCCGCTCGCAAAGAGTTAACTGCCAAAAATCCGTTAGCCAGAACTCCCTTGCCCGGTATAACTACGCCAAGGATAACCCACAGTAAGAAAACGATAATTACACCTAATACAACAAACTTCTTTTTCCCCCCGCCCGTTTTTTTATCAACCGTTTCTGATGAATTTGGCTCTTGACTATTTTTTTCTGAACTATTTAAATTTATCTTCTCTATCTCCATGTTTCTATAGTGCTCCTCTACCCGATATCATGGCCCAGGGAGTCTGCAATATTATTATCATATCATAAAAAATAGATCTTCGTCTAACATAATCTGCGTCTATCCTAATTCTTTTATCAAAATTAATTTCGCTTCTCCCTGAAACTTGCCAAGCACCGGTAATACCAGGCCGTATAGATAACACTATCTTAACTAAACCGCGAGTATTGGGATACTTTTTCTGCTGTTCCCGCAATTCATCCGGATAGTAAGCTCGCGGTCCTACCAAACTCATATCCCCCTTTAAAACATTTAATAATTGCGGTATCTCGTCCAGTGAATGCTTTCTGATAAACCTTCCTGCCTTGGTAATTCTGGGATCCGCTTTTAGCTTGTAACCGCCTTTTTTATACTCTTTATAAAGTTTACTAAATCGGGGTTTTTCGCGCAATAGTTCATGAGCATTTTGCACCATGGAGCGGAATTTATACATCTTGAAAAGTTTTCCATTATTTCCTACCCGCTCCGGAGTATCAGCCAGTATCGGTCCTTTTGAATCTAATTTAATGGCCAGAGCCGCCAATAAAATAATGGGGGAAAATATTATTCCTAAAATAATAGCTCCGAGAATATCAATAGTTCGTTTGGTCGTTTCGTAAAACATGCTTTTAGGTGAGATGTTCATGCTCTGTCCCGGCTAAACTTTCGACTAACTTTTTTATTTTGGGCACCGAATTTTTATGACATATTAACAAAACATCATCGGTATTAATAACTATTAAATTTTTTAGATCAATTCCCACAGTCAGCTGGTCTGTATAATTAAAAATAAGATTATCGCTTGAATCTTCTATTAGAACTTTTCCTCGTGTTATATTTTCGCTTGAACTTACCTCCAGGGCTTCTTTGAGAGCTTCCCATGCCCCCACATCGCTCCAGCCCAGATCAGCCGCAATGACTAACACCTGCCTTGGATCAATTTTTTCCAGAATTGTATCAAAGCTGATTTTGGGAAGCTTGGGATAAATTTTTTCAATGTTTTCTCTTTTTTTAAACTTTTGCAGCTCTTGCCATATTGAGGGGGCAAACTTTTTATATTGTTCAAGAATAAACCGCGGAGTGCTCACAAAATAGCCCGGATTCCAAGTAAAATTGCCGCTGGCCAAAAAGCGTTCTGCGTCAGCGAGCGTAGGTCTATAAATATGGCGTTTAAACTGAAATATTTTTGTTCCCCTTACTTCTCTTATTTCTTGCCCAAGCTCGGTCCAGCCCAGATTTTGATTGGCAAAACGGGCCCGCTGACCTATGAGCACTATTCTATTGCTTTCCTCTTTCACCAGTTTTTCTGCAAAGTTGAGTACTTCGCGAAACCTTCTGTCTTTTTTGACAAAATGATCGCTCCACAAAATAGCAGTCGGCGTATCGGGATGATCTTTAGCCAAAATTGTCATTGCCAATCCAACTGCGGGACCTACATCTCGCATTTCCGGCTCTAAAATAAGATTATTGCGGACCAGTTGGGGAAGCTGCGAACGCACAATCCTCTCATATCTTTTTCCCGTGGCGATGTAAATGTCTTCCATTTTAAATTCGGGAAAAAGCCGCTCAACAGCAAGCTGGAGCGTTGATTTGTTACCAATAATTTTTTCAAACTGCTTTGGCGTTTGTTGTCTTGATAACGGCCACAGTCTAGTTCCCACTCCTCCGGCAAAGATGACAATTTTCATAAATATGTTAAGAGTTCTTTGACGAATCTCTCTTTGCTAAATTTTTGTGCATTTTTTATACAATCTTCTTGTCTGTAATCTTTATTATTAAAGTCTTTTAATACTTTTGTCAGCGCTTCTTTGGCTTGAGGAGTAAAAAACTTTCCCGTCTTTCCCTCAACAACTGTTTCCAACGCTCCTCCTGCTTTAAAAGCGATCACTGGACGACCTACGCTTTGTGCTTCCAGTATTGCCAATCCAAAATCTTCCGCGCCGGGAACAATTAAGGCACGACAATTCTCATAATAGCTTACTAACTCCCCATCCGTCAAGTTTTGTAAAAAATCAATGTTACTTTTGGCCATTTTTTTTAATCGAGTTTGCTCAACGCCCGTCCCAATAATTTTTAACGGCCAACCGAGAATGTTAAAGGCCTCAATGGCAATGTCAATACGCTTGTAGGGTACTAATCTTGATACAATAAGGAAATAATCATGGCGCGGGGAAGGTACAAAATTTTCGCTGTCAGCACCTTGCTCTGCGCCACTAGCAATTATGGACGAGGAGGTGCGCAATTGCTGACTAGAAAATTTTCGTACCCGACCTAAGCGCCAAATCGGTGGATAAATAACTTCTGATTCTCTTCCATAATATTTTTTAATTCTTTTTTGCACTTCTTTTGATATGGCAATATAAACGTCCGGCCTAGTACTGGCAATTTTATCCCAAGTTCGTAAATAATTAACAACCGGCTTTGATAACACTTTTAACCACTTACTCTTAAAATAATCCTCATATCCGCTCCATAAATAGCGAGTGGGAGTAAGACATAAACATACATGCAGTGTTTTTGGTTTAGTAATTATTCCTTTGGCTGCCTCACTCGTTACCGAAATAACCAGATCATATTCATCAAAGAAAAATTGTTCAAAAGCCAAAGGCATCAGCGGCGCCAACCACTCATGGTGAGCTCGCCAGCCTCGCAAGGTGAGACCTTGCAAGAAGGAGGTGTAAACTTGGGGGAAAACATTAGCCCATTTGGCACTGGTTGGCTCATAAACCGAGGTGTAAAGAGGTGCTTGGGGAAACATTTCATGCAGCGTCAATAACACTCTCTCCGCCCCTCCCCATTTATTGACCCTGTCATAAACAAGCGCCACTTTCATTAGGGGAATTATATCACGGAGTGATACAAGATTTTCTTATAGCAGAAAGTTAGCCTTGCCGCTCCAACCTCATGGAAGAACCCTCTTTTTGACGCGCAAAATATTCTTCTCTTGCTTTTATAGCAATTCTTTCAAAATCTTCAGGCGGTTCTAGCCAAGTTTCATAATTTTCGCCATCTACTTCTCTATCTATTTCTTGCCCTTTTCTTAAACCCTCTGTTTGAATATCTAGCGCTTGACCATCTTCGGTGAAAGCTACAGTATAAATATCTCTTTGCCAACCAAAATCTATTAATTCCCAATCTCTCACTAATTCTCTCTCTTGTGGGGTAAGCTCCCAAATTATTCCATGCACCTCGCCCTCTAGGGCTTCTCTAATAGTATAGCTTTCAAAGGTATCTAGCCAACCAGAGGCTCTAATTTTTGTTCTTGCGGGATCGGGAATTTGATCTAATCGTTGTACGCAAAGTTTATAACCTATTAAAACTCCCGGCCTGCCTACTAGATTTTCATTGCCGGTAATTGCCACCATCATTCGTGGATCGCGATTAGCCCCAAAACCAAAATATAAAATTTTTTCTTCCATAGCTTGCTAATTATATCACTCTAGGCTCAAAAATGCAATTATACAATTTTTTACCACGATCGTATAAAAAAGTTGTATGCCTAAATTTAAATTTACATGACTCAACCCCGGGATCGGAAATTAATAAACTATGTTTTATCTAACTACATCTCTGAAGTTGATGGTCTATTCGCATTTTCTTGATAGGCAGGAGTCTGCATAAATAGTTCTGTTAGCGCAATAGTGGTTCGCTCTACTTCTTCTGGAGTTCCCACAAAATTAATTCTACGTAAAAAACAACGTACCCTATTTCCTTTTTCTGTTACAACCTGTATTTCAAAAACTGGCTTTTTATAACCTTCTACGAAGGCATCAAAATGACTATATAGTTGTCCTTGTGGTATATTAACAACATCCTGCAAAATTTTTCTCGTTCTAACTAATCTTCCCTTAGGAGATCTTTTTAGTAATGTTGCTTGTACCAGTAAACCATCTATCGGAGTTGCTAGAGCATGTATAACTTCCTCTGTCATGTCTGGTTCGGATTTTAAAACTCCTAAATCAAATTCCAAAGGAATGATGCTTTTTTTAACCAAGAGTTCTCTTATGAGATCTTTTTGTTCATCATAGTCTCCTATTGTGGGGAATCTGGCGCGTAAAATACTTCTTCTACCAGGAAATGCCTGTTTTGCAAACTCCTGAAGATTGTTTAATCTAAGCCAAGCGTCACGATTCTCCCCTAATTGTTCTACTTTCAGGCTAGCCATATTAGATCTAGGATTTAATTCAAGTTCTACTGTAAATCCTCTCCTAAATCTTTGCGCATTTTCAATCTGAGGACCATCTAGATTTGGGACAAACGAAATTTTAGCACTATTTAAGGTAGGCGGTATGATCGTACCTAAAACATTATTTAATGCCATTAAATGTGCAGGCATCTCTGGGCTAAACCCAGTAATTTCTCCTAGCTCCTGTTGTTTAGAGTAAACTGTCAGACTTCCTTCTGGTTGTCCTGGAACTCCTGGTCTATCTTCAGCTGACATAATACTTAATTATACCACTATAGGACTGTAATTGCAAGGCTTTATCCTCCGATTACACCTCGAAGGTGGGTTAAAATTGCACCTACGAATGATATGGTTTAATTTTTCTTGTTAAAATATTCGTAGATCTCCTTGGAGAGGTTGGCGATGCGCTCACTGGCGGCGGCGGGGTTGTCAGTTTGTGACAAAACTACAATTATGTAATCACCTTTTGAAGTAAAAACAATCCCGGCATCATGTTTAGTAAAATCTATTTCCCCGGTTTTATGAGCCACCTTAGCTTCATATGGCAAATACTTGGGGATTCTATCATTTAACTCCTGCTGGAGGAGTAGCGAAATTATCCTGCTGGAAGCATAAACACCAACTCCTTCTCTCTTATAAACCTTTTCAAAAAAGGTAAGCATATCGCGGGCGGTAGTCTCTGGTTTATCAGTAGTATCAATTTTAGTATTAATCAAACCCAATCTATTAACCGCCTCTTGGGCTTTATTAACACCAACTTTTTCTGTAAGAAGCACTGCGGCATAATTGTGAGAAATGGCAATCATTTGCCGCAGGGCATTTTCAATAGTAAAATCAATTCTATCTTGTTTAACTTCTGCTTCCTCATCGCTAATTCCTAAAATTCGGTTAATTTGACTGACATCGCCACTTATTACCTCATCTTCTCTAATTTCACCCTCCTCGATCTGTTCCAGAGTCGCCAACATCGTCCCTAATTTATAAAGACTGCCGGCTGGAAAAATTCTATCAGCCTCTTGATAATATTCTTCCCCGCTCTTTAAATTCTTAATCGCCATAGCGTAAGTTCCCGCGCTATTCTCCAGAGACTTAGCGACCATCTCTTCTAAATTTGACCTATGGCCAATTAATTCGATGCTAAATTTATTTTTGGGGATGCCCTTAGTCCCTAGAAATAACAATAAAATGACTAAAAACAAAGCAAGAATGGGGAAAATTTTTCTCATATTTTTTTGTATACTTCTAGTGTTTGTTCTGCCATTTTCCGCCACGAAAATTCCTTTGCCCTTCTTAATCCTTTCGCCAACTTATCGCTTGGATGAACTGCTTCCATCTTATTGGCGATATCATTAATATTGTACGGATTAAAGTAAATTGCCGCCTCACCGCAAATTTCGCGAATAGCGGGAATATCAGAGGCAATAACTAAACAGCCACTGGCCATTGCTTCAAGCGCCGGCAGTCCAAATCCTTCCATTAATGACGGCAAGATTAATGCCTTGGCATTTTTATAAAGTGCTAATAATTCCTCATCTGTCGCTTCTCCATAAAAAATAACATTATTAACCAAATTCATCTTTTTAACTTTTTCCTTTAATCTTCTATAAAAATAGTCTTCCTTGCCGATCATAATAAGAAAATCCACCCCGGGGGAGTCCATTCGGCCACCCCCGGGGTGTTGCGAAGCGACTCC
>CAYUJR010000018.1:0-12438 GCA_964445095.1 uncultured Gammaproteobacteria bacterium
GCTAAGTAAAATTTCAACTTTCTTAAAATCTAAAACAATGCTTTTTGTCATTATGTTAATGTTAATGATATCATTATTGACAATGTTTGTCAACGGTTTATTTAATGGATATTTTTGTACACCAGCCACTGTAATTTTTTTCCTCGCCGCGGACGATTGAGAAATAAAGATCTTGCAGTTTGGCGCTCACTGGGCCGCGCTGGCCCGAGCCAACTACCCGATTGTCAATTTTACCAATCCAGGCAACCTGGACTCCGGTACCGCTAAAAAAAGCTTCATCGGCTAGGTAAAGCTCGGTTCGGTCAATGGAGCGAACCTCGGCCGGGATATGAAGATCTTTGGCCAGCTGTAAAATGGTCCGTCGGGTTATTCCTTCTAAAATATCGTCAGTCACGGGTGGAGTAATTAGAACTCCGTCGCGGACGATAAAAATATTTTCCGCCGAGCCTTCCGAGACATAACCATCTTCTGTCAACAGAATTGCCTCGTCAAAACCGCGCTCTGTAGCTTCTTTACGAGCCAGAGCAGAATTGATGTAGGAGCCGGAAATCTTACCTCGGGCGGGAATAGCATTATCGGAAACTCTACGCCAGGAAGAAACCGCGACAGACAGGCCTTTATCGATAGACAAATACTCTCCCAAGGGCATCATGTATAGGGCAAAGCTGAATGTGTTGTCTCGTTCTAAATTGGGTGATAGATTAGTGCTGCCGGCATAAGCAAAGGGACGTATATAAGTGTCGGTTTTGGGTTTATTTTTACGGACCAGCTCTAAAGTTATTTTTTTAAGCTTCTCTTTGTCATAGGCGATATTAACCCCGATTATCTTAAGAGAAGAAAGAAATCTTTTATAATGATCGTCTATTCGAAAAAGTGACAGAAATTTCCCTTGCTTATTATAATAACCCCGAATGCCTCCAAAAATTCCCGTCCCATACTGCAGGGCATTAGTCATGATGGGAATATTGGCGTCAAGTGTCTTAACTATTTTTCCCTTAAAAAAAGCGTATGGAAAGTAAGTGCTTTGTGTTGTTATATTGAAGTCCTCTTATCCTGTCTGGGTGGCCACTACCCGCTCGCTGGATAGGCCAAAGGTGGTGCCGTGCTTTTTGAACATATTCCAGTATTGTCTTTTGGCCCTTTTTTGATAAACAGCGGTCAGCCAGCTCTTTGATTCATCAATTTTAACTCTGGCTTGCCTAATAACACCAAGCAGCCATTCAAAAAAGTTAAGATGGTATTTACCCGCCCTGGCGGGTGTTTGCTCAACCGTAACTTCTTTAAAAGCTACCTGTAATTCTTTAGAGGAGGCGGCCAGTTTTTTCAGTTCTATTTGAATTTGGGTAATTCTTTGTTTTAATTGTCCTTCGTCTTCTTGGATTACCCTTACTTCGGCAGTTCTGATCTCCCGATGGTAATCAAAACCGGGCAAAATCGGTTCTTGGACCTTAGTTTCTTTAATTTGCAGCAAGTCTAAATCTTGACCGGGAGTAAGATCTCCTGTTAATTCTACTCCTGTTTGTTCGGGAGTTTTCCCGCCTAAAAACTGGTTCCACAGACTATCCATGGAGCCGCCAACGAGATCATTTTTTATTGAACTGCCCACCGTACTGCCGATATCACGAAAAGCCTCGACCGGGTTTTGGTCGACATATTGGCGGGTCCGTTTTTTATTTTGAGTTTTTATTGCCATATTTGGCACGAGTATATTAAAGATTCTTGATAAAGTCAAGTGTTTTCTGTTGGCGTAAGATGCTAGCCAGTAAATATCGGTTATTAGTTAAATTTTTTCGTTCTTCCTCGCTTTGCGCCTTTTTAATTGCTTCGTCAAGCTCTTGCTCATTAACAGTAATTTTTTCCTCCTCGGCAATTTTTCGCAGCGTAAATTCCAGCTTCAAATCCGTTTCTGCTTTTGCCCGGTATTCCCCTCTTAAGCCTTCGGCTGTTTTTCCGGTAGAAGTCAGATATTGATCAAGAGTCAAGCCTAATTTTTTGATCTCATCCAAAGTTTGGGAAAGTAGCCTATCAACCTCTGTCTCAACCAGCATTTGGGGGATTTTGACCTTGACACTATCCAGCAGGGCCTTAACAAT
The DNA here is from genome assembly GCA_964445095.1 of uncultured Gammaproteobacteria bacterium. Classification (GTDB taxonomy): domain Bacteria; phylum Patescibacteriota; class Microgenomatia; order Levybacterales; family JACOYD01; genus CAYUJR01. The sequence continues at coordinate 2,094 of CAYUJR010000018.1, forward strand.
ATCTTCAAACTTGGCCGGCTGGGGTTCTTTACCGGGAACTATAATTTTTGTTTTAGCGGTAATTTTTCGCACACTGTCTTTATAGCCGTTAAGGGAAATTTCCGGAGTTTCACAAGTTTGGGCTATAACTTGCAAGTCGTGTTGGCCGGAGCTTAAATCTTTGGCTAAATCTTCTTGGCGGAGGTGAACCTTAGGGTAAATAATTGGTGTTAGCTGATGCTCGTTTACAGCCTGGGCATAAAACTGGGGCAGTAATTTTTTGATAACCTCTTCTTTAACTTTTTCTTTATCCAGCTTCTCTTCCGCCAGCTTTTTGGGGGCTTTACCCTTGCGGAAGCCTGGAAGAACAGTATTTTTGACGGTTTCCTCCACTATTTGATCCCAGGCCTTTTTCACATCAGCGGCCGGAATAGTAATAGTCAGTTCAATGGTCCCGTCTGATTGTTTATTTACTGCCGAAATCATTTAATTATCCTAAGTTAAATTCACCCTTAATTTGTTTTGCCAAATTAGCATAGGTACCTGCCATTTCTTGATGAAATTCCGGACTCAATTTACGGCCTGCTCCGTCAGCATTCTCTTCTGGTAATCTAGCAAGAGCACGGAAACCGCGTGCTAGCGTCTCATAATACACGGCGCTTTTAAAAGCGGTGGGTACTCCTGTTCCCATAGAGTCTGGATTAATAGATTCTGTTTCTTTCGGCATAATAACTCCTTCAATATTTAGTGGGTCGGAGAGGAGTTGAACCTCCACCCCTTGCGGGATACGGTCCTAAACCGTACGCGTATACCAATTCCGCCACCGACCCGTAAGCCTTATTAGTATACAACTTTTACAGCGAGAGAGAAAGTTCATTATCCTCAATTTTGCCCATAAAATAGACTACACGTTGAGCCCAAGTGGGCGAGGCCGCGTAAAAACGACCTATTTGATAGACGTTTTGAGCACCCCACTTATTAATATAGTTTTCCCGCAGTGACTGGGAAATGGTCGAGATAGCCTCGGGATAAGAAGCAAAACGAATCATATTATCTCCATATATTCCCCATCCCCAGGCATTATAGGAGTTATCAGGCAGCTGCCGGCCAAAAGTTGACTCGACTCCCGAGATGGCCGCCAGCAAACGATAGTCAAGATTATATCGCTCCGCCTGCTCCACAAAGGTACGGGCATGGCTTTTAAGCGGTGAATTATATTTATCCAGAAAATTATAAAGCGTCGTCACTTTGCGATAATTGTCCACAGTATCGCCAATTGCCTGTTTCTCAAGCTGTGCCGAAGACGTTGATGCATAGGCAATCGCCACAGGAATGAGTAAGGACGCTAGAAATAAAAAGCCTATAAGTAGAATAAGTTTTTTAGTAAAAAACATAGTTTTTCCTATAGCTACAAAAAATCCTAAAGTATGCGGTGGCATACCTTAGGATCTAATTAAGTAGTATAGCAAAAAACTATGGGTTTGTCAAGTTTTGAAGTAATAGTCCTTAGGCGGCATCTTGTTCTTGCTCGAAGACCGGTTTACTTGAATTCGGGTGGGAAGAAAAATGTTTAACGTTTTTTTCTACAATAAAAGGAAACTTAAATCTTTGGAGAATTAATCCTATTGTTGAAGTGTGCAAATTTATAAGTTCTTGTAATTCTCTTATAGTTAAGCCAGGATGTTCGGTTAAGATCTCATTAATTGATTTAGCTGTTTCTTCAAGTGGTTGCTGATTAGCTTCAGGAGAATTTTTTCGGGCTTTTGCCATAAGTTCAGCTATCTCTCTGGGATGATCCCTAAAATATTGAACTAGGGTTCTACCCTCTGCTAGTATTTCTGGATCCTGTCGTTGAAAAGCATCCAGCAAGGTAACTAGATCGACCAGATTCTGCCTTTGTTTTGGACTAAGATTAATAGCAGATCTATCGTTTACTGAAAATTTTCCTCTCTCAGCGTAACCGTTCTGCATAAGGGAAGAGCAGATGTAGTCTATTTTATATTTTAAGTTTTTTTCATATACTTCTTTGCTTGAGTGTTGTCGATTGACTCTCGTTGTTTGTTGAAGATATAATTGGGCTAATTCTGTTAAAGACCATTCCCTGTCCGGACTACCTATGAGCGTTTGATAGACAAATTGAGTTAGACTAGGTTGAGCTTTATAGGAAGATGGTTGGTCAGGAGGATGATTTGGGGATAGCTTATAATAAGTAACTGGCTCTCCTGTATTAACAGTTTCGTATTCAATCACGCCCATCCGCCTTAACTGCTGCAGATGGCGTTCGACTATACCAGGATCTTCATGGATTGCGTCTGCAAGGTCCCATTGACGTAGGGGTAAAGAGGCGGTAGTTAACTCCCAGAAAATTTTCAGTCGTGTCGCAAGCGCTCTTTTTCTATCCTGAGGATGTTCTCTTTTGGAACCAGATTTGAGAGAAGCAAATAGTTGATGTAGCGAGACATCAGGATGAGTACTGGAATAATTTGCCAACAAACCCGCCAGGATAGCACCTTCATTTTCCCCATAAGGCGTTTTGATGTAATCAGTGACTGGTAAATTACGCCTGATTTCTACTTTTTTCCCTACTAAATCGTTATTTACAAATGACTCTTCGCAATATTGATATGGAACGCTATGGTTTATCTCCCAGCCGGGATGCTGTCCCTGACCCCTCATTATTAGTTGATGTAACGCCCATGCAGTATAGGTTGTATTGGGCCTCATTAGTATCAGCAATATTGCCTTTGCCTCATTAGTTCCAACAGCCGAAAGCAATCCACCCATTTGCTTATCAGATAATCTTTCTCTTTGTGAAGTAGCTTCTGGTGGAGATGTTGGAGCTAGTTCGCCTTCAGCCATACTTAACACATTATACCACTAAAAGAGGTTAAGTTGGTTCATGAAGTATTCAACGCTAAAGGCCCAACGGCCGGTATTACTGGGAGTATATTTGGTCATAATTTCCTGGGGAGTGACCAGTCCTACCGCTTTATAATTTTGGAAAAGTCCTTTAGTGACTGTTTCGATAGCCTGTTCATAATTGTCAAAAGCTAGGATTTTACCGCCATAAATTCCGTAGCCCCAGCAGTTATGTGAACCGGAAGGGGCTTTTTTGCACAGGTTTGATTCCTGCATGGCTACAGCCGGCACTAAACGATAATCAAGTCCGTATTTATCGGCAGTTTTGACCACATGTTCGGCATAAGGAAAAAGAGGAGAGTTATATGCTTGAAAAAAGTTTTCTACTACTTCTACGCGGACGTTTCGTTCTTTTATCTGTACTTGGGTAGATGGATTATTGGGCAGAGCGGCAAACATTTGGCTGTTTTGTTGAGTAAAAAGAAATCTATGTTTTTGATCTATAGAATATTGCAAGAGAAAAAGGCTAAGAATAAGAAGAGTAGTGGTTCCCATGAGAAAACTTATGGACAGGAAAAATTTTCTCATTGCTTAAATATATTGCCACAAAAAGACCTAGGTTGTCAAGTTTTGGAGTCTGTGCTAGAATTGTTAATACCAAATTTGGGCATGTGGCGGAATTGGTATACGCGTAGCGTTCAGAACGCTATGGGAGTAATCCCTTGGAGGTTCGAGTCCTCTCTTGCCCACCAAACGAGGGTCGGTGGCGGAACCTGGTATACGCGCATGCTTGAGGTGCATGTCCCGCAAGGGGTGGAGGTTCAACTCCTCTCCGACCCACACTTCGTCAAGCTCAGTGCAAGCCTAGGGCTCATAGCTCAGTTGGTAGAGCGTTGCGTTTACATCGCAAAGGTCCCGGGTTCGAGACCTGGTGAGCCCACAATGCCGAAGTTGCCAATGTGGTCAAGGCGCGTGTCTGAAGAACACGTTATCGGTGTTCGATTCACCGCTTCGGCACCCAGTGCGGGAGTAGTTCAGCAGTAGAACGCTTCCTTGCCAAGGAAGAGGTCGCGGGTGCGATGCCCGTCTCCCGCTCAAGAGTTAATATCCGGGGAAGTTTTCGCGTTTGATTCTGCTATCTTCAATTCCCATCTCTTTTAACAGGCTATAGAAGTCAGCCACCATGGTCATTGGCCCAGATAGATAAAACAGTGTTCTCTCTCCATCTTTTATTTGTTCTTTGATTAGTTGTTTGTCAATTCGTCCAGCCCGCCAGTTATGGTTATTTTTAAGGTTAGCGGTAGGCTCTAGTCGCGTTAGAGCATAAGTAATTTCCAAATTAGGATTTTGCGTTGGCAATTTATCTAAAAACTCCTGATGGGCAATTTCTTCGCCAGTTCTATTGGAGTAAAGTAGGGTTAATTGGTTTACCAACCTTTTATCGGTAGCATATTTTAAAATGCTGCGAACGGGGGTAATGCCCACCCCACCGGTAATAAAGATGCAAGGTGAACTGTCATTAGGCAAAACAAACGAGCCATATGGTCCTTCAGCCTCAATAGAGCTACCAACAAGTAGAGCTAATAAGGCTTTTTTAAAACTACTACCACCGTCGATAAAACGCGTGGTTACCATCAGAAAATCTTCGGTGGGAGAGGAAGCAATGCTAAAGGAGCGTTTGATTCCCCGACTGTCCGGATTTTCATGCGGTACGATCAGTCGGATAAATTGACCGGCGGTAAAGTTAATAGTTTCCGTAGGCTTGAACAAAAAGGAATAGACAGATGGCGTTTCTTGTCTTTTATCTTGCAAGATTAACTTCATGTTATATAATTATAGCAGGAGGTGAGAAAAATGTGTTTAAACTGCGGTTGCGGTATGCCGGAGGATGACATGGGAAATCCGGATAACATTACTATGGAAACCCTAAAAAGGGCCGCCAAAGCTTCTGGTATGAGCGTCAAAGATACAGTTGATAATGTTAAAGCTAGCCTGGCCCAGCTTGACGATAAACAGCTGGAAAAGTGATTTAGGCGGGGTGAATATAGGTATAGGTGAGAATAATATTACCTAAAATTAATAGATAAAACCAGATTTTGGCCCAGTTAGTAAAGAGACTTTGTTTTTTAAAAAGTAGCAGCAGAATAAAAGGGCCAAACATTAAAAATAAAATCACTCGGAATTGAATAGGCACTAGGCCAAAATTTTCTTCAAACAGAAATTTAACTTGAGAGAGGCCTACAAACAATAGCATTATAAAAATAAACCAACTTTTGTTTTTGATACTTTCCCAAATTAGATCAGCCGAAAATAAAGCCATAAAGGGGAAAAGCGGTAGCATGTACCAACCCATTTCTCCTCTTTGAGTGAGAGAAAAAATAAGAAACATAAAATAAAAAAAGGCGGGAATAAGCATAAATTTATGGCGGGTAAAGTTACCAAAAGCATAAAAAAAGGCCAGTAGGCCAAAAAAATACCAGCCATCAAGATAAACTTTATTGACAATAATGGGAGTAGAGAGAAGATAAAGAAGCGTTTGTGGTCCAATGTTTCTGTCGGCTTGAGCGCTGATGATTTGAAAAAAGAGCTCTTTATCATAATAAACTCCATACAGAAGGTACAGTAATAGAAAAAAGATTGTTGTTAGAGTCAGCGTTATCACTAAACGCGGTTTGAGCCGCTGGGTGACAAAGAGAAAAAATAAAGCCAAAAATAAGGTAATGCCGGCCTCTTTAGTCCAAAAAGCCAGACCCGCCAAGACCCCAAACACTAGCGCCTTTTTAGTTGTTATCTTTTTGCGCCACAAGACAAATAGGTAAATTGCCAGCAAAAAGATGGGAGTTAGTAGATTTTCGGCAAACACCACCCGTTGACTAATAGCAAAAATAGTGGTGGTAGAAAAAATTAACAAGGTCCATAAGGCAGTTTGATAATTGTAGAGTTTTTGAGCAATCAGAAAGAGAAGTAGGGAAGAAGCCATGGCAAGAAAAATTGGCACCAGCCGGACGGTCGAGAGCTTGATTTTTAAGAAATTATCTTCACCCCGCAAAATGGCCCAGCCGCCTAACAGTAAACCGTTCAAAGGCGGATGGTCAAAATAGGGCCAGACAATGGGAAAATATAGCTTGTCAATAGTTAAGTCTTCACGGTTTTTATAGGCTCTAAAGGCAGACCAGGAAATGGGTATCCCCTGTTTTAACAAGCTAACTCCCAAGAAGGAGTAGGTGTACTCGTCGCTTGAGGCTCCCCTTTGGGGATAAACGGCATAGTTATGCAGCCGTAAGATCAGGCCAAGAAGAAGAATAAGCCCAACAATAAAAACTTGACCCTTAGTCATTTATCAAGTCCTTTACCAAAAAGGATTTAGGATTATTATTAATTTCTCCTTCCATTACCAACTTAAAACCTTGTTTTTGGTAATATCCACGAGTTTGTGGTACTGAAGAAACCCATAATTTACTTTCACCTTTTTGCCTCACTACTTCTTCCAGCTTTTTAAGCAATGAATACCCAACGCCTTTTCCTCTAGATTTTTCATCTACTGTAAAAAAGCCCACCCAATAAGCATTAACACCGGGAAATTTATCACCCATGGCCTGATTAGCATAATTTACATTATCTTGATACCAACCGATTATTCCAATGATTTTATTAGTTTTATCAACGGCAATAAAATGTGCATAGAGGTGTTTTAGATGATGTTCAATCTCTTCGCGCGTGTCAAGCTCTGACTTAAGAACAAGTCCTATCGCTTCTTCAAATTTATCCTTAGTCAAGGGGACGATTTTGATATCGGAGCTCATCTTATACGCATTATACACGATTTGTGGAAGTGTGGTAAAATAAAAAGTGGGATGTCCGTCTGAACGGGGGTGAGAAAGTTTATGGCAGATGAGAAACCGTTAGGAAAAGTTGTCCACTATTACGACAAAATTGGGGTGGCCATAGTTAAGCTTGATAGTCCGTTGAAGGCCGGAGATAAAGTAAAGTTTAAAAGAGGCGATGAGGAGTTTGAGCAAGTGATTGAGTCAATCCAGGTAGAGCATCAGAATATTGAGAAAGGTAAAAAGGGCGATGAAGTGGGAGTGAAAGTTGAGCAGCCAGCCAAAGAAGGCACCCTAGTCTACCCCGCGTAATATATTTTATTCCAATTCATACTGGCAGAGAGGGTCGGTCAGGATCTTTTTTGTCGTTATAGTTTTATTCCCAAGACTTTGCTTTTAGGAATATTGGAAAAACAAGCCATTACGTCAAAGTCGGGATCTGTTAATCTTAACATCTCGAAAGCTCTTCTTTTTATAAGTTCAAACTCTGGATTATTTTGATATTTATTTTTAAATTCCTCATAATCGGTATTAAAATCCGCATCTCCTCTTTCCAGTCTCTGTGAATCAGGTTTTCTAATCTTCACGAGTCTTAACGGACCAGATATTGTATTTATTGGTTTATCCAAAAGATACGTATAGCCACTTTTTGTATCTTCGGCGACTTTACCTAAAACTTTTATTGAATTAGTGAAATGTTTATATTCTTCATCGTTTTGGCAAAAGATACAACCAAATTCAACTGAAGCCTGCACTTCATTAGTAAAATTGTTCTTCAAATCTGTGCTCCGATTAACAATATATTTTACGGTCGTTATTAGTTTGTTCATGTCTTGTTGTGTGTATCTGTCAGCTTAGGGTGCATACATTGGCTATAATAGCTCTTCCTTATAATTTTTTCAACAATTCTAAATCTCCGTTTATTAATGCTTCTTTTTTAGCTTTTGTCCATTTCTTTAATTGATATTCTCTTTTCATTGCTTCAATTCTGGAGGGATATTCTTCTGAATAAACTAGCTTAAAAGTTTCGAAGTATTTAATGTATTTTGCAGATTTGCTGGTTTTGTTTTGGTGCTCTTTAATTCTCTTTTCTAAATTATTTGTTTGACCAATATAAAGAGTATTAGAAGAAGTTCTTAAAATATAAATCTTGTAGGACATAAACTTATTATATAGCCCTTCGACTTGTCGCTATGCTCCTTGCTCAGGGAGTTCGACTTTTAGATTCCAGAGATAATTTGACAAATATAGTGGTTATAACAGTGAGCGAACCCAATTTATTGGGTGAGTCGAACTGCTGGCCGTTTACAAAAAATGTCGAACTTCAATGTGTTAGCTCGGCCTTCGGCCTCGCTTGCTCCGGCGCGGCGCCCCCACCCGCCGCGCCTCCGAAACTGTCGGCTCGAACTTCTTTTTAAAAGATCGGCGGCTGTCCGCAAGTTTCAAAAAAGGCGGATTTGACGGGCTTTCCGCGGAGGCGGACGCGGAAAGCGCTACCTCCCGACCTCCTTTTAATTCTTACTGGCTGCGGGACTAGGATTCGAACCTAGGATCTTCTGTTCCAAAGACAGACGTGCTACCGCTGCACCATCCCGCAATAATTAAATGAAGTTATTTATTCCCATTACCCAACCTTTAATCGTTCTGTTCAAGTTTGTACTTTTTCTTACCCTAATTCGTATTAGACCGTGATAATTTTCTCCCGTATTCTTCCTTTTTGTCAAAACGTTATGCCTTTTAATAGATGTTTTACCAAATTCTTTAGCATCTATAGCCAGTATTTTACTCCAGTAGTCAAGAGCTAAAGAGATATTACCAGTCTCATGAATATAGAGAGTATATACAATATTTTCATTTCTAATCTGACAAAATTCTTTTACCCATTTTACAAATAGCCTAAGTAAGAATGGATCAGAATTTGCAAACACTACCCCCTGTGAAATATTTCCCTCTTTTTGCTTGCCTCCTTCACACCAGTAAGCAATAATTCCTAGTAACCATAATTCTCTTTTTGAAAGTGCTTGTATAGTCCCCATAGCCTCTTCTACTATTTTACTTTCCAGTTCTTCTCTAAATTTTCTCCTGACCAACCCACCTCTGGATTGACCTTTTTGCTTTCTAAATAAAAGTCTTTTCGTTTGCTCTTTCGTCAATCTGATATTTTTTAGCCATAAAGACAAAGATGATTGAGAAACAGGAACCAAATCTATAATTTCAGAATAAGATTTACCTTCTTTCCTGAGTTTTATGGCTTGTTGTCGCTCGCTTAGTTTAGCTAACATTAAAACCAACTCCACTGTATATATATTAAATAAACTATATTCAATTGTAAAGGTGCAAAGTGCTATCCTACCGTTAGACGAACCGGCAATATCCACTAATTATATACTCATCTTACTATAATTTACAAATTGATGTTAAGCGGGTATATACTGTATATAATAGATTCTAATCTTATGCATAGAAATATTAAGCTGCTTGCGCTATTTAATTTCTTTACAGATTTTCATTTATATAGCGCCATATTAATTATTTACTTTGCGAAAGTTACCGGCTCATACGCTTTGGGAATGAGTTTGTTTTCCGTTGCCATGGTATCTTCTGCCGTTTTTGAAGTTCCAACCGGTGTTTTTTCTGATTATATCGGCAGAAAAAAGACAATAATATTAGGAGCGGTATGCAGCGTTTTATCTATCGTCTTTTATGCTATCGGAGCTAATTATCTATTTTTACTGGTCGGCGCACTGTTTGAAGGATTACGAAGAGCTTGGTATAGCGGTAATAACGAAGCGCTTTTATATGAGACGCTTTCCAGCACAAATAGAAAAGAGGAATACGATCATTATCTAGGAAAAACCAGTTCGATGTTTCAAGTAGCCTCGGCGATTGGAATTATTATGGGAGGCATAATTGCAGTGTGGTCATTTGCCATAATAATGTGGCTGTCCGTAATCCCCCAAGTAATATGCCTAGTGATATCTTTTTTCATAATTGAGCCGGTAAAACAAAGCACGCGAAGCTCCAATATTTATTCCCATTTAGTAACTGCAGCAACTAAAATATGGTCTAATAGAAAATTAAAATTATTGAGTGTTAACAGCGTAATTGGCTTTATGATAGGCGAATCTACTTATCAATTTAGGGCCGCTTTTATTAATACTCTTTGGCCTCTGTGGGTGGTGGGTTTTTCCAAAGTTCTATCAAGCGTGGGAGCGGCAGTGAGTTATTGGTATAGCGGTGCCTTGATAAAGAAGTTTGGAGCTTTTCGATTATTACTTACTGCGAATATTTATAACAAAATAATTAATATTGGTTCTGTGGCAGTAGCAACTGTCGTTTCTCCTGTTCTTTTATCATCAACATCGCTTTTTCACGGAGTAACCAATGTCGCAAGTAGTAAATTGATGCAAAAGGATTTTACAGATGAACAAAGAGCAACCCTTGGTTCAATAAATTCCTTTATGGGTAATTTAGCATTTGGCGTATTTGCAGTAATTCTGGGAATTTTTGCTGATAAATATGGGCCAACAAAAGCTCTTCTTATCGCGTATATTTTTTCTTTACCAACGTTATTGATTAATTGGATTTTATTCAAAGATAATAAGAACGAATAAATAATATTGTAATGCCTCTTTACATTTTCTTTTTATTTGTTTTAAGATAGTAGTATGAGAGGAAAATTA
>CAYUJR010000019.1:0-3945 GCA_964445095.1 uncultured Gammaproteobacteria bacterium
AGTACTCATTTTAGTTCAGAGGCTTACTAACTTCTCTAAAATAAGTGCCGCCTCCAACCGCTCCCGTTTCGTCAGAACACCAAAACGTTGTTGAAATTTAATATACCTGGTTGTGGGTGCCAATATCGTAAAGGATAACTATATTTTCCAGTCGCCTATAGATAACTCGCACATCCCCTGTCACAGAAAAAGAATGATATTGGCTTTTTTCACCGGTAAGACGATGGTTTTTGAGCAACGGATTTTTAGGATTTTCTTGAAAAAGTGAGATTCTTTCCTTAAATTGTATATCTAATCTGCTATTTGGCTTAATACGTTTACGGTAGCTCTTAAGAAAGTTTCTATGATAACGTATTTCCATGAAGTTGCCTCATGAGATCATTAACATTTTTTGCAGAATAGACGTTCTTTCCTCTTTTTACATCTTCGTCTATTTTTTCATAGCGTTTGATGGCCCGCTTTGAAAGCTGAATGGATTCTTCAAAAGTAATTTGAAGCACCTTATCTGCCAGTTTTCGCAAAAAAATACGCACAGCATCCTGCAGTGAAGAAAAACCCTGACGCAAAGCTTCGCTTTCCGCGCTTTTTCTTAGTTGCGCGCTCATTGGCACCTGAAGTACAGTTCTACTCATATATACAATAGTATTACTTTTATAATTAAATGTCAAGCCCCTACTAGACTCGTAAGACAGTAGTAGAAAGCCAAATGAGGATGACTCCGGCGATTAAAAGCAGGCTTTCCAGGAAGGCAAATCCCCGCTTCTCGTGGTGAATTTCCGGGATTAAATCGGAGGCGGCGATGTAAATAAAGAAACCGGCGGTAAGAGAGATGACGACGGGCAGCAAGTTTTTAACCGTATCCCCCACAAAAAATGTTAAAACCGCCCCGGCCATGGCAGTTAGAGCACTTAAAATATTTACCCAAATGACTTTATTTCTCTTCATCCCCCGATGGAGCAAAATGGCAAAATCTCCAATTTCCTGGGGAATTTCATGAGCGGCCACGGCCAGAGCCGTCACCATACCCAAAGGAACGCTGACTAAAAAAGTGGCGGCAATGGCCACCCCGTCCAGAAAGTTATGAACGCTGTCTCCCAGAATAATTAAGGGCACGGTCGGTTTGGCCTCTTTATCTTCATGCTCGTGGTGATGATGAAACCAATAAATAAACCGCTCCAGTAAAAAAAAGGCAACTATACCGGTCAGTGCCCAGGCGAAAATATTAACCTCACCTTTTTCTTCGAGAGCCTCCGGCAGCAAATCAAAAAAAGCAGTTCCCAAAAGCACTCCGGCGGCAAAAGACATGAGTAAATGAGAAATTTTAAGCGTCCACTTTTCTTTAACAAGAAGGAGTATTCCCCCAATTAGCGAAACGACGCTACCCAAAAAAGTAAAAAGAAGAATGTACCCTAACATTTCATCTCCTATTTTATCTCAAATGAAGAAAATTTGCCAGTCGGTTCCTGCCAATCAAGACTGACGTCTTTGACCTCGGAGAGCATCGGACCTTCTTGGCAAAGCAGAATTATTTTTTCAATCTTTTCTTTCTCTCCTTCAGCAATAACTTCAACCATGCCGTTCTCCGTATTACTAACCCACCCAACCAGCCCCAATTCCCGAGCTTTACTGCGGACAAAATGCCTAAACCCCACCCCTTGCACCAAGCCGGAAATAACAATATGAATTGTATTCATAGATTGCCAATTGGAATTTTTCCCCAGGCGCTCTTACCGAGTGGTACATGTGCGGAGACGGCCGCTATGGCCGAGGTTCCGCCAGACTACCCGAGGTTAGAGCGACAGGAAAAATTACATCTTGGCCGCCCTTTTCTTGGTTCTTCTTTTGGACGGCAAAAGAAGAACAAGTTCTTGCGAACTATAAACGCAAAAATTTTTAATCAGGATTGTTATTCTTTAGTTTTACCCTCTTTTAACTGTTTTAACTTCCACATGAACAATGCCCCCCTGTTTTTGGCTTTGCTGTCGGCTGCAAACGACAGGGCTTTTTCTAAAATGGAGCGATGGACGGTTTTGGCTAGTTTGATATAGAGGCCGGTGTGTTTGTAATCGCCCAGCTCTTCTGCTAAATAAACGCCGAACTGCTGAAATTCCCGCGACACATAGCGGTCTTTAACCGGATTAAAATTTTTGAGTATCTGCCCCACTCTTTGCATCAGGATAATTATACAGCAAAAGTCAGACAATTATGATATAATTTAAGTTAATGGCTGATGTAGCGGTACTGGAAAGACCTCCAACAAAACAACAGGTTTGGGAACGGGAATCTCAAGAGGCAGTCAGACAAGTTTCAGAACTTCTTAAAAGAGAAGCAACTAAAGCAGTTCTTGTTCGTGGGGTAGGCCAATCTGGTAAAACCTCTCTGTCTATCGCAGTAACTCGAGAGCTGAAGGAAACTAGTCAGGGAACGAATACTCAAATTTTTTTTACCACACCATCCGTGCACGAAGCATATGTAACAACATCCTACGTAGACAGAACTGGTATTACATATAAACAATTACCCACGGCCGAAGAGATAGGGAACTTTGATGGAACAGTTATTATTGTCATAGATGAAATATCAAAACGGGGACCGGTTTCTCAAGAAACCTGGCAGAGATATATAAGCTTGCCCAATACCAAATTTTTGCTGCTTAGCCATCTTCCGGCGCCACATAATCAACGTTATATAGAAGAATGGTTCTCGCTATTCCCTCCTGATAAGATACAAACGTACAATCTATGATCTCTAAATCTATAATTAAATCCTTCATTATTTCGTATTAAATCTGTTCATGGCTCTTTCCAAGCCCTCTTCCAACGCCATTTCTATGGCCTTGGCCCCCCTTTTAATCAGCTCTCTGGCCTTGCCCCACTCCGAACCCTTAAATCCCCCTAAAACATAATCATCAACTGCCCGTAACTTCTGACTACTAACTCCTAACTTCTTACTGCTAACGCCAATTCCCATTCTAAACCGCCAGAATTTATCTGTATTGAGAGTTTTAATGATTGATTCTACTCCGTGATGTCCGGCCGATGCCCCGCCAAAGCGAATACGCATCGCTCCCAGCGGCAAATCCACATCATCATGTACCACCCACAAGTCACTAACCTCTAACCTCCAATAACTAATAACTAATTTGGCTGCCAGTCCCGAGTTATTCATGTAAGTCTTGGGTTTGGCAACAATAACTTTTTCCGCTTGACCGTGCTTAGGCTGCCAGCTAAATTCGGCCGTGTCGGCCTTAAATTTATCATTATTAACCCATACCGTCTGCCCCACCGGCTCAAAATCTTTAAGAAATTGCTCCACCACCATAAAACCCAAGTTGTGACGGGTGCGTTCATATTTTGTACCTGGATTTCCTAAACCGATAATTAGCTTCATAACAACTTTCTCACTTCGTCATCAGTAATCTGGTTGAATTCTTGATAAAACTGACCTACGGCGTGAAATTCTTCCGGACTCTCCAGAAAAACCACCTCATCAAAATATCTCTTAATATAGCTTAAGGTATCTTTAGCAATCACCGGAGTGGCCAAAATTATCTTTTTTGCTTTCATCTTTTTGATAAACTTTGCCGCGGCCATCGCCGTCGCGCCGGTCGCCACCCCATCATCAACCAAAATTACTGTCTTGTCTTTAATTGTAACCATCTTTCGTTTTCCTCGCAATAGCTTCTCCCGTTCACGCAGCTCCTCTAACTTCTTACTTCTAACTTCTAACTTCTCACTTTTACCAATAGCTAATTGTCGGCAAAGTCTATCATCCCAGTAGACAACATTGGCCGGCCCCACCGCCCCAATGGCCAACTCGGGATTATTGGGCGCTCCGATTTTTTTAACAATCACAATATCCAACGGCAGTTGTAACATATCGGTAATCGTTTTAGCAACTACCACTCCTCCTCGAGGAATACCCAAAACCACCGCTTCTTTTCCC
>CAYUJR010000019.1:4045-5335 GCA_964445095.1 uncultured Gammaproteobacteria bacterium
CCATATCTTCACCTTCCCATATTCCCCATCAAACCCCGGGGCAATCACAATGTCCCCGCTTCTCACTTTTTTAATGCCCTCTGCCACTCTGGGCCCAGCCAGCTTGGCAATTTCCGCAGTGTTGGTTTGCAAAAGAACTGCCATTTCCGAGCCTAATTTTTCGACTAAATTTTCAAATGCTTCCCGCACCTTGCCGCTGGCCGTAGTTGAGCTAAAGGCTTCGGCGATAATCTCGAGGAGAGGAACGAGCTTAACAAACGGCGGCCGCTTACCACTCTCATCTTTTATCCACCTAATCCCATATTCATCAGTTGAGATTTGAGATTTGAGATTTGAGATTTGAGATTGTCGAGCCAGTTGCTCGACACGGTGCATCACTCCCACGGTTAACTTACGTTGACAGACTGGACAAGTTGAACCATTTGTCTTAGTTTCCTCCGGCATCTGCACCACCTTGCAATTTCTGTGTCCCGTGTAATGATACTTCCCCTCTTCCGGATAAAATTCAATTGTGTAAGCAATTCCTTTTCTATCAACAATAGCATTCCTAATATCTTCATATCTTAGTCTTTTAGTATCTATATCAAAAACGGTAGCTTCTCTTCCCATCTTGGCCGGACTGTGAGCATCGGAAAAAGAGAGAAGAGCCCGATCTTCCAGATCTTTAATCCTCCAATTCATTTCCGGATCGCTTGACAGTCCCGTTTCCACGCCGTAAATATATTTAGCCCAGTCGCCAAAACATTCCTCAATCGAGTCAAAGCCGGAATTACTGCCATACAAAGAAAACCAGGGGGTCCAGGCGTGGCACGGTATCAGCAGGGCATTTTTATCAATACCCAAAACTAATTCAATAAGATTAATTGAAGAAAGTCCCATTATCGGCCGGCCGTCTGACAGCAGATTAACACTTCTTCGATGCAACTCTTGATTTATTTTCTCCGCCGTGTCAAAATTTGGAGCAAAAATTAAATTATGGATGCGGCGCAGCTTTCCCCCCTGACTATAAATACTGGACACCTCAACCGTGAGAAGAAATAATGGTTCATTTTGCTTGCCCCGCGAAGCCTCGCCAGTTGGCGGGGCGAAGTGGGGACTTTTGAGTTTATATACCCCTTCTCCCGCTTCCTCCAACAATCCCCTTATTTCCCTAAACCAAAGTGGGTGGGTCCAATCGCCGGTGGTTAAAATATCAATCCCTTTTTTCTTCCCCCACGCCGCCATGGTCGGCAACACCATATCCTGACTAACCGCCCGGGAATACTTACTATGTAGGTGTAAATCCGCTAC
>CAYUJR010000019.1:5435-10084 GCA_964445095.1 uncultured Gammaproteobacteria bacterium
GCGTCTTCGGCCCGTTTGTCCAAACCACGAAAGGAAACCAGTCGGGGAAAGCGCAGGGCCAAACCGGCCGTGTGAAGAGGCGATTTGGTAATCTCATCTGCCAAAACTTCAATCACTATTTTTGGCTCCACCCACACGCTGGGTACTATTTTTGAATTAACTCTGGCCGGCTTATTTTTAACTTTGAGCTTTGCACTTTGAGATTTTATTTCCCTCCATTCCTCATCTGTCAATCCCGTGCCAATCTTACTAACCGTCACAAATTCATCTTTTTTATCATCATAAACTCCTACTAACAGCGCTCCCGCCCCAAAAGCAGTCCTTTTTCCCTTACCAAAAATATAACCCAAAATCACGCAATCAATAGTATCTTGCAGCTCTCCTGAAGAGTGCCTTTTTAATTTCACCCAGTTAAAGTTTCTACCTCCCGCCTCATAAGGACTTTCCAAACGTTTGACTACCAATCCCTCCAGTCCTTTGGAAATGGCATCTTCCAAAAGTACTGACAGTCTTTTGGCATCATCAACTGTTTCGGTTTTACTAACTATTAACACACCATCATCAACAATAGTATTTTTGAGTATTTCTATCCTGTCTTTAAGCGGCCTTTCAATAAGAGAAACGCCGTTTTTGTACAAAATATCAAAGGCAAAAGCCTTAAGCGGCAGTTTTTGGGCCATTTCGGTAATGCCGTACTTTCTACGGCGTTTGGTGGTTTCCTGAAAGGGTAAAAATTCCTCTGATTCTACCTGATAAGCCAAAGCTTCTGTATCAAGAATCGCTGTCTTGGCTTTTACTTGCTGCAACGTTGCTTTAATTAGCTCGGGAAACATGTGGGTCATTTCCTCTAAGTTCCTTGAAAATATTCGAATATCCTTTCCATTCTTATGAATTTGGCAATTATGTAAGGTGGCCATCGGGATACAAAAACTCTCATCGTCCTCAATTTGTAGATCGTAAAGCTGTATTCTTGGGTCGCGTTTTTTTATTTCCTCATTTCGCAAAACCTTGACAATCAAACGATTCTTCTCTATTCGAGCTTTTTGTGTGGTTTTAGGAATAATAAGCTGATAATAAGTTTTATTTTTGATTCTGATATAATGCAAACCGATGATAATACTGTGAGAAAGGGCAATTAGTTGTGCAAATGCTGCTAAGTCTTTTTCTTTTGTGGTGATTCGAGTAATGCCATCTTTATCCGTTGAGCCATCTGATTCAATCCAGCCTTCTAAAAACTGCTTAAAGTGTTTTTTGGGGACATGAGAAAACCACGGAGGTAGCATTTTTCCCAACCACTCTCTACGAAAATATGTGGATAACCACTCCTTTAGTGGTTCGTCTCGCCAATAGAGATTAAGACCTCCATTGTGGACGTAACGAGTAATCTTAGATACCTGTAGAGTCTCCCTTATTATCTCTTCATAAAAATCAGCAAGTTTATTTTCTTTTTTTGCATTAAACGTTAATCCTACCCTTTCTGTATTATGAAAATCGTTTGTAAACCCATCACCTATCCAAAATCCCAAGAATCGATAAAAGTTTTCATTTAATATGAAGGTTTTCCTATACCCGGAAATAGTTTGTAATAGTAACTCCTGGGGGGCTGAATGAGGATTATCTGGTGGAAATTGCGGCAATGGAAAGATAGTTTCATCATTAGGCTTCAGCTTTTCAATGTTTTTCCAAACTTCTTTTCCCTCGACAAAGCATAAAATAGGATGACCTTCTGAAATTTTTACTCCCTCACCTAAGAATGTTTTAAAAGCAAATAATTTTTCTCTTTTTTTAATAGTTCTTTTATGTTTTACAACTACCGTTTTAAAAGAACCTGTTTTTGTTAAAACTTTATCACGAACTTTCATATCTCGAATCGCTATTATCCCCTTACCTTGTACATAAACTGGTGTAAAACCTGTAACACAACGAAAACCATCGTATTTATATTGCACATCAACAGAGGACATTTTTTCAATCACCTTCTCGGCAGTCGGCAGACGCTCGCACAGTTCGGAGCGAATGGGTTTTCCCACCTGAACTTTTAATTTATTAACAGCGGCAATACCACCGCTAAAAAGAGTTTTGGCAATCAAACCCATATCGGAAGTTTTATTGTAGGCACCCTCCAGTAATTTTCTTTTTCCCCTGTCTCCTAACTTGGCCAAAGCTAAGCCGTCTAAAATGGTCGGATCGCCAATACCAAGCCTCATGTTGCCAAGAGGTATACGAACCAGATGTTTGACAGAAGTGCTATCTAGCTTTTTTAATAAGTCTGATAACAAGGTTTGCCGCTTCTCCACCGTCCCCTCACCTTTGGTCCTAGCAATCTGCGTTAATGTTTCAAATACGTCACTCACAGACAAACTAGACTCTTTCTGACGTTTACCCTGAGCGAGCGAAGCGAGTCGAAGGGCAACTATTCCCATATCTCCCAACTTTCCATATAGTTTTAATACCGACTCTTTTGTAGAATTAAAAGCTTTAGCAATCGCCTGCGCCACTGTCTTTTCCGCCATGCCAATTTCTGTGGCTTCAAAAAATGGCGCGATGCGGCCCTGACTTAAATAGATAATTTTTTCAATTTCCGAACCCGAAGCGTATTTAAAAAGATCGGCTAAAATATCAATCAGGATAAGTCTTGAGGAAGTTTTTTCTAATTTTTCCAGATAAGAAGAAAATTGCGCAAAGGTCATAATGACCTAATTTTATCACATTTCCGGCCCCTTTGACCTCTCTATTTCTCTTGCTGTTGGCCGTTCACGAAGATGTAAGTTATAATCTTCATCTTCTTCTCCAAATGCATTAAATGCGTTAAATAATTCCTCTGTAAGATTTCGGCCTTCAATTTCGCTATATCCCCTCTCGCTATTATTACATACTCCTAGGACGATTGGGTCTTCAAAAGTTTGACCAGTTTTTTTATCTAATTGCTGAAAACTAATTGCTAATTGAGCTCCTGGAAAGCCAACAAGATTACCAACCCTACACTTAAAAAATCCTCGCTCGCTTCGGGCTTGATTAGCGCTTTTTATAACTTCCCCACGTTTTATCGGTGCAAAAAGCACTACTTCCGGAATATACCATTCATCTCCTTTTGGATTTTGCCAAAGACCCTGATCACCAAAGATTCGATGTTCTTGAGGTGTTAATAAGAGACTTAAGGAGGCTTGTACTCTTTCCATGTTAGTTCTAGGCTAAAATATATTTAGCTCCTTTTGTTCTTCCTTTCTTTTTAATGATTTTTTTCTTCAATAAATCTTTTAATTCCCGTAAAATGGTGTCTTCTGATACCATAGTGAAAAGGCTCTCGAAAGCTTGGTTTTGCAAAAACCCCACCTTTTGAATGTATTCAATAATTTTAATTTGCCGCTCACTAAGTGCTATTTGCCCGCCCAACTTTTCTTTAATTTTAACATCAACCGACAGCTTTTGCACCTTTTCTTTAATTTTGGATAGTTCAATCGCCAGTCCTTTGGTAAAATAGGACAACCAGTCTGTCAAATCGCCCTGCTTTTTCTCCACGCTTTGCAGGGCTTGATAATAACTTTTAGCATCGCTGTCAAAATATTCCTCCAAAGAAAAAAACCGCCTAATATCGTACCCATCAATAAATAGTATGAGAGTTGATAGGGCTCGGGCAACCCGACCGTTACCATCTATAAAAGGATGAATTCGAGCAATCTCATAATGAACAACTCCGCTCTTCAAAACCGGATGAACAGGCTCTGTTTTAGTGTTATTTAACCATACTAAAAAATCTTCAATTTGATAGGAAACCTCTAATGCCGGTGGCGGGCGAAAAGTAATTTTTCCAGTTCTATTATTTTTAACAACAACTTGCGTTTTCCTGTACTTCCCCACTGTTTCAACTGGCAAAATCTT
The DNA here is from genome assembly GCA_964445095.1 of uncultured Gammaproteobacteria bacterium. Taxonomy (GTDB): domain Bacteria; phylum Patescibacteriota; class Microgenomatia; order Levybacterales; family JACOYD01; genus CAYUJR01. Next base: position 9,315 of record CAYUJR010000019.1, read on the forward strand.
GTTAACAGTTAGTTTATGCACTTCTTTGATCATTCCTTCGTCAATTTTTAACTCTCCACTATCAACTTTTAATTTACTTATAAACTCCATTACTCTGCGATAATTTATCACTTCCCAAATATCCCGATCGCGGGCTACCACATTTTGTCCGGCCAGAATTCGCTCGGCCTGTAATAAATTAAGCTTATTGCCTTCAATGTGGGTTCCGTGGTGAACGGTACGAATAAGCGCTTCGTCTCGAAATTTTTTCTCATAAGCTGGTACCAGCGCCGCATTATCAATCACTTCACGAGCCGCCTCAATGATACCAATGTTGGTCAAGATTTCGTTAGTAATGATGAATTTGGGGGAATACATTAATTTAATTAACGCATAATTCCCGAAGCTTGTCAATAACCGAAAGGCAACATCTCTTTCATGGTCTTGGGAATTTCGTCGGCTAGGTCCGAGGCGTTAAAGTAAGGGCCGACTTTTTTGTAAAGACTTTCCCCCGCTTTTTTATTAATAAATGACCCGGCAGCTGCGGCCAGAAATAAATCATTTTTGCAAGAAAGAGCGGCCACCAGTCCCGCCAATACATCCCCCGTCCCCCCCTTAGTCATTCCTTCATTTCCGCCAGTAACTTCAACACACTCTAACGGTGAACAAACAACATCCGTGGGGCCTTTGAGAAGAACCACACAATTATATTTTTTCGCTATCTCTTCTACATTATCGTCGTGGAACAAGTCCTTAAACTCTTTATGATGCGGAGTGATAACAACGTTTCC
>CAYUJR010000020.1:0-8719 GCA_964445095.1 uncultured Gammaproteobacteria bacterium
AAGGCTGTGGCTATTTGAATTGTTTCCCTATTTGGAAAAATAGCCACACGCATTGCTTGTACCAGACGATAGCCCTCTATAGGTTTTCCCCGTGTCTGCGGTACGGCCTCAAAAACTCTCATTCCTCCAAGCGCTGTTTCTTGAAAAACAGTTGGATCTTCGACAATATAAATTGCTCCGGTCTGTGTTGCTCTACCTTCTTCTCCTGTTGCTTCATTTACTTGCACACAATCGCCAAGTTGCAAACTGTCATATAAATCATTTCTTACTTCTATCATAAAATCATTAAGAGCAGTCACCCTGGAACCCATTTCTTCGGGGACTTCAACACCGCACGGAACAATGTAAACATTTCGCATTCTAACTGCTGTTTTTGTCAGCTCGTTATAGGCAAAACCTTCAGTTTCTCCAGTATCCACCACAACTTCTACCTGTTTATTCTCTCTAAGTCTTTTGACAACATTATTAAAAATATTGTCCTCCGGGGCTTTTGGTCGCGGCGGTTCTTCCTGACTAACTGCAACTTTGGTTTTAGCTCGCCGTGGACTATCTCTTCGACCTTCTTCTGTCATAAAACTATTCCTCGGGGGTTTCGCCGAGGGTTGCTTTTAATTCCAACTCTTTCTCATTTCTCCAAACTGTCAGCTTAACTACGTCTCCTACCTTTTTGCCGGAGATTATTTTGACTAGACCCCCATTATCATCGCTAATCTTTACTCCATCAATTTTGGTAATAATATCACCGGTTTTAACTCCCGCTTTGTCGGCCGCGCTTCCCTCAATAACCTCTACTGTATAAACTCCCTCCGGAATTTCATTGACGATTGATAACTGACGAGTAATAATTTTATAGGAAACCCCCAGATACGGCCGGGAAAAGCCGCCGGTTTTCTGAAAATTATCCAATGCTTCTTTAACCACGTTTATAGGGATGGCAAAACCAATGTTTTCCGCTCCCGAGGCAATGGCGGTATTTACGCCGATAACTTGTCCTGCCGAATTAACCAAGGGCCCGCCGCTATTGCCCGGATTAATGGCCGCATCGGTTTGGATGACGTTATCCAACCGCTCGACAAATCCTTCAAGGGGCGAACCGGCCTCAATCCCGCGGCCCAAACCGCTGATAATACCTTTGGTGACAGTACCGCGAAATTCTCCCAACGGCGTACCGACCGCCACCACCAATTGCCCCACCTTAAGCTTTGAAGAGTCTCCTACCTCAACTGGCTTTAATCCGTCAGCTGACGGATTAATTTTAAGAATAGCAATGTCGTTAGCCGGATCGCGGTAAATTCTTAACACATCGTGTTTTTGGCCATCGCTAGTCACCACTTTATATTTGCCTTGGGTAGAAACCACGTGTTTATTGGTCACTATCAAGCCGTCGCTTGAGACTATAAAACCCGAGCCGATGTCTTGGTCACGGCTGCCTTGTTCTTTGGGGCGGCGCAAAATGCCAAACGGATCAAAGGGGTCAAACTCTAGAATCTTTCGCTCTACTCCTACTGTTACTACCGAAGGCGTAACTTTCTCTACTACTTCTACCACCACCGATTCCTCATCAACAACTTTTACCTTTTCTTGCGGTTGGGGAGTAATTATTTTTGGCGGAATAAATCGCTCCCAAACCACACTCCAAACTGCTAAAAACGCCACCAGCACGACTAATAAAATAACCAGCTTACGCATTGTAAATATTACTTTAACAATTCTTCCACTGCTTTTTCAAGCTGCAAATCACGAGTAGGATCATCCTGGTTAAGCTCTACTTTTATGTCCGGTTCCAGCCCTTTACTATTAACCCACTCGCCCTTGGGAGTCAGCCACTTAGCAACCGTCACGTGCAGTCCTGCTCCTCCCCCTAATTCTTGGGCTTCCTGAATAGTACCTTTACCAAAAGATGTTTCACCTACTAACTTTACCCGTTTGTTATCCCGCAAGGCACCAGCCACAATTTCACTAGCCGAGGCAGAACCTTTATTGACCAGTACTACCAGAGGAATATCGGTTAATAGCCCTTTTCTGTTCACAGCAAAATTATTACGGCTTCCGTCTGCTTTCTCTTGAATAACGACAGTGCCATTGGGAATAAATTCCGAAGCAATAAAGACTGCTCCATTAAGGTACCCTCCCGAGTTATTACGCAGGTCAAGCACCAGACCGCGTACTTTTTGGGGGTCTTGTTTAATTTTACCAACCACATTGTTAACTGTAATTGCCCATTCGCTATTGGTATCGTCGCCAAACTGGGACAGCCTAATATAAGCAACGCTGGAACAATCTTGACAAGCGTCATCAATTTTCCATTTTCCATTTTCCATTTTCCATTTCTCGACTTTTCCCTCTACGCTTTTGACATGAATTGTCTCCCGCACAATGGATATTTTAACCGGTTTATCCCCTCCTTCATGCAAAATGGTCAAAGTGACAGTGGTGCCTCTTTCCCCCCGAATTTTAGCTACCGCTTCGTATAAACTCCATTTGTTGGTATCGACGCCGTCAACTTCTAAAATGGCATCACCGGTTTTAATACCGGCTTTTTGGGCGGGACTGTCAGATAGAGGGGTGATAACCACAATTCTTTTGTCTTTAATGCCTAGTTGAGCGCCAATTCCCTCAAAATTACCGGCTAACTCTTGTTTAATTTGTTTATTTTGTTCAGGCGGTAAAAAAACAGTGTAGGGGTCGCCTAAACTCTCTACCATACCCGAGATTGCTCCATGCAGCATTTTTTGAGGATCAAAGGCTTTTTTATCTACATAACTGCGGGATAAACGTTCCCAGACGTCCCAAAAAAGGTAGAGATCAACAGTTACTCCGGGAGGCGGAGTTTTATTTTCGATATTAACAATTGGTTTATATTGTCTCCAAGCTACGTTAACCTGATTAGTCCCCAGAAAAAATCCCACTACTCCACCAAAAAGAAGCAGCGCCAATACTTGTAAATACTTTTTCATAAAAGGTTGCTTTTAAAATGCCAGAGTTAGGTTCTAACCGCAAAAGGAAGTAGCGCTAAAAATCTTGCTCTTTTTATGGCTACCGACGCTTGTTTTTGATGTTTAGGACATATTCCGGTTCTGGTCCGCTCCATGATTTTACCTCGCTCGGTCATAAAACTGCGCAAGGCTTCGAAATTACGAAAATCGAGATTTTTTCCTTCTTTACAAATAGGACAGTCTTCTTTTTTAATAGCTTTTACTCTTTTTGATCTTCTCATATTAAAAAGGGATATCGTCCGGGTTTACTTCGTCTGAAGGTGTTTCGTCATTTTTCTCATCTGGGGCGGCTACCTTTTTCTTTTTATCTTTTTCCGGCTTGTCTTTCTCAAGTCTTACTTCTTCCTTGGTTTCTTCCTCAACCGCCGGGGCTGGTCCTTCCGCCGCGGGTGACGTTCCCACCTCCGGCCTCTTACTATCAAGTAAAATCATGTCGTCAATCACAATTTCGGTGGTGGTGCGCTGATTCCCATCTTGGCCGGTCCAAGTGCGAGTTGATAGTCGGCCCTCGACATAAACTTTTCGCCCCTTGGTGCAAAGCTGGCTGCACAGTTCGGCCAATTTATTCCAAGACACAATGCGGTGAAATTCTGTTTCTTCTTTGCGCTCTCCCGTGTCAATGGTCCAAGAACGGTTGGTAGCTAAGCCAAAGGTACAGACGGCTGTTCCGGCAGGAGTATAACGCAGTTCCGGGTCGCGTGTCAGATTACCAATTAGTTGAACCCGATTAAGACTTCTGGTTGCCATTCTATTTCCTTCTTATTAATAAATGCCGTAGTAGATTATCTTCAATCTGTAGCTTCTTATCAAGATCGACCGGGATAACAGTACCATTTTTATAGTCAATAGTTAGGGACACGTAAACACCTTCGCACTCTTTTTTAATGGGGTAAGCCAGGGTTTTCTTGCCCAATTTTTCGACGCTAGTCTTAGCCTCTCCCAACCACTCTTGGACAGTTTCAAGCAGTTTTTTTAGCTCTGTTTCTCCTAGTGTAGTTTTAGTCACTAACACCAATTCGTATGCGCGCATCGTATTTGTCATCCTATCACAAATATAAAAGCAAAATCAAGAACCAATCTTAAACTCGATCACATCTCCGTCTTGTACAATATAGTCTCTACCTTCAAACCGCGCCCTGCCCTTTTCGCGTGAGCCTTTCCATCCATTATTTTGCACAAAATCATCAAATGACACCACTTCCGCTTTGATAAATTTTTTTTCAAAATCTGTATGTATAACTGCGCTTGCCCTGACAGCCGGTGTACCGGCTGGAAGGGTCCAGGCCCGCACCTCCTTTTCTCCTGCAGTTAAAAATGAAATCAGCCCAAGCGTCCGGTAGGCTTTTTTAATTAATCTTTCAAGTCCTCCTTCTTTAAGTCCCAAACCGACCAGATATTCCTTTTGTTCCTCCTCTGATAATTCCGCCAGCTCCGCCTCAATCTTGGCACAAATGACAACCATGTTATCATTTTTGTCATGCTGAACTTGATTCAGCATCTCTCTATAACTTCGTAAGATTAATTCAATCTTTTGCGGGTTATAATCACTTTCTGAGACATTGAGCACTACAATTTCCTGCTTGGCAGTTAACAGGAAAAGTTGACTGGCCTCTTTTTTTTCTTCGTCGGTCAATACAATCTCCCGCACGGGCTTTCCATTATTTAAGCCACTTTTCAATTTTTCTATTACTTCTTCTTTTTGAGTTTTGCTTGTCTCGCGAAGCTTTAGCGAAGTGGGAAGGGTTGAGTTTTCTAGCGTTTGTAAATCGGCCAGCATCAACTCCGTTTCAATTGTCTGATAATCGCTTTTCGGGTTAACCGAACCCTCTTTGATAATATCCGCGTCCTCAAACGCCCGCACCACATGAGCAATAATGCTTACTTCACGGATGTGCGACAAAAACTTATTACCCAGTCCCGCTCCCTCATTTGCCCCTTTAACTAAACCCGCAATGTCTACGAACTCCACCGTCGCCGGTTTTATCGGCGGGCGCTTAGACACCTCGGGGGTGGCGCTTGACGACTCCCCCGAGGTGGACGGACCTCCTGCAATAATATCAGCCAAAACCTCAAGTCTTTCATCCGGCACCGGCACCACCCCCACATTGGGCTCAATGGTGGCAAAGGGATAATTGGCCACCAGCGCCTGCTGCTTTTTCAAAAGCGCATTAAACAGCGTGCTTTTACCAACATTTGGTAAACCAATAATGCCAACTTTTAACATGGGATTATTCTACTCTTTTCACCCAATTTTTCAAGTAAGCTCACACCCATTTGATTTTTGATAAAATACGTTCTAGAATAGCCGTATCATGGCGCTTGAAGCAAGAACTACTTCATTAGAATCGGAAAGCCGCCAGTCTTCGCCTCTTGTACTTGTCATCAGTAACGAGGTCCCAATACTAGGACGAATTAGACGTGGTTTAAAATTGTATGACTTGAATGTTTCTTGCGCTTATTTGTCAGAAGAATCGATAGAAAGTTATATTCATATAGACCCCGGCAGCAATGTAAGTGATGCTGTTTACCGAGAACATCCTGACCTGGTTTTACTTGCTCTTAACAGCGGTGGCGCTGCTAGATCAACGATGATAGACATACAAAAAGGGAATTCGGTTCCTACTATTATCCTCCTCCCCGGAAAACCACGTCTGGTAGATATTATTGCATCTTTAGAGCAGGGGGCGGACCATTGTGAGGGGCGTGACTATCTCGATTTTGAAGAATTAAGTATCCGTGTACGATCGGTTATCAAAAGATGGCAGGAGCACTGGGGCTTTCCCGAACCGGAACCAGTAATAAGAGCGGGCAATGTGGAGATAGATTTGGGGCATTCTACTGTGAAAAAGAATGGTCAACTTGTTCCCTTATCTCTTAATGAATGGTCTTTACTTCGTCTGTTGGCGCAGAACTCTGGGAGAGTACTCATTAATGGAGAAATCCTTATCAAGATATGGGGTCCTGAATATCGAGACGATTCCCAATATCTTAGACAATGGATTAATAAACTGCGAAGCAAAATTGAGGACAATCCCAAACATCCTGCTATTATCATAACCCGTATTGGAATTGGCTATATGTTAGTAGATAATGAATTCTCTCTCCGTTTAGCTAACCAAGGCAAAAAGACAGAAGATAAAACTGCGTAAATTACTATTTTACATCTGCGCCATGGGTTGCCCAATCATCTCCTCTTCCATGACATTTTGCTCAATGGCCATATGCGCATCTTCTACACCTTGTTTTTTGTGCACCTTTTGTGCACCTTGGATGTGTGTTAGCTTCACACCTTGGTATTTTTGCACTATTACGGACTACTCCTCTCCCGAAGTGGAAATGTGTTATTATTAATTCATCATTATGTGGAAGGGGATAATTTTTATTTTATTAGTGATCGCTTTGGGGTTGGTATTAGCTAATAGAAATTTTGTGAAGAAACCAGCTTTAAATACCATTAGTACAGACAGCACAGAAAAAAGGCAGAATGAACAATTTGAGGTAGTGGCTACTAATTTAGAAGTTCCCTGGGCGCTGGCTTTCATGCCTGCCTCGCCGGCAGGCGGGCCAAACGGCGATTTGTTAATCACAGAAAGAAAAGGAACAGTCAAACTTTTAAAAGACGGTCAAGTTAAAGAAGTAGCTAAATTACCAGAGGTTAAGCAAATCGGTGAAGGGGGCTTGCATGGTATCGCCGTTGACCCTAACTTTTCCACTAATCACTATATTTATTTATATTTAACCTACGGGGAGCTTCTCGGTAACACCCAGAATCAAGTAGTTCGCTATAAATTTATTAACAACACCTTATCAGAAAAAACTATTATTGTCGACAATATTCCCGGCGCTCTTATTCATGACGGCGGCAGATTAAAGTTTGGACCCGATGGAAATTTATACATCACCACCGGTGACGCCGCTAACCCTTCCCTCTCCCAAAACCCTAACTCTCTGGCTGGAAAAATTTTAAGAGTTAATCCAATAGGCGAAGTAGAGATTTTTTCCCTGGGTCATCGTAATCCCCAAGGAATAACTTGGGATAGCGAGGAAAATTTGTGGGAGGTAGAACATGGTTCGTCGGCTTTTGACGAAATAAATTTAATTAGTAAAGGAAAAAATTACGGCTGGCCGGATATCCGGGGAGACGAGGAAAAACAAAATATGGAAAAACCGATTTTACATAGCGGCAACGATACTTGGGCACCGGCCGGAGTTGCCTTTTATAAAGATTCTCTTTATTTTGGCGGTTTGCGCGGCCAGGCGCTTTATCAATACGACATCAAAAATAAACAGTTAAAAACACATTTTAAGGAACAGTTCGGCAGAATCCGCGATGTAATTATGGGACCGGATAATATGCTTTATATTACTACCAGCAACCGCGACGGCCGCGGCAGTCCGTCTAGTGATGACGACAAAATCATCCGCGTGCTCTTTTAATTAATTTTTTCCCGCCTCTTTTCTTCAGCAAAAATACTACTCCGCCAATTATTACTGCTGCTACTAATCCCGCCAGGACAAGTTTAACCGGAGAAAGTTTTCGAGAAACTACCACCACCCCTGGTTTCCCTTCATTCGGCTTAACTTTAACTGTTTTCCCATCTTTAGTTTTAACCTCCACCTCTCCTTCGTATACCTTAACTAAGGTGGCTTTCTTATCCTGATTGCGCGAAACCGAGTAGTAAGTTTGTTTACTTGATACTTCAGCTTCAGGAGTTTCCATATTAAAAGGCATAAAAACCTGCCAAGAGTCATCTGTAGCTTTTGGTTTAAAAACCTCCACTTCACCAGATTGGAAAAAAGGTTCAATATCGACCCTATTTTCAGTTTTATTCTTTCTTATATGAAATACGGCTTCACGGTGACCGGGCAAGGGTTTTACTTCGAAAAAATGATCACCGGCGCGAAATAGGGCCTGTTTACCAACGGAAATAGTTGATCCATCAGGAATTTTCTCTTCGGGATTTAGAGTTACATATTGACCACCCTTATTGATTCTGACATTAGAGGGGTCTAGGCTGTCTATAAAAGACATTTGAGCATCTTTAGTTTTTTCTTCCTCAAGCGAAATTGAAGTGAATCGATCTTTTAATGTTGGCGGAGCTCCAAAGTTTTGAAAAACTTCTTCCAAGGCTGGTAGATCCGGGGCAAGATCTAACTGATCTTCATAGACTATTTGAGAAAATTTTGACAGCCACTCGCCTATAAAAACAGGCAAGCCTGGTTGTTTCTCCGCTTGAGAATTTTCCTTATTTTCAGATTTAGTCCCCGAACAAGTGCGGAAATTAGCCAAAGCCTGTTCGTTACAAGCCTGTCCCTTTCCGTCACAATCGTTTGCTTTCGTGCATTTACTATAAACTTCTCCGGAGTTGAAATACGCGCCGCCGTCTGGTCTTTTTGTTTCCTCACCGCATTTTCTCTGACAATCACCAGAAACCCCAAGGCATTTATAACTTTCTTTATCAAATATTTTCCGGCAATCCGGATTTTCTTGGGCATTAGTTTTTGAGGATAATAAAAATAAAGAGACAAAAATAATCAGCAGTATGGGTAGGATTAATTTTTTCACTTTCTCTTTCTTCCTCTCTTTTTCAGTAACAAAACAACTCCACCAATAATTACTACTAACACCAAACCAACAACTCCAAGTTTGACAGGTGACAGTTTTTGGGAAACTACCACCACCCCTGGTTTCCCTTCATTCGGCTTAACTTTAACTGTTTTCC
>CAYUJR010000021.1:0-8625 GCA_964445095.1 uncultured Gammaproteobacteria bacterium
CCACCACCGAACGCTATTTGGAATGGGTCAAAGACCGCGCCGAAGAAAAAGGCAATGTGTTAACAGAACTGTAGACTTGTCTATTCCCCCACTCTTTGTTAAAATAATCTCTTACTAGGGCGGATAGCTCAATTGGTTAGAGCAGGTGTCTTATACACACCCGGTTCCTGGTTCGAGTCCAGGTCCGCCCACCAAAAACTACAATCTGGCTCTTTGGTTGATTTCTGCTTCTACCACCTGGGAGTCGCGGCCATATTTGAGACGTGATAACTCTTTAATCATTTCTGCCGATTTATCATTTTTCTTTTGTTCCTCCAGCCTCATATCGCGGGTCAAGTCCATGGAAAAAGGAGTCACCGGTTCGCCGCCCACAATGGTTTTAGTATAGGCATTAAAGCGGTCGATATTAATCAGGTCCGTTTCGGTAAAGGTGGGCTGAAACTCATGCTGGAGATAGTTAGCGTCGGTTACTCCCACCCGAAAACAGACCAGGGTGCCAATATTACCAAAGACCGCGTTTTTGACTTCCTCTTCCATTTGCCCGATAAATTGATTGGCCACGATTAAATCCAGCCGATATTTTCGAGCCTCGGACAAAATTGTGGCAAAATCCGGGGTGGCAAAGTTTTGAAACTCGTCAACATACAGGAAAAAGTCTCGTCTCTTTTCTTCCGGCGTGTCTTGCCGGCTCATGGCCGCCACTAAAATTTTGGGCACCAACACTAGCCCCAAGAAATTAGAGTTTTCCTCCCCTATTCTTCCTTTGGAAAGGGAGACCAGTAAAATTTTTCCACTGTCCATCACCTCGCGAAAATCAAAGGCGCTTTTACTTTGACCGATAATGTTACGCATTAATTTATTAGTGACAAAGCGGCCAAACTTGGAAACAATATAATCCAAAACTTCTGACTTATGAAAATCACTGGTTTGAGCAATTTGATCTGTCCAATAACGGCGGACTATCGGATCGTCAACTTTGGGAAGCAGTTCCTGAACAAAAGCGGCATCAGTCAGCGCCCGCACTACCTCGATAAAAGTATTACCTTTCTCTGCCATCACCGTCAACATAGCATTTCTAATGGCATGCTCAAAACGAGGCCCGATAATTCCCGTTTGGTGAGGGTCATATAGCTTATACATCAAGCCCACGATTGAGGAGACAATATAATGTTTTTGTTCCTCGGTTTGGGCCTCCAACATATTTAGTCCCATCGGTCGAGTAGTATCGGAGGGCTCAAACAAAACTACATCTTCTGCCCGCTCCGGCGGAATTAGTGGCAGGAGCTTATCAATCGTGTCGTGAGGGTCGATAAAACAAACTCCCTCCCCATTTCTAATATCCTGCAGAATCATATCTTTTAAAAATTCACTCTTTCCGGTACCGGTTTTTCCAATTACATACATGTGGCGCCGCCTATCATCTATGTCTATATAAACTCCTCTTGATACTCCCCTATAGGTGCTTTGTCCTAAATAAAGTCCGCTTTGGGGGATTTTGGCCGGGGCCGGAGCCCGTTTGGCATTAAGCCAAAAGATGTGGGGAGTTTCAATAGACTTATTGGGAAAATGATAAATTGTAGCCAATTCTTCACTTGATAAAACTCCCGTTTTGCCAAAAAGAGGAAAATAGCGATAAATGAAATCATTCATAAAGGCGGCTTTCCAAAGATGCTTATTCTGGCTAAAGGAATTTTGATCACTTGTAAATTGGGAGAAACTGCGAACAATATTTGACAAATGAGCTTTTGAGCCCTCTTCTGTTTGGGAAGCTACCACTACGCGAATAATCATGTTAAAACCGGGCTTACTGATTTTACTTTCAATGGCCTCCAACATTTTAGGATCGGTAGCATATTTGGCAGTTTCCGGGTTGGCCTCTGCTTTTTTAGTTTTGGCAATAAAATTTCGACCTTGCTTTTGCCATTTACTGTCGCTTGGGGAAAGTAAAATTTGAATAGCCGCTCCTTCTCCTTCGCTCATTTTAGCCAGTACCGAAGTCAGCGAGGACAAGGGGTCGACCGGCAAATCTTTGTAAACTTTAACAGGAAGATAATTATTACTCTTCAGCTTCAGGCTGGCAAAAGCCACTTTACCATTTTCGGGAAAAATGTTGTATTCGGGGACTACCCGAATGTCTGCTCCCGGATAGGCTCCGTGAATTTGTTTCTCTACTAAATCGCGCAGGTGTTCCGGGGCAGTCACAAAAAAGCGGATGTCCTGTGGCGTACCGACAATTTCAAAGGTGAGATGGTCTTGAGCTTTAAATGAAGAAAACATTCCTCCCTTTCTAAAAGAGGCGAAGCTAGAAAACATTTGTTCTGCCGCATCAATTTTTACCTCATTTTCGCGGGGAACAGCCACCTGAAGTGTTACCGAGTTAAGCGATTTTTTTTCTCTGCCCCGACCGCGAGTCCAGGCCACCAGCAAAAAGTAAAGTCCCACTAGCCCCGCTATGCTGGCTGCCACTACTGCAATTGCCAGCAAAAAACTACCTAGATAAACTGCTAAATTATCAAACAAACTAGTTGGCATTCTTCTCCTTCAGCTGGAAAATTCTAAATTGGCGCAGGACAAAATTAGCCAGCCAAACAATCGCCTCTTTGATGTTTTTATGAATTTTTAGAGCGCTACGCGCCTCTTGTTCAGTCAGTGGAAGATTGACTAATCCCTCCGGTTCTGTTTTAGTCGGCACTGCTTCACCAGCCTCAACAATGCCCGCCTCCTTATCTTCTTTGGTCAGGGGAGTGGTTTGAGAAATTGGAGCTACTCCAACTTGTGCTACTTCCGGCGGAATTTCCGGCTGGTGTTCAACTTTTTCGATGTAACTTGGACCACTAACAGGCTCTTGCTCTTTTCTAACATTACCTTGGGCAGTATCATCCATAACAACATGATATCATGAAATAAGAAGTTGTTACAATTACTTTCTGTCAGCCGACTGTTTACATTCTGGGCAGATAATTTTGTCTTCTGTTAATAAAGCATTAACTGTTTTCTCGCAGAACGGACATTTAACGCAGTCCAAGGTTCCCACTACTCCCTTTATCTCGCTATTGTGATAATCCATCAAAGTAGAATTGTCTTTATCGCTTGCTCCGCAACTGCCGCCAACTGGCTGAGGTGCATTATTGCCCCAGCGCTGAAAGATAGTAGCTGTTTGGGAAAGATCTGCTCGAGAAACAGACCCTTCATTGACTACATCACTTATTAAGCTCGTTTTTATGGCTATTGTATAATTTTCTAATGCCCAACGAGCCCGCATTAACTCCTCATCGCTTGCTCCTTTTTTAACTAAAGCTATGTACCCTTGAACCAGTGGTCCAATTGCCTCACCCAACCTGTCAAACCAGTCCGTATTAAGTTCCTCCTGTTCACCAATAAATTTCAGCACCTCTTCTGGAGTACCTAAGCCCGGCCGGGGTGAAAAAATAATTGGGTTAGCTAAAAAATCTACATCAGAAACAAAGCTTTTCGCCCGAGGAGATAAACGGCTAAGATAAGCTCTATGCTTTTCTTTTGACAATATATTTCTATAGGGAATAACTCTAATCCTTTTTACACCATGGTCTTGTCTAATTTGTCCCACAAAAGTAAAACTATAATTACCATATCCATCCTCTTTAGGTCCCGGCGGGCTCACCCACGCAAAAAGAGTATTATCCGACGCATTAATCGCCGCTTGCTCAAGCTTTTCAAAACCCAAACATTCGGCTACCTCACGCCGAACGGATAATCCCTGTTCTTCTCTAGCCTTTATTGCCCGTCTAAATTTATTTCTGACCGGTCCCGGCTCGCCTTTAGTCAAATACTGTTCACCTGTTAAAGGATCTTTTTCAACCTGATAAAAAAACTCATCAAATTTTCCCCCCAGCCGATACTCTCCCAGATAACGCAGCATGCCTTCTTTGATTCCTTGTTCTCTGGCCTGTAAGACGCTGGCTCCATTAAGTCCTACTGACAGTGGTGCGTGGTAATTCGCTCTGTCATAACTAACAGTATATGCTTCAGGTCTCATTTTTCCTCCAAATAATCTCTTTTCTCTTTTCTTTAAAATTAACAAAGCGGGCCATGGTAAAAAGCAGGTCGGACAGTCGGTTAAGATAAATCAGAATTTCCAGGGCCACTTTCTCTTTTTTAGACAATGACACCACCCGCCGCTCGGCTCGGCGACAAATGGTCCTCGCAAAATGAAGCGATGCTCCTGCTCTTCCTCCCCCGGGCAAAATAAAATTATGAAGCCCCGGCAACTTTTCTGTTAATTTATCAATAATTTTCTCGAGCTCCTCCACCCGCAGTTTTAAGTATTTTGTATTTTGTATTATGTATTTTGTATTAGCAAGACAATAACCAATTAGAAATAGGTCGCTCCGGATTTTAGTCAGTCCTTTTTCTATACTTAATACTTGATACTTACTACTTAATACAAACGCTATCGCCAAGCCGATCGCGCTATTCAGCTCATCCACCGTCCCATATGCTTCGACCCGAATGTCGTCTTTAGCAACTCTCTTCCCTCCAAAAAGAGAAGTCTGTCCCTTATCGCCTGTTCTGGTATAAATTTTAAGCATTAAAAAATCCTCTCATTTACCCGAGAGGATTAAAAAATTCCTGCCATGTACCAGAATAAATACGGTACATGGCCCTGAACCGATCCCCGATCTGGTTCATGGGCTCGGGATCCGCCAGTTGGCGGGCTCATATATGGTTTTCTGACTATACCCTTCGACTTTGCTCAGGGTGAAACAGTTGCGGCACAGTTACGGATTTACACCGTGATTACCCAATATATGAGATTAAACTAATGAATACCTCCTGCATTTCTAGCATTCGCTATAACCGCAGGAGTAACATTTTCTACAACCTTCTTCAAAAGCCAGACTGCCTGAACCACACTCCGGACAAATATCAAATAAGCTGGTATGTGGTAGTCCGCTGGTTTTTCCTTCCAGGGAAAGCTGTTCGAGGGCCACTATTTCCTCTTTAGTTTCTTGGCCATTTTGGATAACTTTCTTGTCTTCCACCTGGCCGTTAACGGCAAAACCAAAATGCTGTGACAGAACTTTAGCGATTGCGTCGGGCAGCGAGCGGACTCGTTCTTTGCCAAAGCCAATACTCCTGGTACCGCCAATTCCCGAAAGTTGAGCCACTACCTGTCTGATCTTCTCCCGCGGACTAACCACGCTAGCCAGTCTCAAATTGAGAGAAATTATTCTTCCCAAAGCTTCGGCCATCGCCGCCACGTCGGAGCCGGATTTACCAATAGTGACAAACAGTTCAAACGGTTCTTTTTTCTCGTTATGATTAATAGTAATAAAGGCTTCCCCTACCGGCGTATGCATTTGATAGGTGGTTCCCTCGACTCTCACTGGCCTGGGCTGAACGGCCAGACCAGTCGCTTCTTTTGGTTTTTCCTCTATTCGAGATAAAACTCCCTCTCTTGAACCCTCTCTCATATAGGTAATACCTTTACAGCCAAGTTGATAAGCCAAGCTATAAAGTTTTTTAACATCGTCTACCGTATGAGCTTTGGGAGCGTTGACGGTTTTACTGATTGAGGCATCAACATATTTTTGAATAGCCGCTTGCGCCCGCACGTGCTCTTCCGGCGTCAGGTCATTAGCCGAGACGAAATAGTTCGGCCTTTTACTTTCTCCGTTGGGGTGAATTTTTTTCCACTCCTCAAAAAGCGGATGATACATTTGGTGCTCTCCCAGTCTATCGCGTCTAATAAATTCAAATTCATAGACCGGCTCAATGCCCGATGAAGTTCCTGATAGTAAGCTGGTGGTGCCGGTGGGAGCCTCTTGCAAAAGAACGGAATTACGTACTCCGAACTTAGCCATTTTTTTCCTTATCTCCTCCGGCAATTGTTTAATAAAGTATCCCTGCAGATGTTTTTTAATATTAATTTTAGGAAAAGGCCCTTTTTCTTGAGCCAAGTTAACCGAAGTCTCATAAGCGGCGTCTCTAATAGTTTTAAAGATTTTTTCAATAACCGGAATTGACTCGGGGGAACCGTAGCGCAGATGCATTTTAATTAGAGCATCGCCTAAGCCCAGAGTCCCCAGTCCAATTCGGCGCTCTCCCAGTAACTGCATCTGGCGAATTTCCGGATAGACATACTGGTCAACATCAACCACGTTGTCCTGAAAACGGACGGCAATTTTAGCATGTTCTGCCAAGCTTTGGTAATCCATTACTCCCGCTTTTTCCAGAGAATAATCTTTAACAAAGGCCGACAGATTGAGCGAGGCCAAATTACAAACTCCCCAAGCCGGTAATCCCTCTTCGCCACAAGGATTTACGCAATTAACCGTATTCCAATACCAGTTGTTATACCATTTATTGTAGCGCTCCATAAAAACCAGCCCGGGTTCGGCACTACGCCAGGCGGCCTCGCAAATAAGATTCCATAGGTATCGGGCTTTAACTGTTTTATAATGTTTGACTTTTTTACCAAGTTTTTTCCAGTGGTCAAGTATGCCATCCCATTTCTGGTCATACTCGGGGTCTGACATATCGGGAAAAACCAAATCCCAATCCTTATCATCTTTCACTGCTTCCATAAATTTGTCTGAAGCACACACTGATAAATTAGCCCCCCTGATGCGAGTGAGGTCTTGCTTAACGGTAATAAATTCCTCAATATCCGGATGCCAATCCCACAGCATCAGCATTAGCGCTCCCCGCCGACTGCCGCCTTGCTGAATAATGTCATGAGTGGCCAAAGAATACATTTCGGCCCAATTGCAGGGACCGGAAGAAAAGCCATTGACCTTTTTGACCCGAGCTCCTTTAGGCCGTAGGGAAGAAAGATTAATACCCACTCCACCGCCTCGGGCCATAATCTCGATCATAGCTTTTAAATTATCCAAAATGCCATCGCGTGAATCTTGGGGACTAGGCAAAACAAAGCAGTTATAAAAGGTGACGGCGTAACCCGTGCCAGCTCCGGCTAAAACCCGGCCTCCCGGCACAAATTTGAAATCAGTCATCGCCTCATAAAATTTCTTTTCCCAAAAACTTTTATCTTTTTTCTTTTCGGCTTGGGCGATGCCCCGAGCCACTCTCTTCCACATCTCTTCCGGCTGTTTTTCGACCGGCTTACCTTTCTCGTCTTTCAGAGAATATCTGTCTAAAAATACTTGCTGCCTAATTCCTTCTAATTTCATTTTATTTTCCTATGTTTATATTATTGTTAGTAAAGAAATAAAAATTGTTATCACTAATGCGTATATCTGTTTTAAGCTCTATTGTCGGTGCTTTAGTCTGAGTACACAAATTTCCTGCTTGTGAAAATACCGTTAAAGCTAAAACAGTTATCCCTAATAACAATGCTTTTCTTTTTCCTATCCAGCGAACAATTTTAGTTATAGTATTCGATAGGGTCACCGAATCAAAGCTTACTCTCAATGTCAATGATAGTACTGCTATCAAAAGAGCTATTTCGATCCTGGCTTCTGATATCGTCTTGGCATTCTGAACATCTATATGCTCAACAGAAATCGTTTCTGCAGTAGTGATATTATGTCCTTGATTCAGCTCTGCTGTAGCAATTCCTACCTCATTTCTGATTCCATAAATATTCTCATTGTAGCCAGAAACTAATCCTGCATTGGTAATTGGACATGCATTGTGCTGTTGAATTGGAATAACCCCCATCGCACTTATAGCCCCACCATTATTAGCTGATATCCAATGAGCAGTCTGGTCGTATTCAGAAACTGACTCCACAGTACTAATGTAATATCCATTATTCAATTCTGCTGGAACAAGTCCAATATTGTTTCTGATTACATGATTATCTCCTGCTAACCAGTTGGTATTTGTATCGTTATGAGAAGATCCTGCAAAAGTAGCCACGCTATTATGTAGTTCCGTTGGAGAAACAGCCGCTCCATTAAAAACCCCAGCGCTACCTGACAAACAATTAACATTTACACTATCGCTATATGGTGTCATGATAGTTACGCCATTAAGTAATTCCGTTTCAACAACATTCCTGTTATTTATAGTCCCAACACTACCCGAGATTAAACTCGCATTTGAGCTGTAATGAAGGTTATCTAAATAAGATTTTATTAACATAATTTTTTAATTCGGCATTTTAAAAGTTGGTATTTTTTGCATGTGTATAACTTTTATTCTTGTTAATCCAACTTCATCATCTCCATGGTACATCTTGAGATCATAATCTCCTTCTTTAGGAAAATTCATTCCCACAAGTTCAAGGACTATATTATTTTTGCCATTCAAGCTTGTTTTTGCTTCTACATTGTTTGGCGGTAATACGGCTTCCTCATTATGTTCAAGTTTAAAAGTCAACTTATATGTCGTTTCCGGAGTTCCGCTAACTGTAGCGACCAAAAACGCACGGGCAAGCCCACCAGGAAGATTGGTAACTCTTACCTCGTCAAATATTCCATTAATAGAAAGTTTTCCCTCTTTTGATACGCTTGCGTAATCGCAAAGCACCATTAATTCTGTCTTTAATTTCATAATCATTCTCCTTATTAAGATCCTTCGCTATCGCTCAGGATGACATTGCGTACTATTTTATAAGTCGTCTTACTTCTTTTTCAAAATCTTCCACATCGACAAAACGGCGGAAGACGCTGGAAAATC
>CAYUJR010000022.1:0-8101 GCA_964445095.1 uncultured Gammaproteobacteria bacterium
GATCGTCCAGTGACAGCATTTTTATGCCCACGAGCTGCAGGCCTTTTCTTTCAAAGCGATGAATTATCTCGCCCACGAGGCCTCTTTGCAAGGCATCTGGTTTAATTAAAACAACAGAGTGTTCCATAAATAATACTACCAATACTACAAATACTACCAATAAACAAATAATTCAATAATTAAGCGCGGCGAGGCAAGAATTTTGTGAGCCCTGCACTTGCCGCGTCCGCAACTGCAGGACACGAACAAAAGCTTGCCGAGCAAAGCGCTAACCTTTATAACTCTAGCAAATCTTTAAACCTTTGTCTAGAGGCAAATCCGTTAGCTGACGGGCCGATAACTGCCAGATTTAACCTGTTATTGACGAAAATCTTTTTGGCCACCCGCTCCAAATCGGCAATGGTAACTTTTTCAATTTTTTTAATAACATCTGCCGGCGTCTCAATGGTTTTTTCCAGTATTTCCTGGCTGGCAAAAAATCCGGCTACGGCTCTTGAATCCTCCAGTTCCAGCACCAAATGCCCTTTTAAAAATTGTTTGGCTTTTTTGAGTTCTTCGTTTCGAATTTCGAATTTCGAACTTCGAATTTTGTCATACTCTTGGAGTATGACTTTTATTGCCTCTTCTATTCTTTTTTTATCAACTCCGGCAAAGCTCGTCAAATGCCCGCAGTCTTGATAATGCTCGGAGCCTGTTCTAATGTAATAAGCCAGGCCCCTTTTTTCCCGCACCTCGTGGAAAAGCCGACTGCTCATTCCACCGCCTAAAATAGCCGCCAAAACCGAAAGCACGTAGCGATCCGGATGATCTACAGAAAAAGTACGTACCCCCAGAGCAATATGCACCTGTTCTGTTTTTTTATTTTTGATAGAAACCGCCGGTTTACTTTGGTTTTCTACTACCTTATCATAAAGTAATGTAGCAAAAGGCATCATTTTACCGAAAACCTTATCTACTAAATTTTTCACTTTTTGAGAATTGAAACTGCCTGCCACCACCACCGTCATGTTTTGCGGGCTGTATAATTTTGACAGATAAGTAGTAAAATCTTCTCTTTTAATCTTTTGGGTAATACTTTTATTCCCGCCCACATCCCAGCCCATGGCAGTATCGCCGTAAAGAAGCAATTCATATTCATCATAAATTTTACGAATTGGCGTATCTTCGGTAAAATTTAATTCTTCAATAATTACTCTCCGCTCTTTGTCAATTTCTTTTTGTTCAAACTTGGAGTTTAGCAGTACATCGGATAGAACATCCAGCAGTAGTTCTATATGGTTTGAGCTGCTTTTAATATAGTAACCGGTAGTTTCTTTGGAGGTAAAAGCATTAAATTCTCCGCCGATGCCGTCTATTAAGCTGGAAATAATAATGGCGCTGGGCCTTTTTTTGGTGCCCTTAAAAGCCATGTGTTCCAGAAAATGGGAGATCCCATTATTATTTTTTGTTTCATATCGGCTGCCTGCACCCACCATCACCAGAGCGGTGACAGATTTGACCGACTCCATCGGAATAAGAATTAAACGCAGACCATTTGGAAGAACTGTTCGCTGAAATTGCATAACAACAATCCATTCTATCACTTTCCCACCCCGTTGACAAGAAAAGAAAATGATATAGAATAAGATCTATGTCAACAGCAGTTGAAGTGCGTAAATCAACAGGAGAGATTCACCATCAGATCAGTAGCCAAGATTTTGGTGCACTTATAAACTTAATGGACGAAATGGAGTTAGTAAGAGAAACAAATCCTAATAGACGAAAAAAAGTATTTGAGGGTGGCTCTGAATTGATAGCTACATGGTTAGGAGGTGAATTTAGGAAACCAGGGGTAATTCACATAGCTTTTTATAGGAACCCCCGCCACCAACTTGAACCTACTGATTTCTTTGTTATTGCTCATGATGACCCAACAGTAGAGTCGCAACAGGGCCCGATTCTCGTTGACTGGCTTCTAAATAATCTTGTTTCTCCCGTCTATCTTCCTCCTCCACCCGAACTCCTCCAAAACTAATTATCTCTTTTTAGCAATTGCACAACCCAACCGCCCCATACAACTTTTTTAAGCGATGACTGGAGAGTTGATTACTATTAGCCTCGCAAGGTGAGACCTTGTGAGGCTAAACGGGCCAGAAAATGCGCCCACTTGATTTTGCGCGGACAGGCCTTTCTTGACAACCTATAGTCTTATCCTGTAAAATGGCTCCTGCTATGGTACGTGTCTTATCTGAATTATTCCGTAGAGGAGGGCCAGAAGACTCTAATCGAAGATTGCTCGAAGCTACTGTCGACGTACAAGTTGATAGGCTTGTTACGCTTGGCTTAGCAGGAGAACTTGGGCAAACTGAGAGAGTGTATCGTGGATCTTTTCAACTTCCAAGAGGCGACTTAAGACCAAAGGGATCAGAAACATATTTTACTATTCCTCTCGTTGTCGATCCAAGAGTGGACTGGAGAACCCAATGCAGATTAGCAGGCATTTTGGCACCACTTGATGAACCTGTAGAAACAACGTCACCTCCAGATACACCATACCTTGCCTGGATACAAGATCCAACAAGATCTTACGGGTACACATTTGAAGAAGCAGCAGAAAGAATGATCCAGGGCGAAGTAGGTTGCTTACTCTTAGAAGTTATCAGTCTTTTTCACCACAAAAGAACAGAGCATTTTACTAACGCTGGCGTTGCTTCCCTAGGGGCAAAATTCGACGAGGAGCACTATCTTGATGAATCTGAAAGAGGACCAAATGGAGAAGATAAAATTGTCATCCCACTAATTCCAGTCCTCTATCGTAATCCCCTCTTGGGGCCGGAAATTTATCTCCTTAATCGAAATCGTAACACAATAGGAAATAACCCTCTAGGGAAACTCTCAAGAGCACAGCAAGTAGTTTTACTTGGTAAAGCAGCCTAAACTAATAATCAAAATCTCAAGGCGAGCCCTGGCAAGACTACATTCTTTCCGGAGCTTGAATGCCGAGTAAATATAATCCGTTATTGAGGGTTTGGCCAACGGCAGAAGTTAAGGCCAGACGAAAAGCCTCTTGCTGACTGCCGATGACTTGGTGTTTTTGGTAAAAGAGATTAAAACTTTGCGCTAAGTTAAAAAGGTAGTTACATAATAAATTGGGAGCAAAATTTTGACTCGCCTCCCCCACCACCTCGGGAAAATGATGAAGCAGTCTTAAAAGAGTTAGTTCTTCAGAATTAAGCTTATTAACTTTTGAATTTTGCTTGCCCCGCGAAGCCCCGCTAAGCGGGGCGAAGTGGGGAGTTTTGACTTTAGCGAGGACGCTCTGCGTGCGAGCGTACGTATACTGAATATACGGCCCGCTGTTACCTTCCAGATTAATTGATTCTTCAAAAGAAAAAGCGATGTCTTTGCCGATACTGCTTTTAAGCAGGGCATATTTAACCGCTCCCACCGCCACCTGCTCCGCCACTTCTTCTGTGATATCGCCAAATTTCTCTTTTATTTTGGCTTTTGCTTCGTCCAGTAGCCACGGTCCGGTTATAATATTACCAGTTCTGCTGCTCATCTTCCCCTGCGCCAGCCGCACCATTCCATGAGGAATATGTTTGGTTTTGAGAGCCAAGTCGGGACGAATTTTGGCAAGGGCCGAAAGCAACACCTTAAAATATTCAATTATCTCATTGCCGGTAATAATCAGCGATTGATCGTAGGCAAAGTCTTGGTATTTAGTCGGAGCCAGCCCCAGCTCTTTGGCCTCATAGGTCGGAAGACCTAAAGAATTAATAAAAACCCTAGTATGCAGACCAAATTGCTTGCCCGGAAATATCACCGCTCCCTCGCTTTCCTCAAACACTCCCTTCTCGAGATATTCTTTTACAAGTTTCAAGCCAATTTCTCCCACTTCACTTTCAAAATAATAAAAATCAAACTTGGTTCCCAAACGCTTGTAAATGCTTTCAAAATAATCCAAACTCCACTGTCTTCCCTTATTATAAACGCCCATCACATCCGGATCTTTCTCGTAAATTTTTTTATTGAGCTCATTTATCTCTTTTTTGGCCGCTTCATCTTCCTCGTAAGCTTTTGCTCCCAAGGCATACGCCTCACCCAAAAGTTTTGCCCGTTCATCGAGTGGTTTCTTGTCCAGTTCTAAGTTCTTAGTTCTAAGTTCTAAGTTTTGCAAAAGCCCATAAAGGGCTTTTGCAACGTGCATCCCCACATCGCCCTGATAGTTTGCCCGCTTGACTTCGGCTCCCTCTGCTTCCAAAAGCCGACACAAAGATTCGCCCACAATGTTGCTGTAAAGATGGCCAATATGAAACTCTTTGAAGGGGTTTGGATCGGTAAACTCAACCATAACTTTGCCCCTAACGGAGCCCGAAGAGCGGAGTGGGGTTGTCGCTTTACCCAATTGACTAATAAGATAATCTTCTGGTAGCCAGAAGTTAATAAAGCCGGGAGGGACAACCTCGACTTTGTCGACATCTTTGATTTTTGATATTTGATTTTTAATTTTATTCGCCAGCTCCATGGGGTTTTGTTTGAGCTTTTGAGCAACAACGAGGGCGACGTTAGTCGAATAATCTCCATGCGAACTCTCCCCCGGCACCTCCACCACCGGCTCCACCCCGCTAACACCCAATTCCCCTAAGGCTTTCTTCAAAGCAGAAATAATTTGTTGTTTCATAAACACTAACAGTATATTAAAAATTAACGCCAATTAAAAGGCTTCAATAATCTTTTGATAAAACTTTATGCCTGTTTTTATATTTTTGATCTCGACATACTCATTTGTCTGATGAATTACTTCTCTTGTTCCCGGACCAAGAATAATTGCCGGAATACCAAGTTTAGTAAAAAACGCCAGATCACAAGAAATTGTATCTACTAAAACCGGCAGTCGAGTCGCGTCTTGGGCTATTTTGACAATACGCTCACTTTTGGAAGTCAATCCGGGCTCAACGGGTGAGGCGTAGTAGTCAACTTTAACATCAAAAGGCTGTAGTGTTTTTTTAAGCATAGGCAATACTTGGAGATGAAGATTGGGCGTGGTCCGGATATCTAAGGTGGCCATACAAGAGTCGGGAAATTTGTTAACACTCATACCTCCCTGAATTGTAGTAAAAATACCTATCGTTGGCTGTCCTAAAACCAGATGAGAATATCTACTCTGCCATTGTTTTTCTATTTTCTTTAAAACATTAACAATCTTAACTAGTTTAAAAACAGCATGTTCAGCATATGGAATAGATCGTGAGCCATGACCTGAATTGCCATATGCTGTCAGTCTGACAAAGATATTACCCCTATGACCCATATAAACGCTTTTAAGCGAAGTTGGTTCGCCCAAAATAGCCGATATCTTTTGATATTTACCAAGATATTTTAACTGATTGAGAAAATTTAGACTGTTTTGAGTTCCTGAGCCATCGATTTCTTCCCGCACAACAAACATAAACCACAAATCCAGGGGAGGTTTTTTAGTTTTGTAGTATTTTATGAGATTAAGGAAAGCCATAACCGCGGCTTTTTCGTCGCTTGCTCCTAAACCATAAATTTTCCCCCCAACTATTTTACCTGTGTAGGGATGGTCTTTCCATCTTTTAATATCACCAGCCTCAACCGTGTCTACATGAGCGTTAAAAATCAGGCACTTTTTGTGGTCTTTACCCGGAATTTTTGCCATGATATTACCCTTGACAAGTAAAGAACTGCATCCAAGTTTTTCTAAATATTTAGCTATAAATTTCTGTATCTTATTCTCGTTTCCTGAAATAGATGGTATTTGAATAAGTTTTTGTAAAATTTTCATTATTGTTGCTCCTGAAAATGATTTAATTCAACTGGCGTATCGCAACATTTAAATGGCTGGCCAAGCTCTTGCTTGGGCAAATTTGGACAACTTAAGCAAGGCTGCCACACCTCATCAGTTAACTGGCTGCATGCCATAATTTTCCCTCCTGCTCGTAAATAAAGATGTAGGCTGACTTGATTTGCTAACGCAAACTTAAGAGCACCCGGATAAAGAACACTAGCTAATTCTATTATATTCTGCGTGGCAAAAGTAGCAGCGCCTCTATTCCTTGTATCCGCACGAGTAACGAGTGCGCCAATTTCTACCGTACCGTCTCCATAGGTAAAGGTTATTCCGGTATGGCCTGCTAACTCTCCCGTAGCTCTATCATAAACTAATACAGAATGACCTTGTGAGAATAACTCTAAAACTTGACTTGGTGTTTTGGGCAACATAGTTCCCGCCTCTTGTGTCCATCTTGCCACTAAACTAGCTTCCTCTATATTTGAGGGGTTGGCAACTTTTCCTATAAAATTTTCATTTTCCCATTTCATAATATTTCTCCTCTTTACCCACTAAAAAACCTCCCCGTGGGGAGGTTGGTGCAACACGCGCAAAGAAAACCTCCCCTAAGAGAAGGTTCTTCTGCGGTCTGCTAAAACTGTTATCTCAATTTTCATTAACATTAATTATATCACGTTTGTCAAGAAGCCTGACCTATAGTTGCTATTTAACTACAAATTTGGTAAAATTTACTTCTATGATTAACGTTGAGAATTCGCGTGCTTTGGTAAAAGTAGAAACTGGACCTAAAAAAATTGACGCAAAGACATTGCATTGGTATCTCTTAGGAGCAGGAGGGTTTAATGAGGGATTAGAAATTGAAGACAGGCTAGATCTTACTCGATACAGAGAATTAATTGGGGATCTTTATGCAAAATCGCAAAAAAATCCAGCATTTACGCAAGCGCAGGGTGAATTGAGGGAGCAAACGAGGATGCTTTTAGGCTTACCTGCATTTATTAGTCCGGAAGCTGGAGTGGAAGTTAGTAGGGCAATTTACTGGGATATGGAAGCTAGGCAATTTGAAGTAACAGATTTCCGTGTAGGGGAACTGACGGAAACAACAGCTCATTGGCCAGAAATTCTATGGCAAGATGGAAACATTCCCGTGATTGATAGCCATGTTCATCCTGCCAATGCACTTCCTTCACCAGTGGATTATCTTCCTCTCATCACCGATATGGGAGATGGAAGAAGAGCTATGAGAGGCCTGTTTGTTGTTTGTCCTGATGTACAAATTCTGGCATTGGCTACTAAAAATACGCCAATAATGGATTTTCAAACAGCTTCAGATCGCCTTAAGGATTTAGGAGAATTATATAGCTTTGATCAGGAACAAATTATTGCCTTGAATCAAGAACGAGATAGAATTGATAAACAGATAGAGGCAACTTTACTGACCATGCTGGAAGAACATAGATCTAAACCTTCAAGAGAGCTTGATCGAGAGGCTACAGTCGTAATGATGACTGATGCTCTTTCGCTCTGGGCACAAAAGTTTTTTGAATTATGTAATCAGGCATATAACAGACAACAAATGAAAGCCGCTCGGGCATTAAATTTAAAACTTTATGCATCTTTTGATATGAAAAATTTCACGGCATTCACTGCGTAATATCAGGTAGAGATTGACAAACTAACTCAAAAATTGGTCTAATTAGACTAATATGTCTAATTGGTCAAATCCGCCTATTGCAAAAAAACCAAGCGGTTATAAAAATCTAATCGTTTATCAGCAGGCAGTTGTAATATATGATCTAAATATCATGTTTATTAATCGATATATTTCTAGAAAGTCTCGCACCTACGATCAAATGGAACAAGCCGGTCGTTCGGGAAAACAAAATATAGTGGAAGGAAGTTTAGAAAAGAGTCTTAAAATGAATATTAGGCTAACTGAAGTCTCCCGAGGCTCGTTTGGAGAGCTTTTAGAAGACTATGGAGATTTTCTTCGTACCAGAAAACTGCCTATCTGGGATAAAAATGACCCGCGAGTCTTACAAATTCGCGCTACTCGAGTCTACAATTCGACTAATTTGTCTAATTGGTCCAATTGGACTAATTCGCCGGAAAGCTTTGCCAATCTAATGATAACTCTTATCTCCCGAGAAAATTACCTGCTCGATCAAATGCTGCGCTCGCTTGAGCAAAAATTCGTTAGCGAAGGCGGCTACTCGGAAAATCTCTTTAAGAAGAGACTCGAACGTCGAGCTAACACCGCTTGACAACCACCAACTAACCTGCTAGCGTTTATATTAGCAACTAGTT
>CAYUJR010000023.1:0-8099 GCA_964445095.1 uncultured Gammaproteobacteria bacterium
TTTTGCTAAAATAAAATTGTCTTAAGACCGTTGGGGGCTGAGCACTGAGCAAAGTCGAAGTGTCGAAGTCTTAAACCAAAACCCAGCGAAATGCTTCAAGGACAAAATATGCCATCACAGAGAAAAATTGATATTGTAGAAAAATTAAAAGAAAAGGCCAGCCGGGCCAAGGGTCTGGTTTTTGCCGATTATCAAGGCCTCACCCATAAGCAGCTGGAAAGCCTGAAAAAAGAATTAAAACAAATCGATGCCGAACTGGTAGTTACTAAAAACACCTTGCTTGTAAAAGCAACAGACATTAAAGAAAAATTTGAGAGTCCAACCGCTACTCTCTTTGCCTACTCCGATATAATTACTCCTCTAAAAGCCTTAGCGAAAACCATTAAGCTATTAAAATTACCCGTAGTTAAGTTCGGGATTTTGGATGGTAAAACAATAACCGGTGAGGAAGTGTTAAGGCTGGCCGCCCTCCCCTCTCGTGAAGTTTTGCTGGCTCAACTGGTGGGCGGGATGAAAGCGCCGATTTATGGATTACACCGAGCCTTGAGTTGGAATATACAAAGATTGATTTTGACCATAAAAGCTATAGAAACGAAGGGTGGTGATAAAAATGGCTGAAAAGAAAAACGTTGATAAAATTATTGAGGAGGTTGAAAAACTTTCTGTTCTTGAGCTTTCCGATTTGGTCAAGGCTTTGGAGGAAAAGTTTGGAGTTTCGGCAAGCGCAGCGATGATTGCGCCATCAGCCGGAGCAAGCGCAGCCGCGTCTGACGCGGCTTCTGACGAGCCGAAGGAAGAACAAACTGTTTTTAATGTGGTATTGGCTAACACCGGTAGTAATAAAATTGCCGTCATTAAAGCCTTGCGGGAACTGGTTCCCACGCTGGGATTAAAGGAGGCCAAAGATATTGCCGACGGAGCTCCCAAAGAAGTGATTACTCAAGTCAATAAAAAAACCGCGGAAGAGGCAAAAGCTAAACTGACAACCGCCGGAGCAACGGTAGAATTGAAATAGGTAAAATTAGTAAATTCTTTTAATCTCCGCTGGCAAAGATTTTATGGAAGCTACCTTCTTGAAGTTTTTTCTCCAGCTCTTCTAGAGTTAACGCCTGTCCTTTTAAGGCAATGTAAATGCCGGGTTTTAGATGTTGCGCATTAGAGATGGCATAGCCTAAATTGAGCGGAGCATCGCTCATCTCAAATCCCCGAAGCGGTCTAGTAGCACTTGTTAAAACAATTGTCTGGTCGTGCCGTTTCAATTTTTTTTGGAGAAATCTGGCCGTTTCCGGCATGGTAAAAGTACCGTGGGTAATCACAATTTTAGCGGCCGGGCTATTCTCTACTGTTTTAACTAGGTTTTTTCTATCCTCATCTATGACTGCCCGGGAATCTTTGGCGCAGACTTGACTAAATATGGTTTCACTCAAAAGAGGAAAACGGGATAGAAATAATGGGACGTCTGACTTTTCATTGACGACCAGCGCATCCTGTGCTCCGCTCCAACCCGAATCAATGGTGCCTCCCATGGCGATAAAATGTATTAGGTTTTGCGAATTTTTCATGTTGATTTTTCTCCCGTAAAGTAGATATTAAGTGCCGCCAGTGCCTGCTCCATGTCGTTCTTGGCCACAATAAACGAAACTTCAGTGAGCGTTGCTACGGTTGTTAAAATGGAAATTCGCTTGCCGGCAATAGCTCGAACAAGGCTAAACAGAGTATTGGGCTTGGCCGTCTTACCCTTGAATTGGGCCACTAAAGCCACCAGATTGGTTACTAAAGAAAGAGGTTTGACCGCAAAGTGCTTAACCAGCCTGTCTTTGACACTATTGGCGCAGATAACGGTAATCTCTCTGGGGCCTTCGGTAATGGAAAACAAGTCTTGTGAGACAAGAGTAAAGGGATGAAGCACGGCGATTTTGCGTTCCATATCAGGAGTTTTGGCATAATTGAGAAGGGCAAGCGAGGAACGAACATCTACATTGGCCAGTTCCACATCAGGCGCCAGCGGCATCACGCTCTTGAGGCTTTTAGCAAAGCGCGCCAAGGCTACCACGACAGTGCCCTTCTTCACCGGCTTTTTGGCGGCATTTTCTATCCTTTGGTGAATTTTAGCAGCATAAGCCGACAGATTGAGAAATCTTTCCCGCATGGCTTCCAGAGCCAGCTCATCGGTTGGCAAAATTTCCGAAACAACTTGGGAGACGGGAATCATATTGTAATAATTATAACAAAAACCAATATTTGTTGCAAATCAGCAAAAATTTTACAACTGTTAAGAGCTATGGGATAATACAACCACTTTCGCATTCATCAAAGTGAGGGGAAAATATATGAGAGAAACTCTAGAACCAGTTCCACAAGAGATCAGAGAACAATTTGAAAAGAGTATTAAAGAGACAGTTGCCAGAGATCCTAGTTGCCTTGAGGAGGCAGTTACGGCTCATGTAACAAGCGGTATTTTAGGACCGGCTGAAGAATTTGCTAATGAACTTAAGCTATCTTTTGAACAACTTGCATTTCTTGCCCAGTATGCAAACAATGCTTCGCGACTTGCTGTAAAAAAAGAACTTGATTTGTTAGCCGCAAACCCTCTTTTTCAGCTTGAGATAGCTTTGATTAGAGAGGGAGCTAGTAATACTTCAGAGAGGGAAAGATTACGAGGAATTCAAGGCGAAATAAAAGCTGCAGCAGAAAAAGTGGCCGACGCTCAAGAAAGCGAACCATCAACAGACAATGTTGTTAACGAAATATTAAGAGATAAAGATGGAGAATGGAAGACGCCATTTTATAGTGGAGACGCATGGAGTATGCGTATAAATTTAATCATTCTAGGCGGCGAAGAATTAAAAGAAAGAGTCAGGGCAGAAGGTGAAAATTTGACCTCATCTCAAAAGAGAGAACCTTTTGTGACTCCGACAGTTTTTAATGGCATATCGGCAGAGATACGTTTAAGTAAGCGAAATGGGCCTTTATGGGTAGGTGTAGATTTTAGATTAGATCGAGAAACAGTCAAAAAACTTATTGAAGCTCCGGATCTGCCCCCGCTTCCCTAAAAATATTAAATTAATTCCTCTAGTCAATTTCCCTCTTGACATCGCTTGCGCTACTGTGTTATAGATAATTTCAGAAGGAGTATTATTGATATGGCAATTGGAGATGAGTGGCCAGAACTTCTAACTGTCCGTGAAGTAGCAAAAATATTACGCGTTTCCCCCTTGACTATCAAGCGTTGGGGTAAAAGAGGAAAACTGCCGGCTATTCGGATTAACTCCCGCGGTGACCGCCGCTACAAAAAAGAAGCAGTGATGTGGTTACTAGGTATCCAGGAAAAAACGGAATAAACTTATACTGACCTCGCGTATTCCGCCGCATGCCTCACTTTAATCTTTTCATGGTCCGGCTCTTCAAAATGCTTTTTGATAAATTCGAAGGTTTCTTTAGGATCTTGAGTATTGACAAACACTCCTGTTCCCAGTTCAAATCCGCCGATTGACTTAACTCTTGGTACCAGTCTCAAATACCAATCTCCTCCCGGATAAATATAAAAATTGTAGGGAAATTCGTGACCGTGACGGGTGGTAAATATCTGTATCAAACGCTGAAGAACTAATGCAATATCACTCATTTCTATATCATCAATTTCTGAAAAAACTCGTCCACGTTTTTTAGGAACTATCCAGGTTTCATCCGGCCATTGACTGGTGGGCGGACAAAAAATCATCAGTTGTTCTGTTTCCAAAATTCCGTCTTGCGGCTCTTCCAGTCTTGGCATATCAAGCGTTACCTCGCGCGGAACCACCGCAATCTGGGTATGGGGATGAGGCAAACTTTCCCCCGCTTCTTTACCGTGATTATTGAAAATATAAACTTGACCGGTCTTTTGGTGCGAAGTAAAACGATCTTTATAAGTTTTGATAATCAACTCTACTTGAGAAAGAGGCAATTCGTCAAAATTTTTGTGATGATCGGGCGAATGAATAACGATTTCATGAATGGGAGCAAAGGGAAATTTATTGGGGATAACCCGCACCTGCCAATTGCTATCGCCCGGTACTCCTCCAATACGAAAAACTTCCGGCTCTTCTTTTTCCCGACCCAAACAAAAAGGACAAACTGGCTCCGGCCCTTTAGCTACATCTGGCCGTTTAGCCCGACGGGGTGCGAAAATCACCCATTTTTTGGAAATCGGATTTTGCAAAAATTGAAACTCGGCCATTAAATTAATCTTAATGAAATTTCTCTCGCAACACAAGATAGATAAATTGCAATAATGCCAACTGTCTCTTTAGTCTCCACGGCTGAACAACAAGCCTAAATAACCATTCAAAACCGGCTTTTCTCACCCACTCCGGAGCTCTAACGACTGTTCCGCTTAGGTAATCAAAGGCTCCACCCACCCCCATTACCAATTTTACCGGCAGATTTTTTAAGTTATCACTTATCCAAATTTCTTGTTTAGGCGCCCCAAACGCCACAAAAAGGATATCAATTTTTTTATTTTCTCTCCACTCCGAAGCAGTAAAAACAATCTTAAGTTTTGGATATTCCCGTAATAAGCACTCGGCAGTTCTCTCTGCTATTTTAGGTCCCCCACCCAAAAGGCCTACTGTTAAGCTATAATCAGCCGCCCTTTGACAAAGCTTTTTCATCATTTCAACACCGGTAACTTTTTCTGCAAAATTTTTACTCAAAATTTTTCCGGCCCAAATTACACCTATCCCGTCAGGAAGCGCTAAACTCGCACTATTGAGAATTGACCTAAACTTCAAATTTTTACTGGCGAGGACTAGCATTTCCGGATTGGGAGTGACAACAAACAATTTTTGACCTTCTTTTTGTAAGCCTTTTAACAAAAACTCTAAGATTTTATCGCTGGAGGCGTTACTAATCCCCACCCCGAGTATGATATTTTTATTCATATCCCCTACTTACTACTATAAGGCAAGGTCAGACTTTATTAAAATTCTCCAAAATAACTATTTTGAGTATTTTATTTACTCTAAAAATATATTGTCAAATAAGGATAATCTTTTGTTAGTCTCTTGTAAAACAGTTACTCGTTGATAAATTACTATATACATAGTTAAAGTTTTCCTATTTTTAGCTTAGGCTTTTTCTACTAAAAATTATATTGTAGATTTTAATTACTCCAGGTTATTTTCTAGCTAAAGACCTTTTGTACAGTTCGATATTTTCCAGTGCCACCCCTGTTCCCCTTACCACACAAAGCAAAGGGTCCTCCGCCACATGGCAAGGAACTCCGGTCAACTTAGTTATCAGTTTATCCAGATTTCGCAAAAGCGAGGTTCCGCCGGACAAAACTATTCCTTTATCAATAATATCTGAGGCTAGCTCCGGCGGTGTTTGCTCAAGCACCCCCTTAATCGAACCGATTATCAAAGCTAGGGTAGGCTGAATAGCTTCAGAAATTTCTTTTTTAACCAGTTCGATACTACGGGGGAGCCCGGAAATGTTGTCTCTGCCCCTCACTTCTAACTTTGATCCTTCTCCATTGTCCGGCAAAGCGTCCGCAATCTTAATCTTGACTTCTTCGGCACTCCGTTCGCCAATTAACAAATTGTAGCGTCGGCGAATAAAATTAGCTATGGCCTCGTCAACCTTGTTACCAGCCACCCGAGCCGAATTATGTACCACTACTCCTCCCAGCGAAATTACAGCCGCTTCTGTTGACCCTCCGCCAATATCAACTATCATGTGTCCGGAGGGATTGGCTATAGGGATTTTAGCTCCAATGGCTGCCGCCAGCGGTTCGTCAATTAAATAGGCTACCTTAGCTCCGGCTGATAAACAAGCGTCTAAAACTGCTCTTCGCTCCACCTGGGTCACTCCGGCCGGGATGCAAACCATCACTTCCGGCTTAAAAAAACGCGACGAACCACAGACTTTATCGATAAAATAGGACAGCATGGCCTCGGTAATCACATAATCGGCAATTACCCCGTCTCGCAGAGGCCGCAGGGCCATAATGTTGCCTGGCGTTCTGCCCAACATTTCTTTAGCCTCATTACCAACCGCCACCACCCGATTGTCCTCGGCTAAAACTGCTACCACCGTCGGCTCATTCAATACTATTCCCTCACCAGCCAGATAAACCAGTGTATTGGCAGTCCCCAAATCAATTCCAATTCGTTTCGATAACATAATCAAAATATTACCTAACTATATCAAATTTTCTTTTTAGCACTTTATTTGTAGCACAGTTTAGTAAATGTTGCAAGATATTAAATTTATGGTAAAATTAGTGAACATGAAAAACCGCGTAGCTATTTTTTTCCTGACTATTATTTTATTACTGGTTGGGACTACCGCCTTGGTGCTTTACGGCAGAGGATATCGCCTTTCCTTCAGCCGCGGTAATAAAACTTTTATTGCCGGCACCGGACTGCTGGTAGCTACCAGCAACCCCGATGGGGCGCAGATTTTAATCAATGGTAAACTCACATCAGCCACTAACGATACTTTAAATCTGGCTCCTGGAGATTATGAGGTAGAAATTATCAAAGTAGGATACCTTCCTTGGAAAAAGAAACTTAAAGTGGAAAAAGAGGTAGTGACTAAAACCGATGTCCGCCTCTTTCCGTCTGCCCCTAAACTTGAGTCAATCACTTCAACCGGAGTAACTAATCCTGTGCTTGACCCCACCCGCACCCGCATCGCCTATAAAATTACCTCTCTCACCCCTGAAAAAAACGGTCTTTACATCTTCGAAATGGGCAATAGACCTATTCTCACTCTGCAAGGCAATGCCAATAAACTAACAGATGATAAATCGGGAGAATTTTCAACAAGCAATATCAGCTTTTCTCCCAATGCCAAATTCTTAATTGCTACGCCCTCGGGAGCGACAGGCAATTTAACTTATCTTCTCTCGGTAGAAAATGGCAATCAAACTCCCCGATTGACAAATGAGGCTGAATTTTCCCAACTAAACAGAGAGTGGCAGAAGGAAAAAGAAGAAAAAGAGGCCTCCCGCAGAAATAGCCTAAAAGAAGAGCTACGGGCTACTATCTCGGCCAACTTCCGGGTGGTTGCCTGGTCACCGGACGAAACTAAAATTTTATACGAAGCCAGTTCTTCCGCCACCCTACCCGCTTTAATCACTCCTCCTTTACTGGGGGCCAGTAACCAGCCGGAACAAAGAAATTTGGCAAAAGGCAAAACTTATATCTATGACACTAAAGAAGATAAAAACTTTTATATTGACACCCCATCTTCTGCTCTCTCCTGGCTTGATGATAGGCATTTAATTGTGGCTCGAGATGGAAGAATAGAGATATTAGAATATGATGGCTCCAACAGAGCTACAGTTTATGCAGGGCCCTTCCTGGAAAACTTTGTGGCGGCCTGGCCGGATGGCAGTAAATTAGTGATTCTGACCAATCTTGGTAACTCCGACGTAACCCCCAATCTCTACACAGTAAGCTTGAAGTAAGCGGGCGTCCCCGAGAGGAGTCGAACCTCCAATCTTTCCCTTAGGACGGGACTGCTCTATCCATTGAGCTACGGGGACAAATTTTCTAAATAAGATTTTACCATAAATCAAGTGGAATTTCCTTTTTCTTTTCTTGCTCGTCCAAGAAAAGAAATAAAAGAAGACGGCCCAGTGAAAACTACCGATCAAATGGATTCAGACTCGCTCCAGCGGCAGAGCCTCCGATGCACATCGGAGTTGCCACTGCTCCTGCGGAACGCTCATCTTTATCTCATTTGATACTTTCGGTAGATTTTCAAAGGGCACCCATGGGAACTATAGAGGCGGCCCCGAAGGGGCCGCCCTAGAATGCCAATTGAGAGCTTTTCTGTCAGCGCTCTTACCGAGTGGTAAAAGTGCGGAGACGGCCGAAACGTAGTGAATGACCGAGGTTCCGCCTGACTACCCGAGGTTAGAGCGATAAGAAAAGTCTCACTTGACCGCCCTTTTCTTGCTTCTTCTTTTGGACGGCAAAAGAAGAACAAAGCTTCTTGCCTTTTTCTAACGAAAAACGTAGAATGAAGGTAGTTTCGGGGACTAGGTCATCGGTAGACCGCTCGGTTCGGGTCCGAGAGGCAGGGAGTTCAATTCTCCCGTCCCCGACCAA
>CAYUJR010000024.1:0-8066 GCA_964445095.1 uncultured Gammaproteobacteria bacterium
ACTTTGCTCAGTGCTCAGCCCCCAACGGTCTTAAGACAATTTTATTTTAGCAAAACAATTTGATCTTGTCAACGGCTATTTAGGCTTCGATCTTAATTACTGTTTGCAAATTACTGAATACTGACTTTAATCCCCGGGCTCATGGTGCTTTTGAGAGTGATGTTTTTTATTTTGGCTGAACCAATACTGGTTAAAAGAGCACGAATGTTGTCTGTTAACTCGTCATCTTTCATAGACAGTTTACCAATAGATAAATGAATTATCGGTGCCTGCTGTTCGGTTTTAAATTGAATTTGTCCCTTCGCAAAGCTCAGGGCAAGCCCTTCTGGGTTATCGGAGACAGTGCCGGCTTTAGGGTTAGGCATCAGCCCGCGAGGTCCTAAAATTTTAGCAACTTTGGCCAGCTTACCCATTATTGAGGGATGAGCCAGCAAAATATCAAAGTTAATTTTACCACCTTGGACTTCCTCAATCAGTTCGTCGCTGGCTATGGCAACTCGGGTTTGCTTACCTGTAGAGTGGGGAAGAGTTAGTTGACCGCTTAAACCTTTTTCTATAACGTTGATATGCAGTTCAACTGTGCCGTCAATCCGCCAGCTGGCGGATACCTTCCTTAAAAGTTCAAGCGCTTCAGGCAGGGGATAGGTCTTTTGGCGGTCAACTTGCAAGAGTGCTTCTTTATAGCGTTTTCCACGCTGCCTAGGCCTTCGGTTATCAGTTTTCTGTTTTCGGTTTTCAGTTTCCTGTTCGTCAGTTTTCTGTTGACCGGTCAATTGATCAACTGGTTGACGTTCTAGTTCTTCCTCGCTTGGCTCCATAGCCACTAGTCTCTCACCGCCATGAGCGCCCTTGGCCGTCTTGCGGGCCTGTTTCTGCTCTTTTTTTACCTTTGCTTTTTGTTTTTGTTTTTCCTCGACTTCTTCAACGCCGAGAGTTTTAATTCGTACTTTACCCATAGCTTCTGTTATCAGTTTTCAGTTGTCAGTTATCAGAATCTAGTTTATCGGTTTTCGGTCAATCGGTTTCCGATAAACTGATAAAACTGGTAAACCGGAATCCGAAAACAGAAAACCGAGAACCGATAACTGAATTATTGTACTTCGACTCCCATCGACCTTGCTACTCCGGCCACGATTTTACCGGCTGCTTCAATATTATCGGTATTCAAGTCGTCCATTTTGGCTTTGGCAATTTCTTCAACTTGGGTTTTAGGGAGAGTGCCGGCAGTTTCCCGACCGGGCTTACTGGCTCCCTTCTCTCGCGTTAAGGCTTTTTTAATCATTTCGGCAACCGGCGGCTTTTTGGTAATAAAAGAAAAGGTACGATCTTCATAAACCGTGATGACTGCCGGAATAATGGTGCCTTTTTGTTCGGCAGTCTTATCATTAAAAGCCTTGACAAACTCCATAATGGGTAGTCCATGCTGACCAAGAGCCGGACCCACCGGCGGAGCAGGAGTGGCTTCACCAGCCGGAATATTAAGTTTAATCAGAGTTTTAATTTTTTTTGCCATAAAACAATTAGCTAGTTGGTTAATTCTAGCACAGCAGGGGATAAAAGTGCAAGCCTAGTTTTCTTATTTTTTGCTGGCGCAGGCCTTGCAGTCGCTCATGTGAGTAGCCACTACGTAAACTGTGGCGGCGCCGACCAAGACATAAACCCAGCCGGCAAGATCTACTCCCAATAGTGATTCCACCAGATTATATTGGAAAAGACCAACCAAGCCCCAATTCAAGCCGCCGGCAAAAAGCAAGGTATAGGCTGCTATGTGTAAAAGCTTCAAATTCCTCACCCCCTCTCTACTTTTAGAGTAACAATAAAATGGAAAGAAAATCAAGAGGCAACATAAAGGGTGGTTGGTTTATCTCCCACAAGAAACATCACCGGTTGGCTTGGTTGGTCCTCCGGCGCATCAGTCGTTAATCTGGGTAGATTCATGTCGGCGGCCCTTCTCTTCCAATCCTTGAGGAAACCATTAACTTCTCCCTGTTCGGCTCTATCCAGTTGTACTCTTCCCACCGGTCTTTTGGCCAGTTGCCCAGCAGTCAAAAGTAGCAAATCAAATAGCGATAGGGTCGTTAAATCTTGATTAAGAGTTTTTGTTAGTGAAATTCTTTTAAACCCTGCTTGAATATGAGCTTTATCGGTGTCAATAACTACTTGTGCTTGGCCATTACTTGGCTGGATAGTTACCACGCCGATTTCAGCCAATTTTCTTAACGGGTGATTTCTCGGTAGCGCTTCGGGAATAATCAAAAATGGCAAGTGTCCACCCGCGGCTCTGGCTATTTCTGTCTGATAATGATCTGCGAGACCAGCCACTTGATTTCTGTTGATGCCAAGTCTAGCTAATTGTTGGTCGAGCCAGTCGGATATAATAGTTGTCGCATTTTCTTCACCAGGGCTAATGGTGAGGGCGGCAGCCGGTCTGACCGCTTCCCTTATGGCTTGCGCCAGCTGCGCTTCTGGCGGTCTCTGCGGCCAGGGAGCTTGGGAAACGTAAATTATTACCTCCCTCATTCTTGCTAGTAATTCTTCTCTTGTCTCTCCGGGTTTTGCACGGTGCGCCAATAGTCCTTTCTCTGCACTTTCATAAAGAACTCCGGGCTCTCTATCCTCTAAAATAGCAAGCTCTGTTTGAATGTATGGCGTGAGATTAAATTGTTTTGCCAAAGAATGGACGCGCCCAAGAAGATAAGAAACATTTGGGTGATCGGGAAAATCATGTTTAAGATATCCCGTATAGGCGATGATTACATTTCTGATATTAATAAGTTTATTAGCTGTTGTGAGAAGTTGCATTGTCTCAATAAACCTATTCAGGGTTTCTGTATTTTGTTTAAAGAACCATGCTATGATGGAATAGTCGTTGTCAATAGCTTCACTCTCCCAAAATTCATACTGCAGTCTTGGATGAGAAAGAAAATAGTCAGCAAGGATCTTTAATTTTTCTTCGTCCGGGTTTTTATCCGGCCCAGCTGTGGTCAATAGCTCCCATTGACCTGCAAAAATTAGTCCCAGGCTATGCGGATCCAATTCTTCAAATACACCCGCTTGGAGTAGATCAAAAGAGAAAGGACTAATTGATAGAAATGCCAGCGCTTGAGCCTCTTTAGTGGCAATCCATAGATGCATTTCGGAATCTCCATAAAATGCGAATTCTCTATATAGGGTGCTATCTGTCATAATTTTATTAATGGCGTTGTAGAGAAGCGCTTGAAAATATGCTTCATCTCTTGTTTGAGGCTCATGCACAAGAATTCTTGTTAATTCTTCCTGAAAAGCTTGCATTACTTGGGCAAGCGAACCCCTTATTTCTAGAGTTTGCCGATCCTCTGGAATAGAAGCATGGACTTCTCTAATATTTGCCAGCGCCTGGGGTTTATTTTTACTGAATCTTACGGATGGCCTTCTTCCAATTGGAAGAGCTGTTTGATAAAGTAGCATATCGGTAATTAAAAAAGCGGTAAAACGGCGGGGCATGCTAAATAAAGGTTCTTCTCCATCCGGTCCTAGCGCTTCTTGAAGTATTTTTAAGCCTTCTGTAAGTTGCGGAGCATGAGAAGGAAGCGCTGTTGCGGCAAGAGAAAGAGCTGTTATAGCTTCTACATTGGCTGGGTTTGGATGTTGATTTGGATTCGGGATTTGGAGAAACGGGTCAGTAAGGAAAATTTGAATTGCCTCGGGAAGTTTTTCTCCAAGAGTTAACGCTGCTTGGTTAATTTCCGAACTCGGAGGTTGAACTACAGCAATACGTCCCTTCAGGCCTCGTTGAGAGAGGGCTTTGCGAAGAGACGGGCTTAGCTCACGTGGGTCTGCCATGGCGGAATTTTAGCACATTGAGACAGTTCAAAGCAACTTAGTTTATAATTTACTCACTTGGAGGAAGTCGAGTTCGACGGGGGTTTCGCGGCCGAAGATGGAAACGAGGATTTTGATTTTACCTTTGGCCTCATCAGTATTTTCTACAGTTCCTAAAAAGTCGGTAAAGGGCCCGTCAATAATTTTGACCGCCTCGCCAACGGAAAAGCTGGATTTATAAAGCGGCTCTTTGAGCTCCATAAAGCGCTTGATGGCCTCCACTTCTTTTTCTGGAATTGCCGTTGGTTTATCACCCATGCCGATAAAGGAGGTAACGCCGGGGGTGGTCCGAACTAGCAGCCAAGATTCATCATCCATGGCCATCCGCACCAGCATATAGCCGGGAAAGATTTTTTCCTTGACTGTCCCTTTTTTGCCGGCTTGAACTTTAATGATTTCACGGGTGGGAACGATGATATCAAAAATTTTATCTTTGGCATTCATGGAAACGACCCGCTGTTTGAGGGTGGTCGCCACCTTATTCTCGTGTCCCGAGTAAGTATGAACTACGTACCATTTAGCACTATTATCTGTCATTTTAGCCTCCTATTAAAAAAGAAAATGTTTTGGTAAAGATAAAATCAAGCGCTCCAATAAATAAACCAACAGCCAGGCTAATCAAAACGACCAGCCAAGTCAGTCTGATGACTTCGGCCGGAGTTGGCCAGATAACTTTGGTAAGTTCCGAGCGCACTTCTTTTAAGAATGTAATGGGCGATGTCATAAAATCTGTTATCTGTTTTCAGTTATCGGTTGTCAGAATTTAGTTTATCGGTTTTCGGTCAATCAGAGTAACTGATTAACTGGTAAACAAAAATCCGAGAACAGAAAACCGAGAACTGATAACCGAACTATTGTACCAAATCTCATTTGACATGTAAAGACTTGAGAGTTAGAATGTAAATTGTCTATGAAAATTAGAAAGGCCGTCATTCCCGCCGCCGGCTTCGGCACCCGCTTTTTGCCTCAAACCAAAGCCATGCCCAAGGAGATGCTGCCAATTGTGGATAAACCGGTTATTCAATATGTGGTCGAGGAAATTGTTGAGGCAGGAGTAGAAGACGTGATTATTGTAACAGGCGCCAACAAACGGGCCATTGAAGACCATTTTGATACGCCGGCCGCCGAATTATCCCAGTGGCTGGAGGCCGGAGGTAAGGAGAAAGCGCTTGAGGAGATAAAAAGAATTTCCGAAATGGCCAACTTCATTTATATTAGGCAAAAAGGGCCTTATGGAAATGCTACCCCAATCAGAAGCGCTAAACATTTAGTTAATGGTGAACCATTCCTGGCTTTTTGGGGCGATGAGTTTACCAAGGCCACTCCTCCCCGTGCTCAACAGATGATTGATGCTTACGATAAATATAATGGTACTATTTTAGGAGGGATGAGGCTGTCGCGAGGAGAAGATTTTGAGCGCTACGGTTATGTAAAAGGCGAGCAGTTAGAGCCGGGGGTGTGGAGAGTAGAGCGAGTTATTGAAAAACCGGGCAAAACAAACGCTCCTTCGGATTTGGCAATTGTGGCAAATTATTTATTGACTCCCGATATTTTTCCCATTTTGGAAAGTCAAAAGCCGGGCAAGGGGGGAGAGTATTATTTGCCGGAAGCAATTGATACTCTAGCTCGAGAGAAGCCAGTCTACGCCATTGAGGTAAAAAACGCCCATTATTACGACACCGGCAATAAATTAGAATATTTGCGGACCGTCATTGAATTTGGGCTGGAACATCCGGAGATTAACGGCGAGTTTCGTAAATTCCTCAAAGGACTAAAAATATAAAAGCAACTAGCAATTAGCAACTAGCATCAATATGAAAACTTTACCGGATTTTAGAGAAGAAAAAAGCTTATGGAGAAGAGGATATCAGGTGGAGATAGTTTGATGCAAAAGTTAACCGAGCGATATAGATTATATCAGTGGGGAGTTAATAAGGGCTATGGCACCAAACTTCACCAGCAAGCAATTATTGAGTATGGTATGACCAGTCTCCATCGCCAGCAGTTCGTCCAAACCTTTCTCACGAAAACCTTATGATAAAAAGAGTTTTTTTGTTTTTTACTGGCGCCTTGGTTTTTATTAGCTTTTTACTCTTTTCCTATCTGGTAGCTAAGGATGTTTTTGGGCAGTTTGATTTTGATACGACTGTTAGAATTCAATATAAAGTATCAGACTCTTTAAGTACATTCTTTTCCTATTTTAGCTTATTGGGAAGCGGTGAAGTTACCACTATAGTCCTGCTGATACTGGTCTTTTTTCCCGGACAAATTTTTCGCAAGATATTTTTTCTGCCGGCCTATTTTGCCATCTTTGCAGTCGGGTTATTGGGCAAAATATACATGAGTCATCCCGGGCCGCCATTTATGTTTTATCATTACGGGCTGGGATTTCATTTTCCCTCGACTTATGTTCAGACCGGAAATTCTTATCCATCAGGACATTCGGCCAGAACTGTTTTCTTGAGTGTTTTATTAATAACGCTTCTTCTCAAAAAGGGGAAAATTACGCCATTAAAACTATTTATAATATCAACAATTCTAGTTTTTGACATAACCATGTTAGTATCTCGAGTTTATCTTGGAGAGCATTGGACAACTGATGTGATTGGGGGAACACTGCTGGGAGCTAGCGCCGGACTTCTGGGAAATTTGTTTATTTCTTCCCGACGGTGACTACGGCATCGGCGCTTTCGCTGGCCGAGAGGGTGGCTGAAGTTGTGCCAATGGTATATTTTGTCTGCAGATCAATTTTAAGCTGGGGAAGTAGTGACTCTTTTGCGCTTTTAATGTCAATGGTTGTGTTATTAAAATCAGTAGTGCTGGCGTTGCCGGTCCCTGCTATTTCATAACCCAAACCGCTAAGATAGTCGGAAGCTTCTTTTGCTGCCAAATAAACCCCGCTTCCATTTAAAACTTTGACGCTTAAACCCTTAGTGGGTTTTTTAGTAGGAGTAGGGGAGAGTTTCTCGGTAGGAGAAGGAGTGACTTTTTTAGTGGGAGTAGGGGATCCGCCAGCTGGCGGAGGGGTGGGAGTAGGGGTAGGTTGTTCGGTAGGAGTAGGTGTAGGAGTAATTTCTTCTTCTTTTTGCTGACCACCAATTAAGAAAAATCCACCTACAGCAGCCGCAATTACTAGCAATGCCAGTAGTAACCAGAAAAACTTTTTACTGCCACCGCGGCGCGGTGAAGTGGGAATGTTATAGCGTAGCGGCGAAACTTCTTCCTGGCTCGTTTCGTTATTATCGGCTTCGGTCGTTAATTCTTGTTTTTGCTCTTCTTCCATGTCGGGTGCTAGTAAACCACAAAAAGATTGATTTGTCAAGCCCAAACAATAAAAAAGCAGGGGTGGAGGGAATCGAACCCCCAGTCGCGGTTTTGGAGACCGCTGGTTTGCCGTTAACCGACACCCCTATTAAAAAATTAAAAATTCAAAGTTCAAAACTCAAAATTTATTTCAGCTTTTCGCGTTCTTTGTGTTCTTGACGTTTTTTGCAGTGACGGCAATACTTTTTCAAAACCAGTTTTTCCGGCCTATTCAGCTTATTTCTGCTGGTCATATAGTTTAAATTATTACAAACTGTACAAACCAGCCCCAGTAAAATTCTGTGTTCTCCCTTCTTAGCCATAATTTTCTCCTGAGCCCTTGTCCGGGATCGAACCGGAGGCCTCGTTCTTACCAAGAACGCGCTCTGCCAACTGAGCTACAAGGGCAGTGCATTCCATTTTACTTGAAGATTAAAAAAAAGACAAGTACGGTGCTGGGGGAGGGAATTGCACCCCCGGAGTCCTTGCGGACGCTTGGTCTACAGCCAAGTGCGATTGCTGCTCTGCCACCCCAGCCCTGAGCCTCCTGACAGAATCGAACTGTCGTCATATGTTTACAAAACATACGCTCTGCCATTGAGCTAAAGAGGCGAAACTATTGATATTTTAACAAACAGAGGCAAATACTACAATAGAGGACCCAATTAGGTCAATTAGAAATTAATAATTAGTACTTTGGATAATTTCGTCCTTGAGAATCGTTGGGCGCTGGAGTTTCCCCGAAAAAACTAAATGGGAAGGCTCGTCCGATACCCACGAGCATCGGACAGTTGCCTCAACCCAAGGTAATCGAGAAGTTGTAGAGGAAAAGCTTCCAACACTCCTCTCGCAAACCCAAGGACAGATTTAGTATAAGAAATAGAATGGTAGTTGTCAATACC
>CAYUJR010000025.1:0-7879 GCA_964445095.1 uncultured Gammaproteobacteria bacterium
TACACAGGTATCTAATCTGTTTCGCTACCCTAGCTTTCGTGCCTCAGCGTCAGGAGAAGCCCAGATGCCTGCCTTCGCCTTTGGTGTTCCAGCTGATATCAACGCATTTCACTGCTACACCAGCTGTTCCAGTACCCCGATCAATCCTCAAGTCTGACAGTATCCCAACCATTT
This sequence comes from uncultured Gammaproteobacteria bacterium, assembly GCA_964445095.1. Classification (GTDB taxonomy): domain Bacteria; phylum Patescibacteriota; class Microgenomatia; order Levybacterales; family JACOYD01; genus CAYUJR01. The sequence goes on from CAYUJR010000025.1 coordinate 175, forward strand.
CCCCAGTTGAGCTGTGGTATTTAAATTGGGACTTGTCAAACCGCCTACGCAACTCTTTACGCCCAATAAATCCGGATAACGCTAGCCTCCTACGCTTTACCGAGACTTCTGGCACGTAGTTAGTAGAGGCTTCTTTTGCCACCATTATGGTGACTGAAAGGAGTTTACAACCCGAGGGCCTTCTTCCTCCACGCGGCGTCGCTGGATCAGACTTTCGTCCATTGTCCAATATTCCTAGTTGCTGCCACCCGTAGGTGTATAGCCCGTGTCTCAGTGCTATTGTGGCTGACCGACCTCTCAGTCCAGCTACCCGTCATCGCCTTGGTAGGCTATTACCCCACCAACTAGCTGATAGGACGCAGGCTCATTCTTCAACGATCAGTTACGATCTTTGCCCCGCCAAAGGCGGGGATTATGGGGAATTATCCCATCTTTCGATGAGCTATGCCCCATTGAAGGGTAGATTCCTACGCGTTACTCACCCGTCCGCCGGTTGTACTTCGATTGCTCTCAGTACCCCCTTGACTTGCATGCTTAAGGCACGCCGCCAGCGTTCATCCTGAACCAGGATCAAATTCTCAAAAAAAAATTACTTCCTCACCACTTCCTGAATGTCAAAGAGCCAAATATAGTATCAAAAACCCCGCCGAAGGCGGGGTGTGTTAAAACCCTTAAAAACTTCGGCTAGGTCTCACATACTAAACATATTATATAAGAACTTTACCATTTGTCAATCCCCTTTGTTTTTCTTTTTATCCCTATCGCCTCTCTTATCATTTCTCTTGTCTTTATCTTCTTTTTCCTTTTTTTCTTGGCGTTCTTTATCTTTAATTTCCTGCTTAATTTGCTCCAGCTTTTGGTGAGTTTGAGTAACAGCCGCTACCACCTGGGGGTTAGCAGCAACTGCAGTGGCAATGGCGGGCGGGACGGTCGGGGGTGGAGCTAAAGGAACGCTTGTCGGTAACTCGGTGGGAACATTTCGAGAGGAGGTTGGTTGAGAAATGGTCTGTTGGGTTGGGGCTGCGGTCTGGTTAATCTCCGACGGGATCTGTGAACTGGAAGTAACTTGAGTGAGTTTTACTTGATATTCATCTATTTTAGCCACCAGTTTTTCTTCCAGTTGCTGTTTTTGCTTAGAATCAACAATAGTAACTATAGTTTCTTGAGTAGTTTTAATTTCTTCGACAAAAGAATCCAACCCCGAAGTATTAGCCCGTGCCAGCATGGTATAGGCCTCATAAAAACGACGCTCGGATAAATTGGTATGAAACATGGCCCGGGTGGTGGGATGGACAGCGGCGGCTACCAGAATTCCTTTCTCAAAAATTCTTTTGACCGGATAAAATAAATCGCCGGGAATGGCATTTTGCGACAGCATAATCAAGAATGCCAAGGGAGTTAAAACAAAAAGTAAAACATAGGAAGTACCACTTAAAACTCTCCCCATCAATTACCACTGTATCTGCAAACAATAATCTTTGTCAAGTAAAAACATTGACTTTCTACAGTTCAAGGCGTATTTTAAAAACATGAGAAATGGTGTAGAAAGCGGGAAATCACTCGCGATGGATGATGTCGGTAATATTATAAATCCTGGTGAACGACTATTTGCATATATCGCTCTTAAGAGAAACCCTGGCTTAGAAATAGTGTATGAACCGGAATTTTTTCATCACAATGGCGCGGATGGAAGTCAAATCGGAACATTACCTGATTTTTGGGTAAGAAATCCTCGTCAGCCAAAATCGCCTGGAATTTTTGTAGAAGTAACAAGAGCACACAGGGGTCCTATAAAAGACCCAAAAGCCAGACAGCGCAAGGTAATGGAGCTGGCTGCGCCAAAAAAGCGCTATGTAGTTCTTTATGGAGAAGAATTGGATAGAATTGAGGCAAAACACCCGGAAGTCCGCCATATTTTAAAAAACGGGTCTCAAAATCATGATAATGAGACACTATGATTGTCTTTAATCTGTAATTGAAATACTCTTCATCGCCTCAAATAAAACTATTCCCAGACTAACCATCACATTAAGGCTTTTATTTACTCCCCACATGGGAATCTCGACAATTTGGTCGGCTAGCTCTAACACCTCCGGGGAAACTCCGGCCGTTTCGTTGCCAACCACTAAAGCAATGGGGAATTGATAATCAGCTTTGTCATATTGAACGCTCTTTTTGCTTTGTTCAATGGCAACAATTTTTAATTTTTCATTTTTAATTTTTAATTTGCGGAGCGCTTCGACCGCAGTCGGCGCATACTCCCAACTAATCCACTCCGTGGTATTAATTGAGGCTTTCTTAATCCGTGAGTTTGGCGGAATTTCCGTTTCTCCGCATAGAATTACTTTCTCCGCAGCAACAGCGTCTGCCAGCCTAAAAATCGCCCCCACATTATAAGTATCCAGCACATTGTCCAAAATAATATAAATGGGATTCTTTTTTATTTGGGAAATTTCACCAGTTGAAGCCTTAGTCGTCCGTAACTCCCTCGCTCCCAGCTTAATCATTTTTCTCGCTTTTGCCGCTATTGGAGGAACCGGAACTTGAAGAGTCCGAGGAGCCTGAAGAACCGCTATTGCTGCGGATTTCTTCCGCTTTCTTTTGAGCTTCTCTCAAATCTTCGCTGACTTGTCTAACCTCTTTTGCAGCTGTTCTGGCTTGCTCCAAAACTTTTTGCTGGACTCGCTGCAGCGCCTTTTGTTTTTCTTCCTCTGACTTTTGTAAATCTTTGGCAATTCTTTCCCGTTCTTTATTTTGTTCTTCAAGGACCCGCTTCAAAGCTTCTTCCCGCCGTAACAGGGATTTTTGAGCTGACTTACTGGCTTCTTCAGCCAACCTTTCTGCTAATCGTTCTATTCTGGCCGCGCTACCGCTGGCCTCGCCTACCTCCTCGCCAACTTCGTCCTCCAATTCCCGTTCGATTTCTCGATCCAGCTCATCTTCCGGCAATTCATCTTCAATTTCTACTTCATCCTCATCAAGTCTATTTCTGACAGCCCGGATTTTGAGCTTGATGCTATTATCTCCAATTTTTTCCACAATTTGCAGGGCTTGCTGTTGCTGGTCTAGGGTACCATTTAGCTCCATGGCCAATTTTTCAACTGACCTGCCTTTATTTTTTTGTTCTTTAATAACAACTTTGGCACCTTCGACGTTTTGAGTGAGGTTGTTAAGAGCCGTATCAAGTCCGGCCGCCTTGACGTTTTTGGCCTCCAACATGAGCTTTACCTCAACAATTCGTTCGGCGGCAATTTTCATATGTAGCTTAGCCTTTGCTTCCGGATCAAATGAGGCCAGCAGTAAATTCAAATTATCCCGCCACAGATCAATAAAATAAAAAGGGCTGTCGGGAAGAAGCAGTCCCGGGCCTTGATTAATCGGCAGAGCGGATGTTTGTTCTTGAGCAGAAACTCCCAAAACTTGTCCATGTCGGGCAAAACTTGTCGAGGAAAAAACTAATGACAAAATAAAAATTATTAACGTGGAAAGAGCGATTCTTAAAACCTTCATCTAAAACCATTATGAACAGGTCGAAAGGAGTTTGTCAAGCCCCGTTGTGAACTGACGAACCGGGTTCGTTTTGTGGCTGCGAAACGGTTTTTTTAATCTCCTCCAACTCCCACGCGGCGAATTTATAAATTCTTAAGGAGGTTTTGTCAAAAAATAATCAATGCAAAATCTATTTAGCTATGACGACGTGGTATTTCCCGAGGTCTTTTCGCAGTAGGAGCGGGTTCAGTCGGACAACGCTCAAGCCAGGCATTTGCCCAACTACCATCTGGACGCGGAGCAAGACTTAATTCGAATGGAGTCTTTGTACCAAGAGTACCATTATCATATTTTATACGTATCTGTAATTCACTAGAACCATCTTTAGAAGTTTTAGTAAGCATTGCAGTAGTAACAAAAGGTGCTGATAACCAAGTAATTTCCCCAATACCAGCCTTATCGAAGAAATGCAGAACATATCTGGCACCAATAGCAATCCCCACAATCCCTTTTACGTGAGATGGACCAAAATCAGGTCTATTTGACCCTCTTTGTCTTGCTCGCTCAGTCATTTGGAGGCGATTATACCAGTTGTTACCTAATTGTCAAGTAGATGGTCTAGTCCTTTTTATTAACCATCCCAGTACTTCCTCATCCCAGGGCTTAATAACCCAACGGCGGCTTTTTTGTACAACTAAAATCTTTTTCAGTTCTTCTAAAGATAGCCATTTTAACTGGTCAATCTCATCTTTTTCATACTTTAACTTGCCAATTTCCAAATCTGTAAAAAGAAAAAAGACTTGCTGAAATTCTTTATGGGTCGAGTTTTCACTCTTGAAAATCTTATAGGGAACCACATCCGAAGCGCTAACAGCAATATCCAATTCTTCTTTTAATTCATTAACTGCCGAGTTAATAAATTCTTCGCCGGCTAGCAAATGTCCGCCGAAAAATGCCTCCCAGTAGCCGGGCCTGACATCTTTATTGAGAGAGCGCTTCTGACATAAAACTCGCTTTTGTGAATTTACCACCCAAATGCCTGTGGTTCTGTGCCATAAATTATTTTCGTGAACGAAATGTCTGGGCTTAGGCTCTAGAGGTTTATTGTCTTTATCAACAACAAAAATTATCTCGTCTTTATTTAGCATTTTTAATCTCTTCCAACTTCCAGGCGGCGAATTTGCAATTGGGGTAATTTGAACAGCCGTAAAAACGGCGGCCGCGGCGGGTTTTTTTGATAATAATTGCACCGTTGTCTTTTGGACAAAGAAGGTCAGTTTTTTCCATAATGGCCTTTTTAAAATCGCAATCTGGAAAACGACTGCAGGAAAGAAAACGACCAAATCGCCCCATTCTCACGACCATCGGACTGCCGCATTTTTCGCAAATTTCCGAGCTTTTCTCCACCGCAATTTTCACTCTTTTGGCATCCTCCACCTCTTCCACCTTTTTTTCAAATGGTTTATAAAATTGGGCTATCATTGGCACCCATTCTTTTTTCCCGTGAGCAATACTGTCCAAACTATCCTCCATTTCGGCTGTAAAAGGAATATCATCAATATCGGCAAAGTTAGTGACTAAAAAGTCATTGACCGCCACCCCCACCGGCGTTGGGACAAATCTCCCTTCTTGCAGTTCAATATAGCGACGGTCTTCAATGGTAGAGACAATTGGAGCGTAAGTTGAGGGCCGGCCAATGCCTTTCTCCTCTAAAGTGGCTACTAGCGAGGCATAGTTGTAGCGAGGCGGCGGCTGCATTTCGTGCATTTCTGCAAGACTTTTTAGCAAATTAAGACGTTCTGAAACCTCAAATTTGGGTAATTTTTTGTCTTCTAAAGCCTGGGGATTAATTTTTAAAAATCCATCAAAAACCAACACCGACCCAGTCGTCTTAAATCTATAAATGCCACCATCAGCATAGACTGTTGTTGATTCTATGACCGCATCGCTCATCTGCGTAGCCACCGCCCTCCTCCAAATCACCTCATATAATCTTCCGTAATCTCCACCCAACTGATGGCTGATGGCTGATGGCTGATGGCTGATATTCGTCGGGCGAATTGCTTCATGTGCTTCCTGCGCCAGTTTTTGCTTGGTCTTAAACATTCTTGGAGCGGAGTTAACATATTTTTGTCCATATTCTTTTTCTATAAAAGAACGAATGGCAAAAACGGCCTGGTTAGCCATAGCGACCGAATCGGTTCGATGATAAGTGATAAACCCCTCTTCATATAATTTTTGGGCCACGCTCATGGTTTTTTTACCGGACCAACCTAGCCGATGGGCGCCGTTCTGCTGCAGAGTTGAGGTGGTAAAAGACGGGGCAGGACTTCTTTTAACCTCTTTTTGCAAAACATCAGCAACTATAAACTGTTTATCTCTTAGATCTTGTAGAATTTTATCTGCTTTTTCTTGAGTATCAATTAAGGTTTTACTGGCTGTGTAATCTCCATCATAAAATTGAAAAGTTTCCTTTTCTTCAATTTTTTCTCCACTAATTTCCACTAATTCAAAGAGGATTTCTTTAAATATTACCGATATTGTCCAATATTTTTTCTTGTCAAACTTCTCAATTTCTCGCTCTCGCTCGACTATTAACCTAACCGCTACCGACTGCACGCGGCCGGCCGACAGTCCTCGGCGGACTTTTTTCCAAAGTAATGGTGATAATTTGTATCCAACTAATCTATCCAGCACCCGCCGGGCGGTTTGGGCATCCACCAAATTCCCATCAATATCGCGGGGGTTTTTAATAGCCTCCTCAATCGCCTCTTTCGTAATCTCATGAAAAGCAATTCTCTGAAAGTGCGCGCTTGCGCCGAGCACGTCTTTGACGTGCGAGGCGATCGCTTCTCCCTCTCTATCCGGATCTGTGGCTAATATAATAGTATCGGCCTTTTTGGATGCAGTTTTAAGTGCGGTAATTATTTTTTCTTTACCATTAACTGTAACATATTGCGGCTCAAAATTATGCTCCACGTCAACGCCCAGCGTGCTTTTGGGTAAATCCACAATATGCCCCATCGAAGCTTCAATCTGATAATCACTACCCAAAAACCGCGACAGCGTCCGGGCTTTGGTCGGGCTTTCAACAATAATTAAATTCATAACGCTTAGAAATTTATTCTTAATTGTATTCTATACTATACTCGATCTGTCAAGGGGAGGTGCTAAAAACTCCTGCTCCCTGGCTTCTCACCATCCCCTTAATCTCCATTATTGACAATAAACTTCCTACTTGACTGGTCTCCATGGCGCTTTTTCTGACAATTTCATCAAAATGCAGCTCTCCATTTTCCAAAACCTGCAAAATTTTCTCTTCTTCAGGCGTAGCCTGAACCCCGCGAAGCCCTGAGCGAAACCGAAGGGGCGAAGTGGGGTTCGCTCTAGGACCGATATCCAGTTCTTCCAAAATATCTCTGGCTGATACGACTAGCTTGGCTCCTTTTTTAATCAACTCTGCCGGTCCAACTGATAGCGATGAGGTAATCGGTCCGGGCACTGCAAAAACTTCTCTGCCCTGCTCGCCGGCATCTCGAGCGGTAATCAGCGCCCCGCTGTCTCCTGCTCCTTCAATCACCAAAACCCCCAGCGACAGCCCGCTGATAATTCTATTCCTAGCAGGGAACAAGCCCTTGAGGGCAAAATGGCCAAGAGGCATTTCCGAAACTACCACGCCATTGCCACTAACAATTTTGTCGTATAACCACTGATTGGTTCTGGGATTACAGCAATCAACGCCGCAGCCCAACACGGCGATGGTTTTTCCGCCTGCTTCAATAGTCGCTTCATGAGCGGCCGCATCCACCCCAATGGCCAGTCCCGATACGATAGTCAATCCGGCATTGACCAGCTCTCCCACCAAAAATCTGGTCACTTCCCGACCATAATTACTAATTTTACGAGTGCCAACAACGGCAATGGATTTAGCAATATCCCACTTATCACTATTATCCTTTATTCTTTTCCCTTTTATATATAGTACAAACGGTGGGTCGGAAATTTGTTTAAGAAGTTTGGGGTATTTCTCATCAGTCAAAATTAAAAAACTAACTTCTTTGTCTTTAAGTTTTCCGGCATAGCCGGCCACATCAAAACTGTGGCGAAAACTGTCAAATTTGGCCGTCAAACTCTCCCCAAAATTAATCTTTAATAAATCCTTTGTTGTTGCCTCCCAAGCCTTACGGGCTATACCAAAATAGTCCAATAATAACTT
>CAYUJR010000026.1:0-6436 GCA_964445095.1 uncultured Gammaproteobacteria bacterium
CGGTTCTGATCTTCCCCGGCGGGGGAGTAGAAAGAATCGAGCTGGTCAAAAATATCACTGGGTGAGCCGCTGGGCTGATGCTTGATGAATGACTCTCTGTGGGAAAGGAATTTCTATATTTTCTTTGTCAAAAGCAATTTTAAGCCTTTTGCGCAACTCCCCCGTCACGTCCCACTGTTTGATGGGTTTTGTTTCCCCTAAAATTTTGATAATAATTGCCGAATCGGCAAAATCATCAACCCTTAAAAATTGCGGCGCTTTAATAATCAAATCTTTCCATTTTTTATCCTGTGCCAGGTCTTTCCCCACTCTATTTACCACTTTAATAACTTTTTCCAAGTTTGAGTCGTAGGAGATTCCAATATTTAGGTTTACTCTGGCATAATACTTGGTGAGATTTGAAACTTTTGTTACTTCACCGTGCGGCACATGATGAACCGTGCCATCCAAGTCTCGCAGTGTTGTCATGCGAAGAGTAATATCTTCGATCAGCCCACACGTTTTATCAAAACACACAACGTCACCCACTCGATATTGATTCTCCATGATGATAAAAAGTCCTGAAATGAGATCGCGGATGAGATATTGTCCGCCAAAACCAAATGCAAGACCTGCAATACCGGCTGCTGCCAAAAGCGGCCCTATGGCAATTCCTGCCTCTTGCAATATCATCATCCCAACAACTATCCAAAGCAATATACCAAATGTGCCGGTAAAGATTCTGATAAGAGTATCCTCCCGTTTTTTCTCAACGTCCTTTGAAAGAAAATGATTGGAAGCAACAGCGGCTCGTACTGTTTTTTCGATAAAAAGGGTGCTGAATCGCTTGAGGATGTAAGCAAAAAGAATAATCGCCGCTATTTTTACACCATGGGTAATAAACCAATCGGTAACGACATAACTAATATTGTTTATTTCAAACATACAGATAATCAGTGTAGCAAAAGGATTTTTATATTGCAAACGCTAGAATTTCTCTAACCCTTGTCACATTAAATTACCCCCCGCCATACCAGTGCTGCCAAAATCACCAGGGCCAGAGTAGCAAGCTCCTTTTTATATTTAATGCGGCTTAATTGTCTGCTGAAATAAACCACCAGCACAATTTGAGTCAAAGTTGCCAGATATATTCCCGCTACCCGGAACAATTTGGCAGTATGATCTCCTATGAAAAGAGGCATTAAAACCACCATGTCATCCAGATTGGTAACAAAAGAAACAATAAATCCGATGCCAATCAGTTTAAAAAAACGGCCATTGGAAATGGCTTGAACATGAAGAAGTTTGCGCTCGATTTTTTCTTCTTTTTTGGGGCTGAATACTTCAAAATACACTGCCAAAGCCAGCAAAAAAATCAGCCCGGCCACCAGATATTGCCGGTGAGGAATCATGTTTAAGACGGTGGAAAAGAAAATTACTATAATCAGGATGACGGTCAAAGCCAAAAGTGTTCCAATGGAAAAAGCAATCTTGCCCGCTTTTCCACGGGTCAACTCTGCCAGAACGGGAATTCTGGTTAAGGTATCATCAAAAGAGGCTATGGATTTAACCAAAAAGCCCGTGAGAACTTGTTGCAGGAAAATACCGGACATTTATCCAGTTTACCAAAAAAAATCATTTTGGGTAAGAGCCACAAGTTCTAAGTTAGAATGCCGGTAAATGCTACTATGATTTTCTCTTAGACTGTTCCCTAGCGCAGCTTTAGTTCGAAGAACGCAAGCTTAGCTTGCTCAAGATTTCTCCTAAGCGTTTTATTTCTTCTCCGTACCTCCCCCAATCTCCTTCCCGTTGTGCACGGATAGCAGCTTCATAGCTTTGTGTAGCTTGTTGAAGAAGGCCTTCCTTGGTCATATCTGCCTCGCCGGTAGGTGCTATTCTAGCGAATACTCCGGATGGTTTCGCTTGACCACTCTCGGCAGTGCCAAATATCTTAGCAAGGCCCGCTTCTAATGTCTCTTCCATGGCAATTTTGTTCTCATAGGCAACAATAACCCGTTTTAGCTCGGGAATTTTGCCGGCTTCTGCCTTAAGATAGAGCGGACGGACATAAACAAGAGATTCTTCAATCGGAATAACCAGAAGTGGCCCTTGGATTACCTGCGAACCGCGTTGATCCCATAGAGAAATTTGCCTACTGACCTCCGCGTCCTGGTTAATCCTGCCGATAATCTGTTTGGGGCCAAACACCAGTTTATCCTTGGGAAAGCGGTAGACAACAAGCTTGCCGTACTGTTCCCCGTCATTTCTGGCTACCATCCACGCGGAGAGATTATCTTTGGCTCTTGGGGTAAACGGCAGCATCAAAATATACTCCTCAATCTTTTCACCGGGCAACTTCATAATCAGGTGCCGGGGAGCCATTGACTCGCCACGGCCACCGGTTTGTTCCTTATTGCTTGTGGAAATAGCCGGAATTTCCCACTGGTCCTCTTTGTTGTAGAAGATCTGCGGATCATCCATATGATAGGTTGTGTAGATTGCGGTTTGCAGCGTAAAGATATCTTCCGGATAGCGAAGATGGGAAGTTAAGCTCTTAGGCATTTCAGAAAGTGGAAGGAAGGTTTTTGGGAAAATTTTCGTATATGTTTTGATAATCGGATCATCCAAATCGGCTTGATATAATTTGATTGTTCCATCATAAGCGTCTACCACTGCTTTGACTGAATTCCTAATATAGTTGACCCTGAGCGAAGTCGAAGGGCTGCCATTTAGCGAAAGCTGTTGTGAATATGGATAATGGTCGGTTGATGTATAGGCATCAAGTATCCAATACATTTTCCCCTCGGCAATTACAAGATACGGGTCGCGGTCAAGCTTTAGAAATGGAGCTATCTTTAAAACCCTCTCTTTTATATTGCGGTAATAAAGGATACGACTTTCCTTTGTAACATCGCTTGATAAAAATAATTTGAGAGAGCTAAAGCGCAAGGCGTAGAAAAAGCGCCGTAGAGGAGAGTTGATTTCTACTCCACCCACCCCAGTATATGTAGTATAGACGTTTTCTTCTCCTTTGGGATAATCGAATTCCTTAGATTTCGTTTTGACAATTACATATTCATTAGGGATTTCTCCGTAGTAAACTTCGGGCCTGCTAATCTCCAGTTCTTTAACTTCCGACTTCGGGGGTAAGTCTTTAACGAATAACACCGGCAATCCTTCCGGAGTCACCTGGTTCACCGGTCCGCCGGCAACCCCATAGCCGTGGGTAAAAGTCAGCCGTTCGTTGATCCAGTTTTTGTTCGGCAAGCTGTCTGAGGCTAATTCCCGGGGAGAAAGCATAATCTGGCGCACCTCGCCGTCTATTGTGTATCGGTCATTATCAACAGAGGTGAACTCGTAGTAAGTTCTAATCTCCTGGATTTGCGAAAAAGTGGACAGAAGCGGCGCTCTGTCCCAAAGCCTGACATTCTTAACTGTTAAATTGTTGGCCGCTATGTCGGATGCGGTAATTGGTTTATCGGCAGATATTTCACGCTCTTCCACTCTGTCCAGACCATAAGCCTTATTGGTGGCCTCAATATTGTATTTGATAAAAGGCGTTTCTTTGGTAAGTTCATTGGGCGCGACAACCAGTTTTTGAAAGATTGAAGGGATAACAGAAGACGCAAACCCAACTATTACAGTTAAAAAGATTGCCCCGAAGAGAGGAGCTATTTTTCCGCTAACACCATAAAATAGTGCTAAAATTGCAGCTAAACCATAAACAAAAACAGATACACGTAGGATTGGTACCATAACATTGGCATCGGTGAAGGCTGCGCCAAACACCGGACCGTTCTGGCCGGTCAGCAAATTAAATAGAGACAAATAGGTACCGACGGCAATGGTTGTAAGAAAAAGAGCTAGTAGAATACTGATATGCAGTCTGGCTTTTGGTTCGGTTTGATCTCTCAAGGGTCTAATAATCAGACCTTCAGGTTTTCCGGTCAATTTGGAGAGGTCAATTTTAGGAAAGAAGCTTGATAAATTAAGGCTACCTCGTAGAATGTAGATTGCACCACAACCGATAAGCGATATCAGAATAATGGTTTTTATAAGGCCAAGCGCTAAAGAGAAAACAGGGAGTGAAAAGACATAAAAAGACACGTCAGCAGCAAATAACGGGTCTTTTTGACCAAACGGCGTACTTGATAGAAATTTTAAAACGTCGTGCCAACTGCTTGAACTGACTAGGCCGATAAAAAGGGTGATAAGAAGGCTTAAGATAATGCCGAGTTTCCCAACCATCCGGTTATCCAAAGTCAAGGGTTTACCAACGAGACTTTCGGGAATGGCCGCCATCCAGGGTATTTTTGAACGGACAGCAAAGTTTAAGTTGGTAAGAAGAAAGATAGCAGCGATAATTCCTGCTACAGTTCCCACAATGATTTTGGCAACGAGCGATTTAATAAAGATCTCGGTAAACCCTACTTCTTGGTACCACCACCAGTCGGTAATTAAGGAAACAATGCTTGAGAAGAAAATAAAGGTAACAAGGGCTAGGCCTAAGAATGTCCAGGAAAAAAATTTAGTAATATTCACATATGCTTAGTATAACAGGGGGCATAATCTTGCGTCAAGCTGAATTTTTAATGATCAGCTTAGTACCCTAAACAGACTAAGAGAATTCTGTGAATTATTCCTGTCTGACGATCTAAGCTCTGAATTTGCATATTTATTTGGACTCAGAGAAGCATAAATATGCATATCAGAAACTAATGTTTAGAAAGAACAATCTTTCTATATACATTCATATACTCTTTAGCCATCTTATCTGCTGAAAATGATTTTTCTACAAGGCTACTGCAATTTTGGCGCATTTTTTGATATTCTTTCTCCGGCATTGAATAGACTTTCTCTATTGCCTCACACAATCCATCAATACCGGTTTTCTTAACTATCCAATCTCCTCGAATATCGTTATCTGATGGGTTGACTAAGAACCCTGTTTCCCCGTCTTTAACAATCTCGGGTACAGAACCTCTTGCAAAGGCTACTACCGGTGTGCCGCAAGCCATAGATTCAATTAAAACCAATCCAAATGGCTCCTCCCACTGTAGGGGAAAAAGGGAAAGTTTGCTTGATTGATACTGACTAACCAAATCTAGCCTATCCTTGTCAAATTCAATAAAAATATCTTGAGAGGGTATCACGTCTTTTAAATCTGCAATCCGTTTATTAAGCCATTCAAGATGCTCTTCCCTTTTGAGAGGAAATAACTTTATCTTCAAAGAAAAGAACTTGTTCATTTTCTTTTTGGTTTTCTTTAATACTTCCAAAATCATTTCCAATCCTTTATCTGGAACTCCCCTGCCTGCCCAAATGATACTCTCTCCACCCTTTGGATCAAATTTAAATAGTTCTGTCTCTATACCATGATAGATTGTTCCTGCATAGTTTAGGTCGGGAAAAAATTTCCTTTGAGCATTACTGATAGAGACAAAAGACACATTTTTATAATTACTAAAAAGAGAAAAATATTTATCAATATATTCGGCTTCTTGCGTATAGTGTAGCGTAATTAATATCGGTTTTTTTACAAAAGGCGCAAACGGGAGAGCAATATCCCCGTCTCCAATATTGATATGATACAGGTCAAAATTATCTTGCATTGAAAAAGCCTTGGAAATTAGCGCCAGTTCAAAAATGATATGTTTGTCCTTTTGGGTAATACTTTTATCTAAAATGGCAGGATGATAATCTATGCTTTCAATTTTAACCGGTAAATTGGAGTTTCCTGAGGCAAATGCAGTAATATCCAGCCTTTTATCAGCTTTAGCCAAATTATTAATCAAAATATAGTCAAAAATCTCCGTTCCTTTCTTGACATCCTTAGCAATACTGACAAAATTAGAGCAGATGATGGCAATTCTCATATGTTAACAATAATTTTTAAAAACTCTGCTGACCACCTGTAAATATTATAATTTTTAATCACTTCTCTCATCCTTCTCATTTTCTTTGTTTGTTCTAATGCTGATAATTCTAAAGCTACTTTTATAGCCTCTGCTGTTTGCTCCCCGTTGTAAGGATTAACTATTAATGCATCTTTGAGTTCTCTGGCTGCACCTGTAAATTGGCTTAAGACAAGCACTCCTTTATTGTCACTCCTGGCTGCTACAAATTCTTTTGCCACCAAATTCATCCCGTCGTGCAGTGAAGTTACTAAACAAACGTTCGCCAGTTTATAAAACTGGTAAATCTCCTCCCGGGTATGGTGTCTTTTAAAAAGGATAATCGGCTTCCAGCCGTTTTTCCTAAAAAGATTATTAACCCTTTCTACTTCCTTTTCTACACTCTCTGTGAATTTTTGATATTCTTTTATCTTGCTTCTAGACGGTGCTGCGATTTGTAGAAAGGTGAAATTGCCAACATATCCAGGGTATTTTTTGAGAAAAATCTCTATTGCTTTCAGCCTTTCAAGAATACCTTTGGTATAGTCCAATCTATCCACTCC
>CAYUJR010000027.1:0-6223 GCA_964445095.1 uncultured Gammaproteobacteria bacterium
AGCTCTTGAGGTATTGGATTATTTGGCCAACATTCGTAGCTGTCACCCTTTTTTACTATTTCTGAAGTGACCATCAATCTTTTGCTAATATATTCTCTGCACTGCCACTTAGAAAAATCTACTTTATTTTTATCAGGAAATTCAACATAATATAGTTTAAACTCATTCAATGTTTTCAAAATGTTGTCATTGGTTGTTCGAGCTCGTTCACTTCTAATCATGCAATTATTATCATATTTACCTATACACTCATAGGAGCGGTAAAAATTAAACCAAGGAGACCAATTACTAGGATTTGAGGAGGAATCTGGTATCATAACCAATACAATCCATGCAAGTGTAAGAGTGATTAAAGCAATGAAATAACCAAAAATAAAATATCTAAGTTTCGTTCCCAAAGCCACTTTCATTGTATAAGCATAGCATACCCTTACTTTACCTTCAACGCCCTGAGGTTGAGGAGAGAAAGATCTAAATAGGGGTTGACAGATGTGTAGACAATGTATATACTTGTAGTGAACTAAATTAAATTATGCAGACAGCAGTTATTAATATCAGAGTTGAGCCGGAAACCAAAAGAAAAGCCCAAAGAATTACCAAGGATTTGGGTTTGACATTAAGTGGCGTCATTGAGGGATTTCTTAAGCATCTGATAAGAAGTAAAACCGTGTTTTTTAGTCTTAAAGAAGAACCTACGGAATATCTTTTGCAATCACTAAAAAAATCTGAAGAAGATATTAAAGCTGGGAGGGTGGTTTCTTTTAAGAAACCTCAAGATGCACTTCGTTATTTGGATAGGATGATAGCTAATGACCAAAAATCCGCCAAGAATTGATTATTCAAATAAGTTTAATAAGCAGTTGAAGAAGGCTCCATCGGTAATTCTAATTGCTTTTAGAAATAGACTCGCGATATTTATAAATAATCCACAGCACCCTTTGTTAAATAATCATGCTTTATCCGGAAAGCTTAAAGGTTATCGAAGTATCAATATTAGCGGTGATTGGCGGGCAATTTATTCAGAATATATAATTGATAAGGAGAAAGTGATAATTTTTGGAATGCTAGGAACCCACAGTCAATTGTATAAATAATTTTCTTCAGTTATCGTCGTCTTCAGCGGCCTGATCTTTTTTTTCTTTCTTGCAAAAAAGCCAGAATTAGTTTATTCTAGTTATCTATGGATGAAGTAGACCTATCTGCGCAGGCAGGTTTTTCTGGACTTTCGAAAAAAGAGAGAAAGAAACTCAAGAGAGAACTGGAAAGACAAAAGAGAGAAAAACAGGGGAAAGGCGGGAAATTGGGTTATTGGGCGGTTGGGTTATTGGGAATAGGACTATTATTGCTTGGCGGGTGGTGGGGGTTTCAAGAATTGACAAAACCGCTGCCAGGGCAAAAAGTGGCAGATCAGGGCAGACTTCACGTCAGTCAAAGCGAATGGGAAAAGTTTTCTTATAATTCAAATCCCCCGACTTCCGGTTCTCATGATGCTACTTGGACAAAAGCAGGAATTTATGATACTCCTCAGGGAGATGGCCATTTAATTCATGCGCTAGAGCATGGATATGTTGTGATTAGTTACAACTGCTCACAAATCTCAAAACTCAAATCTCAAAACTTAAATCTACAACTTAAAACTCAAAACTTTTTCAGTGTTTTTGCGCATGAGACGGGAGAGATGCACGAGGAGGAGATGGCTAGCGCTTCGGCAGAGCAAACCTCGTCCAGTGCCGAGTTAAGAGATGATACATGGGAGAATGAGGATTGTAAAACATTAAAAAAACAACTAGCGGACTTGGCAGATAAAAATAAACTGTGGAAGCTAATAGTTGTCCCGCGTCCCAACCTTGATGTTGCTATTGCTTTAACTGCCTGGGTGAGAATTGCCAAACTGGATAAGTTCGAGGAGCAAGGAATTAATAGCTTTATTGATAGTTACCGCAACCGCGGCCCCGAAGCCACAACAGAGTAGAGTATAGTTAAAAATACCAAGGTGTGAGGCTAACACACCTCCAAGGTGTGTGTAGTGTGTGCAATAATAGGAAGTCCTTGACCAGAATTGTATTTTATTGTTTAATGGTATTGTTACCTATGTCAGACCTAGTTTTTACCGATCAGGATTTTGAAACAGAGGTGGAAAAAAGCAAGACGCCCGTTGTGGTTGATTTTTGGGCGCCGTGGTGCGCTCCCTGCCGCATTGTTTCTCCAGTTATTGACGAGCTGGCTAAAGAATACCAGGGAAAAGTAAAAGTGGGAAAACTCAATGTTGACGACAATCCCAATACTGCTCAAAAATTTGGCATCATGAGTATTCCTTCTGTCTTAATTTTTAAAGAGGGAAAACCGCTTAAAACGATGGTGGGGGCAAGAGGAAGAGAGGATTATCAAAAGGCAATTGAGGAAGTCCTGGGATGATGTACGATGTTATAATTATTGGTTCAGGACCTGCCGGTTTAACTGCCGCCATTTATACTACTCGAGCTAATCTCAAAACTCTGATTGTGGCTGGTAGTGTGTGGGGCGGACAGTTAATGCTGACCAGTATTGTCGAGAATTATCCTGGTTTTCCCGATGGTATTCAAGGGCCGGAGTTAATGATGGCCATGCGGAAACAGGCAGAGCGTCATGGAGCAGAAGTCATGGAGCTGGATTTTCAGGAAGGTGATTTCTCACAAAAACCCTTTGTTGTTAAAGCAAATAACAAAACTTTTACGGGACGTTCTGTCATTATTGCTACCGGCGCTAATGTCAAATGGCTAGATGTTCCTGGGGAAAAGGGGTTTATTGGCAAAGGTGTTTCTTCTTGTGCTACCTGTGATGCTCCGTTTTTCCGAGGAAAAAATGTGATCGTTGTCGGCGGGGGCGACACGGCGGTTGATGACGCTTTAGTTTTAGCTAAAACTGCAGCTTCTGTATCTTTGGTTCATCGCCGAGAAACTCTACGAGCCTCCAATATTATGCAGCAAAGAATTTTTGCCAATCCAAAAATTCAATTTTTTTGGAACTACGCGGTGAGCGAAATTAAAGGCGGCGATAAAGTTACGGCAGCTGTTATTAAAAATATTCAAAGAGGAGAAACAAAAGAATTAGCAGTTGACGGAGTCTTTGTGGCTATTGGTCAGACGCCCAATACTACAGTTTTTAAAGGAATTAAACTGGATGACCAAGGATATATTTTGGTTAATGATCATACTAAAACCAATGTTCCCGGTGTCTTCGTGGCAGGGGATGTGCATGATGCTCATTACAAACAGGCAATTACGGCGGCCGGAATGGGATGCATGGCTGCATTAGATACAGAACGCTGGTTAAGTGAACAAAAACAAGGGGGTGAAAAAAATTGAACAAATTATTGTTAATTGGCATTAGTTTGGTAGTCGTAGTGGTTGCTGTTGTGTTACTAAGCGGTAATAAGCAAAAACAGCCAGAGCAGCAAGTTACAGCTCCAACATCAACAGTTAGTGAGCCAACCGTTTCCTCGTCATCCGCAGAAAACTTAGAAGGAACAATAGTTGTTATTACGGCAACCGGTTTTGAACCAAAAACAGTGACGGTTAAAGCCGGAACCAAAGTGACTTGGACTAATAATTCAGGTGAAGTTTCAAATGTCAGCTCGGCTGTTCACCCAACTCATTTGGTTTACCCGCCACTTAATCTAGGTAATATAGAAGCTGGAGTTAGCGTGTCATTAGTTTTTGATAAAGTAGGCAGCTACAAATATCACAATCATCTGGACGCTAGCCAAACAGGAACAGTAGTAGTTGAGTAAAAAGCTATTGACAATAGATTGAGCTTCATGTTAGTATATGGGATACCTTTGGGGATGCTTCAAGGGGAATAAATATCTAATGAGAAATTTTGCCATTAAACAGATTTGCCATCAAGGCCTTTTTGTGGTTTCTCACAGTTCCTCTTAAAAAGTGCATCCTCCAGGGTAAGAGGATTTGCACATTAAATTCAAAAAATTAAGACTTAGCCGCGGGCTCGTAGTTCAGCTGGTAGAACACTTCATTTGCAATGAAGAGGTAGGCGGTTCGAGTCCGCCCGAGTCCACCCATTCGTCGCTTCGCTCCTCAGGGCAAGCTCTTTGAATGCAGAGAGTTTACCCTGAGCCTCCGCTTTAGGCGGAGAGCGAAGGGCTCTTTGATAATTGAATATTGCCCTTGTAATACTTCAAAAAGAAGTGGTTTAACGGGGCAAGCCGATCTTCACTTACAATCAATTACATGATTGTAGTAAGTAGTAAAAATCTACTCATAATGCTGACAACGGATGCCTTGGCAGGTTTTGCCGATGAAGGACGCATATGGCGGCGATACTCGTCGGGTAGGAGCCATACTCCTTTTGATCCGGCGGTTTCCGAATGGGGCAACCCCTCCGATGTTAAATCGGAGATCCCTACATAAAGATTCTACAGCAATGTAGGATATAGTGTAAGGAGGGGCACTTGGGGAACTGAAACATCTTAGTACCCAAAGGAAAAGAAAGCATAAGCGAATTCCCTTAGTAGCGGCGAGCGAAAAGGGAAAAGCCTAAACCCCGCCTTTGGCGGGGGGTTGTAGGGTCTTCAATATGGGAGAATTACGGATAGCTGAACTACTTGGAATAGTAGTCCATAGAGAGTGAAAGTCTCGTAAGCGAAATCCAAGATTCCCTTAGAGGATACCTGAGTATCATGGGGCACGATTAAACCCTGTGAGAAGCTACCACGACCACGTGGTAAGGCTAAATACAAAACCTGACCGATAGTGAACTAGTACCGTGAGGGAAAGGTGAAAAGCACCCCGGAAGGGGAATGAAATAGAACCTGAAATTGTCAGCTAACAAGCAGACAGAGTCCCGCCTTTGGCGGGGTGATGTCGTGCCTATTGAAGAATGAACCGGTGAGTTATTGTACTTTTCGTTAGTCTAAGTCTGCAAAGCAGACGTAGGCGTAGTGAAAGCGATCCCTAATTGGGGTATTTTAGAAAAGTGCATTAGACCCGAAACCGGGTGAGCTAACCTTGGGCAGGGCGAACTCCGCCGAAAGGCGGGGGGAGGCCCGAACCCGTGTCCATCGCAAAGGGCTGGGACGACCTGAGGTTAGGGGCAATATGCCAAACGAACCCGGAGATAGCTGGTTCTCCCCGAAATATATTTAGGTATAGCGCTACGTTTAATGTTCTGGGGTAGAGCACTGGATGGTTCGCGGCGAGGCAACTTGTCGCAACCAACCAAACTCCGAATACGGGACATATATAAATGTGGTAGTCAGACATGTCGGGCTAAGCTGATGTGTCGAAAGGGAAAAAGCCCAAGACTTCAATCTAAGGTCTCTAAATGAAAACTTAGTGTATAAGGATGTCAAGTTCCATAGACACCCAGGAGGTTGGCTTAGAAGCAGCCATCCTTCAAAGAAAGCGTAACAGCTCACTGGCCGATGGGACTTGGCGCCGAAAATCTATCGAGGCTCAAGTTTTCTACCGAAGATGGAGGTCCGCCGCAAGGCGGACGGTAGGGGAGCGTCTTATATTCTGTGAAGCCGAACTGTAAGGTTTAGTGGAGGATATAGGAGTGAGAATGCCGGTATGAGTAGCGAGAGTCCGGTGCGAAACCGGACCGCCGAAGGCCCAAGGTTTCCCCGACAATGTTAATCATTCGGGGGTGAGTCGGTCCTAACAGTGTGGGGCGTCTAACGCTCTGTAGCTGGATGGACAATGGGTTGATATTCCCATACAAATCTGGAAATTCATATCGAGGGGGTAACGAAACAAGAGTAGCTAACCCCGCCTTTGGCGGGGCTAAGTAGTAAGATAGTGATAATTGGAAAATCCATTATTGCGTTTAATTAAGCTATGACGGGAAGTCTCCGCCCCTGGCGGAGATGACTTAGTAAGTTTTTGTTTCCGAGAAAATCCTCATCGATTTTTTCCAGTTTTACCGTACCGATAACCGACGCAGGTGGGCTAGTCGAGAAGACTAAGGCGATCGGGATAACAATGATCAAGGAACTCGGCAAAAAAGCTGGGCGTAACCTTTGGGAGATGCCCTGCCCCGAGAGAAATCGAGGGGCTGCAACAAAAGAGTGCTAAGCGACTGTTTATCTAAAACACAGGTCCCTGCAAAGCTGAAAAGCAAAGTATAGGGGCTGACGCCTGCCCAGTGCTCGTAGGTCAAGAGTAGTGGTTAAGATTATATCAAGACTGTTACTCAAGCCCGAGTGAACGGCAGCAGTAACTATGAA
>CAYUJR010000028.1:0-3782 GCA_964445095.1 uncultured Gammaproteobacteria bacterium
AGTCTTGACAAAGAAAACTGCCAAAGCTATTGCAATTAACACACCGTTTGGGAAAGATAAAGTCAAGAAAAAAACCTAGCACCAACATATTGTACTAGGTTTTAGGTGGAGATGTCCGGCAGTGAACCGGAGTCCGAAAAAGCAAGATTACAACATCTACAAGCATAGTTGATTTTTATTTGATCGTTTCTTTCTTATCCAATCAACGGGAAAAAAAGAAACCAAGGTTTAAATCTTAAAGATAAAGTCAAACCAATTCTTTACCTCGTATCCCGACTGTATTTACACCCAGGCGTTCCCATCGGGTGAAAAACGAATGGATGCCAACGTATTACGCTATTGCGTAGGCCGTTGGAGCAAAAGCTAGTTGAATATCTCTTACGAGAGAAGCAACTGCGCCTCTTGCTTTGTCAAATAAATTGACAGTTAGCTTTGACAAGTTTTACGTCATTTTGTCATTGACGGCTTGCAGTTGTAAAAGAGCAATTCTCGTCGAATCGTTTCATCCCCGTGAAGATAATTCTAGCAAATCTAAATGCAAAAGTCAACTTTTACTTTTTAACTCCTCTTCAACTTCCCTCTCCAAATCTCTCTTTTTAATTTGTTCTCTTTTTTGATAGGCTTTTTTGCCTTTGGCCAGAGCGATTTCCACCTTAATAAGCTGATTCTTGGTATATAGAGAAAGGGGAACTATGGCCAGGTTTGCCCCTTCGGTTCTACCTTTGAGGACCATTATTTCTTTTTTATGAAGCAGTAATTTTCGGGTTCTGCGCTCGTCATAGCCTTCCGGTCTGGCATACTCAAAAGGAAAAATTTTAGCATTAACCAAGTAGGCTTCGCTGCCAATAAGGCGCACGAAACTACCGGTCAGATCCGCATGCCCGCCTTTGACTGACCTTACTTCGGGCCCGGTCAAATTAATGCCGGCCTCCAGCTTTTCTAAAATTTGATAATCATAAAAGGCTCGCCGATTAGTAATTTTCATTTTATCTCTATCAAATAGATTTTACTCCCCGTTAGCAATAAAATCTTTCTTTCTTTTTCCCAAACGACAATATTGGCAACATCTCTAATACCTTCCCACCGATACTGGGCCTGATAATTACCTTCTTTATCAATGACTACTATACGACTGTTGCCACTATCCAAAATATAAATATTATTGACTTCACTGCTGGTAAAGAAAGACTTCACAGACGATAACGGCAGGTCTAGTCCGGAAACTTGAAATGGCTTTGGCGCTCCTTGTAAGTATTTAAGAATTGTACCATCGCTAAGTAAAACATAGACCGCCCCGTCAATTGCCAAATCGACCGCTGTAGAAAAGTCCGGCTTGATATCGCTAGCTAGATAGCTTTTCCTGACAAACTTTTCTTCTCCAGGAATATATTTGTGAATTACTTCATTGGTTTTATCAAGCATATAAATATTTAATAGAAAAGTTCCCATACCGGCAATGTCTCCCATTACTTGTTCTTTTTCTATAATTTGTTTTTTCTCACCGCTTCTTTTATTAATTTCTTCAACTCCTTCTGAATTAAAAATATAAAATTTATTGGTATCCTCTGTTACAAAAATAGGAGATGATAAGTTAGCGGCCACCACTTTTGATGATTTGTTGGCTAAATTTAATAGATATAACGACTCATGCTTACTATCAAGAATAGCCAGCTCCAAACCCGCCAGAGCTAATTTATCTCCCGCCGCCTCGCTTTTTATTAATGGCAGTTCGAAAAAAATAACTGGCTCAACTTGATAAATTTTTCCTGCTTGAGCCAATAATTGATCTATTTCGGCAAGGCTGGCGGTAATTTCCTTTTCTCGAGAGGAATTCTTCCCCGCATTTATTCTCTCTTCTTCCAGAATTTTTTTGGCAGAAAGGAAGGCTTCATATGAGGCTCTCCGGTTAAGGGATAATAAATCTTTCCCCTGCTGCCTAAAAGCGCTGACCTGTTCCATTTCTTTCTTTAACCTCAAGTCTTTTTGATAAGTGGTCTTCTGACGGACTCCCAAGACAATACTTAGTATTAAAACCGCCAACAGTACTAAGGCAAATCCCCTGCTATATCGGCGAATAATATCCCACGCCCTTAACAGAGGTTTTTCTTTGCTGGTTTCCGGAGCCGCTTCTTTATTAAAAGCCAGAAGAATACAGGCCGCCGTACTGCCCTCGCTGCTGCCGTGGATTTTAGTGGAAAGAATTTCGACTATTTCTGTTAAGGAAGCTCCTTCTAATATCTCTTCTAGGGTACGTCTGGTGATAGTTTGATTAAATTGCGGACTGGTCAAAATAAGTAAATCTTTATCTTCGACGTATCCCGAACCGGCTGCCACTTTATCCTCACTTGTTAAAACCCGAGCCAACGCCCCTTGTCTTTTTAGAAAAACCGCTCCGCCGCCATGTATTACCAAATAAACAACCGAATCTTTAATGCTAACTAAAACAAGTTTAACCGAATTGTCCAGTTCAAGGCTGACTACCTTTTCTTTAATTGTAGCCAGCGACTCTTGCTTACTGTCCTGAAAAATAGCGCTAATTTTGGTCAGAATATCTTTACCTACTGTTTGGGCTTTTTCACCCGTCACCTGCACTACGCCAAACAAGTTTTCCTCCGCCAGGGTCTGGGCCCAGGAGTTGGAAGTGGGAGTACCTACTACTTTTCCCAGTAGTATTTGTATACCTTCCATAGAGCTTGTCTAAAGAACGATCAGCGCTATCACAAACAAAAAGACAGTGACACCCAAATGAATCAAGGCCATCCCTAGAATAATACTGGAAAACTTTACCTGATGCACCACCTCATTCATTAAATAAACTTGGCGAGCCACCACTGCCGCAAAAACTCCATAGAGCAAAATCACCAGCAGCATCAGGATTTTAAATACCAACCCCAAGCCGCCGTTAATAAAGCCATTAAGCAAATCAATATTCATAATTCTTAGCTCTTCTTTAGCTTTTCTTCCAGGTCTCCCAATCCTTCGTCTTTTCGCGAACTCTCCATTAGCTGCTCTATTTCTCGGGCCACCTGCTGCGGATGTGGCACCGAATGAAAATCGAAATTAGCTTCGGTGCCGGCAGTTTGAATAAAGACGTCTCCGTAATCAAAAATTGCCCGCATCACGCCACCGGTTTTTACCGTGACATCTTGAATTAAATTGAGCCGGGTAGAAGAAACTTCGCGGTAAATAATATTGATGAAATCTACATCCACCAACCGCTCGTTGGTCACGATATAGACATTAAAATACCAATGGATAAAATTGGCAAAAATCACAAAACCAAAAATTACCAGATAATAGAAAATGATGATGACTATGGCAAAGCCGGGGGTTAAGAGGTTGGTAAAGGGGAAAATAAATTCCAGAAAAGGAGCAACGATAATAGGAACTATTATTAGCAGTAAAGAGAAGATAATCCAAGGAACGTTGGTAATAAAATGCCCCCGCAAAAAAAGATGGATTTTCTCATCTTTACCTTGGGTGGCAAAGTTAATGCCGAGAGGATGCAGGGCAAATTCGGCCAAAGGAAACATTTCTGTTTTTTTGGCCTGATGTACCACCACTGGCGCCAAGTGTTGCTCGTTTACAAACGGAGTTAATTCTTCGCTTTGTTTGGAATCAAAAATATCAGGCATGTTTTATTAGCCTCTAGCGTCTAGCCATCAGCATCTAGTTATTTTTTAACTAAACGCTAGTTGCTAGTTGCTAGACGCTACTTCCTTTCTACATTATACAACGGCCCCACAATTTGGATATTGGCCGGAGCCCGCAAATTAAACCAG
>CAYUJR010000028.1:3882-5687 GCA_964445095.1 uncultured Gammaproteobacteria bacterium
ATTATACAACGGCCCCACAATTTGGATATTGGCCGGAGCCCGCAAATTAAACCAGTCTTTAAATTCCTGTCCGGAAAAAGACTGTGATCCCCCGTCCCCTGACACGTTAACCGTAGTTGTTTTTCCCGAACCAAAATCTGCTCCCACTGACAGATCGGAAACTGAATTGTAGGGAGCAATCCCTCGGCTTTTGAGCTCACTTTTAACCTTGTCCTCATTCCAAACTTCTCCTCCATATGGATGAGGCTTATCTGTTTGATAAAGATGTTCTTTTGCTCCACTGTCGGCGCGGGCCAAAAGGATAATATTGACAATATCGGCCACCTCTTGAGGTTTTAGCCAGGCAGTTTTATTATATCCACTTCTTGAACCCCAATCGCAGTAAAACCAAGGAGAGTCTTTGTCATAGGCGTTGCTTTGTAAGTCGGCGAAACCGCCGGCATTGCCGGTGGTCGTATCAACGGCATGTTTAGTCCAGGAAGTGGCTGACCAGCCGGGCAATTCCGAGGTTGACAAGATATATCCTCCGTGAGTTGAAGAATACCAGGCTTTAACCGGATTTCCCCCTTGAACCATCACCCAACCCCTAGTTTCTTCAACTGCCGCATTCCATTCTCCACCTTTCTCCTCCGGCTTAAATACTTGACATTTTTCGCTGGTGCAGATTGAATTTTGCCCATTGTTAGTATAGGCAAGGGCATAAGAACGGGCGGCAATGGCCTGAGCTTTTAAGGCTTCCTTATGAAAACTACCGGGCATCTCGTAAATTCTCTTGACATAATCTTCAATGCTATATGCGCCGTAACCATCCACATTAATAGTGATGCCTGTGCTATAATCTTTTTTTAACTCAAAACTGCTGTAATAAGCCGCCAGAATTTGCTCAAAATTTTGTCCGGCCTTGGCTCGTCCATTTGCTCCATATTGATTGAGGCCTGTCCTATTGGGAACACCATAGGTGAAAAATGCCAAACGGGGAGAAAATCCGGGATTTATATCTCTGTCATCTACACATGCCGGAGCGCCGGTGCCGGCCGAACGAGGGATATTAAGTCCGGATAGTCTTTGACCTAAAATCTGCTGTTGCTGGGCGGTCAGTTGGGCTATTTGACTCGTCAGTTTAGCCTGATAGGCTTTGGCTCCGCCCACAATTTTATCCAACTCCGCCGCTTGCTCATCCAACCGTTTTTTAGCAGCGGCAAGTTTTATCTCCTCATTTTCCAGATTTTCTTTTCTGGTTTCCAAATCGGCAATCAGCAAAGCTAAGTTGGTAATTATTCTCTTATTTTCATTAGTTCTAGCCCGCTGATAAGCCAGAAAGCGGGTTGAGCTGGCCGCACTGCTTTGAGATAGAAAAACGAGGTAAGGAAAGTTGTAGTAGCTGGCAATGTAAAAATCTCGGATGGCCTGGGCCAGTTTTTCCTCCTGCTCATCTAATTTTTGATAGCCCTTATCAATTTCTGCGCGTTTTTGGGCTAATTCTTTACTAATCGCATCAACTCTGATCCGAATATCAGCCAGCTGTTTTTTTAAGGCATTGAGCTGACTCTCCAATGGCCTGGTGGCAGCAATAGACATTTGTAAGGAACGAGACAAATCATTGATTTGGCGGTTAATATCATCCAGCTGATCGGCAAAAACACCCCTGGCAAATATAACGGTTATAAAAGTTATAAAAATTATGAGGAGGATTCGGCGCAACATATTTTCTATTATACCATTGACAATCGCCTCTTATCTTTCTATGCTAGAGATAGGGCAAATTACATGCTTGATAAATTGCGTGAGTTTATCTCATCTCTTCC
>CAYUJR010000029.1:0-5634 GCA_964445095.1 uncultured Gammaproteobacteria bacterium
CAAGCCCGCACCGGTCTGGCCTTTAGCGTTATTGGTTTGGTGATTATTTTAATATCTGCTTTAGTTATTCGCATTATCGGTACTTTCTTTGGAGTAGAACTGATTAAATGATTAGCCCCTTGACAACTTGAGAAAACCTTACTATTATTAAATAAGATATGTGGGGAATTGTTTACGCCGCGGAAACTTCTATTGACGCCTGCAAAGGAACCGGCGGCTTTGAAAATCTTTGTAAATTGGGCACTGGCGATATCGGTAAGGTGGTGGGAACGGCCGTCAATTTTATCTTTGTCATTGCCGCCCTGATTGCTCTTGCCTATCTTATCTATGGCGCTATCAAATGGATTATTTCAGAAGGCGATAAAAGTAATGTGGAAACAGCCAGAAATCAGATAGTGGCGGCTATTATCGGCTTAGTCATCATTGCTCTTTCCTATTTAATTATTAATGTAATTATTGGCTTCTTCCTGCCGGGCAAAGGCCTGGGCAACCTCCAACTGCCATCTCTGTTCTAAGATCCTGAAACAAGCTCAGGATGACAAAAGAAAAAAAATCTGTTAAGATAATTTCGTGTTTAAAGATTGGGGTTCTTGTGTTGAAAAAGTTGGTGCTTTTGAAGTGGCCAAGATTAATTGTCTGGAGGTTATTTTTCAAAATATGGTGGCGGCCGCCTTTTTCTTGGTGGGGATTGTGGCGCTGTTTATGCTGATCTTGGGCGGCTTTAAGTTTATGTTTTCCGGCGGCGATCCCAAAGAGGTGGAAGCCGCCAGACACGTCATTACCTGGGCCATTATCGGACTGGTGGTAGTCCTGCTGGCCTTCTTTCTTATTAATATAATAGGATACATCACCGGTACCGAAAGCGTTCTTAATCAATTCCGCATCCCCCCGCCTTTACCACAATCAGTTTATATGATTGTGGCTTGACTTTTACCTCAAAATATTTCACACTAATAATGATGACTGCTGCCCGATATATTATTTCTTTGTTGCTGCTTGCTGCTTACTACCTACTACTTACTACTTCCCCTGTCCGCGCCGAGCAGCCAACAAACCTTTCTCAACTCGAACTTAACTCCTATACCAATCGGGTGGTAGTGGCAGTATCTTCCGCTCTTATTTGCCAAATCACCGGTTTTGATGTGGCAAAACAGTCAGCCAACGGCCAACCGCAAAGCTGTAATGGAGAAAAAATAGAAAATGGGCAGGTTGGCGGAGCGTTGGGAACAGTGACGGGTTTAATCAGCGCCACCTTTACCCCTCCTGCCTCCTCCGGTCAATATCTCGAGTATCTGGCCGGCAATTTTGGTATTATTAAACCGGCCTATGCTGGCGAAGTCGGTTTTAAAGGCCTGGCTCCCCTACTGCCCATTTGGGCGGTGTTCAGAAATATCACTTATGCCTTTTTTGTGGTGGCTTTTGTCCTGGTAGGCTTTACCATCATGCTGCGGGTAAAAATTGACCCCAGAACTGTGATGACCATTCAAAATCAAATTCCCAAACTAGTCATAGCCTTAATTCTGGTTACCTTTTCTTATGCTATTGCCGGACTACTGATTGACCTGATGTATGTGGCTATTTACCTATCTGTTAATATTGCCGGGCAAGTCAATCCAGATATACTGGGAGAGGCTAATAAAATAGCCCAATCTCCCCATCCTATTGACCTGGCCAACATCATTGGCGGGTTGGGAGGGAAAGGAGGAGGATTAGGAGTCTTGATAAGTAATGCCACCGGCTCCATTATGGATATTTTAAAAAACAGTTTCCCCATACAGGTGGGTGGGTGGGGAACCGGTAACGACTTCGTAGCTAATATATTCTCTACTATTTTTGCCGGTATTCTTTCTGCTTTCGGATTTGTTTTAAATAGCGTTGTTGGAATAATTGCCTTTTTGATTATCGGTATTGCCGTGCTTTTCGTACTCTTCCGTCTGTGGTTTGAACTCTTGAAAACCTATGTCTTTATTTTAATTGATGTCATCTTTGCTCCCTTCTGGATTTTAGTGGGAGTTCTGCCCGGAGGCGGACTGGGCTTTAGTTCCTGGCTGAGGGATATCATCGCCAACTTATCTGTTTTTCCAACTACTATTATTATGTTTCTACTGGGCCGAATATTTATGGACGCTTTTAATAAGCCGGGCGGCTTTGTACCGCCGCTAATTGGCCCCGGCTATGTTCCCGAAGTTCTAGGCTCTCTAATTGGCTTGGGGATAATTTTGATGAGTTTGCAGGTCGTAACTATGGTCAAAGAAGCTCTCAAAGCTCCGCAGATGAAATACGGCGCCGCCATCGGCCAGGCGATAGGGGTGGGAACTGGAGTACCCATAACTGGTGTTAAAACTGGCATTGAAGCCCGAACAAAGACTCCTATGCCAGGACAAGCGCCGGGTAAGTATGCTATTTTTAACCGCTTCTTTAGATGAAACTTCTTCTTATACTTTGCTATAAAAAAGGTTCCTTAGAAACTCTATTATCATTGCTGTAATTGACAGATCAGACAATCTTCTTGGGTAATACCAAAGCATATTAAACCAACGATTACCAAAATCTTTTCTTAATTGCTCTACTTGACTTAAGCGGTCCTTTTTGATAAAGGGGGTTAAACCAAATAGGTTTTCCGCTATGCTTGTTGGGCGTTCGTCTCTTTTTAATCCTCTTCTCAAACAACCATTAGCAGTTAGGTTCTCAAAAAAATTGCCTAATTTTTGTTCATCTAGTGACTGGCCTTTTCTACCAAAATGCTCCTGTAATTTTGATGTTGGCGCGCCGCTTATTTCATACGCATAAGTTAAAAATGGTATCTTATCTCTTTTATATGTTTCAGCCATACGGGCAAAAGTTCGAATAAAAGGGTTTATGACATTCTGCGCAGCTTCTTTTCCCTGCGGACTGGCTATTCCAGCCAATGCCTCATGAAAACTTTTTTCTATCTCTTCTATGGGCCTGTTTGGCTCATCTTGAATACCTATCAAGGCTCCGCCTCCTTTATAAAATCCTGCTAAATCACCGGCATATCTTCTCGGCATTGACGCACTTCCCCATTCCTCGTATTTTGGGCCTTCATAATTTTCCCCTTTTGTTAAACGGAAATCATCCATAAATGGAGTGTACGGGAATTTTATATCCGCCAGATTTTTTGCGTTATCTCTCCCAATTCTTACTATCTCATCATAAACATTCCGCGCTTGCGTACTAAGTTTATCTACTCTTAAATTATTAAGTCCTCTCACAACTCTTTCTTCTTCAAGAGCGATCAGCTCACTTTCAATTGCTTCAGTCATACCTACATTCCCCATTTGGTCCGATAATAGATAATATGTGCGCACGGGAACACGCTCCGCCACTTTTTCCCATAGCCGCTTTTTTACGTCCCCAGCGTCTGGAGCTCGTTTTACCAAATCTCCTAAAAAGAAGTGGGCATCTCTTACAATTACATCCCAGTATTGGGCTTGTCTTGCTTTTTTTTCACTATCATAAAATTTTCTATCGGGTTTTGTTTTTGTATATTCATAGCCTTTGGCAATATCATCATCTACCCGAACAGGATTAATAAAGGCATCTATGGCATCTATGTAATACCCTAAGCCTATTCTGTTATCATCAGTTATATGGAAATCTAGCTCCTCTACATGTCTATACTCCGGCCGTCTCATAAACTCTATTAATTCTTGATGATCTGCTGGATTAAGCTGTATCGTAATTGTATTAAGATAAGCTTTTTGAGTTCTCCAACTACTTATTAGCCCCGAAGCCTCAAGCGCGCCTGACAACTCATAGGCCCCTCTTTCTACCCCGCCTACTTTTTTCAATTCAGGAGGTTTTCCGTCACTTCTTAATTTTTTGGCAAACTCTTCCCTATAGATATTAATGAATTCTACATGGGCTGCTCCCATTTTAAATCTATAGGCAAGCCATTTTAATTGCTGGAGAGCTCGTACAGAATATTCCGCAGGAAATGATGTCCAACGCTCCTGTTCTGGGTACTCAACTACCTCGCTTAAACTAACATATTCCGGAGCTCTATAATTAATAAACATAAAATTTCTGCCAATAGTTAAAGCCCGGCCGATTTCCCAATCTTCAATTTTTCTATATACCCCTCTAGAGGCATCATAAAGCTCTACATTTTTTGCCAGTTTTCTAAACTGATCTTCGGTCCATTTTTGGACTTCGGCATAGTCATTACCAATAATTTTTCCTTTGTTATGTAATATTCTCTGCAACCCTCTATCAACCAGCCTTTCCACCATATCTACTCCTATTATCTCGCTGTGGGCCTGTATTTCTCGTGGAGTAATTTCCGGCGTAATTCTTAAAAAATTTTCCAAATCTCCTCCGCCAACCAACATCGCCCGATAAGCCTCGTGAAATAACTGCCTAACTTTGCGAAGAGTTGCATAATGAACATAGCGATCTTTTCCTTCTCCCCGAGCCTCATCTGTAGCTCTTACTTGTTGCAAAAAAGCTTCAACTTCAGATTCGGTATAGAAACTTAATCTAAAGTTGTCAGTAGGTATATCGTCCGGAAGCCTTATAATAGTCTCCAAATAAAATTCTGCCAGCATATCATCGTCAATAATAAGATCGCGAACAGTAGATAAGGCAGGTATTCTCTCACCTCGAGCGGCAATACCAACCATTCTGCTAATAATAGGTTCCAGTTCTCTTTTGTAGGTATCCAAACTCCCGCCTCTGGCTTTAGCCTGCTGGGCTTCTCTAACTACTCTTTCTTCGCTTTCTGACAGTCCATAATACAAATCTCTTCCTTCTCTGGCTCCCAATTGCTCGTTTGCGAAAAGATGAATCCCGCTACGAATTTCCTGCTGCTGATTTTCAAAATTTCTGAATTTACTCTCCTGTTCATCTATTTCTCTTCTGATACGGTCTTTTTGACCAGCATCAGGGGTAGCATTTAGCTGTTCCATTAGCTGTGCTAGCGCATGAGAATATTCCCTACTCCTGTCTTCGCGTATCTGCTGCAGGTCATCAACAGCTTTTATAAGCCACTGTTCGCCCGTAGGCATACCTTTTTTAGAAACAAGAAAATTGCGAAGTCTGGCGTCTTGAACGGTATTAAACAACTGTTCTAGTCTTTGATCCAATGCCGAATCTGTTGCTCCTGGCGGCATTGTGCCAGGACCAATACTACGGGGCTCTTCAAGAACTTCTTTTACTTCTTTATCAAATGCTCCTGTATCAATCCCTCTTTTTGCCAGTTCTGCTGCAGTGCTTGATAAGAGTGCTGGAAGTTCTTCGAATGCCTTAATAGCCTCTTCTCCTTCTGCCTGGGCTATACGTAGAGACAAATCTATATATTGCTGTTTTAGTCTATCAGCTTCTGACAAAACTGGCCTAGGGCCTTCGCCAGTTTTTGCTGTTGGGCGTTCTTGTTCGCCTTGCGGTTTTTGAGCTCCTGGTGTTTTTGGGGCACCTACCCCTCTTGCTATTTCTCCACTATTATCTACCATAAGTTGACCTCTTACTCCAGGATACGGCGAACGGTCCTCATTTGTCAATTGTGTTGGCCGAATTACTTCTTTCATAAATCAAACTATAACTCTATTTAAACGGCTTTACTTGATAATAACCTTTTATTTAGATAACAGATGAGCTACAATAGCAACTAGTTAT
>CAYUJR010000030.1:0-5424 GCA_964445095.1 uncultured Gammaproteobacteria bacterium
CCCTTTTATCTGGAGCTGACTATCGTCTTAATTCTAGCCACCCTTTTTGGCCTAGTGGCTAATTTATTGTCTCAACCAACCATCCTCGGCTTTATTTTAGCTGGGGTATTAGTTGGACCTTTAGGTTTTTTTGATATCGCCAGTCCCGAAATTTTAGACGTCTTGGCTAAACTCGGCATCACTTTTCTTCTTTTTATAGTAGGTCTGGAGTTATCCGTCAAAGAACTAAAAAATGTTGGCCGGGCAGCCTTAATTATCGGTATTGGTCAAATTGTGGCAACAGGCATAATAGGTTTCCTGCTAGCCTTACTTTTTAGTTTTCCACTACTTACTTCTTTATACATCGGCTTGGCTCTAACTTTTTCCAGTACCATCATGGTAATTAAACTCATTTCTGATAAAAAAGATCTTAACAGTTTATATGGAAAGGTCTCTGTCGGAATCCTACTCATTCAAGATGTAGCTGTAATTATTATCCTAATATTACTTTCCGGTCTTAAAGGCACGCCTGGCGAAATCGGAATTTCTCTAGTAAATAGTTTATTATTGGTGTTATTAAAAGGAGTTATTCTTTTTGCCATCATCACTTATTTAAGTAAAAAAGTATTTCCCAGACTGGTTAACCTTATCGCTCGCTCCCCCGAACTACTTTTTTTGGTCAGCGTCTCTTGGGCCTTGGGCGTGGCGGTGTTGGTTGCCTCGCCCTGGGTAGGTTTTTCTATTGAAATAGGCGGTTTGCTGGCCGGTCTGGCCTTAGCTAATTCTAGTGAACATTTTCAAATAGGCTCCAAAATCAAACCCCTTCGAGACCTTTTTATCACCCTCTTTTTTCTTGTTTTGGGAATGAAAATGGCCATTATAGAGATTACCGCAGTCTTTTTTCCTGCTCTGATTTTTTCTCTTTTTGTCATTGTCGGTAACCCCTTAATAGTACTCATTCTAATGGGACTTTTGGGATACAAAAAACGGACTTCTTTTTTTACCGGGTTGGCGATTGCCCAAATTTCCGAATTCTCCTTTATATTAGTCGCTCTTGGCGGAGAGCTTGGTCATATCTCCAGTTCAGTGGTAGGAATGATAACGTTGGTCGGGATAATCACCTTTACCATATCATCATATCTGATTCTTTACAATAATAAATTATACACTTTGTTTGAACCCTTTTTGGGAATTTTTGAAAGAAAATCAATTTCTACAAAAGGTGATAAGTTTGCGGTTTTTAAAAATCATATCGTTTTGGTGGGCGTTAATCGCATGGGGACAAAAATTATGAACACCTTAACTAGACAAACAGATAAGTTGGTAGTAGTAGATTTTAATCCCGATATTATTAAAAAGCTCACCGAGGGTAACGTCACCACGATTTTCGGTGACATCAGCGATCCGGAAGTCTTGGAAAAAGCCAATGTCAAGAAAGCTAAGCTTATCATCTCAACAGTGACAGATTTAGACGATAATTTGGTGCTGATTGCCGAAAGTAAACGAGCGGGGAAAGCTAGACTGGTTGTAGTGGCTAACGACGAGGACGAAGCCAAAGAGCTTTATCGGGCAGGAGCAGACTTGGTGGTAGTACCGCATTTGGTGGGAGGCGACCACATCGCCACCTTGCTTGATTATGGACTTTTTACTAATTGAAGGGTAGTATGCTCCACAAGGCCCGCGGTTGAAAAAGAATTACCGGTAAATCCGGCACCAAACTACCAAAATCTAAGATATTAACTCCCGAATTAACTGTCATTTTAATTGTTTTGGGACGATAAAACTCTCTTTTTAAAGTAAATTGATATTCCCGGTCGGGAAAAAGCTTTCTTGCCTCAATTTCTTTTGACAAACCAATGCCATCCAATTCTATTTGCTGATCATTTAGTGAATATGAACCAGCCAAATTACTCTTCCCCCATAACTCCGATTTAATTTGCAAAATAACCGGTTGACGGACATTGATGTCAAAGGTAAACGGCTCGCTGTCAAATTGCTGGTCATTATAAAAAAGATTGAGGATAATTTTGTAGCTACCTGTTTTTTCGGCTTTAATTTTAATGGGGAAAACTGCAGAATTTTGCGGTTCTACCTGCTTATTCCCCAAAATACCATTACTTTGAATTGTTAATCCCTGCTGTTTGTCTAAAACTTTAACTGCTACCGGCTCGTTCTCATTCCAAATTGACTGTCCTAGATTTTTAAAAATTAAATCAAATTCATAGCTTTCGCCTTCAACCAGAGCAGGGAAGGATTGGTTGTCTAGTAATTCGGCTAAGTGAATTTGGCGCGGCCGGCCAGTAGTTTTGGGGATTTTTGACAACATCTGATATTGTGGGTAATAGGAGTCTGTAGTTTCTCCCAATACCTGGGCAGTCAATTCCTCTTTTTCCATATTTTTATCAAATTTTTTAAAGGAAAAGTGATCAAAGGGCGGCTGTTGATAGGTTAATAAAAATGGTGTTACAGCAACTACTCCCGGGTCACTCCAGGCAGCTTGAAAAGCCGTCTTGAAATATTCGCCAACCGTAGCGGATGATGGTAACGTCCTTTCTTGCTCTATGCCCTCGGAGTGTTTCCAGCCGGTTTCGGTAATAAAAATGGGTAGTTCGCGACCGCGAGTTATCCTATTTATTAAATTTTTCTCCCACAAAAAAGTTCTAATTGTGCCGCGGCCAAAATCCGCCGGACTGCCGCGAAAGCCGGGATTGGGATAAGAATGAGATACCCAACCGTCAAGTTTATTAAATATTCCGGGAATAGTCCAATCCATTTCTATCAGAAAGCGCTCCTCGTCATAGTATTGAGGCGGTAGGTGAGGAGCGGAAGCATCCAAGCCCCCATTAAGGACAAAAAAATCCTCCGAAGCTTGCTTTAGCATATCAATGGTAATATCAAGCTCTTTAGCGTATGAGACCGGATCAACCGAGCCGCCCCATTCGCTGGCGTGATTTGGTTCATTATAAATTACCACATAGCGATTTTTGGTGGGCCAGTTAAGACTATTCAAGAATTCTGCCCAAATTTGACTATCTTCTTCTTTTGGTCTATCCCAATAACTATCTACCGGAGCTCCGGCAATTCTTATAATTGGGATTAGGTGATATTTTCGCAAACTATCAAAAAAGGTCTGCCATTTACCTTTATTTCTATCGTTACTTTGTATAACAACTGTGATATAACCCCAATCTCCGCCACTAGTATTAGCTAGCTCGGCAGCCCCTCGAATTTCCTCAAAACCAGGCGAGATGATATGAATCCCAACTTTATTATTGGAAACTGACAGCGGATCAACAATAGCTAAGACTTTGCCGGAAAAAACAGAAAGCATGGTAAGTAGCATTAAACAAATAATTACTGTTCGCATATGTCAACTGATTATACATCATCTTTATGCTAAAATGAGATATTAATGGAAAAAGAACCAAAATATATTCTAGAAGAAGAAGAACTGATCGTAGGGGAGAGTCCGGGCTGGACTAGAACTTTTTTTAAAGCCTTTCCCGCTTTTAAACACAAAAATTATCAGCTATTTTTTACCGGACAATTAACTTCGCTAGTTGGTACTTGGATGCAAATTGTGGCTCTGGGATGGTTAGTCTTAGAGCTGACCAATTCCGCTTTTTGGGTAGCTTTCATTCAGGGACTAGATCTATTACCGGTGTTTCTTATTTCCCTTCCGGCCGGCATGCTGGCTGATAGAATTGAAAAAAAGCGCATTATTCTAATTACCCAAATTATCGCTATGCTAATAGCCTTTCTTTTTGCCGCTCTTACTCAATTTCAAATGATTAACTTAGTCTTGATATTTGCATTGACATTACTATCTGGCATTATCCATGGTCTGGAGATGCCGGCTCGCCAGTCATTTATTTTTGAAGTAGTTGGCAAAAAAGACCTATCTTCTGCCATTGCCCTAAATACTGCCACTTTTAACAGCGCTCGTGTTATCGGACCATCAATTGCCGGAATTTTAATAGCAATTTTTAACGTACCTATTGCTTTTTTCCTAAACGGTGTGAGTTTCCTGGCAGTCATCATAGCTCTTTTTAAAATTAAAGTAAAAAAAATTACTATCAATGCGAGCGGCGATAATCCCATTTCGCTACTAAAAGAGGGTGTTATTTTTTCCTTTGCCAATCCTGTCATCCGTACGCTTCTTTTTATCGTAACATTTAATGCCATTGTCCCTTGGTCAACTAATAGCCTGATGCCGGTTATAGCCAAACAGATCTTTCACGTCCAGAGTGAAGGCTTTGGATTACTTTTGTCAGCGACCGGCCTGGGAGCACTGGCGGGAGCAATCTTTGTTTCTAGCATGTCCCACCGCTTTACCGTCCATAATATTTTAGTCATTATGAGTTTTTTGGCAGGCCTTAGTTTATTTCTCTTTGCCTTGATACAAAACTTTTTTATCGGACTGGTTTTACTTTTTTTTATAGGCTTTAGTCTGGTTACTCAAACCTCTCTTGCTAACTCGACTATTCAAAAAGCCACGCCGGATGATATGAGAGGTCGGGTGATGGGGGTTTATGGAATTATGTTTTTGGGAATGATACCTTTGGGCAGTATGGCAATGGGGACGCTGGCCGGATTATTTGGTCTAGCTACTACTCTACGCATCATTGGCATTCTAACTTTAGCCGGAGCTTTTCTTTACACCTTCTTCTTTAAAAAACGACTTGGTTGATATCAATTTGCAAAGATTACCAATGCGAGCTTGACTCGGGGTGGAAGACGGGTGCTGCCCCCGCGACCTCCAGGTCCACAACCTGGCGCTCTACTGTTGAGCTACAACCACCACGTAAACCTCTAAAAGTATAACATAGAACTCCTAGAGGCTTCAAATGGCGTGACTTTTTCTGTTAAAAAATGTAAAAATACCAGGGTGTGAAGCTAGCACACAACCAAGGTGTGTAAGGTAATATTATTAGGCGATTTCTGCTTTTCCTGGTTTTTGGATGGCTTTGGCGAAGACTATGCCGGTTAAAAATCCGCCCACATGGGCCCAAAAGGCTACCCCTCCACCCGCACCGCCGACCGGCAGAGTCACTGCCCCGGATACAATTTGCAAGACAAACCAATATCCCAGCATAAAACTGGCCGGTATCGCGATCACCGAGATAAAACCAAAGTAGGGGACTAAGGTTTTAATTTTGGCTTGGGGAAAAAGAATAAAATAAGCACCCAAAATACCTGCCACTGCCCCCGAGGCACCCAACATGGGAATAGGGGAGTCGGGCATTAAAATATATTGTGCGACGTTACCTACGATACCAGAAGCGAAATAAAGTATCAGAAAAGTCAGCCAGCCAAAATGGCCCTCAATATTATCGCCAAAAACCCACAAAAACCACATGTTGGAAATTATGTGCAAAAATCCTCCGTGTAAAAAAATGGCCGTCACAAAAGGAATAAGAGTAGTAAAATCTGCCAAATCAACTT
>CAYUJR010000031.1:0-5296 GCA_964445095.1 uncultured Gammaproteobacteria bacterium
TTTTGACCTACTTTTTTCTCACATGTTCTCTCAACCACTTGGAAATTTCGTCAATATCCGGATGTTTATTTTCTACTTTTAGCGGAAAATCTACCAGCTTTTTTTGGCTAGCTTCCAACTTATATCCGTTAAGGTGCAAAAATCTGGCGGTTGAAGTCACCGCTGTTCTTTTGTTGCCATCGGTAAATGCATGATTAAAGATTAAAGAATGGAACAATGCCGCAGCTTTATCTAATATTGAAGGGTATAGATCCTCTCCTCCAAAAGTAGCTTGAGGCCTGGCTATAGCAGACTGAATCAATCCTAAATCTCTGATACCAAAACTACCTCCATACCGCTCAACCATGTCATCATGAATTGCCAGAACTTCATCTAGACTAATATAAATGGTCATTTTCTGGCTAGCTCCTCAAGCGCGGTTTTATATTTGGAGTTAAATTTTTTTAACCAATTGTAAAACTCGGGGGTAATACCTCTTTTCAAGGTAGTTTCTGGTTGCTGGATTTTTAAGGTTTCCGATTCAACATCGGTATTTACCATGACCTTTTTTCCTGCTTTCCAGCCTACTGTTTCGACAAAAGAACTAGGAATTGTCACGGCTAAAGAATTTCCTACCTGAATAATTTTCTGCAGCATATTTTCACCTCCCTCGTTAGTATAATGTTATAACATAAACATTACCTTGTCAAGCCTAATGTGGTTTGACCCACTTTGAACACCTTGCGCTTTAATTTTTCACATTATAGACTAGATAAGAGATGGAGGAGAGACACCCGATTCCGCAAAATGTGACCGGTTTTCAGTTTAAGCTGATAGGTGAGATGACAGTCCGCCAGTTTGCCTATTTAGCCGGTAATCTCTTAACTGCCTACCTAATGTATGTACTGCCTTTTCCCTCTTTAATTAAATGGCCACTGGTGTTGTTTTTTGCATTGTTGGGAGTTGCTCTGGCCTTTATCCCCTTTCAGGGCCGGCCGCTGGACCGCTGGCTGGTTAATTTCTTCAAGGCGGTTTTTTCTCCCAGTCAATACGTTTATCAAGTTAAGGTAACCGCTCAAATTAAATCTAGTCCCCCACCGCCTCCTGTTCAAAAAACAGCTTTTCCTCCTATTTTGGAAAAGGCCAAACAGACACAAGAAAAATCTGCGGGGCCGCCCACCATTGATGCCAGCTCTAAAATCATTTCGGTTGATATTGCGGGCGTACCTCCGGCCGCGGAACAACCTGCCACTCTGCCAAAACCAATTGTTCAAGTCCCCGAAGCTCAACCGGTCGTAGAAAATATCGTCAGGCCACTGCCGACAAACGGGCCGGCCATGCCGGCTAAAAAACCGCAAACTAAAGAAGAGATTCTTCTAGCCCAAAAAGGGTTGGAGACAGAGTTGAGTAAGCTGGTCACCCGGCGGGTGGAGATTCAATCTGATATGAAAAGATTGCAAGAGGCGGCCAGAAAAGCCCAACGCATGGAGACTACCGCCTTCCGAGTTCGCTCCCTCCCCCAGGATGTGGCGCCGGTAGCCGGAATTCCCACCATTCCCCAAGCGCCCAACTTTATCTCCGGCATCGTTAAAAATAGCCGAGGAGAAATACTGCCTGATATTTTAATTGAGGTCAAAGACGAAAATGGTAATTTAATGAGAGCTTTTAAAACTAGTAAGCTTGGTCGTTTTACCGCCGCTACCGCCCTGGACAACGGTAAATATTTTATTGAGCTTGAGGACCCCAAGGGGCAGTATAAGTTTGACAGAATTGGTTTGGCTCTCACCGGCACTATTGTCCTGCCGCTTGAAATAAGTAATCTTAACGAAAGAGAAGAATTAAGGAGGAAGCTATTTAGCTAATGTTTGCCCAAAACAGTACCCAACAATTTATCGAAGTGGCGGAAATTAAAGATGACATTGTTTTTCTAGAAAACAAGTCGGCGGTTTTAATAATTCAAACTTCCGGAGTTAACTTCGAGCTTTTATCCCAAGCGGAAAAGCAGGCGGTCCTGGGCGCTTTTTCCGCCCTGCTTAACTCATTAACCTTTCCGGTGCAATTAATTGTCCGCAGCGAAAAAAAAGACATCGCTCCTTATCTTGCTTTAATTGAAGATGAAATAACCAAGCAGCAAAATCCCCAACTCAAAGAACAGATGGAACGCTATCGCCTTTTTATTGAAACTATGACCAAAAAAAATAGCATTTTGGAAAAAAATTTTTACCTTGCTATTCCTTTTTATGGAGGTAGTGAAACTAAAAACGTTTTGTATACCAGGCGGGACCATCTGCTGGGACAACTGGCTCGGGTGGGACTAAAGGGCAGAGTTCTAACCACCAGTGAACTAGTCATCTTATTTCACAATATTTTTAACAGCCATGTCCCTTTGCCTAAAGATTTAGGTAGCTTGGATAAAATTTCTCTACCTGATTTATTGGCTCCGCCAAAGGCGGAGGTGGATTTTGGTTCAATTAAAGTTGGCGATAAGCTTTATAAAACTTTGGTGGTGCTTGATTATCCCAGATATGTCTCGCCCAATTGGCTGTCTCCCTTAATTTGGTTTGATCACACTCTGCACGTGACTTTTTCCATTTTCCCCACCGAAGCCAGCAATGTCCTATCTAGTTTAAAACGGAAAATCGGGGAACTCGAGGCTACCCTGTCCAGCGACTATGAGCTGGGGCGAGTAGAAGACCCTAAGGTCAGGGCGGCTCTGGAAGATGCTCTACTGCTGCAGGAGGAGCTAGCCCGCGGCACGGAAAGGTTTTTTCAGTTTGGACTCTACATCACCATTCCGGCTGAAAACAAAGAGGAGCTGGAACGAGTCACTAAAATTATCCAAAGCACTCTCTCTTCTTTATTAGTAATGGCTAAACCGGCCACTCTGGAGATGGAAGCGGGATTTAAAACCAGCCTTCCTCTGGGACAGGATAAATTATTAGCCACTCGCAATATGGACACCACTAGTCTGGCCTCGATGTTTCCTTTTACCACCTCTTCGCTTTCTGCCAATGAAGGCATTCTCTATGGTATTAACCAGCATGATGAAAGTCTAATTATCTTTGACCGTTTTTCTCTGGAAAATGCCAACTCGGTAGTTTTTGGTAAATCAGGAGGCGGGAAAAGCTATCTTATTAAGCTGGAGGTGCTGCGCAGTTTGATGTTTGGTACAGACATTATTATTATCGACCCCGAGAATGAATATCAAAAACTAGCGGAGGCTGTAGGGGGATCTTTTATCTCTTTTGGCGGCTCGGCCCCCATTCGGCTAAACCCTTTTGACTTATCCCAAGTGTTAGAAGAGGGAGAAAATGAATTGGGCAGTAAAATTTCCTCTCTTCATGGGCTGTTAAAAGTTGTAATGGGTGAATTGTCTCCAATTGAAACAGCAGTGCTAGATAGAGCCCTCATTAGAACCTACGCCCAGGCCGGCATCTCGGCCGACCCCGCCAGTCAAAAAAGACAACCTCCCATTATGGAAGACCTCTATAACATGCTGGCCATTAGCATTGAACCGGAAGCTAAAAATTTAGCAGCTAGACTCGAACGCTTTACTAAAGGCAGTCTGTCGGGGATTTTCAACCAGCGCTCCAATATTGATATTAAAAATGCCTTTACCGTTTTTTCCATTAGGGATCTTGAGGAAGAACTGCGGCCCATCGCCATGTATATTATCTTAGACTATATTTGGACCCGCATCAGGCGCGACATTAAAAAAAGAATTCTGGTGGTAGACGAGGCCTGGTATTTAATGAAACATAAGGACTCGGCTGATTTTATCTTCTCCATTGCCAAACGGGCCAGAAAATATTATCTGGGACTGACCACCATCACTCAAGATGTAGAGGATTTTTTAGCTAGTGATTATGGCAGGCCAATTCTGTCTAACTCTTCTATTCAAATTTTACTTAAGCAGTCTCCTGCCTCTATTGACGTGGTGGCTAAAACTTTTTATCTGTCGGAGGGCGAAAAACACTTTTTACTCTCCAGCGATGTGGGAGAAGGGCTATTTTTTGCCGGCCAGAATCATGTGGCAGTTAAAGTCATTTCCGCCCCCTTTGAACACCAATTAATTACTTCTAACCCTCAAGAGCTGGCGGAGAAAAAAGATAATTAATTTATGGCGGTTAAAATTCGCGATTTTAGTAAAATCGAACAGTTTATCAAGCAAAACTCGACCAGAGCCATGGAGTTGTCGGCCCAGTGGACCGCCTTTGCCAGGAATAATCCGATTGTTAATCAATTTCAAACAGCCGACCAATTCCACGAATGGATTAATAACAATCCGCAACTAGCTATTGATCCCAGTATTTGGGAGGCGCGGGAAGTTCAGGCGGCCTTTTCCGAGATTAGATATAACAATGTTGCCTCTCAATATGATCAGCTACCCCAACAAAGACGCGGTGGCGGTGCGGGAGCGGCCGGACTGTTGGCAGTCGGGCCGCTGGCTCTTTTCATGAGAAATCGTCCGGAGCTGATGCAACAAGACTCCAAGTATCAAAAGGTTCAAGAGTTGCTGAAAAAGCAATGGCTGGCAGACCATCCGGATAAAACTCTAGATAGCGAAGAGGGAATAAATTTTACCTATGGAGCGCTCGATGATGAAAATGCCCCGACTCTTGATGAACAGGCAGAGAGATTATTTCGGGAAAAACATCAAAAAGAGGCGGAAAAGTATGATAAAAAACGCAGTAAAATTTATAAAAATCCTGACGATGACCCGGCTATTAACCGCATGAAGGCAAGAATGGCAGAGCATGCCAAGGCGCGCTATAACTTACTATCGCGAAGCGGAACTGTGGTAAATTGGGAAGAGACTAGTCAAAAAATTAGTCAGCATGAATGGGATAAATTTATCGCCATGCATCCGGAAAAGGCGGCCAAATATGCCGCTAAAAATCCAGCCCTAACTGCCGCTCTGGCCCGGGCAGAAGAAAAAAGAGTCATGGAGGGTCAGCAAATTGAACAATGGGGAGAGTCCGGACCGCCTACTGTTGAAGAATATCAACCGCTGGTTGAACCAAGCCCTGATGAAACTAGTTATGAACCTCCTGCTCCCCTAAGTCAGCCAGCCCGTCAAGAAAAAACTCCACATAAACAACCTGGTGTCCATCTCTCAACTCCCAACATACCATCAAGCAAAAATCTTCCTTTGCCCCGTTTACCTAAAGGACTGGCTACAATTGTGAAAAAAATTCGTGTTATAGCTAATATTGCCAAGCTTTTTGCCAATCCTGTGGGAGTAGGAGTACTTATTGCCATTGTTTTAATTGTCCTCTTTACTCTAATTATTCTGTTAATCCCTCAATCTGATACC
>CAYUJR010000032.1:0-508 GCA_964445095.1 uncultured Gammaproteobacteria bacterium
ATATTTACCTATCTTTGGCTGCGAAAAATATTTACTAACTTGGCTGCTTTAGTGGGAGCCCTTTTTTATTTACACACACCATGCCATTTATTTGACTTATATAAAAGGGGATCGGTGGGAGAAATTCTGGCTTTAGCAGTGGTGCCGTTTATTCTCTGGTCAATTGAGCAAAGAAGTTTTTTTTGGACGAGTCTTGGTATTGCCATGCTTATTTTATCGCATAATACATTAGCCCTGCTACTTCTTCCCATAGTTATAGTTTATATGTTTTTAAGAAATGTATTGAGCATCAAGCATCAAGTATTGAGTATAATTCTTGGTCTAGCTTTATCTGCATTTTTTTGGCTACCGGCCATTTTTGATTTGCAGTATACCAGATTTTCCCAAACACCGGTTTCCGATTGGCAAAATTATTTTGTGGAGTTTTCTCTTATCAGTTGGGGAACTTTAATCATTTTTATCACCTTTTTTATTAAATACTTTCGCTTTAATGATTTAAATCATTTTA
>CAYUJR010000032.1:526-4605 GCA_964445095.1 uncultured Gammaproteobacteria bacterium
GTTTTTTTCTGCAGGGGTTGGTAGTATTTTTTTGAGTCTGTCTTACAGTAGTTTTTTTTGGCAGATTTTACCAGTTGGTTTTATCCAATTTCCTTTTAGATTTTTATCAATAACTATTCTAAGCGCAGCCTTTTTATCAGCTTTTGTAATTGATGGTTTTAGTAAAAAGAAAAAATTAATAGCGTCCATAATGCTTTTGACAGCTCTTTTAGTTTCGGCGATTCCCTATCTTAAACCGACAGTTTTTTTTGATAAAGGAGAAGGATTTTACGCTACCAATCAAGATTCCACCACTGTACAAAATGAATACATGCCCATATGGGTTAAGTCGGTACCCCTCGAGCGGGCAAAAGAAAAGGTAGAAATAGTAGAAGGAGTAGGAACGTTAGAAAAGACACTTGTTAAAAGTAACAAAATTTCATTGACTGCTAAGATGAAAACTGATGGTAAGATAAGAATTAATACTGTTTATTTCCCCGGCTGGAAGACGTTTATAGATGAGAAAGAAGTAATAGCTTCTTATGATTATAGTAAGGGACTGATGGGGGTTGAGGTAGCAAAAGGAGAGCATAATGTTAAATTAATTTTTGGGGAAACACCGTTTCGTCTAGGTGCTGACGCCTTATCAGTAGCGGGATTTTTATTATTAATAGTTTTTTCCAGAAAAAAGAAATGATTATTTTTAAAAGGCATTGGGGAATAATTTTACTTTTAGTACTTTCAGTTTGGGCAATAAAACCATTTTTTATTCCCGGTTTTTTCCCCATGCATGATGATACACAGGTAGTCAGAGTTTCGCAAATGGCCCAAGCTTTAACAGACGGGCAATTTCCTGTTCGCTGGGTCAAGGACTTAGGCTACGGTTATGGTTATCCGCTTTTTAATTTTTATGCCCCATTGCCATATTATGTGGGGGGATTGTTGAGCATCGGTGGTATTAATGCTCTTGATAGCACTAAGGCGATGATGGTTATAGGTATTTTACTCTCAGGGCTCTTTATGTATTTTTTAGCGAGAGAATTTTGGGGAGAAATAGGCGGTATTATAAGTGGATTATTTTATACATATGCGCCTTATCATGCGGTTGATGTTTACGTGCGGGGAGCGGTCGGAGAGTTTTGGGCATATGCATTTCTGCCATTATTTTTTTACGGATTATGGAAAGTTTATCAAAAGCAGAAGTGGCAATGGGTGGGGTTGGGTGGCGTAGGGTTTGCCGGAGTAATCCTGTCACACAATTTAACAGCTCTAATGTTATTACCTTTTTTTGCTATTGTTGCATTGTTCTATTGTTACATTGCTATTAAAAAGCGAAAAATATTTATTATTTATCATTTATCATTTATCATTTTACTGGGATTAGGACTTTCCGCTTTTTACTGGTTACCGGCGCTTTGGGAAATAGGATATGCCAATATTTTTTCGCAAATTGGTGGCGGGGCGGATTTTCGCGATCATTTTGTTTGTTGGCAGCAGCTGTGGGATAGCCCTTGGGGTTTTGGTGGCTCCATCCCCGGTTGTCTTGATGGATTATCTTTTAAAATTGGCAAGCTTCACATTATTACCCCATTTATAGTAGCCATAACATTGCTTTTTCCAGTTTTTATCAAGAAACATTTCAATTTGATAATAGGTTTGGCTTTTTTGGGATTTTTAATTTCGATTTTACTAATGCTTGCGATATCAGAGCCGCTATGGGAAAAAGTTACGCCAATGGCCTTTCTTCAATACCCTTGGCGGTTTCTGATTTTTTCCTCGTTTTTTTCTTCACTCGTCGTGGGAGCGACG
The DNA here is from genome assembly GCA_964445095.1 of uncultured Gammaproteobacteria bacterium. Taxonomy (GTDB): domain Bacteria; phylum Patescibacteriota; class Microgenomatia; order Levybacterales; family JACOYD01; genus CAYUJR01. The sequence goes on from CAYUJR010000032.1 coordinate 2,315, forward strand.
ATGCGGCTGGCACGTCACTACTTAAGTGCTGCGTTGTACTTTGGCGGGGGAGCCTTATTAATAGTTTTACTTTTGTATTTTAACCTTAAACTTTTTAATCCGCAAACAATCTTTCCCAAAACCGTTAACGATTATGTTAATGAAGATAATATTAAATGGACAACATCAAAGATCTCAGACGAATACATGCCAAAAAATTTTCAAAAACCAAAAGCAGTTAACGAAGTAGCGAGAACCAGAATATCTGGAGGAGAAATCGTTAAGAATAAAACGCAAGAATTGACATTTATTATAGATAACGATAAAGAGAAAAATATTCTGATAAATATTGCCCCCTTTCCAGCTTGGCAAGCATACATTGATGGGATAGCGGCGTCTTATAAAAATAAAGATAATGGCATGGAATTATCGATTGCGGCCGGAGAGCACCAGGTTGGTCTAGTTTTTATCTCCACGCCTGTTGAAAAGATAGCCAATATTTTGAGTTTGATAAGCATCGCCATGATTTTAATGTTATACTTAAAAAGTTTAAAATATGCCAAAGCCCACAGTTGAGATTGTCGTTCCTGTTTACGATGAAGAGATAGAGCTGGAAAAAAATATTACCAAGCTCTATAATTTTTCTCTCCAGAATTTAAAAAAATACGACTGGCATATTACCATAGCCGATAATGCTTCGCGGGATAAGACCCCGATAATTGCTACTGCGCTTACTAAAAAATTTCCTCATCTTTCACTACTGCGTATCGAGCAGAAAGGAAGAGGTAGGGCAGTTAAGCGGGCTTGGATAGCCACTCCGGCTACCTACTATGTCTATATGGATTTGGATTTATCAACCGATTTAGTTCATCTGCCACAATTATTAAAATTTTTAGAAGAAGGAGCAGATATTGTAATAGGTTCAAGACTATCTTCCGGGGCAAAAGTTGAAGGAAGAACGTTTGTGCGAGAATTTACCTCCAGGGCGCTTAACCTCTTCTTTATTCGCTTTCTCTTTCAAATTAATATCACAGACGCCCAATGCGGTTTTAAGGGAGTGTCAAGAAAAGTAGTAAAAGATCTCATCCCTAAAATTTTAGATAATGATTGGTTTTTTGACGGAGAATTATTAATTGTTGCCCAAAAAAGCGGTTATGTAGTGCGAGAAATACCAATTCATTGGGTAGACAATCCCGGCTCGACAGTACGGCTTTTATCAACCGTTTGGAATGATTTAGGGGTTATCTGGCGGCTTTTTTGGGAAAAGCCTTGGCAAAGAATAATAAAAAGATAGAAATTAATATGGCGAAACTTAATAAAACAATAATTGCCGGCCGGTCAATCAGGGGTATTCTGTTTTTAGTTTTGACGCAATTTATTAATACGGCGCTAGTTTTTGTTTTAACGATAGTAGTTGATCCCCGCTTATTTGGAGTGTATGTGGTAGTTTCAGCGAGCCTGGCTTTCTTAGGATATTTTTCAGATATTGGTCTTGGCGCCGCTCTTATTCAAAAAAAGGAAAAAGTTAGCCAAGAAGATCTAGTAACTACCTTTACCATCCAACAAATTTTAGTGCTATTGGGTATTACAGTGGCGCTATTTTTCACGCCCCAGATTGGTAATTTCTATAATCTTGATACGCCTGGCGTTAGACTTTTTCAAGCTATAATTCTATCGTTTTTCTTTTCTTCGCTCAAAACTGTACCATCTATTGTTCTTGAGCGACACTTGGAATTCCATAAATTAGTCATTCCTCAAATAGCCGAGGCAGTAGTTTTTAACACGGTGGCCGTGTTTCTAACCCTTCAAGGTTTCGGCATCACCAGCTTTACCATTGCCGTAATTGCGAGAGGTGTTGTAGGTACGATTATTATCTATCTAGTTGCGCCGTGGAAAGTAAGGTTTGGCTTCTCTCTAGAAAGCGCTAAAAAACTACTCTCGTTTGGCGTGCCATTCCAAGCCAATAGTTTACTAGCTTTATTAAAAGATGACTTACTTTTCATAGTTCTAGGTAAAATTCTTCCTTTAACAGAAGTTGGATTTGTTGGTTTTGCTCAAAAATGGGCTTTTGTGCCGCTACGACTAGTGATGGATAAAGTTATCCGAGTAACGTTTCCCGCCTTCAGTCGTCTCCAAGAAGATAAACAGGCTATCGCTTTGGCTCTTGAAAAAAGTATTAGCACAATTTCTTTACTGGTTTTTCCAGCCACCCTAGGTTTAATAGTTCTTGCTCCTTATGTGTTGCGCTCCATACCTCAATACAATAAATGGGAGCCGGCTCTTTTATCGCTGACTTTTTTTGGCATCAATGC
>CAYUJR010000033.1:0-1631 GCA_964445095.1 uncultured Gammaproteobacteria bacterium
TTACCAACAGAGCTAGCATCACAACTATAATAACTAAGACAAAAATATCGCTCCAGGGGCGGACTACTGCCGAAGACAATAGGTAGATAAAATTACGAATTACTCCGGAGTAAGCTTCGTTACTGCCCATTACTAGACGTCCTTGTAGAGCCAAAACGGCAATTACTATGCCGGAAATAATAAAAGTGGCGGCTGCCAAAACTTTCAGCGGCCGCTGAAAGTTTTTTTTAAAGTTTGATAAATACTGGTTAGTTACTCTATCATAAAGGATAGACAAGAAAAACAACGGTGCCACAATTCCCAAAACGTATGTTAAGGCCACAATTACGGCAGAAAACAGAGTTGGTGAAAGCGAGGAGAGGGTGATGGCAGCTGCCAAAACCGGCGCGCAGCAGCTGGAGGTAATCCCGGAAACGACTCCCAGCACAAATGTGGAACCGACAGTCACCTGCTTTGGCATATTGTAGGAAGGCAAAAAGGGCAGCATCACTTTGGTTTCAAAAAAAGTCATCAGTCCCAAAACTACCAGCATCAGCGCCCCCAAAAGATACACTATTGTATGAAACTCATTAAAAAACGATACAATAAAACGAAAGCCTAAAGCCACGGGAACCAGAATAACGCCAATTCCCAGAGCAAAAACTAGAGTCAAAAAAACCACTCTGCCCTTAGTCTTAAAAATAGTTCCCAAATAAGCCGGAAAAAGAAAAGTCAGACAACAGGGGGCAAAAAGGGCCACCATTCCTCCCAAAAAAGCGGCAGTAAGAGAAATGCCAAAAAAGATATTCTCCATAAATTACTCAACAAAAGCGGAAATGGTAAAAGTCAGCTTTGGTTTATCCGGGTCGTTGGTTAAGAGATACACCTCTCGCGAAACAGGCCCAGACACAGGCATTACAGAGGGCCGATAAATTACTGTGAGTATAGCTTTTTCTCCAGGTTTAACTTCCCCCGTCCACGAACTTTTGCTATGCATGTTAAATTCCTCGCTCTTAACATCATTAATGGTAACTATAGCAAAAGTGCAATCGCAGGAAGTGCTAATTTTAAACAGAGACAGGGACTTATTACCGCTATTTTCAATAGCAAATTGTGTTGTTTTTTCATCACTCACCTTCATCTTACCAAGATCGGAAGAAAAACTCGCTACATTAGCCTTAGGACGACTAGAATCGCTCTTTACATATTGAGCAACTTGTCCTCCTTTTCCTTGCTGTTCGGTCAGAGAAAATAGTACAATTACCAGTAAAACCAGCAGGGTCAAACCTCCAATAATAATAAAAACAGCTTTTTCTCCGCTTATTTTCATTTTCACTTTTCTCCTATTTTCTTCCACAGCCAAATCCCCAACAGTACTAAATCAATTAAAATCACAATCCATAATAACGAACCGACTAAACCCCAGCCATTACTCCAACTCATCATATTGCCATAATTTCCATATCCCCACGGTCCCATCATATTTTTATCACCTACCTTTTGCTAAACGCCTCTATTAATTCTTTAATTTCCTTATCTCCGCCGCCGCTTTTAATGGCTTTAGTGACGCAATCGCGAATGTGCCCGTCAAGCAAAAGCTCATCTACCTTTCGCAATGCGCTCTGAACAGCGGTTGACTGCTGGATGACATC
>CAYUJR010000033.1:1731-4209 GCA_964445095.1 uncultured Gammaproteobacteria bacterium
TTTGTCAAGCGGCAAAAAAAGTTGAAACAGCTGTTTGTGATTTGCTATAATAATTTTATGCTTCATAATCAAACTGAACAGTTCTCCTCTCTAAGACAGGCCGATGCATTTCCAGAAACATTCTTCCAGCAATCCCGCGAAGCTGCAAAATATGTGGAGGTACTTGATAGCGGCGGTTGTTTGGAGAATCCTTCTGTTAGAAGGTTCTTATCACAGCTTGGTAATACTGATTATATAGGATTTCTACATTTTCCCGATGCGCTAGTAAGGGTGGATCCCCAGGTCGCTCTTCCTTTTTGGCTTAAACGTGATTTTTTAATAAACAATGGGCTTGTTAAACCAAAAGATAGATTTCTAGATAAAGACCAGAGAGAAAGAACTCAAGCTCTTTATGATAAATTTATTGCACAGAGAAGAATCGACAGCTTTGAAAGAACAAACGGGAGATATGATGTCATTATCAGACGAGAATCAAATGTCCCCGCTCCCAGAAGATTTAAGATGTACGTAGAACAAAAAGGTCTTCTTGAGGCTTTAGAAAATGGTTCGCTTGACCGGGTTTTTACCCACCTAACCAGTCGAGATCATCAACCCCATACCATGAAGCTCTTTGATGATGATAGCTTAGTTTGGTATTTTGATTTAGATGTGGCTCAAAGCGAAGCCGTTGAACAAGTTTTTTTGGATCAAAATGTAGACTACAGGATACCTAGTCAAGATGTATATAGGGCTTCCGCTAGCGACAAAGACGGCCTATCTGTTTATATTGTCACATCCAACGACAATGCTTTTCGGCCATCTGATGCAAACGACCACCATCGTTATAGAGTAGCAGAGTATTCTGCAGAAAAATTTCTAGAAGACTACCTGCTTTTGTGCTCTAAAGTCGGGAAAAATCCCGCTGCTCCCAGCTTGACTTCTTTTATCTACCTTTATGATTTACGATCTAATAAAGAAAAGCCGGAAGAATTGATGAGCGCGGCAGAAACTAAAGTAGGATACCCAATAGTATATAAGAGGGGTTCCCTTTTCTCTCCCAGGCCATTACCCAGACGGGTTTAAGGACTGCAGTTTGAGAGAAGAAAAATAAAAATTTGTCAAGCGGCAGGTTTTTCTCTATAAATATCTTCTTTTTGTCTCACTCTCCGGTCATAATCAGCTACTCCCAGAGCTACTACTTCAGCCATAGTCGAAGCCACCGCAAGAGAAAAATTTCCGGTAATTACTCCAGCAATAATTCCCAGTAAGGGCGACATTAATTGTAGGGTAGGAGGTAACTCACCTCTCCGATCAGCCTCTTCTCCTTTATCAAAATCTCTTCCCAACTCTATTTCTCCTGTCGTAACGACAGGTGAAGCCCGATATAATTTAGCAGCTTCCTCACCTAATGTCTGTTCTATTTCGCCTCTTACCATATTTACCCCCTTGACTCTTTCAGTTGTTTTTCTACTTCTCCCACTAGTTGTTCGAAGCTGGTCAGATTTAATTTCTTGCCATTGAGGAAAAAAGTGGGAGTAGAATTAACTCTCAAGCTGTTACCTAAATTTAAATTTTGCTCGATTTTTTGCTGATATAAATTTTCCTCTAACACTTTTTTCACCTTTTCTTGGTCAAGTTCTAGTTTTTTACTAAGACCTAAAAAGAATTCTGTGGGATTTTCTAGCTTTGCCCAATCATCCTGGGTTTCAAAAAGAAGATCGTGCATTTGCCAAAATTTACCTTGCTCTCCGGCTGCTTCGGAGAGCTCGGCTGCCGCTTTGGCGTTTTGGTGCTGGGGCAGAGGAAAATGATAGTAAACAAACTGCACGTCGTTGGGGAATTTGTTTAACACTTGTTTGACTGCCGGCTCGGCCGCTCGGCAAGCCGGACATTGGAGATCGGAAAACTCGACTAACGTCACTCGGGCATTATCCGGTCCCAGTTTAACGCCAGCTGTAGTATCTATGCTGACTCCTTTAACCTGCTGGTTATTCCCCTGAAATTGACTGGAAATAAACAGTCCTCCGACAATAACAAGTAGCGTTACTAAAGCAGTAGCGGTAAAAAATTTTGTCTCACCGGTCATCTTCTGTGTAATCCTACCACAGTTAGGATAAAAATGGCAATAATAACAATAAACGAAGCCAGACACCAAACGCAATAAGCTCGGATAACAAATGCTTCAAGAAAGGTCAGATAAGCGCTGTAAACTAATCCTATAAAGACCAGCCAAAACTGTATCTGCGCTATTATTTTTTGATTTGAGATAGATCTCCAGATAACAGTTGCTATAATCAGAGCGTAAAAAGCTAGACCAACTACCGACAGAGAAATTCCATAAATATTGGAGTATGAACTTGACCAAACGGTCTGGCAGCCGCTACCCAAAAAGGGGCAAGTGATACTCTCCGTAAAATTCTGCTCATAAATGAGGAGGCCGGAGATAGCCAGACCAACCAGACTAAAAGAGAATATAAATCTGTTAACTAGCATATCATC
>CAYUJR010000034.1:0-3368 GCA_964445095.1 uncultured Gammaproteobacteria bacterium
TCTTTAAAGTAGAGCTTACTGGTTAACTCGTTATATTCTTTATCAAAAGTACCGCCCGTTGCAAAGACTTTTATTCTCATATGAAGTAATTATAGCAGAATTTTTGATGGGTGTATCAAATTTTTGCGTGCGAGTTGCAACACATGGACAGCGTAAAAAGCATATAGATTAAAAGAAGCAAATTTTAACCTACCACTTTGGCAAATAAATAGCTATCCAGAAGTCTCCCCTTTTTTATCACATTTTTTCGCAAAAACCCTTCTCTGGTAAAGCCATTTTTCTGCAAAACTCTCATAGAGGCTTTATTAGAGGGATAAACATAGGCATAAATTCTGGCCAATCCCAGTTTCTTAAAACCAAACTCGGTTAATAACTTGGCTGCTTCTGTTATGACTCCCTTACCCCAGTAATTCTCGCCCAGCCAATAACCGAGTTCTGCTTGATGTTTCTCAATATGATCAAAGCTAATACCGCCGCATACTTGTTGATTAATCTCAATGGCAAAGGTTAAGCTTTTAGGTTTATTTTTCAATGTCTCCTTCAGACATTTACTAATAAATTTATTGGCATCTTTAAGTTTATAAGGATAGGGAATTCGCAGAGTCGCCTCGTAAATCTTTTTGTTATTGATATTTTTAACCAAAGACTGCTCATCACCTTTCTGGAAGGGTCGGAGGATAAAGCGGTTTGTTTTAATAACAGTCATAACTCGCTTCAGCATTTTTTGCGCGCGATTTTTCTCTCGCTTTCGCTCGAGAATTAATTTTTATTTTAATAAAATATCAACGGCTTTTTTGGCAAGAACTTCATGGACAAAATGTAAATCTCCACCATTTTTTGTGACCTGAACAAGTTTATCTGCGGATCCTCTTCCTTCCATAAGAACCTCCATTGGTACGATACGGTATCCTCTTGTTTCTTCCCTCTCACTCATTTGTTTTTCGAAAATGGCTTGAGCAGCTTCGGCTACTCTTGTGTCTTCTGCCCCAATTAAAAAAATACCATCATATTCTTTCCCCTGTAATACCTCACCTAATTTTCCTTCTGGTACTTCAATTATCTCCGGTAATTCATTATCATTCGATTTATTTTGTCTGTAATCGTTAAGCCAATTTGCTGCAATCCTTTTTCCATCAGAAGTTCCGTCATTCATTAAAATGACTCTTTTATATTGTTTTCTCCTAAATGCGTCAACCAAATCAGTCATTACTTCTTGTTCTGCAATTACCACTTCGTAACCTCTATTACTAAAATATTCCTTTGCTGAAGTGCTATCAACACGGGTTTTTCCGGTTGCTGGATCAAATGCTCCATGAGTACTTACTTCTCGATTGTTTGTAATTACAATTTTGGGAATATCCCCAACCCCTAATGTATCAGTAATGGTTGAATTCATGTTGTTGGCAGTATCTAAGACCGGTTGAGACGGTGTGAATTCTTCATCCCAGACTGTATGACTTCTGGACATAAGTACGGAAATTGTGCCTTTTGTTCTCTTGGCTTTTACGAAATCTCCCAGAAATTCCGTATTTGATAGGTTAGTTGTCCGGAAATAGGCGGGGACGGGTTCTTCTACCGGTTCTGGAACATTGTCTGGTGTAATTTCGCAAACAGGACCATATCTTTTGATCAAATCTGATAAAAGATCTCGGCGTTGAACCAATAGATATCTGTAGAACTCATTATAAAAATCACCATGGGTACTACCTTCAGTGGCTTCATTAGTAGTATCTACCATCAACACCATCTGCTTATAAGGATTCTTAGCCCTTCCGCGCTTAATATCGGGTAAGTAGAACATTTCTCTTGCTTTTTCTGCCAAACCAGAAACTACGCCGGTTGCTCCACCGCCTACAAACATGGCTTGGAATAAACCCTGTAAGGCATTCAAACTATATCGTTCTTCTACGGGAGATACATCAAAGAAAACCGGCGAAAATATGTTAGCACCAATTCCCCATTCCGGATGAAGAGCCTGATTAACAACAACCTCACCAAGATATCCTGTCGCTCCTATAAGAAGAGGTAGTTTTGGATGCGTCTGAACGAAATCTCCAATTTTTCGAGCTGCATTTATAGCACGACGAGATAGTCCGGAATTTTCTAATCCACCTTTTATTAACTCGTTTAATGGTCGTTGTTCAATGGTAGTCATATCAGGCATATTTTTAATTATTCAAACAATTTTGCTGCGTATATTATTTTAAAATGTGGAAATTTTTCAACGATTTCTTTAATTATTTCTGGCTCGTCTTTTTCTTGAGTTAATATACGATCTAGTTGTTCAATTTTTTCTGGCGTTAATGTTTTGCACAGATCAACAATAGAATCCACAAATACTTTCTTTGCGTTTTTCATAAGAACTGGTCTATATTATAGCACTTTTTGGTTTTTTAGCCAGGCTAAAATAATCGTTGCTTTCTTCTGCAAAGTTAGCATACTGTTATTGTTACCAACTTTTCGATCGCTATTTTAATGGCCGTTTTGGACAATTTGGAGCAATCCGAGTTGACTACAACCAGAGCAGCCATTTGAGTTAAAAAGTTCTTTCCTCCAGGGGCGGACAGGTAAAATTTTGCGCCCTACTAAATTACTGGCTTGCCAAATTTAATCAAGTTTTCCTTCTTTTCTCTACGCCATCCTTTAATTTGTTTTTCTCGTTTACGGGCGTCGAGTAGGGTTAAAAATTTTTCCTTGTAGACTAATTTGAAAGCTTTATTTCTCTTTGTAAGCTCTGCGCCATCTCCACTTTTATGTCTTATTAATCTTTTGTCAAAATCAGATGTGCAGCCTGCGTAAAGATGGTTTTTGAAACCTCGAAGAATGTAAACAGTAAACATTTTATAATTTTAGCCCTTCGGCAAGCTCAGGGCATTTCTCCAATCTCAATAGAATAAGTCGAAGACATTGAGCTTGTCGAAATGTCGGGGAACTGGGAATCGAACCCAGGCTACCGGACCGGCCCCAACGTATTCAAAACTTGATCGAGTTTATTAGTTGGAAATAAGTCTTTGGGGTAAATCTCTATAAATTTGAGATCATATTCTTTTATTAGCTTTAGCTTTTCTTTTCTCAGCTCATCGTATCTTTTATGTTGTCCGTGTAGTCCAAAAAACTCAATCCAATAATCTCCGACTCTGAAATCAACATGAAGACCAAGGCTACTTGGATAAGGAATAGATCTTTTATGGGGTATGTTTCTTTTATAAAACCAATCATCAATTATTTTTTCGGCAAGAGAGTCACATATGTGACCATCAACTGCTGTATGTTTTCTTGCAAACATTACTGGATTTGGTTTAAATCCTGCTACTTTGATGGCTTTATTCCAACTTCCAAAACGAACGCGGGCGGATTTTGTATGAGAA
>CAYUJR010000035.1:0-3170 GCA_964445095.1 uncultured Gammaproteobacteria bacterium
GTTTTTATTAAGGTTGGCTCTGCCCTGCGTCGCTAAAGCGAACTAAGGTCAGAGCCAGCACATTTTTGTGGCTTTTTTTGTGGAATTTTTTGTGTTATACTATCATTACTTTTATGGAAAGGCGGCAATTCATGAATGACAATAAAAAAATCTCAAATCTCAAATCTCAAATCTCAAAAAGAGACGAAATCATCTAAACCCTCCCCAAAAGAACCTACTTCAATGGCGGAGTTACTGGCCCAGACTGGCTATACCCCCCATGGTTTGCGCAAAAGGTCAGAAGTAGAAGGAATTATTACCTCACTTTCTCCCAAGGGAATTCTAATTGATCTTGGAGCAAAAACAGAAGGGGTGGTTTTGGAAAAAGATAAGAAAATCTTGGATGATTTACTCGCTACCCTACGAGTAGGTGATCGGGTTAAAGCCTTAGTACTAAGTCCAGAGTCGGAAGACGGTCATGCGGTATTATCTCTACGGCGAGCCCGCAAAAATAAAGCGTGGCAAGAGCTCGAACAAGCTTTTGAACAAGGTAAAACAGCGGAAGTAGAAATTCTTGAGTCAAGCAAAAATGGTCTGCTTATAACATACGCTACGATTCGCGGCTTTATTCCCTCATCGCATCTAATTAGTTCTCAAGATGAGTTAATTTCCGGAAAGCGTCTTTTAGTCAAAATTTTAGAAGTTAATCCTAAAGATAATCGGTTGATAGCCTCGGAAAAATTAGCCACCATAGATTTGGATAAGTTAAGAAAGGAATTTATAGAAATCAAAATAAACGATGTTTTTACCGGGACAATCACCGGAGTCACTAAATTTGGCATTTTTGTTAATATTAAAGAAAATCTGGATGGGTTAGTCCATATTTCAGAAGTTTCCTGGGATCGGGTCGGCGACCTGGAAGAGCAATTCAAAATAGGAGATAAAGTTGAAGTACTGGTTACCAATATTGATAAAGAAAATCTTCGACTTAGCCTTTCTTTTAAGCAACTGCGGCCTGATCCGTGGCTTGAACTTTCCCAAAAATTTGCCGTTGACCAGCAAGTTAAGGGTAAGGTAAGTAAAACATCAAAGATTGGTATCCACGTCGCCCTGGAGGATGGACTAGAGGGTCTTATTCATCAAAGTAAAATACCGTTGGGTAAAGAATTTGCCGAAGGAGAAAAAATTACCTGTGTGGTAGAAAGCGTTGACAAGACTAAGCATAGAATCAGCCTTATTCCTGTTCTCAAAGAAAAACCAGTGGGATATAGATAGCGGGAGACTTATGCGAGCGATGAGTCAGTTTGTTTGTCAGCAGTGCGGGTATGTTTCTCCTCAATGGTTGGGCAAGTGTCCGGAGTGCGGGGCATGGAATAGTTTAGTCGAAACAATAGAAGAGTCCACTTCATCAAGACTTCGCGGGTCAAGAAAGTCAAAAGCAGTGAGACGCGAGGCCTTAAAACCACAAAAATTAGGTGAAATAAAAAACGATACGCAAAAACGAGTTTCCAGCGGTTTTTCAGAGCTTGACAGGGTTTTAGGCGGAGGAATTGTAGAGGGCGGAGTGACGTTACTGGCCGGCGATCCGGGAGTTGGTAAATCAACCTTGTTATTACAAACAGCATTAAACCTTAGTAAGAGTAACAAAAATGACAACCATAATGTGCTTTATATTTCCGGAGAAGAATCGGCTGGGCAGATAAAAATGAGAGCCCTTCGCCTAGCAAAGCCTGACTCGGGGCAAACCCCCAACGATACTCTTTATCTTCTTTCCCAAACGCTGGTTGAAAATCTTGTTGACGCTATCGGAGAATTAAAGCCCGATCTCGTGATAGTTGATTCTATCCAAACAATGGAATCGGAAAACCTGACAGGAGCGGCAGGATCTGTAGGGCAAGTCCGAGAATGCGCAAGTCAGCTTATAAATCTTGCCAAAAATACAGGAATTGCTATATTTTTAGTGGGGCATGTAACAAAAGAAGGAACAGTAGCTGGACCAATGGTTCTTTCACATATGGTTGATACTGTGCTTTTCTTTGAAGGGGAAAAGTTTAAGAACTTGCGGATTATTCGTTGTCTGAAAAATAGGTTTGGGCCAGTTGACGAGGTAGGCATATTTGCCATCACTCAAGAAGGTATTGCCGAGGTAAAAAATCCGTCGCAAGTTTTTTTGGCAGGGGACGGTTTATCTACCAGAAAAGTAGCGGGTTCGGTGATTGTGGCCAGCAGTCAAGGCTCACGACCAATGTTGGTTGAGATTCAAGCTTTGGTAGTGCCAACTAAATTGGCAGTTCCTCGCCGAATTGTTTCCGGTGTTGACCCAAGAAGAGTGGAACTCCTTTGTGCGGTGCTGCAGAAAACCTGCCGCCTTCCCCTTGATAGATTCGATGTATTTATCAATGTAGCTGGCGGAATACAGCTGCGCGAGCCGGGGGTGGATTTAGCAGTAAGTTTGGCCATTTTCTCCAGCTTCAAAAATAAACCTTTTCCCAAAACAGTGGCCGTAGCCGAAGTAGGACTATTGGGAGAACTGCGACCGGTCGAGGATTTAAAAAAAAGACTTATAGAAGCTCAAAAACTGGGATTTACCAACTTTATCACCGCCGAAAAATATCAAGACCTATTGGGGATTATCAAACACTATGGATAAAGAGGATCAAAAAAAACCTTCCACCTTTTTACCGCAGCGAGTGCTGATGCAATTGGCAGACCAAGTTGCCAGAACGGTGTTGGAACGGCTGCCCCATGTTTTGTCCAGAAATAAAAATGTCAAGCGAAAAATTAAAAAGAAAAAAGTGGAAAATGCTCTACTTCTTGATACATCAGCCATTATTGACGGCAGGATTTTAGATGTGGCTAGGCTCGGGTTTTTAAGCGGGACAGTTGTTATTCCTGAATTTATCCTTTTTGAGCTTAAAAGAATTGCCGATGTGCCGGACACTCTCAAGCGGGCTAGAGGTAGACAGGGTTTGGAAGTTTTAAATAATCTCAAAAAAGTCAAGGGGATTAAAGTAATCCTCACCAATGACGATATTCCCGCTCCGGATATAGACGAAAAGCTGGTCAGAATTGCCAAAATGTATAAGGGAAAACTTATCACCTGCGATTTTAATCTCAACAGAAAGGCCACTATCGGAGATTTACCGGTTCTCAATGTTAATGAGTTGGTAAATGCTTTAAAAACTAGAGTC
>CAYUJR010000036.1:0-3088 GCA_964445095.1 uncultured Gammaproteobacteria bacterium
ACCCCTCCCAGCCAGAGCCAAATTTCCGGCTCTTTGCAAAAGTCCCAAATGGAGCTCCTTTACGAAAAAACTCGAACTCAATTTCGACAACGCTAAACGCTATCGTCGAAGGATGGCCGCCTCCGCTTTGCTTCGGCGGCCTTTGTTATTGATAACCGCTCGGCCGCAGGCCGAAGCTCTAAAACTGTCGGCCGAACTCCGCCAAAGGCGGACAAAAAACGCCAAGTCAAACTTGGCAGTCACGTTTGACTGTGACGCAAAAATTTTTTAAAGAACTTTTTTCCTTTTAGTTTTCACTTAAAAGACGCAACCGGTGGACTCAACAAGAAATTGCTTTCTGTTGTCCGATTGCGCCATTAAAAAAAGCAATTTCTAAAATTGTTGAGTCCAGTGAAAATTTAGCAGTTAAATAGCTTAATTACAAGAGAGACAATTTATATCAAAATGATTATTGTTCTGGGTACCAGCTAATTAGTACCTCACTGTACCCTCGCTTTAATACTTCACATCAAATAATAATTTTCCATCTTGATCTAATGTAAATAAATGTACCAATTAATCCAAGAACTATAGCTGTAATTCCAGAAGCTATTAAAATATTCCTCATTCCAAAGCTATCAATACCAAATCCCCCAATTGGAAGCATAAGCCCAACCACAATATAAGTTAAAAAACTGGTGGTGGAAACCATGGTCGCTCTCTCCATATTGCTCGCCTCCTTTTGATAAAGCGTCATAATTACATTTTCCCTGTAAGTGTGAGCTAGTGCAAAAATAAGAATCGGCAACAACCCGATTATGGTGTGTATTTTGCTTAATGTGATCAGTAAAAGTGCTGGGGTAATCACTATAAAAAGAAGGGAAAATTGCACCCCGATTTTTTTAAGCATTCTATGGGAGAATGCAGAAGTTAATGCTTCAGAACCAGAGATTACTGCGGCTATTGTTCCAATCAAAGCAATATTAATACCAATATCAACTAAAAATGGCTGGTTAATATTTTGATTGAATAAGCTTCTGCTAAATCCTAAACCAATGCTAACTATTACTAAACCAATCATGGGCTTGCTTTTTAAAACTGCCATTACTCCATTTTTTGTCTTTCGAAAATATGAGCTGAAGGAAGATTCATGGTTTTTAAACTCCCATCTGACGCCAGAAATTAAAATTGCTGCAATAATTAGAAATAAAAAGCCAAGTAAATATGGAAATCTAATATTGTATGTAAAAAGTAAGGACATAAAAGGGGCAGCGACTAAAGGTCCTATTAATAAGGCACTGCCCATTCTTCCATAGATTTTTGTAAATTCCTCACCCTTTCCTAATTTGTTTAAGATATCCTGGATTAAAGCAGAGTAGGCTCCAGAATTTAGTGCAAAACCGAGTGCAGCAAACAACATAGCAGTTAAAAACATATAAAAATTTGATGATAAAGCGGTAACTAAGAAACTTACAGCCATGCAGATTATTCCTAGAAAGATAGAAGTCTTATGACCAAATGTATCCGCAATTCCACCAGTCGGAATTTCCAGAAGAGCATATGTCAGCATGAATGTTGATAAAAGCGTGGCAATTTCGGTTTGGGATAACCCATTAGTTAAATAGAAAAGAGTACTAATAACAGCTACAGATGTAGATAAACCTACAAAAAAGGTAGAAGCATAAATCTTATAAATTTCTTTCATAGTTTAGTAATAAAATTTTCTACTTTTTCCTCCCATTCTCCTGGTCGAATTTTATCTCCAAACCTATGCCCACCATCTTTAACTTCTACTAGCTCAATGTTGGAGTTTAACTGTTTTGCATCTCTGGCTTGATCAATTGGTACCACTTGATCTGCGGTTCCATGAAACCAAAGTATCGGAATATTTATTTTGGGAATGGTTTTCGTTGCATCATGTTCTATCAAGTCTTCATAAAAGCTAAAAGGAAGTGTTACATCCCAAATGATTGCGATGCCTTTTGTTTTCCAACTTTGGAATTCATTTCTGTCTGACGTGTTTTCTATGCACTCATGGGCTCTAACTGCAGCACAATTTAAGATAATCCCTTTAATTTTTGTAGAATAATTGGCTGCATTAAGATTGATGAATCCGCCCAAGCTAGAACCTAATAAAATAATGTTTGATCTGTATTTCTCATCGATAAAATCGATAGCAGTTTCTAAGTCTTTAATTCTATCGCTAAACTTTATATCTCCAAAGTTTTGATCTAAGATACTATTGTTTGAAAAATTGATTGCAACGTAATTTATATTCTGATTTTCACAAAATTTAACCAGTTTTTTATTCGCTTCTATTACATCATTTGCATTTCCAGTAAATCCACCATGAGACTCAATAATTGTAAAGATTGGATTTTTACTGGTTTCAACTACAATAAGCGAGATCATCTTTCCAGATTTACTCTCAAGTCTCTTTTCTTTTTTGGACATAGTCTAATTTTATGGTAGCACAAAAACTAGCCAGAATGATAGAAATTGGCCGATTGCTTTTGGAAGCGGCTCCGCCGCCCCCGCCCCTTCGGGATTACCTGAATAAAAGGAGGGCTGCCGTCAGATAAAACTATTTCTCTAAAAGAGTTTTCCTAAAACTTTCGGATAGGCAGCCCGACAAACGCGAGCCCCGTGAGAATTACTACACGATTTTTAAAAAAGACGGGGCGAGCCATCGGAATTAGTTGTGAGTCTTCCCCCTCGAAGGGGAAGCGAGCGGTTGGAAACAGAAGGGGTACAAATAAGAAAGGCGGGGGCGAAAAGCGGAATACCCCCGCAACGGCAGGCGATACTAAAACAGAACCAAAGATTACCAGAGACTGTAAAGCGAAAATAGAAAAGCAAAGATATTGGCGAGTCGCCCCCTAGTGGCGACCTCTCGCCCAAAAGCGGGGGTGCCGCTTCCATTATTTTGGGTGGGTGGGTTGATAGGAATTTAGTACAACCTACATTCCGCATTTTTGTTTTAAATATTTTTCTGCTAAAATAGGGAGGGTAGGCGGATTATAAATAAAAAAATCGCGTGCATTTTGTGACTTTGCAAAAAATACTAGAGCGAGGCCGAAGG
Organism: uncultured Gammaproteobacteria bacterium; assembly: GCA_964445095.1. Classification (GTDB taxonomy): domain Bacteria; phylum Patescibacteriota; class Microgenomatia; order Levybacterales; family JACOYD01; genus CAYUJR01. The sequence goes on from CAYUJR010000036.1 coordinate 3,062, forward strand.
CCGAGCGGTTATCAATAACAAAGGCCG
>CAYUJR010000037.1:0-2924 GCA_964445095.1 uncultured Gammaproteobacteria bacterium
CAGTCCGCCGATAGTATTTCCAATTAGAGACCAATAAGATATAAATGGTGCGCCCAATAATATAGTGATGTAGCCACCAACCAAGCCTCCCAAAAATCCTCCCATCATAACAATCACCTTAGGACTCATATTTTTATTATATACCTGTTTTTAATTATTAATAGGTGCAAATCAGGGTTAAATAGGTATATAATAGGTACAACCGAGCTAAGCTCGGTTTTCGTATAATTAATTTAATTTATGAACGCTATCCGAAATATTGCCATTATTGCTCACGTTGACCACGGAAAAACCACTCTGGTTGACGCGCTTCTTAAGCAGTCAAATACCAAACTGCATAAAGACTTGAGCCAGTCACTGATTATGGATAGCAACGAACTGGAGCAGGAGCGGGGCATCACTATTTTTTCCAAGAACGCTTCGGTGGTATGGAAGGACGTCAAAATAAATATTATTGATACCCCCGGCCATGCCGATTTTGGCGGAGAGGTGGAAAGGGTGCTGAAGATGGCTGACGGATGTCTGCTGCTTATTGACGCTAAAGAAGGCCCCATGCCGCAAACCCGCTTTGTTTTGAAAAAAGCCCTGGAGATGAAACTTAAAATCATTGTGGTTGTTAACAAAATTGACACTCCCCACGCCAGAGTTCATCATGTGCTTGATAAAACGCTTGATTTATTTTTAGATCTGGGAGCGGATGACCAAATCGCAGACTTTCCCATTGTTTATGCCTCGGCTAAATTTGGTAAGGCAGGACTGACGGAAGATCTCGCCAGTATGACAGACATCACGCCTCTCTTTAACATAATTATTGAGCAAATTCCGGCTCCTTCCGGCAGTGATGACAATCCTCTGCAGATGCTTATTACCACGCTGGCCAGCGATTTACATAAAGGCAGAATAGCCATTGGCAGAGTTTATAACGGCGCGATTAAAAACGGGCAGGATTTAGCCCAAATTAGAAGAGACGGCAGTATTAATAAGTTTAAGGTAACGTCTCTCATGACATTTGAAGGATTGGACAGAGTGGAGACGACAGAAGTTTCAGCCGGCGATATTGCGGCAGTTTCCGGCATTACCGATCCGGTGATTGGTGAAACAATAGCAGATAGTGGTAATCCAATTGCCTTACCTTTAATTGCTATTGAGGAGCCGACCATCAGAGTAACATTTATGGTCAATAATTCCCCCTTTGCCGGCAAAGAAGGCGAGTTTAAAACTTCAAGGCAAATCAGAGATAGGCTGTATAAAGAATTGGAAACCGATATGGCCCTTCGAGTTGAAGATTCCTCAAGTGGATGGATGGTATCAGGGCGGGGAGAATTGCACATAGCAATTTTAATTGAAAGGATGCGGCGGGAAGGATATGAATTTCAGGTAGCCCGACCGCAGGTGATTGATAAAAAAATAAACGGGGCTACCCTTACTCCTTATGAAAAAGTATATATCGAAGCGCCGCAGGAATATAGCGGCATTATCATGCAAAAAATGGGGCAAAGGCGGGGGGAGCTGATAGATATGAGAAATGAAAACGGCATAGTATTTATGGAATTTATTATCACCACCCGCGGGCTTTTTGGCTACAGAAGCGAGTTTGTCACAGATACCCGAGGCTTAGGCATTATCAATACCCTCTTTTATCAATATGACAAAGACAACGGCTACTCAAACGCGCGGGAACAGGGGTCTCTGGTGGCTTTTGAAAGCGGAGTAACCAATGCCTATGCCATTACCGGTATTCAAGACCGGGGAAATCTTTTTATCTCTCCGGCTGTTGAAGTATACAAAGGACAGGTGATTGGCCAAAACGCCCGCAGTGACGACTTGCGAGTAAATATTTGCAAAACCAAACAGCTCACCAACATGCGCTCCAAAGGTGAAGGAGTAAACGTCAATGTCAAAACGCCAAGGACGATGGATCTGGAAGACGCGCTGGAATATATCGGCGATGATGAGCTGGTAGAGGTCACTCCCCAAAACATCCGCATCAGAAAAATTGTTTTAGACGAGGTGGAAGAGCGAAGAAAAAAATCGCAGGGGATTAGATAAATTTGCGCGGACACCTTCTAAGAGTTTTCCTATTCCAATATTGTTTGACCAAAAATTTGGTATGATAATTTCATGGATGATAAGTGGAAAATAGAGTTGTATGAAAATGCCAGAGGTGAGAAACTTGTTGAAAAGTTTTTCGATGCTCTAGATAAAAAGGCTCGGTTAAAAATTGTTCATGCTTTTGAACTATTAAAAACATTTGGATTAGAAGGCGGTTATCCTCATGTTAAAAAATTAACAGGAACTAATTTGTGGGAATACCGTGTTTTAGGTTCAGATAGCATTAGGATATTTTACGTTTCTATGACTGGTAAAATATTCCTTATCTTGCATGGTTTTAAGAAAAAGAAACAGAAAACTCCCACTAAAGAAATTAGAATTGCTCAGGAGCGATTACGGGAGTATCTATTGCGAAAAGCAAAAAATAATTGAGTATTGACAATATCGCAAATTTGCGATATTATTACATTATGACTAATTGGGACACATATAAACAAAAATTGTTAAAAGATCCTGAGTTTAAAAAACTCTACGAGGACTCTCGACCTGAGTTTGAAATTGCTAAAGCTATTATCCGTGCCAGAATTGAGAATAAAATAACTCAAAAAGAATTGGCTGTAAAAATGAATACCACTCAATCAGTTATTTCCAGAGTTGAGCAAGGTAAAACAAGTCCATCTATCTCTTTGCTTAAGAGATTAGCGGCAGCCTTAAATACTACCCTTCAAGTCCAGTTTAAATAATTCATTGAGTATGTATATTTTACCCAAGAGAGCGAGGTATCAAGCTATAACACTTGGAGGATGTAAAATAAGGCGTAGGAGTACTGTGTAAAGCTAAAACACCCTCCAGGTGTTAGTCGTTCGTTTACA
>CAYUJR010000038.1:0-2847 GCA_964445095.1 uncultured Gammaproteobacteria bacterium
ATGATGGATTTTGAGGGAATTGTCAAAGTTTGTAAAAAAGAAAAAATAGATTTGGTTGATGTGGCCCAAGATGATATCATCGCCGCAGGTTACGTTGACCGATTGACAAAACTAGGAATAACTGCTTTTGGCCCCACCCAAAAAGCGGCGCAAATTGAGTGGGATAAAGAGTGGGCGAGGAATTTTATGGTGAAATATCATTTGCCAACTCCTCGCTATAAATCTTTTAATGATAAGAAACGGGCAATAAAATATTTTGAATCTCTTCCCCAACAAACGTTGTATATTAAGGCATCGGGTTTAGCGGCAGGAAAAGGGGCGATACGAGTGGAAAATAGACAGCAAGCAAGAGTTGCAATTGAGTCAATGTCAGAGTTTGGAAAATCAGGAGAAACTTTTTTGATAGAAGAAGCGATGGTGGGTGAAGAGTTTTCGCTTTTTGCTATTTGCGACGGGAGTGATTATAAAATTGTCAGCTGGGTGCAGGATCACAAAACAGTTTTTGATGGTGATCGCGGGCCAAATACCGGAGGCATGGGATGCGTTGCGCCGATAACAGTTGTTAGTAGTAGGATTATCAGAGAAGTTGAAGCAAAAATTATTAAACCGCTTTTATTTGGTATGCAGAAAGAGGAGCGACCATATAAGGGAGTTTTGTATTTAGGCGGAATGTTAACCCATTCGGCAATCTCAGGGCAAGCTGGAGTAAAGATTATTGAGTTTAATGCCCGATGGGGAGATCCGGAAGCGGAGGTGATACTGCCTGGTATAAAAACTGACTATGTAGATATTATTGAGGCTGTAACAATGAAACAATTGAACAATATAACAATTAACTTTGATCGAAAAGTTAGAATAAGTGTGGCCGGATGTTCCAGAGGGTATCCCGATGATTACTCCAAAGTTAAAGGAAAAGAAATTTTTGGATTGAGCAATGCTATAAAATTGCCGGGAATTACCATTTTTGGCGCCGGGATTAAAAGAAAAGGCAGGAAATTTTTTGCCAATGGAGGAAGAATCTTTCATTTGGTGGCGGAAGGAAAAGATATAGTTGATGCTAGAAGGAAAGCCTATGAGGTTATGTCAATGATTTTTATTGAGGGGAATAATCTCCATTACAGAACCGATATTGGATGGAGGGATATGGAGAGGTTAATATCGTGATTCAAACTGTTAGGGTAAGAACAAGGGGGGAGCCATCAGTAAGAGTTTACCGTTTGGAAGGGGTAACGGAAAAACAGGCCAAGTTTTTGGCGGAAAAGTTATTTTGTGAAGACATAAATCAAATTTACACAATCAATAGATCTATTCTCCTCGGGGGTGGCCGGATGGACTCCCCCGAAGTGAACGTAGTTGAAATTGCCTACAAACCCGGAGTGATGAATCCAGAGGTGGCCTCAATTATGAAAAGCGCAAGAGATTTAAGGATAAATCTTATTGCTTGCGACTGCTCGCGGGAATACTTAAATAGAACACCCATTTTCAATCCCCTAGTTGAATATGTTGTCAAAAAATCACCTAAAACATTACTCATTAAAGGAAAAGTAGGAAAGACAAACACAGTTTCTATGAGAAAATTGTCCGACGAGCAGTTGTTGAAATTATCAAAAGACAAATTGTTTTTAAATCTTAGTGAAATGAAAATTATTCAAAATTATTTTAAGAAAATCAAGAGAGATCCGACTGACTGCGAACTGGAAACTTTGGCTCAAACTTGGAGTGAACATTGTGCCCACAAGACCTTTAAGGCAAAGTTAATAGTCGATGGAAAAGAAAAGACGCCATTGATTGCTAGGATTAAAAAGGAAGCACTTAAGCATAAAAAATATATAATTTCAGCATTTATTGACAACTCGGGGGTGATGGATTTTTATGATGGTTGGGCAATTAATGGGAAGGTGGAAACTCATAATAGTCCGTCGGCGATTGAACCTTATGGCGGGGCGATGACAGGTAGTGGTGGTGTTTTTAGAGATGTTTTGGGAACCGGGCAAGGAGCAAAGAATATTATTTCTACTGATATCTTCTGTTTTGCTCCGCCTGATTTTCCGAGCGAGAAATTGCCGCCGGGGACACTACCGCCTCGCTATCTTCTCGAGAGGGTAGTAGACGGAGTTCGCGATTATGGCAATCGAATGGGAATTCCCACTAATAATGGTTCGATTCATTTTCACGATGACTTTAGGGCAAAGCCAACTGTGATTGTTGGTGCCTATGGGATATTACCTAAAAAGAAAGCCCAAAAAGGAAAAGCTAAGATGGGAGATTTAGTGGTGGCGGTTGGCGGAAGAACAGGCAGAGATGGGATTCACGGCGCCACTTTTTCTAGCGGCGAGATGACAGACAGAACTGTCAACGTTAATTCTCAAGCAGTACAAATTGGTAATGCCATTGAGGAAAAAAGAATGTTTGATTGCCTGTTGGAGGCGAGAGATAAGAATTTAATTCGGGCAATCCAAGATTGTGGAGCCGGCGGATTTTCTTCGGCAATAGGAGAAATGGGAGAAAAAACTGGGGTCACCGTTCATTTGGAAAAAGCGCCATTAAAATACCAGGGACTCTCTCCTTGGGAAATCTGGGTTTCCGAATCACAAGAGAGAATGATTGTAGCAATTTCCCCTCCCAAATTAAAACAATTTTTAAAAATTTGCCAAAAGTATAATGTCGAAGCGACAGTACTAGGGAGATTTGACGGAAGCAAAAAACTTAAGGTTTATTATAAAAAGAAATTGGTTTGTAATTTGAATATGCAATTTTTACACCAAGGACTACCGCAAAGAACTATGCGCGCAACAAAACCAATCCACCTCGGAGGAGTTAGAGGGATAGATAGTCCTCATTCGGAAA
>CAYUJR010000039.1:0-2675 GCA_964445095.1 uncultured Gammaproteobacteria bacterium
AGGGAGAAGGTGACGGTGGTGCCCTGTCCTACTTCTGACTCAAGGTCAATTTTACCTCCATGGGATTCAATGATGCCCTTAGTGATATAAAGCCCCAGTCCGGTGCCGCCTGCAAGTCCTGAGCTTGTCGAAGGACCGCTTGGCCGCACTTGGGAAAATTTGGAGAAAAGCGCACTTTTCTTATCTGCCGGAATTCCCGGACCATTGTCGGAAACACCCACCTTAATCTCTCCATTTTCCGCAAAAGCCCGAATATTAACTCGTCCGCCCTCACGAGTCCACTTCAGGGCGTTAGATAGGAGATTATTAAGTACCTGGGCAATTCTGGCTCTGTCAAAATAAATTTCCGGCAAATTTGGTTCAATATCAAAGGTGATATTTACTTGCTTATTACTGGCCAGAGGTGTAAAAAACTGCACTTGTTCACCGATGACCTCACTGATGTCAGCCGGCAGGGGATTGATGCTAAAGCGGCCGGCCTCGAGTTTGGCCGCATCCAGGAGATCTGATACTTCGGCCAGTAAATTTTCCGATGATTCGCGAATAATGCCAATAAATTTCTCCTTTTTCTCCTGTTCCAGGGCGATAGTTTTATCAAGAATTAGGGCCGCCGCCTGCTTAATGGCCGTCAATGGTGCCCGCAGTTCATGGACCATCATATTGGTAAAGTCTTCTTTCATTTGTGACAAGGTTTTCTCGGCGGTGATATCGTGGAGCAAAATGGCTGCGCCCAAGGATAAGCCTTTTTTATCAACTACCGGCGTAATTAACACCTGGGTAAATAAATTGTCGCTAATTTTCAGTTCAGAAACCGCCACCAGTTTATTTTTGATGATCGCCTCCTCGATTTTAGTTCTAATGTCAAACTTACCGGTCAAACTATCAATAATATCAAAAATAGTAGGGTTGGAGTTAGTAATTCGCAGCATAGACAGCGCTTTTGGATTAATCACCGCCAGCTTGGTATCAACGTCAACCATAAACACTCCGTCGGCCAGCGAGGAAATCATGGCCATAATTTTGCCTTTTTCGGTTTCTAAAATACTTTCCAATTTAGAAACAGCTTGTGAAGCTTGACTTGCGATACGGTAAAGAATACTCATCTCTTCTTCTTGATACAATCCCGCTTGTTGGCTGGCCACATTAATTAGCCCAACCACCTGCTCATTAATCACCAGGGGAATATTAAAAAAGGAGGCGAGGGGGTTTTTATTATTATCATCAAGTACCACTCCGGAAATACTCTCATTAATTTTTTCCGGCAGAGTTTGGTTAAGTAAGGCCTCAAGGGAGGTCAACAGGCGATTTTTAACTTCATTGACAAAAGCATTAGAGACATTCTCTTCTACATAGGTTTTAAAAGTCAGCGCTTCCGGAGTTACCATCAAAGATGAGGCGGTTGAATAGGGGAAGAGATTTCTTAGACTGCCGGTAATGATGTCAACAATTTTTTCTACATCCAGCGAATAGCCAATCCGGTCGGCAATTTCTTTTAAGATGGCGGTTTCGTAAAGCCGACGATTGAGTTCTTTTTCCCGCTTTTCCAGCAGTTGTTTAGTTTTTTCTTCTTGGCGGGCAAAGTAAATGGAGAAAAGAGCAAAAATAGTTAAGCTCGCAATAAAAAGCAGGGGAGTTATCATTTAGTGGCGCTTTCGAGTCGGTCTGCTGTGCTCTTGGCGCCAATTACTATAACATAGGTTCCCAAAATTAATAGGACAGTTTTTATCAGCATGACCAGCGTTTCATTTTGCATTTGCAGATAAAAAGAAATGGCTTCAATCACCAGAGCCGCGGCAATTAAAATTACTCCCCAGGAGGCGGTTTTAAAGGAGGCGGCCAGTAAACCCATTCCCAGTTTTTTGGTGATAGATAACATCACTAAAGCGGCGGTAATGCCGGCAAAGGCGGCCACAAACATACCGGCCTGGACCAATATGGGTAATAAATTCCTTTCCATAGTGTTATTTATTATTGTTATTATTGACTATTCCAGCTAGCCCCGGATAGTTGGCCAGTAAGGGTTCCATGGTTTTTTTAACAATCAGGCCTGATAGACTGACGAATTCTTCAATCAACTGCTGGAGAGCGGTTTTAGGGTCGCCTACAATACTGGTGACGCTGCCGTCGTCAGCCACCGTCAGCCCCGACACCCCACGGGCCTTGGCTAAACTGATGTCAGGCCCCAAAATTATCACCTGCTTTTTGATGAGCTCACTCATCAGTTTTTTGTATTCTTCTTGGTCGTGTGGTCCGTCCATAAGTTATCCCAACAGCTCTTTAACCTTCTTTATTAGGTCTTCCGGTGCAATTTGATACTTTAAGATATAGTCGGCGGCGCCCAGGGTGAGAGCTTCACTAACTAATTCCTGTTGGCCAAAATTAGATAAAATAGCCACGGGGATGGGAGAGGAGCTTTTGAGGGTTTTTAAAACTTCAATGCCTTTGGTGTCAGGCAGGACTTGATCAAGCAGAATCAGGTCGGGGTTCTCGCTGGTGGATTTTTCCAGGCCGGTTTTACCGTCTTGAGCCGTCACTACCTCGTAGCCGGCCTTCTCCAGAGCCGTTTGGAAAATATCAGTAATATTTTGATCGTCGTCAATTAAAAGAATCTTAGCCATAGAACTAGTTGCTAATATAAACGCTAGCAGGTTAGTTGGTGGTTGTCAAGCGGTGTT
>CAYUJR010000040.1:0-229 GCA_964445095.1 uncultured Gammaproteobacteria bacterium
GAAGGTCTTTATATTCTGATTCTTTTCTAAAAGGGGTAATTTCAAATACAATTTGTTTTTTTTGTAGAGACGCGATTAATCGCGTCTCTACAGGGATAAGAACGGTACCATATTTATTCTCATAAATACCCTTAGGAAACAATTTTAAAATTTCTTCGGGTTTTGCGTTCGTTGCAAAATCCCAATTATCGCCCATGTCAAGAAGATTTTCACCCAACAAAATATCTCT
>CAYUJR010000040.1:239-2523 GCA_964445095.1 uncultured Gammaproteobacteria bacterium
GACCAGGTAAATTTGGAAATTATTTTTTTTAAATATACTTATAAAGTCATTGACGCTTTTAGGTAAAGCAAACATGCTACTATTATAATCAAAATTTGTGATATAATAGACGAATGGTAAATCGGGAAGAATGTGGCTTTCGTGTACGTGGATCGACTAAAAGCGATGTGACAGCAGACGGACAACCTGTAGGTGGGCGACAAATTACAATATACTGTATAGAATATAAGGGATCAACAGACAATTGTTTACCCAACTTTAACACTATCCTAGCCTCAAACGTCTAAAAAACATAAATTCTAGCCTCAAATATTATCTGTAAAAATAATACTTGTGTAGGACATGAAATGTGTTGACAGCTTCAAATAAAATGATGTAACATAAGGATATATGTTTGTTCGGATACGAAAGAGGGTTTTAAAGAAAGGATATGGAAGATATGCTTATCTTGTTGACAGCCGGTGGAACTCTGTAAAGAAAAAACACGAGCAGGATATTGTTGCCTGTTTGGGATCGGTAGAAAATCTACCTCAAAACGGTGTGATAGAAAAGATCATAACCGCGCTTGACGCATTTGCTAAAAAACAGGGAATCACAACGTTATCCGAAGGAATAATCCTCCCAAACCTCAACGATGAAAACGCATTATCCAATAGTTTTGACTTGGGAGAGATGTTTCTTTCAGACCATATAATCTCAACCTTATCATTAGATAAGATTATTGGAGATGCGTATCAAAAAACTAAAAACAGAAAGATCGGACTTGATAAATTACAAACCTGTTTCTCAGCTTTAATCGCCCGCCATCTTCATCCCGTTTCCACAGTCTCAGAACGCGCAACCCAGATCTGGTATCAGAACAGACTTTTTTTAAAAAACAAGCAAATTTTATCAATCATGGACTTTTACCGTACTCTTGATGTTCTCATCCAAAACAAAGACGAGATAGAAAAACAATATTTTGAAAGAAATAGAAATCTCTTCTCCGAACCTTTGGATTTAGTTTTGTTTGACACAACCTCCATCTACTACTATGACGGAGATGAGAAGATACAAGAGAAGTCAATCCTCCAGTACGGCTTCTCCAAAGACGGCAAAGGAAACCTGAAGCAGGTCATAGTCGGGGTCTTGATGAGTCGGGAGGGAGTCCCAATTGCCCATGAGGTATTCCCGGGCAACAAGTCTGACCTCAAAAGCTTCAAAGAAATAATCTCAACCGTAAAAACAAAATACAATATTAAAAGAATAATCTTTGTCGCCGACCGGGGGATGGTCTCGGAGGAGAATCTAACGTTAATCGAAGAGGAGGGAATGGAATATATTCTGGGCGTTAAGATGAGACGGCTTCCACCTGTTCTCAAAAGCTCACTTTTTCCGGTTGATTCAGATTACATGGATAAAGTTAAAGACAACCTCTATGTTTCTGATTTTTCCCTATCCGCACTTACCAAGAAAGAACAGGATGAACTGGTTGCCTCTCTGTATGACGATTTAGATATGAGAGTTCAAAGCCAAGAGGAAAAAGAAAAACTAAAACAAAGAATTTTGAGGCGAAGAATGATCATCTGTTTTAACCCATATATTGCAGAAGATGAAAAACAAAAAAGAGAGTATTTCAAGAAAATAATAAAAAACAAGATTAAATACAAAACCAATAAAAGTTGGTTTGTTAAAAACGGCTACAGCAAATACATAAAAGTAGACAGACTTGACATATCCCTAAATGAGGAGAAACTAAACCAAGAAGCTTTGTATGATGGAATCTGGATTCTGACAACAAACTGCAGCAGCGAGATTTCCCCAAAAACAGTGTCTTTGGCTTACAAATCATTACAGTTTGTCGAGCGGGGTTTTAGAGATTTAAAGTCCAATATAAATATCCGGCCAATCTTTCACTTTAAGGAAGAGCGGATTAAAGCTCATATCTTTCTTGCCTTCTTAAGTTTAATTGTCAAATGGTATATCATAAATACCATCAATCCCTTCTCTCATGAGGAGGGATTACAATTTATCGACTCAATGCTTAGTGTTAAAGCTATAGAGGTTGATAAGTCAATCTTGCTTTATGTAAGAACTGCAATCGATGAAGAAACGATTAGACATATGAAACGCCTTAAGATGAAAATTCCCGGTAAAGTGTTACTTGATAAAAGAATTAAAACCGTAACCCCTCAAAAAAAACCAGGCAGACCAAGAAAAACCATATCAGAACAACTATCTTTTACTTGAATTCATATGGTGGCCACAAAACACTCATTTAGCCTCAATTAGTGTTAAAGTTGGG
>CAYUJR010000041.1:0-2204 GCA_964445095.1 uncultured Gammaproteobacteria bacterium
TGTTTTTGGCAACTCTTAACCATCAGGGCGTGGTGGGAATTATTTTTGGCGCGGTCCTCTCTTCCGCTCTGGCTTATTGCTGTTACAATTTTGCTCTAAAAAATATCGTAGCCAATGAGGTGGGAATTTTCTTTTATTTGGATCCTGTAGTGGCAGTAGTAATTGCCATGCCGCTGTTGGGAGAAGTAGTCACAGTACCATTTTTAATAGGTTCAATTTTGGTTTTTGCCGGCCTATTTATCGCCGAAGGTCACTTTCCTTACCACCCTGTTCATAAGTTGCGCCGTTTCCATCAGTCATAGAACGCTCTTTGAGATACTTCCTGTGCAAAGCCTGATAAATAAATCCCTGTTCAGGTACTAAGCTCTCACGAAACCAAGCGCCATCAACTGCTAACCCCAATTCCACATATTTTTTATGTAAGCTTTTATCTCCCCTCAATGCCTTTTCTACACCAAGCCAAAACACCTCCAGTCTTAATCTATCTGCAAAACTTTCCGGCAGTTTCCTCCCATTTACCTGATAAAGCTCATGAAGTTCATTCCAAGCTTGAAGACTGGCACTAATATCGGGATTTTCTTTTGTTAGCACAGGAACTAAACCAGCTTCATAAAGCTTTTTGGCAAAAAATAAATCGGATAATCTTGATTTCCCTCTCCCATGCGATGCGTGCCATATCCTTTAACACTGTCGATATGAGGTTTTTTAACACCTGTTATAAATGCCGTTTCAGCAACTGATGCTCCGCGCATAAGAAAAGGAAGAACTTTTATAAGTGATCCTTCTTTACTCTCGCTTATTGCTTTCCTATGTTCAATAGTTCTGTAGAAAGATTTTCCTCTAGTTGTTCCTCTTGTGCTCTCCCTCCACTCTTTAAAAGCCTCACTCTCTGTGCTCTCTTTATCCCTAGCATACGCTTCTCCTATCTCTCTAATAGCAGATCGCAAACTGCCAGGCGAACATTCTATTTGTTCAATAATTTCCTGACGGTTTTTTCCTCGTCTAAATCCTTCGTATACCGCATTTTTTACTCTCCCGTTCGGTTGTCTCTCGGCAATTACCATATAACATTATTATACTATAAGTCTCTGTCCTCTTGCAAACTTATGTCTTTTCTTGTACAATCAAAATATGAAAGCGGATATTCATCCTCCATATTTCCCCGAAGCGCAGGTGACGTGTGTTTGCGGCAATCGCTTTACTGCCGGCTCGACCCGTGAAACAATTCATGTCGAGCTATGCAATAAGTGCCACCCCTTTTACACCGGCCAGCAAAGATTTGTTGACACTGTGGGAAAAATTGAGAGATTTAAAGAAAAACAGGAAAAGGCCCGCCAACGCTCACTTTCTGTCAAAAAAGCCAAAGAAGAAAAAGTCAAAGAAGACCAGGGCCCCAAAACACTACGAGAAATGTTACAGGAATTAAAATGACCTCGCTTGATACTCGAAACGCTATTTTGGAAGTTCACGGAGCAGCCGGCGGCGATGAGGCTAAGCTGTGGTCGCAGGAACTACTACGGATGTATGTTCGTTTTGCCCAACAAAAAGGCTTCTCTGTTGAACAACTCGATGATGATGTAATTAAAATAGCGGGGCTTGCCCACCGAAGCCTTGGCGAAGGCGGTGCTTTTGGTTTATTTAAGTATGAAGCGGGCGTGCACCGAGTTCAGCGAACTCCGGCCACCGAACGCCGGGGCAGAATTCATACCTCAACCGCCACCGTGGCAGTTTTACCCGAACTGGAAGATATTGATTTACATATAAATCCGGCCGACATAGAATTTGAGGCGTTTAGAAGTGGCGGAGCCGGCGGGCAAAATGTCAATAAGGTTTCAACTGCAGTCAGACTTAGACACAAACCCAGCGGCATTGTAGTCACCTGCCAAACAGAAAGACACCAGCATCAAAATCGGGAGAATGCCATGAAAATGCTGCGAGCCAAATTGTGGGAAATAGAAGTTGACAAACGTCATGGAGAAATTTCAGAACTTAAAGCTACTCAAGTCGGCCGCGGCATGCGAGCAGAGAAAATAAGAACTTACAACTTCCCCCAGGACAGAATCACCGATCACCGTTTGAATAAGTCGTGGAGGCACATTGAAGAAATCCTCGACGGCCGCCTCGATAAAATTCTGGGGGAGTTCAACTGAAGGCTGTGGCTATTTGAATTGTTTCCCTATTTGGAAAAATAGCCACACGCATTG
>CAYUJR010000042.1:0-2195 GCA_964445095.1 uncultured Gammaproteobacteria bacterium
TGGCTCGTGAAATGCTTAGTGAAAACTCAATCACAGCCTGTCGCAAACTACACTGTCGCGCCATCTGCACGCTTCCATTCCCTGATATTTAGAAAACTTACCCAAAATTCCTCACTACTGAAATTATTGACATAAAAACAGGCCTTAGCCTATTTGGATAAAACAAAAATCTATTAACCCTTGCCTGTCACCCTCCTGCTTGCATCTGCCAAATCTGCCGTTGCCCAAAACCTTCAAGAACTAGGTTCGAGGCTAGAAAAGCTATCATAAAATCTCTTTATATATCAAATAGTGTCATGCACCTAACTGGCCGGCTAGGTCTTAATTTTCACTCTTGCTCATCAATGATTTCATTATTCACCCTTCATCCTCCCAAGGACGCGGAAACTTTATCCAAATTTGAAAATATATGATGCTCGCAACTTCACTTATCCTCACTAAATTGTTCGTCGCTTCCCCTTTGAAAACCTAAAATTGACTAAATCGATAATAAACTGACATTTACCCTGCTATGACAACTCAAAAGACGGTTCTTGGATTGTTATCAGCCTTATTATCGTATCTGCCAACCGGCTAAAAACAGCACGAAAATCTAAAAAACACCTAGGCACAAACAATATCTCAAAAGATCACCTTAGTATAACAATGGATATCAGGTGGACCGGAAGAGACTCGAACTCTCCACCTCTGCAATGCGAATGCAGCGCTCTACCAGATGAGCTACCGGCCCGATGACGTTATTTTCGCTAAACGTTTCTTAAACAAATTCTCGCGAAAACCGCCCTCGTTAATAAATTTTTTCTCCAGTGACTGCGATAGCCTCTTTTGCAGATAAATAGCTTGGTTAACGAGCGTAATCATAAGGTTTAGAGCTTTCGGAAGATCCTCGGGAAGGTCGGGGAAATTAGGGTCGTTAGGAAGAGTTGGGGTTTTCTTCAAAATCTCCCATACTTCCCCTACTTCCCTAACTTTCCTTACTGTTTCTTCCTTAGACCAAATCGGAATTTTATTCTGCCTAGCAAAAGCAAGAAAATCTTTTAAGAGTTCTTCAAGTGAAGCCCTATTCACTCCGACAAGCTTTATATAACCCTCAAGACTGGCTTGCTGATTCCCTTCAGCAATGTTTGTTGTACCCGACCTTGCGGCTTGAACCATCTGGTCATAGGTACGACGTGAGGAAAGGTTGGGAAAGTTGGGGTAATTGGGCGATTGACAACGCCCGCAAAAAATTACCGTGTAATCGTAAATCGGAACGGTTATTCTGTAAGCCAAAAGGTATTCGTAACCAGCTTTAAACCCCATACTTCACATACTTCCCCCTTATATTTCCTGTGTGGACCGGAGGAGATTCGAACTCCCAACCCCCTCCATGCCATGGAGGTACGCTACCGTTGCGCCACCGGCCCTTTTATAACGCCCTAATTTCGCCAGAAATTATATCTCAATTATAAAACATATTTGCGCTTGTTGCGCAAAAAATGGAGCTTCCGCTTACGACTGTTCACAAAACCGCCGTCAATTCCTGTGTTTAGCTTGCCCCAAAAGGATAAGCTCCATTACATATACCCCTGGCACCACTGCTTAAAAAGTGCTAATTACGTCTAAATTCACCGCAAAGGAAAGTCTCCGCCGATAAATTTTCATAAACCCAAACACATCCTAAATATAACAAACCTACCACTTGACAAAAAGCATATATTGTTAATTAAATGGAAGTAGAGGTGTTTCCCATAACGGGAAGTCCCGGGAAAACAATAAATCGTTTAACCGGAAAAGGGTAAGGACTTAGGGCAAAAAGAGACCGATCTCATGCCCGAATTTATCAAAAACAAGCTTGCCAACCTCGCGGGAATTTCGCCTCTGGAACTTCTCCCGACTTCTAAAATAATTGCTCTTGCCAAACGCGCCGGTGTGGATTTCGGCTCCGGAAGCCCGCAAGAGCGCATCCGCTACTTCATAAAATTTGGCCTTTTACCTCACGCCATTCGTAAAGTCATCGATCCCCAATCTCAACTCTCAACCCTCAACTCTCAACTTCCTAATCCCGTGGGCCATCTGCCTTATTGGACGGTTGAAAGATTAATCTATATCGATCGTCTTTACAAGAGAGGAAAAACCTACCAGCAAATTGCCGCCAAAATCAAGGCACAAAAGGCCGCAGGCGCCCCGCCGCCAAGAGCCCCGAAGCCCAAAAC
>CAYUJR010000043.1:0-2001 GCA_964445095.1 uncultured Gammaproteobacteria bacterium
ATCAATTTTTGAGGCTAAATAGGAAAGATTTTGGAAAATGTCCTAAGTCAGGAAAAGTTTGATTACGCTCACGTTATTAAGAACTATTCCTTTGAAAAAATGGCAGAAAAAACATTTGATCTATACAATCAAGCGTTGATTTGAGCTAGGGGAAGATGAACAATAAAAGTAGTACCTCCTAACTTAGGACATTTAGTGTCCCAAAGCTCGTAACATTTCGATTTTCTTTTTTAAATTTGTGTCCTCAATTGTAGTCTCCAGATAAGAAATCTCTCCTGTCTTTTTGTTTTTGACCTTATGGGTTAAAACTTTACTGCATAATTTTAATACACGACGAATGGTTAAACGGCTTTTAAGCTCAATGTATTTTATGATCGCCAAAGCTGCAAAAACAATAACCATATGAGCTTTGATTGCATCTTCAAGATAGTGGAAGATGGGTCTTGCGGCAAGATCGGATTTGGTTATCTTTATGGTTTTCTCAATATTCCACAGATCGTGATAGCGATCAATAATTGTCTGGTTTTTAAGGTTGGTATTGGTAATGTAGCCTTTAATCCCGTCAAGTATTTCAGCCTTAATAATTAACTCTTTATTGATTCTGTATTTCTGACCTGTTTTTTTGATAAAGCGAAGAGCTCGTATTGCGCGGCTGGGATTTTTTATGACGTCCTCTGCTCTTTTGAGTTGTTTATCTCTTTCAGATTTATCTTTTCTGGCTCTTGAGTTTAGGTATTGGCAGATAAGACGGAAAGAGCGATAGGGAATCGTTGTGATTCTGCCATCTTTACCCGAAAGGCGTCTGTTGATTTTTTTGATGGCAGGAAGAGGCAGGGAGGCGATTCTTGCACCAACGATAAAGCCGATATTTTTGGCCGCAAGCATATCCATATTGTCTCGGCTTAGCATGGCGGAATCGGCAACCACAACTAATTTCAATACTCCAAGCAGTCTTTGAATATTCTCAACCACAGCAATAAACGTATGACCTTCAAAAGTGTTTCCCGCAAACAGGTCAAAGTACAAAGGAAAACCTTCTTTTGTTACAACTATTCCGACAATAATCTGCACGTCCTGCACTCTGTAATCTTTTGAAAACCCCACGTCCTTAAGAGATGATTTCAGACGACTCTCAAAGTAGAGCGTTGTAACATCATAAAATACTAATCTAAGATTGTCTTTAAGCTCGTCTCTTGAGAATTTGATGAGAGCTTTTTGAAAATAGTCCTTAATCCCTGTCTTTGCGCTTTTTTTGAGATGGCGATAGATTGTTTTTAAAGAATATGTCTTTCCAAAAAAATCAGATAGGATTTCCTGTGTCTCTAGTTTGGAGGCAGGATAGTATAGTCTAGCGATAACAAGATCTTTAATAACCTCATCCGGATAGGAAGAGAAACCTATCTTCTCATATATTCGGGAAAACAACCGATAAACAAATAGGGGTCTGCTTTCTGTAATGTTGATATCCTTGAGCCTAACCGATGACAGATAATCTAAGAGATTTATTTGACCTGATTTATCCTGAATATATTTTCTGGCCTTATCATAAAGAATTTGTTTCTCCAAATCGTCAGCGTAGGTGCCAATATGTTTATGTACTGTTAGTTTTCCTTTATGTTTGGACACAATCTGCAGTGCATGCTTACTGGAGGCGGTTTTAACAATACGGACTCTCATTTTAAAGTACATTTTATCTGAAAAATGAGGTTTTAGTGTCCCGAAGGCATCAATTTTTGAGGCTAAATAGGAAAGATTTTGGAAAATGTCCTAAGTCAGGAAAGATTTGGTTCTTAACCTACCTTCAATATTTGTAGAAAGATTAAGAAATATATCTGGAATTTTAAGAAACATATTTTAATCGACTACCGATTAACCGATTTAACTGACTTGTACCGTTTTAAGTCTGCTTCAACCATCATTTTCACTAATTCCTTAAAACTCACCTTTGGTCCTAACTTAGGACATTTAGTGTCCCAAAGCTCGTAACATTTCGATTTTCTT
>CAYUJR010000044.1:0-1688 GCA_964445095.1 uncultured Gammaproteobacteria bacterium
GAACAAACAGCTGTTAAGATGATCTCTTTTTTGGCTAAATTTGTTAAATTTTTTCTAAAAAACCAAATCGTGACTAGATAAAGCAAGGGGGCAAATAACCGTGTTAGATTATAAGTATAAAGCCCGATTATAAAGGCAATTGTCCCTAATAAAAATAATCCCCGTCTTTTAAAGAAAGATGCTTGATGCAGTAGGTAAAAACCGCTTAAGAACAGGAATAAGGAGATACTAACTTCAAAGGCTGCTCGGCTGTAATGAAGATGCCAGGGATTAACGGCCAGAAGTATTGTGGCCACTAAGGCCAGCTTTTTATCTCGAGTTAACTCTTTGACTAAAAAATAAAAAACCGGGACTGTCAAAAATCCAAAAAAAGCTGAAGGGAAACGGACGGCAAACTCATTAAGACCAAATAATTTAATGGGAATAATTGTGGTATAAATATAAACAGGCAGTTTGTAATCGCCAAAAGACTTAAAGTAAATCGGAAACTGCTGGCCGCGCTCGTCTTTACCGGTTTCTAGAATGGAATAGGCGTTGTAGCCGATCGCTGTTTCATCTTGATATAGCCCACTAGGAATTTCTCCCAATTTATAAAACCGCAGCAAAAAAGCAATTAAGAAAACAGCGATTAAAAAAAATGCGTGTAGTTTTTTAGCCTTCATAAGTTTTTCTTCTCCGCCAGAAAGCTAGAACTAGTAGTAAAACTAGACTTATTATAGATGTTTTTACTCCCAAAGAGAAGGATTGAGGTTCATAAATAAATTTAACTTGGTGCTCGCCGCTAGGAACAACTACGGCACGAAAGGCATAGTCTGCTCGATAAATTTTTTTCTCAACTCCGTCAATGAAGGCCTTCCAACCAGGATAATAAGCGTCGGAAGGGAAAAGTAATTGGCTGGTCCTACTTTTAACAGCAAGAAGGAGCTTGTTGGGAGAATATGATATAACCTTTGCTTGACTCATCTCATCTACTGCTAGATTTTCCGCCGGAACCTGTTCCAGTAAAAGCGTTTTAGCAACATCAAAGTTTGGATCAAAAAATAATCTTTCGAATTCTTCTTTGTTGTTAAATATTTTGTAGTCAGCTGTTAAAAACGCCCTGGGCGCTCTTCTTTTGTTTTCAAAAACTCGCCAGATGCTGTCTTGATAAATAATTTTAAATCTATCCGTGGGAAAAGTAATTTCTGAAGTCCCGCCTTCTACTCTATCCAAGACGTACTTTACTCCCAGAATATCAAGTACTCGCAGTCGATAAAGATTATTTGCCAAATCTTCTTGCCCAAAACCGGGCACTATATTAGCATCCGAGCGAGTTTGATTGGTAAATTGAGTTGCTATTTTCCCATCTCTTGAGCTCTGGATAAATTCACCGTACCAGCGCGGATATAAAGGGTCGTAGCCGTCAGGCGAAAAGATCTGATGTTGAGTGGCAAAATTAGCCTCGATCCGAGCTGTGCCATAACCCCAAAATCTATCTATACCGCCTTCTTGTTGTAGAAAATTAATAATCTGGGCCGGAGGAAAAACCAGCTTTGGTGAGACAAACGGATTAAACTTTTGCAAAAAATAAAAAAGGTCCAATACGGTAATTAAAATTAGGACCGCCATTATCGTCCTTTTCCCTATTACTTTACCAATTAAAATAAGAACAGACAAAACTCCAAACAGAGCGGTGGAATATAAAAAGT